>JAPPOG010000021.1 GCA_028818225.1 Gammaproteobacteria bacterium | reverse complement strand
CCCGGGAGAATGCCGCTGGGATCGATTCAGATGCGACGGCAAATAATGGCAGGTTCAGGCCGCGACGAATTGATCCTAACGATGTGCCTCCCGGAATGCGAGTTATCTCCACACCCTTTGGCGATCGCCTGGTAGAACAATAACAACAGTACTCAGCCCTTGCTTGAATCTAAGTCTGCAAACTCAATCTCTGTCGCGATCGTATGTTATCACACTCCTAAAGTAGAATTAGCATTACTTCTGGATTCTCTCCTTGCTGCATTGCGCAATGTGCAAAGTTTAATGAGTGGGCTGAGTGCTTCGATTTATTTCATCGATAACAGCGAAGAAACCACACTCAATTTTGAATTTCTCGATGAATATAAAAGTCGCTTCACTGCAGAGGGCATTGAGCTGAGAGTTATCCATGGCCATGGCAATATTGGTTACGGTTCTGCCCACAATATCGCCATCGACAAAACGGACGCCAGTTATCATCTGTTAATGAATCCAGACGTTGTGCTCGATGAAACTAGTCTCTTTCGAGGAATTGAGTACCTGGCTGCCAATGACAAGGTTATTATTATCAGTCCCAGCGCTGCGGATCCTGCCGGAAACAAACAGTACCTGTGCAAACGATATCCGTCCTTGTTTACCTTCTTCGTGAGAGGATTTATACCTGGCTTTATGAAAGGACTGTTTCGTAACAGGCTGGCCAGGTTTGAAATGCGCGAGCTGTCAGAATCAAAACCAGGTCAGGACATACCAATTGTTAGCGGGTGTTTTATGCTGTGTAAAACACCGGCGCTGAAAGAGCTTAATGGTTTCGATGAAAAATACTTTCTCTATTTTGAAGATTTTGATCTCTCCATGCGCGCGACAAAAATCGGTCGACTGGACTACCTGCCATCGATGAAGATTATTCACGGCGGTGGTAATGCGGCAAGGAAAGGATTCTCTCATCTGGCCATGTTTACCAGATCGGCTTGGCGATTTTTTGGGACTCACGGCTGGAAAGTTTTTCGACAGTAGCGTTACTCATAATCAATGCAGAAAGCTCAACAAAAAATACTGCTTACCGGTGCTACAGGATTCATTGGTCTGCACCTTTGTGAAGAGTTGTATAAGCAAGGCCAAGATGTGCGGGCATTTGTTCGTAAATCATCAAATACTGAACAGCTGAGTAATGTTGCAAACAATCTTCATTTTCTCACCGGCGATCTTTCAGATGAAGACTCACTAAAAGAGGCATGTGAAAATGTTGATATCGTCATTCATCTTGCCGGCATTGCCCACGTTAACAATGTGTCTCAGCAACAATTGCGTGATATCAATTCTATCGGTGCAGTACGCTTGTTTAGAGTGGCTGTAGAGGCAGGGGTTAAAAGAATCATATTTCTTAGCAGCGCCCTGGCCCAGGCCGCTGAAGACGATAACGCGACTGCTTATGGGCGAGCCAAGTATGAAGCCGAGCTTGCCCTCAGAGGATTGTGCGCAGCATCAGCTACCAGCTATACGATTCTGCGGCCCGTAAATGTTTATGGGTTGGGCATGAAGGGCAATATCGCCAAGATGATAGGCTGGATTAAAAGAGGCATCCTGCCTGCCTTGCCTGCAGTCGATACAAGGTTTTCACTTATTAGCGTGGAGGATCTTGCCAGGCTAATAGTGCTATCTATCAATCACCCCAAGGCAGCGGATAAATGCTTCGTGGTGGCTGAAAAGGAGCCCTACAAATTGTTGGAAATCGAGGCTGAAATATACCGGAATTTACAGAAGAAAAGGCCCACTAGGCGTTCGCCCCGTGTGCTATTATACGTTGCGGCTGCCACGGCAGGGCTCCTGGGAAGAATCCTGGCGATGTTTAAGGTCAGAACAGCAATCAGTGGCATAAACTTGAGAACCTATAACAATCTTGTTGGCGATAGTGTCTCTAACGATGACCAGGTTTATTCCGAACTAGAATTTGAGCCGCAAGAAAATTTTTTCAAGCAACTGCCATTAATAGTAAACAGAAACTTATAGATTGAAGACTGCACGTCGCATAAACGAACAATGTTCTTGCATCAAGTTGGTATAAAGTAATCGTACATGACTAAAGGAATAATTCTGGCAGGAGGAAGTGGCAGCCGCTTACATCCAATGCCACTGGCTGTCAGTAAACAACTCATGCCGGTATACGATAAACCAATGATTTATTATCCCCTGTCTACATTAATGCAGGCGGGTATTCGTGAAGTTCTCATTATCACAACGCCGGAAGATGCAGCAGACTACCAGTCGCTCTTGGGTGATGGTCAAAACTGGGGATTAGAGCTGAGCTATGCCGAGCAACCTAAACCGGAAGGTCTGGCTCAAGCTTTCTTGATTGGTGAAGAATTCATCGGCGACAGCAGAGTCTGTCTAATTCTGGGGGACAACATTTTTTATGGAAACCGAATCGAAGATACCCTCAAAAACGCAGTAGAACAACAAGCAGGGGCCAGTATCTTTGCTTATTATGTTAACGATCCTGAGCGTTACGGAGTGGTAGTACTCGATGATAACAATCAAGCAGTGGACTTGGAAGAAAAGCCCGTTCAACCGAAATCCCATTATGCAGTAACCGGGCTTTACATGTATGACAGTGACGTGGTCGAAGTGGCCAAGTCGATCCAGCCGTCAGCAAGGGGTGAACTGGAAATCACCGATGTTAATAAGGTTTATCTGGAAAGGAATGTGTTACGGGTTGAGTTATTCGATCGTGGCACCGCCTGGTTGGACACCGGGACGACTCAATCCCTGCTGGATGCGGCAAACTTTATAAGAGTATTGGAAGAGCGGCAGGGTCTTAAAATAGGTTGTCCCGAGGAGATTGCCTGGCGGCAAGAATTTATCAACGACAAACAACTTCAAGTTCTGGCAGACGAGCTGGACAAGAGCGGTTACGGCGAGTATCTCATTGGGCTGCTGGAAGATCGTTGATCCAATGAAAATCACCATTTATGAATATTGTTAAAACATCGATTCCTGATGTTCTTATTTTCGAACCTATCATCCATGGAGATGATCGAGGCTATTTCATGGAGTCGTTTCGTTTGTCTCATTTTGCAGAAGTAGACCCCTCCATAAACTTTGTTCAGGATAATCAAAGCAAGTCGAAGAAGGGGACGCTGCGAGGACTACATTATCAATTACAGTTCCCACAGGGAAAACTTGTTCGGGTATTAAGTGGTGAAGTATTCGATGTAGTTGTTGATATTCGCAAAGGTTCTGAAAATTTTGGTAAATGGGTAGGGACTGTTTTATCAGGGGAAAACAAGAAACAGCTATGGGCGCCGGCTGGCTTCGCCCATGGATTTTACGTGCTCTCTGATTTCGCGGAACTCGCTTACAAATGCACCGAGTATTACCATCCGGAAGACGATTACAGCCTGCTCTGGAACGATGAGGATATTGGCATCGACTGGCCAATTATGGAATCTGATCCGCTGCTCTCTGATAAAGATAAGAATGCCAATTCTTTTGCCAACGCGTCCCTCTTTCAGTGACTCAGCAGCAAATTGTACTAACTGGTGCTAAAGGCCAGCTCGGACTGACTTTTCAAGAACTCTGGGAAGACGCTCCGTTACGGGATGAGTATGAACTGTGCTGTGCTGATATCAAGGAAATGGATATTAGCTCTACCGATGCCATACAGGAATTCCTGGCGAATCGTCCCGCAGCGCTAATCATAAATGGCGCGGCCTATACTGCGGTGGATCGCGCAGAGGAAGAACGTGAGCAGGCGTTTAAGGTCAACCAACAAGGCGCGGTAAATCTCGCACTATGGGCCCGTGAACATCAATGCCGGTTTATTCAAATATCTACCGACTTTGTTTTTTCTGGTAGCAAGGGCTCCCCCTATAAAACCCATGATGAAACCAAACCTATTTCAGTCTATGGGCAGAGTAAAGTGGCAGGAGAGCAGGCGATACTGAGTAGTTACCCTGAGAATTCCATTATCGTAAGAACATCGTGGTTGTATTCGCCCTTTCAGTCGAATTTTGTGAAAACCATGTTAAAACTCATGGCAGAGCGTGAAGAACTCAATGTGGTCAACGATCAGGTCGGCTCGCCAACATCGACTTACTCATTAGTCCGTTTGCTTTTCAAAATAGTGGAATCAGATGAAAAGTGTGGAATCTTCCACTGGAGTGATAAGGGAGGAATTAGTTGGTATGATTTTGCCTTGGAAATTCAACAACAAGGCATGGAAGCGGCAATTCTAGAGACAGCCATTCCCATAAATTCGATCCCTACAGTGCAATACCCGACACCCGCAAGCAGACCGGCTTACAGTGTTCTGGATACTTTGGAAACACAGCTTAAGTTTTCCATCGAACCAGAGCCCTGGCGAGAGAGTCTCAGGAAAGTAGTTCAGACAATCGCGAATCACTAGATAATGAATCTATTAGTCACAGGCGCAGCAGGTTTTATTGGTTCCAACTTTGTAATTTATTGGGCGCAAGAAAACCCGGATGATGAGATCGTCGTTTTAGACGCACTAACCTATGCTGGAAATCTGTCCAACATTAATGAGTTGATAAGTTCAAACAAACTTGAATTTATTCAGGGGTCGATTGCTGATTCTGAGCTTGTAAGAAAGCTAATAACTGAGAACAAGATAGACACAATCGTCAATTTCGCTGCGGAAAGTCATGTGGATCGATCTATTAGCGGACCGGATGCATTTATAGAAACTAATATTGTAGGTACTCACAACCTGTTAAAAGCTGCAAAAGAAATCTGGGTAGACGAATTATCCCTGTCTCAGCATTTGTTTCATCATGTCTCGACAGATGAAGTCTATGGCACGCTTGCTGCTGATGACCGTGCCTTTAGTGAAACTACGCCTTTTGCGCCTAATTCACCTTACGCTGCGAGTAAGGCTGCTTCAGATCATCTCGTTAGAGCTTATCACCACACTTACGGGCTTAATGTTACTACCAGCAATTGCTCTAATAATTATGGGCCCTACCAGTTCCCCGAAAAACTAATTCCACTGTGTTTATTAAACATACTTAACGGGAAGCCGCTTCCGATATACGGTGACGGTAAGCAGGTGCGTGATTGGCTTTATGTAGACGACCACTGTCGAGGAATCGAGTCGGTAATTAAACAGGGTACTCATGGTGATACATATAATATTGGTGGCAATAATGAATGGACCAATATCGATGTAGTTACACTGCTCTGTGAGACGATGAATAATCGATTCAGTGCAAGTTCCAGCTTAACCGAGAAGTTTCCTGATTCATCCTGTGCCAAGGGGGGCGATGCCAAACAGCTGATAACTTTTGTAGCAGACAGGCCCGGGCATGACACCCGCTACGCCATCGATGCCAGCAAGATAAGCAACGAGCTTGCCTACCAGCCGCGCGAGGATTTCGCATCTGGCTTAAACAAGACTGTTGATTGGTACCTAGAAAATGAGCAGTGGTGGCAGGCGATTCTCGATGGAAGTTATCGCCAATAAGATATTTCCGGGCTTGATCACCTGACAAAAAAGCACTGCTCATCGCCGTTTGAATGGGTCATCTTTAAATTATCAATGCCATCACCATCTGCGTCGGCAGCAGCACTAACTCCCACCATCGAATCATCAAACTCCGCTACTCTTCTCACGAGATAGTCCGCAAGCGCCGTGATGGTTTCTGTGCCGAAAGCGAATGTCGTGAGCCCATAGTTTTGTTGCTCAACATTGGACACACCTGAAAATTCACCGAGATAATAGATAAACTCCTCACTGTTAAACGGTGCAGTACTCACATAGCCAGCCACATCGCCAACGAGGTTTATTAGATCTATCTGAAAGGTCTTGTTGGCATTGACAATAGAATTGTCGAGGATAGAAATGGTAACTGTTTTAGACTCAGTCTCTCCTACGTTCCAGTTTAATACCGTCGAGATATTCTGATAATCTTCATCCGCAATGGCGGTTTGATCTGTGGTTTTTACAGTAACAGAAGAAGCATAATTGGAAGTTCCAGAGCGATTTATGGTCACATCGAAGGTAGAAGCATTTTCCGAAACAGTGTATGGATCGCGGAGGCAAAATCCAGGGTGGCAGCAAGCAATAGAGAAGGATGTACCACCCCAACTTGCATAAGTAGTAGTTTTGCGCTGCGGATCACTATTCTCAAGGTAATTTTTTCGTAACGTATACCTTAATGATAGAATAGTATTGAGAATCTTCTAGCTTTTTTGTAAACCGCTTATTGCCAGAACCCTTGGTATAAGTTATTGATAGTAATATTGCTATTTTTCTTGGAAAGCCGAACAGTGTTAATCAAGTATAGATTAATTGCGCTACTTACAGCTTTTCTCAGCGGCCAGCTACAGGC
>JAPPOG010000016.1 GCA_028818225.1 Gammaproteobacteria bacterium | reverse complement strand
CAATAATATAGATAAAATGAGTTTACTACCCAATCAGAGATTTCCCAACCATGCTAGACAAGCTGGACAAACGCATTCTGCAGGAGCTCCAGAAGAACGGCGCAATAACAAACCTGGAATTAGCCGATAAAATTGGACTGTCCCCCTCTCCCTGCGCCCGTCGAGTCAAGCAACTGGAAGATGCCGGCATTATCGATCGGCAGGTTACCTTGCTTAATGCGTCAAAGCTCGACCTGAAACTAACCGCTCTGATCCAGATCAGTATGGACCGACACACCCCCGACCGCTTTGACGTATTCGAGAAAAAAGTGATGAGCTATCCAGAAGTTATCGAGTGCCTGCTCATTACCGGCCAGTCTGCAGACTACCAGTTGAAAGTTGTAGTTCCAGACATGGAGTACTACCAGGAATTCCTGTTAAACAAGATTACTCGCATCGAAGGTGTCTCAGACGTTCATTCGAGTTTTATGTTGCGGGAGGTGGTGAACTCTACTGAACTGCCACTGAATCACATTCAACACAACTAATTCCTAGAAAAAGTGCTTTACCTTTTCTTTATAGGACCTGCTCATCTTTAAAGATGAACCGCAGCTTAAAGTCAGGTGAAATTCGCCGTTAATGTGAGATGACACTTTTTCGACCCGTTCCAGATTCACAATAGTGGATCGGTGAACCCGTTGAAAAATTGAAGGGTCGAGTTTCGCCTCTAATTCTTTCATCGTCGTGCGCATGATATGGGTTTCACCCCTTACATGCACACACATATAGTCTCCGGCCGCATCAATCCAATCTATATCCCTGACTGGCACAAATGTAATTGAAGACCCATCTTTGATAGGAAGCCGGTCAGCATGCTCAACTATATCTTCGCCGCTCTCCAAAAGCTCACTAATTGCAGCAGCAGATTTTCCAGTGACCGAAACCGCAAGTTCCAGGAGTTTCTCCTTTTCGTTAACAGCCTCTTCCTGTGCTTTGTTTGCTTTCGCGCGATCAATGGCTTCAGCCAATCGCTCACTTTCTACAGGCTTTAATAAATAATCGATTGCATGTACTTTGAATGCATCCACTGCAAAGGCATCGTAAGCAGTAACAAAAATTACCATCGGCATGAGATCGCCCTGCACTTCGCTGATCAATTCAAATCCTGACATACCCGGCATTTGAATATCGAGAAAAACAATATCAGGCTCATACTCTATTATCGCTTCAATCGCTTCCCTGCCATTCTGACATTCCTGTACTACCTCAATCTCATCGTACTGCTCCAACCGCATAGACAATCCCTGGCGGGCCAGCTCCTCATCATCGACGATAATAGCTTTCAATTTGCCTGAATCACTGTGCGTCATAGGGAATTACTACCATTACCGCGAGCCCTCTTGGCTCTGCATTAGTAAACATTAATTCGTGATCGTCGCCGTAAATTTCTTGCAGACGATTCCTAATATTACTGATACCTACCCCTTTTGAAAGCGACAATTTTTCACCCGTACCTTTATCCGACAACCCTGGCCCATCATCGGTTACTTCCAGAGTCAACAATCTCCCTTTCTTTCGGGCCTTTATGCTTATAGTGCCACCTTCTTCATTATTGGTGATGCCATGTTTGATTGAATTCTCAATTATGGGCTGCAACAACATGGTAGGAACCAGCGCCGACTCCGCTTCGGGTTCTATATCGAATTCTAATTTCAGGCGGTCGGCGAAGCGTACCTTCTCAATATCCAGATATAGTCCGGAAGTTGCCAGCTCATGAGCAAGACTTACCCTGTCCAAAGGAGAATGATCCAGGGAATAACGCAGGAACTTGCTCAACTTTGTAAGCATCTCATTGGCTTGCTCCGTGGCTTTAGTTAGCACCAGAGTGGAGATTGCGTTGAGCGTGTTAAACAGGAAGTGGGGATTTAGCTGATATCGCAGCATTAGTAGCTGTGCTTCATGAGCCAACGCTTCCGAGCGTAAACTTCTCTCTCGCTCTATCAAAAACAACTGGTAGTACTTGATACTGAAATAGATACCAGACCACAGCAGCATTATTGGGTAAGAAATTACAAAGAGATTATCAAAGAGATCATTGAATGTGGCTTCGCGCAAATTTAATGGCTCACCAAAAGGAAGAAAATTGACGTAATTCTGGAAAGGCTGCCAGATTAAGGCCGCTAAAAAAGAGCCGGCGATAGCCACTCCCAGCCTGATACCCCAGCCCTTCTCCCATACCAGGCGGTAATAGTGACGCAATCCAGAGGTCAGAACTATGCCTGCCAAGGCACTCGCACAATAGACCGGTAGAAAAGGCAATAAATACCTGAACCCCGGTTGGATTGGAACGAACTGCCAGGTGAGTATCAAGAGAATAACCACCCAGACTGTCCATCCACTTAGCTGGAAAATCCAAAATTGGCTGCGCTGTATTGTTGCGAGAGATGTAGTGTTCATAGCTCGCGAGCTGCATGCGGCTCTTGCTTAATCAGGGAAGCAAATCTGCAATAGCATCTTGCTCTTCTTTTAATTCCTGCTCAGTTTTGTTCATTAAGTCCTGACTGAATTCATTAATATCCAATCCCTGAACGATTGAATAGGTTCCAGCTTCACAGGTAACTGGAAAAGAATAGATAAGTCCTTCTTCTACTCCGTAACTACCATCGCTATGCACACCCATGCTGACACGTTTGCCTGCAGTGCCAAGAGCCCAGTCACGCATATGCTCGATGGCTGCATTGGCGGCAGAAGCTGCGCTGGATAATCCACGGGCTTTGATAATCGCCGCACCGCGCTGTTGCACCGTTGGGATAAAATCTGAAGTTACCCAGTCTTGACTTACGTGATCGTAAGCGTTTTGCCCGGACACAGTGCAATGATGGATATCAGGATACTGGGTGGCAGAATGATTGCCCCAAATAATCATGCCATCGACATCGGTATTGTGCTTACCGGTCTGATTCGCCAATTGTGCGATAGCGCGGTTATGGTCCAGGCGCGTCATTGCCGTAAACTGACCTGGATTCAAATCTGGCGCATTGCGATAGGCAATTAATGCATTAGTATTCGCCGGATTACCTACAACCAGTACCTTTACATCACGGCTGGCGACTTTGTTAATAGCCGAACCCTGGGCCGAAAAAATCTGGGCGTTCGCCTGTAACAAATCCTTTCGCTCCATTCCCGGCCCGCGGGGACGAGCGCCCACCAAAAGACAATAATCTGCATCTTTAAAGGCCACTTCAGGGTCATCACTTTGCACAATGCCGGCCACTAGGGGAAATGCACAATCTTCGATTTCCATGACAGTACCCTGCAATGCTTCCAAGGCAGGTGTAATTTCAAGTAATTGGAGAATGACCGGTTGGTCAGTTCCTAACATTTCTCCGGCAGCAATTCGAAACAGGAGAGAGTAGCTAATTTGTCCCGCTGCCCCAGTGACAGCAACACGCACAGGTGCTTTCATTATTCAGTGATCCTTCTGTTAGTCAGGGCCTGACAACCCAGGTTTATAGTAATCTCTAGGGCCGCGCAGTATATCAGATTATAGTGCAAGATGAGATAAGCGGCTGCAATCCGAACTTGCTGCCAAGAGAATGATCCGTCCTTTGTTCCCTAATAGATAAACATAGCATCGCCATAACTAAAGAATCTGTAACGCTGCTGTATTGCTTGTGAATAAGCGTCAAGTATCATTCTTTTTGAGCTAAAAGCACTAACCAACATAAGCAGCGTGGACCCGGGCAAGTGAAAATTGGTAATCATGGCATCGACAACTTGAAACCTGTAACCCGGATAAATAAAAATATCTGTTTCCCTGGAACAGGGCATTAGTTTTCCATTCTCTGCTGCGGCCTCCAAACTTCTCACACTGGTAGTACCAACAGCGATAACTCTACCGCCTTTTTCCTTGCAGGCATTTACTTTCTCGCAAACCTTGGCGCTGACTTCAATTAGCTCCTTGTGCATCTGATGATCTTCAATATTTTCCACACGAACAGGTTGAAAGGTCCCAGCTCCCACATGAAGAGTTAAGAATGCGGCTCCAATTCCTTTATTTGCTATTTGCGCTAATAACTTTTCATCAAAATGGAGTCCAGCAGTAGGGGCTGCTACTGCGCCTTCATTTCTGGCATAGACAGTTTGATATCGAGATTCATCGAGACTCTCATCCTTTCTTTTTATATATGGAGGAAGAGGCATATGACCCTGGGGAAACAAATCTGCTGCAATATTAACTAATGCATCAAACTCAATAGTGAAGAAGCCTTCATTCCTGGCCACAATCCTGGCGGATACGGATTCCAGTTTGTTGCCTGTTTCTTTTTCATAGAAAACAATTCTACTGTCGGGTCTTGGTGCCTTGCTCGCTTTGATCTGAGCGAGCAACCTGTTATTTGGAAGTATTCGCTCCACGAGGATTTCGACCTTGCCACCAGATTCTTTTTCGCCAAAAAACCTCGCTGGGATTACTTTCGTGTCATTGAAAACCAGCAAATCCGTTGGCTTAAGATAAGCAAGTAGATCAGAAAATTTTTGGTGAGAAATTTCACCGCTGTTGGAATCGAGGCATAGTAATCGACTGGCGCTTCGATTTTCACAGGGATAATCAGCGATTAAATCACTTGGCAGCACATAATTAAATTCGCTGACGCGCATAGTTTCTGGTTCGTATTTAATAGACAGCGAAGCCTATATAAATAGGTTCATGAGATAAAGCACTCAAGCTGAGAATTCAGGTTTGATTGCGCCAAATACTTCAATTGGTATAATGGCAGCCTGCGGCAAACCCAGTATTATCAGGGGCTCCGTGCAATTGATTCCAATTCGGCAGAGACAAATTTGGAATCAGCAAATTAAAAACGAATCTGTGCCAGCGTGGTGAAATTGGTAGACACGATGGATTCAAAATCCATTGCCTTCACGGGCGTGGCGGTTCGAGTCCGCCCGCTGGTACCATTCTTGAATAACATCGAACTACCTCTCTTCCCAAGAGTGCTGTTACAACCCGCATCCCTGCTGAATTTTCGCTAATAATATGGTCTTATTTGTGCCTGCAGTTGTTAATTCCTCGGAGTGTCTAATGGCTGGGGCCTTCAAGGGACCCATCGACGAATTAGTTGAAATTTACAGATAAGGATCAGTCTTATGGACGCGATAAGCATTGAGGATTTTTTTAATAAAAGGGTAATAAAACGAAATATTAAGCGAAATTTAGACCTTGTTTTTGATTTGAGCTGGATAGATTCGAATAACAAAAAGAAGCTAAGGGAAATATTTACCAAAAATAATATTGGCATGGAGCTTGCGAGCATAATACCCAATTATGCTAAATCAGGATCCTTGTCATTTATCACTTCTTATGGGGAGAATTTAAGCCTAGGAACAGATCGTGTTGGGGAAAATAGCCTGGATTTTGCTAAAGCTATCATTAGTTTTTTAAGAAACACTCTTGAAGATGATCAATATGATCTCTTTATTCCGGTAGTTCTAAGATGGCATGTTGGTATCGCTCTTTATCTAATCGATTCAAGTAATGATGGGTCATCAATATATGTCTCAGAGCCTACTGATGAGGATTGGAGCCAACTTGAAGAAGAAATGGTAGAGTATGAATGGAATGCATGGGGACAAGACGAACATGATAGGGATGAATTTATGGATATCCTTGAATGGGATGAAGTTGAAAGGAATACGAGAGATGCTTGGCAATTTAAAACTATTGAAAAACACCTTAAAGATTTGAAGAAATAGATGAACTCAAACGTAACCTTAACATCGTTTAAGTTTTCAGACTTATTTTCTTTAGAGCCTATAAATAACCCAAGACCCAAAGAGGGACACCCATTCTCTTTTTATTCAAAGGTTATAAATAATGAAATTGAAGGCTCAACTGGAAGAGGTATATATTTTTTTGCAGAAAAGATTACTGGCCATTGGAGATTAGTTTATGTCGGGATTAGGGCAGGCACGGATAAAAATGGTTTTCATCAAGAGAGAATTAAAAAGCATTTGGTCACAGATACATTTAGATTAATAAATATAGGGCCTAATGGCGGAAAAGAAGCTGCTGGCTTTGGGTATCGAACGAAGAAGGAAATAAAGAAAAATGATTTGCCCGAGATCCTTGCAGGCGTTCTTTTTCATGGCAGAACATACAAGCCTGAGAATCTGACATGCGACATGAAACTAATAGAATTGATCCAGGAAAATCCATATTGGTGGTCGTGGAGATTCAAGGCAATTGAAGGATGTGCTAAGCCAAGCGAATGGAAAGATTACGAAGAGTTTAACCCAACTGGAATAGAGACTTCAGGTAAAAGATTTTCCTATGTTTGTCACAACTGGGATTATTTTAGAGATGATGCAAATATCACAGAAGAAAAATTTGATGAAAATTATAAGTTCTATTT
>JAPPOG010000059.1 GCA_028818225.1 Gammaproteobacteria bacterium | reverse complement strand
TGGCCCATCACAGCGACCGAGTGACTCAGGAAATCCAAATACATCGCGGCCTTGCAGCCGACGAATCTGGCAGCCTTGCTCACGCCAGGGAATCTGGCCATCGGGAGGATCGACAATGATTGAAGTTCGGTATTTACCATCGATTAAAGCCAATGCTGTCCCAATACTGAAATATTCTGGCGGATAACCACCTACATTGTCCGGATCATTTTGTCGATTGGTGCCGAAATTTTGAAAATCATCCAGGATGACATCCGTTGGCTCCAATGTCGCCAACATGGTTTCTTCATCGATCTCCAGCTCGGTATATTGATCCGGTCGCTGTAGGCCGGTCCGGGTTTCATAGGACCAGATACCCTGTAAATCCGGCACACCAAAATCCAGCATTGGAGTATCAAAATTACTTTCCTGAGCCACCAAGTGGGTGCCCAAGATAAGAAAGCCACACATAACCATAAACTTAGTAATCTTTGAGTGTTTCATTCGAATCTCCTTGGTTGCCGAGATTTCAAAACCTCGACAAAGCCTGTTTGTGCCGTAATCGACCTCACACTATACCTGTCAGACAAAGCAATGAGCTCCCAGCAATTGAATCCAGAAATCCCGCAGTAATTTCATGTGGAATAAAAGAAACTGCAATGTAAACTAGCGCATAACAACCCACCAATACCCAGAAAAGAATAATTACAGAAATACTCTCAATATATAAAGGATATCTTAGTAGGTTTAATACAAATCGATTGGCTTTATGTTTATTTGCCATCTCTCTACACGCCATTATTGAATGATTATTTGCTTTTTTGGCGTTTGTTTTTAGCCGTTTCCAAAGAAAATCTCGATAATTTCGTCATAGTAGTCTGCCGGGCGCAAACTCACGTCATTACACATTATCATCACAGAAAAATCCTGTTCCGGCAGTCGCCCATACCAGGTAGTAGTACCAAGCCATCCGCCGCTATGAAAGTAGGAAATACCAAGGTCAGTTTCAGTGATAAATTGCCCATTGGCATACAATGCATCACGCGCCGGCAGTGAACTGTTGGGCGTATTAAAGAGTTCCAGTAATTCTGGAGGACTGTTTCCGATAGTCGGATTTCTCAGGTAACGATCCCATAGCAACATGTCATCGAGATTCGTATGCAAACCACCGTCACCTACCCAGAACAGGTTAGTCATGTCTGTCACATAAGCACCTGCTTCATTTCGCGAATAACCGTAGGCACGATTCTTAACAATTTCAGTCGCGTCATCGCTGAAGAAGCTGTTATTCATTCCCAGGGGAGCGAATATACGCTGCTCCGAAAAATCTCTAAGGGATTGACCAGAGACTTCTTCCACTAACATCGAAAGCAGGAAATAACCAAGATTGCTGTACTCCCATTTTTCTCCAGGCGGATGACGTAAACCTGCTTGCTTGACCACATCAAAAAACTCTTCGATAGTCAGGTAATCCTCGTTGCCAAGCCTGAATGCCCCACCTGCAGCTGATTTAATATTCAAACCGCCCGCGACGTCTTCATCATCATTACCGGAACTGATGAAATCATAATCTGCCATGCCGGCGATATGCCCCAGCACCTGGTTAACCGTGACATCGGCGCCATAGTCGCGAAGGCCTGGAATATATCGATGGAGACTGGCATTCAGATCGATTAATTCATCTTCAACAAGAATTAGCACTGCCAGCGCGGTAAATTGTTTAGAGACCGAGCCCATGCGGTGCACATTGTCGCTATCCAGAGGCACATCCAATTCCAAATTCGCCAGGCCATAACCGGCTTTATGTATGAACTCTCCACCACGAACCACTCCTACGTTACAACCGGGTGCATCAGCTGCAATGTCGGTAAATAATTCGTCGATCTGTTGATTGTATTCCGCAGACAGAACTGTTCCAGGAACTGTGCATAGCAAAGCGAAACTTGTCATACTGACTAGCTGACGTGAAAGCGTGAACAGCGGCTTGATCAATTCAGGATTTGTGAGAGACATTGTTCTAAATCCTCATCAGGAAATTTTGGTTGAAAGCAATCAGCGAGGGTTTTCAGCCCGCCTAATTACCTGGCCGGATCGGTTGCCGGTAGTCGCGCCATTATCATACACAATTTGTCCATTCACCCAGACGATCTCAATACCTGACGACAACAGTTGTGGTTCATCAATCGTGGCATGATCTTGCACGGTGTCCGGATTGAATAACACCATATCGGCTTTCATGCCTGGCATTAGCATACCCCGATCATCAAGACCCAATGACTGAGCTGCGAGGGAGGTCATTTTTCGAATCGCCTCTTCCAGTGACAGCACATTCAGTTCTCTTACATATCGAGCCAGTATCCGGGTAAACGCACCGCGGCCCCTGGGATGGCCGGTAAAACCACCATCGGAAGTGATGTTGGCAAATTCCCACTTCATCAGTTCGGCAATGTCAGCTTCTTGCATGGATCGGCCCATAATGGCTTCGGCGGATTGCCCACCATTGGCATCACTCCAGGCATTAGCTTCTTTCATCAAGTGAGACATGGTGAGTACTTCACTTGTTTCCCGTAGCCTCGCAATATCGGCGATAGATAATCCAACATAGCCGGGATTGGGTTCAAAGCGAGTAAAGATAATGCCATCAGCTGGAGCAAGTTGATCGAGAACAAACTCAATTTCGGCAAGGTTGTCTGGATTCCTATCTGGAAGCAAAACAAAAATGGTCGATCCCCAGTACAAATAAGGATAGATGTCGCCGGTTATCAGTACCCCTTCAACTCGTGCCTCATTCAGGATGCGTTTTACATTGGCTGCCTCATTCCAGAAAGCCTGACCAGCAAGCTTCATATGCGAATAATGTATCGGTATTCCTGTTTGGCGGCCAATCTCTAACAATTCATCGATGGCTTCATAGACTGTTCGATCCTCGGAACGAATATGGGAACTATAGCGACCGCCCGCATCTGCAGAAATTTGTGCCAAGATGACAAGCTCTTCCAGTTCCGAATACATCCCAGGCTCATATTCAAGTCCCGATGACAATCCTAAAGCACCACTGGCTAGTTCTGATTGCAGTGCATCTAACATTCGTTGTAGCTCCAGATCAGAAGGCTGCGGCGAAAAGGGATTAGTCATGAAATGCTCACGCAGAGTGTTATGGCCAGCGTAAGAGGCGATGTTTATCGAGGCCGGTTCACTTTCATAGGCAGCAAAAAAATCCGAAAGAGGGTACTGATGAGACCCGTCCAGGCCAAAAACAGCAGTGGTTATCCCCTGGCTAAGAAGAGGTAGCGCATCCCTGTTTTCAGCAAGCCCCCTGTCATGGTGACTATGGGTATCGATAAATCCCGGGCTTAAAACCAGACCACCAGCATCGATCATGGTTTCTCCCGGAATAGGTTCCAGGTCGCCGAGGTTAATAATTAGCTCACCTTCTATCCTGATGTCGCCAGATTGAGCAGATGCACCTGTACCATCTATCAGCAATGCATTTGTAATAAGGATTGAATTTGGGCTATTTGCTTGTTGAACCGCAGTATCGCAAGCAATAACAAGCAGCAGAATGAAAATATTCAGCAATTGATTTCTTAGCTTTGCAATGAGCATAGTCAGCAGTCTATCAGAATGAGGCTTCCTGACTAAAATCCAAGCATTTTTGCTTACATTATTAATCTCTTCCATTAGCTAAATTGCTTGAGATTTCGCAAGGTATCAGCTTTTGGAAATGGATATTATTAGCAATACTAATTCTTAATTATTAACACGACTTACAAGTGGAGAAGTCATGAAAAATTTATGTAAATTCACTTTCATAGCAGCATTCACTGCTATGGCGATATTTACTACCGGCTCGGAAAACAGAGCAATGGCCCAACCCCCGGGTGAACCTCAAATCACCATTTGCGTCCAATTACCCTGCCCGGGATCCACACAGTCAGCGGGAGCCTGTGCGACCGCGAGGAATATAATGGCTGCCAGGGCAAAAGCCATGGTTGCAGTTTATAAGACCTGTATAGGGCTTCGCCAAAGTAGCTAACCCTGTACATACCGAACTTTAAACGAGGATGTCAGTGCACAAAAAAAGGGTAATCGCTTGGCGATTACCCTTTTCTATGTTTGGTGGAGCCATGCGGGATCGAACCGCAGACCTTCTGGATGCAAACCAGACGCTCTCCCAGCTGAGCTATGGCCCCTTATTAGAAAAACCAGTGGTCTTTCATAGCTTGCAGGATCTTGCTTCCTGTCCGCCCTGCTCTATTGGCAGAAAGCGGGCGTATTATACGCGCTGGCTGCCATCAGGCAAGGGATTTAGAGAGCTTAGAAAAGCCTTGGGATTGTTTCAAGCCACTGCCCTTCTTTTTTTATTCAAATACTGTATGAATCGATAGCCTAGCAAGACAAAGACGATCGAACCATAGAGCACGGCTTCGCTCACATCAGTACGCAAAATCCAGAGCAAATGGACTACCCCGAGAACAGCTGCCACATATACCAGCCGATGCAGACGTTTCCAGTTCTTACCCAGTTTCCGAACCATAGCCTTTGGCGAGGTAAGGCCCAGCGCCACCATAATCATAAATGCCGTAAAACCAACGGTAATATAAGGTCGCTCAACAATCTCCTCGACAATGGCGAACCAACGAAAGCCCAAAATAAAAGTCATCCACACTAACAGGTGCACCGTCGCGTAAAAAAGAGCGAATAAACCCAGCATCCTTCTATTGCGAACAAACTCTGGCTGGCCAGTAAGTTGTCGCAAGGGTGTCAAAGCGAGAGTGGCCAGCAAAAATCGTAAGGTCCACTCGCCTGTCTCGATAGAGAGCTCTTGAGCAGGATCCGGACCGAGGTCATTGGTTAAAGCGCGAACCAACAACAAAACGAAGGGAACCATTGCCAGCAGAAAAACTGCTGGCTTTATAAATTCGCGCATAGATACAAGTAAGTGAGTTGAAATGTCCTAGTAGTATCGAGACAAATCCATACCTTCATACATATGGGCAACATGCTCTCCGTAGCCATTGAACTTTCGCGTTTCGATTACTCTCCGGCTAAACAATGTTTGCGGCAATCTGCGCTCCATATCCTGACGCCAGCGAGGGTGATGAACTTCGGGATTGACGTTGGCATAGAAACCATATTCATTCGGCTGCAAGTCTTCCCAGGTGGTGTCGGGCTGGGTCTCACGGAAATTGATCTTCACGATTGACTTGATGCTCTTGAATCCGTACTTCCATGGCACTACCAAACGCCAGGGAGCACCATTTTGAGCTGGCAAATATGAGCCATATAAACCCACTGCCATGAAAGTTAGTGGATTCATGGCTTCATCCATTCTCAAGCCCTCTCGGTAAGGCCACCTGACAATAGCAAAACGCGAATTAATTCCTGGCATGGTCTCCGCATCGACTATAGTTTCAAATTCCACAAACTTTGCGTTGGAAGTTGGTTCAAAGCGATTAATCAGATCCGCTAGAGGAAAACCAATCCAGGGAATGACCATGGACCAGGCTTCAACGCAACGAAGTCTATAGATGCGCTCTTCCAGGTCATGGGGTTTGAGGATATCTTCCAGATGATAGGTTCCTGGCTTACCCACTTCGCCAGTAATTTCTACCGACCACGGATCGGTTTTGAACTCGCCTGAACGGGTGGCGGGATCGGATTTATCCATGCCGAATTCATAAAAGTTATTGTAGATCGTAACATCCTCATAAGGTGTTAAAGCCTCTCCCGTAAAAAAGGGCTCACTGTCAGGTGCAGGTTTAATACTCTGAAATTTTTCTGTCCACCAGGCTGCTGGCGGAGACCTGCGCATTGCGGCTGGAGCTCTTGCTCTTAGGGCATCTCCATCTTGCGCATTGGCAATACGAGGAAAGGTGCTGGCCGCAGCAGCGCCGAGTAATGCTTTACCGCCATCGAACATAAAATCACGCCGGTTTTTGTAAACACTTTCGGGGGTAATCTCTGATGGTTTAATGTCTGATGGTTTTTTAATTAACATGGTAGATACCTGTTGGTTAGTGTGCCTGTTTTCTATAACAACCAAGACAGAATTAATGTAATTATCTTTCCCTGTCCTCTATTGCTTTAATAGCTAAGTACGATCGATTTTTACAATTCAGACCAGTAAGAATCTAGTTTGTTGCTTTGCTTTATTCTTGTTTTCCTGTTGCCTCTGCTTTGTTCGTCTTACCTTCTATTGGCTTAACTTGCGTTCGGTACAGCCAGCCCACTGGTCCGGAAGTTGCGTATATCACACACATAGTGAGTAATACTTCGTGGGGGTTTTGGGCCACCAGCACTAATAACACTATTATAAAGACAAATACCATATAAGGTACGGTGCCTTTAAAGTTCAATTCCTTGAAGCTGAAATACCTGTAATTTGAGATCATCAGCAGCCCGGTAAAAACCGTCATAATCGCACACAAGTAAGCAATTAGCGGGGTGACTTCGAGGCCATATCGATAACCTACCCAGGGTACGAATGATACCAATCCCGCTGCCACCGGGCTCTGCAGCCCCAGAAAGAAGCGTTTATCGACAGTGCCCAACTGAACGTTATAGCGAGCCAGACGTAGCGCGGCACAGGCGATGTACATGAAACTAGCAGCCCACCCCACCTGACCAAGTGGAGCAAACCCCCAGCTGAACATTATCAGTGCTGGCGCCACACCAAATGAGACCATGTCCGAGAGACTATCGAATTCCGCACCAAAGGCTGATTGGGTGCCGGTTAAGCGCGCAATTCTTCCATCCAGGCCATCGCAGACACCAGCAATTAACATCGCCCAGCCGGCCTCATTGAAGTTGCCAGACATTCCGGCAATAACCGCATAGAAGCCCGCGAAGAGTGCTGCAAGCGTAAACAGATTTGGCAGCAAATAGACTCCGCGGCGGCGCACCTTCTTGCCACCTTCGGACACGATCTCCTCATGCTCATCGATTGGAAGAACACTTTCTGGTTCGACTTCTGCTTCTATGTCCTGATCTCTATTGCTCATGAAATTCGCGGCAACCGATTAAAATCGATGAATTTGGGATTATACAGGCCAAAATCGCAGCCTGAGGCACTATTTTTAACATTTTACCCAAGTTTAGAGATGCTATATGATCGCGCCTCACCAACACGTTAGCCAGTTTTCCGCAGAGAAAACCATCAAGAATCAACGGAGTTACTCCATGAATTACTTTAATACGCTGCCCCTTCGGCTCCAGCTCGAACAATTGGGCAAATGTCGCTTTATGGACCAATCAGAGTTCAGCGACGGCGTGAATAAACTTTCAGGACAAAAAGTCGTAATAGTGGGCTGTGGTGCCCAGGGACTCAACCAGGGATTAAACATGCGGGATAGTGGCCTGGATGTATCTTTTGCCCTGCGTGAGGCTGCCATAACCGAGCAGCGCGCATCCTGGAAAAATGCAACTGAAAATGGATTCGCAGTGGGCACTTATGAAGAACTTATACCCAATGCCGACCTGGTACTGAATTTGACTCCGGACAAACAACACACGGCGGTTGTAGAACAGGTCATGCCCCTGATGAAACAAGGTGCCTGCCTGGCCTACTCCCATGGTTTCAATATCGTTGAAGAAGGCATGCAAATTCGCGACGACCTGACCGTTGTCATGGTTGCACCTAAATGTCCTGGCACCGAGGTGCGAGAAGAATATAAGCGCGGGTTCGGTGTGCCTACATTAATCGCCGTGCATGCAGAAAATGACCCTAAAGGCGATGGCATGGATATCGCCAAAGCCTATGCTGCAGCCACCGGTGGCCATCGTGCAGGGGTATTGGAATCTTCATTCATTGCCGAAGTTAAATCGGACCTGATGGGCGAGCAAACTATTCTCTGTGGCATGTTACAAACTGGCTCTTTGCTTTGTTTCGACAAAATGATCGAAAAAGGAATAGACGAGGGGTACGCTGCCAAACTTGTTCAACATGGTTGGGAGACTGTTGCCGAAGGACTTAAGCATGGCGGCATTACCAATATGATGGATCGCCTATCGAACCCTGCCAAGCTGGTTGCTGCAGAACTGGCTGATGAATTGAAAAATCTCATGGCACCGCTTTTTCAAAAGCATATGGATGACATCATTACCGGTAATTTTTCCGGCGGTATGATGGACGATTGGGCCGATGATGATATAAAGCTGTTAACCTGGCGCGAGGCAACTGCGGAGACTGCATTCGAGAAATCTACTGCAGGTGATGTAGAAATCAGTGAACAGGAATACTACGACAACGGCATTTTAATGGTAGCCATGATTAAAGCCGGCGTTGAGCTTGCATTCGAAACTATGACAGACAGCGGTATTATCGAGGAATCTGCCTATTATGAGTCTCTGCATGAAGTTCCTTTAATTGCTAACTTGATTGGCAGAAAGAAACTTTATGAGATGAACAAAGTTATTTCCGACACGGCAGAGTATGGTTGCTACCTGTTTTCTCATGAGTGCGTACCATTACTGAAAGACTTCATGCAGAAAATAGATACCGATGTAATCGGTAAAGGTCTGGAGCTCGCCGATGCTGGCGTGGACAATGCGGAGTTAATTACTGTCAATGAAGCCATTCGCTCTCATCCAATTGAAGTAGTTGGAAAAGAGTTACGCAAGCATATGACAGCTATGAAAAAGGCAATCTAGATTCGCTAAAAGAAAAAAACGGCCTTAAGGGCCGTTTTTTTACAAACTTGAAAATGAACTCGATATTAGGCAGTGGCAGGCGGTATTGGGTATAAGTGAATAGCGTTCAGGGCGAAGTAAACGAATTGAAAGCGCCAGCTTGCTGCGCAATTAAACGACACAAATCTATGATTTGTGACTGGACCAGGAAGCCAGGGATAGCTCATCGACCGAACAGCCGTTCCCACCTCCTAGCAGCCGTGAAATAATTGCGGTTTGAGAAAATACTACAACGCTAAGGTTTTCTCTCCACGGGAAATTCCCGAAACACCTGTGCGCGCAACCTCTAGAACTACATTATCACCAAGCGCCGCAATAAACGCATCCAACTTATCGCCTGTTCCGGTTAACTGGATGGTAAATACGTTGGCAGTTAAATCTACCACTGAACCGCGAAAGATATCGACGCTACGCTTTACTTCGGCGCGTTGGGCGCCAACAGCTTTTACTTTTATAAGCATTAATTCTCGCTCGATGTGCGCGCCTTCGGTTAGATCCACAAGCTTTACCACATCGATGATCTTATTCAGATGCTTGGTGATTTGTTCGATCCGCGCATCATCACCACTGGTAGTTAGAGTTAAGCGCGACAGTGACTGGTCTTCTGTTGGTGCAACCGTGAGCGAATCGATGTTGTAGTTACGCTGGGAGAATAAACCCACTACACGAGAAAGAGCACCTGGTTCGTTTTCCATTAAAACTGAAATTATATGTCTCATCTCACTAGGTCCTCTCTGTCTTGCTCAGAACCATGTCCTTCATGGCTCCGCCCTTAATCGCCATGGGATAAACATGCTCATTTGGATCAACCAAAACATCCACAAACACAAGCTTGTCTTTCATGGCAAAGGCTTCTTCTAGCTTCGGATATAATTCGTCTGCCTTCTCAATCTTTATACCCACATGACCATAGGCTTCTGCGAGTTTGGTGAAGTCCGGCAGCGATTCAGAATAGGTACTATGGGAATGGCGGCCGCCATATTGCATGTCTTGCCACTGTTTCACCATGCCCAGTGCCTCATTATTCAGGCAAATAATTTTTATTGGTAATTGATACTGCATGCAGGTAGCAAATTCCTGTTGATTCATCAGGAAGCTGCCTTCACCAGTTATACAAACCGAAGTCGCTTCCGGATAGGCAAACTGCACACCCATAGCAGCTGGAAAACCGAACCCCATGGTTCCCAAACCACCAGAGTTGATCCAGCGTCTGGGTTTATCAAATCCATAATACTGTGCGGCGAACATCTGGTGCTGACCGACATCTGAGGAAACGTAGGCTTCACCTTTGGTAATCTCAAACACAGCCTTCACTGCGTCCTGCGGCATAATGATGCCTTCCGCAGAAGGATTAACTCTCAGACAGTCCTTTTCACGCCACTGTTCGATCTGGTTCCACCAGACCTCCAAAGCCTGCTCATCTACCTTCTTATCTGACTTACCTATCTGATCGATCATCTCTTCAATTACTGGCGCTACAGAACCAACGATAGGAACGTCCGCAGTAACAGTTTTAGAAATGGAAGCTGGATCTATGTCGACATGCAAGATTGTTGCGTCTGGACAAAACTTCGAAGTATCAGAATTGGTCACACGGTCATCGAAACGCGCACCGATACACAAGAGCACATCACAATAATGCATGGCCATGTTTGCTTCGTAGGTCCCATGCATCCCCAACATGCCAAGAAATTGTTTATCGGAAGCCGGATAAGCACCAAGACCCATAAGTGTATTAGTAATCGGAAAACCCAGTTTTCGCGTGAGCTCGATTAACTGTTCAGAGCCATTTCCCTGGATGACACCGCCCCCGGTGTAGATCATCGGCCGCTTGGCAGTTAACAGGGCATCCACAGCCTTTTTAATTTGGCCTGAATGCCCTTTTGTCGGAACGGCATATGAACGTAATTTCATCTCATTAGGATACTCATAGGTCTGCTTAACCTTGGGATCCGTCGCATCCTTTGGAATATCGATAACAACCGGACCAGGTCTACCAGTTGTAGCAATGTGAAAAGCCTTCTTAACAATACAAGGAATATCCTTTGCCTCCTGCACCATAAAGCTGTGCTTTACCACAGGTCTTGATATACCGACCATGTCCGTTTCCTGAAAACCATCGGTACCAATCATCCTGCTCTCTACCTGGCCAGAGATTACGATCATGGGAATTGAATCCATGTAGGCAGTTGCGATGCCAGTGATGGCATTGGTCGCACCGGGACCGGAAGTGACCAGCACCACACCTGGCTTTCCGGTTGCCCGCGCATAACCATCGGCAGCATGGGTTGCTGCCTGCTCATGGCGCACGAGGATATGCTCAACTTTATCCTGATGAAAAATCGCATCATAGATATGCAGAACGGCCCCACCAGGATAGCCAAATATGATTTCGACGCCTTCATCGTGCAGCGCACGGGTAAGCATCTCACCACCAGATAATTGGTCCACTTTACTTGCCTCTCTTTCCTTTCAATCCTTTAAATTCAGTTTGACTTGAATCCAAACAACCAATCACAGCATAAGGCATTACAGCCAGCTGCGATTCCAATATATAGTCAGTTAGTTTTGACACGCCGCACCCAATCCGCATCCAAACGGCCTGGTATTGCTTCATGTCGGCCCCGTACGCGATAACGTGATAGAAGCCATAGGTGGATGTTGTCGGTCACCTAGACAGCAGTCTGAAGGAATGCCAGGTTGCGGCGAATTCAGACTACGGCAGGAAAATTTGGGGTTTGCCAAATCCCCCTGCACTCAAGCAGTCGGATTCTCCCAGTTATTTGAGGAAAGTCAAGCGTTTATGGGAGGTTGGAGCCTATATCAGGGGATCAAGCAACCGCCTGACCCTGATCGACAATGACTTTGCCAAAAACCAGCTGCTGGTCGGGATTCAGCTCCACGGCAATCCTGTCTCCGGGGGCATAGGCCCCTTTTAATACTTCCTGTGCCAGTGGATTTTCGATCCAGTTCTGAATTGCTCGCTTTAAAGGACGGGCGCCATAAACCGGGTCGTAGCCAATTTCAGCAATGTGGTCCAACACTTCCTTGCTCACCTGGATGCTTAATTCACTATCAGCCAGACGACTATTCAAATGGTCAATCTGTATTTCAGCAATGCCACGAATCTGATCCTGATATAAGGGATGGAACACAACAGTTTCATCGATACGGTTTACAAACTCGGGCGAAAAGTGTTTCACCACTACCTCGAGAACGGTGTTCTTCACTTTTTCGTAGGATTGTTCATTGACAACTCCGTCTGCCATCAAATCCTGAATTCGGTCCGAACCGAGGTTTGACGTCATAACGATCACGGTATTGCGGAAATCGACGGTACGACCGTGGCCATCAGTCAAGCGTCCATCATCCATGACTTGCAATAGAATATTAAACACGTCCGGATGCGCCTTTTCGACTTCATCCAGCAGCAATACTGAGTAGGGTCGACGACGGACAGCTTCGGTCAGATAGCCACCCTCTTCGTAACCAACATAACCCGGAGGTGCCCCTATCAGTCTTGCTACAGAATGCTGCTCCATAAATTCCGACATATCGATGCGCACCATGGCATCTTCAGTATCAAATAAAAACTCTGCCAGAGATTTACATAACTCCGTTTTACCTACGCCGGTGGGGCCGAGAAACAAAAAGGAACCATTAGGTCGATTAGGATCTGACAAGCCAGAGCGAGAGCGACGTACAGCATTAGCCACTGCTAGAATTGCTTCGTCCTGACCAATTACCCGGCGATGCAAGGCTTCTTCCATTTCCAGAAGACGCTGTTTATCACTTTGCAGCATCTTGCTAACAGGTATACCCGTCGATCGAGAAACCACATCGGCAATTTCTTCCTCGGTTACTCGATTTCTCAGCAACTGTTTTTCGGCAGCTTCCGCTTCAGTCGCTGCCTCAAGTTTTTGCTCCAATCCAGGAATTACTCCATACTGAATTTCCGACATACGTGCCAGGTCTCCCGCTCTGCGTGCAGCTTCGATATCCATGCGCGCCTTTTCCAGCGAGCTTTTGATAGTTGCTGTACCCTGCAAAGAGGCCTTCTCTGCCTTCCAGATTTCTTCCAGGTCGGCAAATTCTTTTTCGACCTCGGCGATTTCCTCTTCCAGCTTATGCAGCCGTTTTTTCGACGCAGCATCATCCTCTTTCCTCAGAGCTTCCCTTTCAATCTTCAACTGAATCAAGCGACGTTCAAGCTTATCCATTTCTTCCGGTTTGGAATCAATTTCCATGCGGATCATGCTGGCAGCTTCATCCACCAGGTCGATTGCCTTATCCGGCAATTGCCGATCTGTAATATAGCGCTGAGATAATCGCGCTGACGCAATAATCGCGGAGTCAGAGATATCCACGCCGTGATGCACTTCATAGCGTTCCTTCAGACCACGCAGAATTGCGATAGTATCTTCTTCGCTGGGCTCTTCTACTAAAACTTTTTGAAAACGACGCTCCAGTGCTGCATCTTTCTCAATGTATTGACGATACTCATCGAGAGTTGTGGCTCCTACACAGTGCAGCTCGCCCCTGGCCAACGCTGGCTTTAGCATATTTCCTGCATCCATTGCACCTTCGGCCTTACCTGCACCTACCATCGTATGTAATTCGTCAATAAACAGAATGATGGAACCTTCCTGTTTGGAGAGCTCATTTAACACTGCCTTAAGCCTTTCTTCGAATTCACCCCGAAACTTTGCACCGGCAATCAAGGCCCCCATGTCCAAGGCAAGAATTTTTTTGTCTCGCAATCCTTCAGGAACCTCACCATTGACAATGCGCTGGGCAAGACCTTCGATGATTGCCGTCTTACCAACGCCGGGCTCACCTATCAGAACCGGATTGTTTTTCGTGCGACGCTGTAATACCTGGACAGTGCGGCGAATTTCTGCGTCACGACCTATTACCGGATCTAATTCGCCGTTTTCGGCCCGCTCAGTCAGGTCAACACAAAATTTTTGTAATGCCTGCCAGGAATCTTCCGCTCCCGCATCACTAACGTTTTCACCACCTCGCAGATTAGCAATAGCGTTTTCCAGAGCCTGCGCAGAAACACTAAAGTTATTTAAAATTTTTCCTACGGCACCTTTATCATTCATCGCTACCAGCAGAATAGTTTCGCTGGAAATAAAGGAATCGCCTTTCTGTTGTGCCAGCTTGTCTGCCTGATTCAATAATTTCCCTAAATCGGGAGATACTGAAATTTCACCCTCGCTATTTGCTACCTGCGGCAGATCATCTACTGCTTGTACTAGCTGTTCATGTAATTGCGCAACATTGAACCCTGTCTGCGACAGAAGCGGCCGCACTGATCCACCTTTCTGATCGATTAAAGCCAGCATCAAGTGTGCGGGCTCAATCAAATTGTGATCCTTTCCTAGCGCCATGGATTGAGCGTCCGCTAGGGCTGATTGTAATTTGCTTGTTAGTTTGTCAATGCGCATTACTTTTCCTGAAATAGGTCTACACTTCTGCAAGCGCAGTTTCTGTTGTTTATCTGAATCTATTTATTGGGTTTTAGAACGATTTTTTCAACCGGGAAAGCAATAAAATTGATATCGATCAAGGGAAGAGAATCAGGGGTCTCCAACCCTATATAGTGGCAAGATAGTCACTGATTGCATGGGTATGAAGCGCAGTGGTGCCACAGCAACCACCAACGAAATTAGCTCCCTGGCTAATCCAGTCTGCAACGAAATCGCAATATCGCGCCGGTGATAAATCTTCCCGCAATAAGAGCCTGCCATCGGTTTCTTTACCGCCATCCAACAACCAATCGTTGGGAATCCGGGTGAAAGCATTTGCGTAACCACCATAAATACTTACGTCTGCTTTTACCAGCGCAGGCATGGCATCGCTTATGCGCTCAGGCAAACAACAGTTTGCTACGATGCCAGTTACACCCAGAGATTCCAATTCCGCTATTGCATCCAGGAGAGATTCACCACTTCTTAGACAGGATCTTTCTTCATCGTGAAGGGTTATTCCTATGATTACCGGTTTAGAAAATTGCAGCGCCACCTCTGCTGAAGTTCTCGCTTCTTTTATGGTAGACATCGTTTCGCAGAGAAACAGATCGACATAATCAGCAAGGATTTCTACTTGCTCTTCATAGAGCGGACGGATAACAGATTCCTCCATTACCCGATCTGGTCGGTAACTACCATTTTGTGGAGGCAGACTTCCAGCAATTAGAACCTGGGACTGTGTTTCTGCCACTGCAGTTTCAGCCAGGTTTCCCGCAATCTGGTTTAACTCGAGAATTTTATCTTCAATACCTTCCTTCGCCAGTTCGCTCCGAATAATGCCGTAGCTATTGGTAGTAATGACATTTGCTCCGGCGGCAATATTTTCCTTATGCACTTCCACTACTGTTTCAGGTGCCACGATTAGCGCATTGGCAGACCAGATAGTAGGTGGAATTTCCACTCCTTTCATGGAGAGGGTTTTCCCCATTCCTGCATCTAACAATGTTATTTTTTGCGCGTTAGTCAAAACTTATGACTCAATATCTATGAAGAGTTGCAGCAATCATACTCAATAAAAACCATGATGAGCAGTCTTTAGAATCCACTGCGGTTGACATAACATAGGTCAAACTTTTCTGGTAGCAGTTATGGCAAAACCTTCCAACTTTAAATTCGACACACTGAGTCTGCATGCAGGACAACAACCGGATGCCACAACGGGTGCGAGAGCTACACCGATTTATCAGTCTGCATCATTTGTTTTTCGCGATACCGACTTCGCAGTCGGGCTGTTTAATATCGAAAGAGCAGGACATGTCTACTCCAGACTATCCAATCCGACCACGGCAGTGCTGGAGGAACGAATAGCTGCGCTTGAAAATGGTGTTGGAGGGATCGCTACCGCCAGTGGGCAGGCTGCCATGCATCTCGCAATTGCCACTATTGTCAGTAGCGGCGAACACATCGTTGCCTCACGCAGTATTTATGGGGGAACTCATAATTTGCTTGCCTATACCTTACCCAGATTTGGTATTAAAACCACTTTTGTCGATCCGAGAGACCCCGATGCTTTTAGGGGGGCCATCCAAGACAATACGCGCCTGGTTTTTGGTGAGATTCTGGGCAACCCGGGTCTTGAAGTACTCAATATTCCGGTGCTTGCTGAAATTGCGCACAAAGCTGGTTTACCTTTATTGGTGGATGCGACTTTTGCCACCCCATATCTTTGCAAACCTATCGATTTCGGTGCCGATCTGGTAACGCATTCGGCCACCAAGTTTCTCTCGGGCCACGGCGTGGTAATAGGCGGGTTGGTAGTCGATGGAGGAACATTCGATTGGGAAGCCTCCGGCAAGTTCCCCACCCTGGCAGAACCCTATGATGGATTTCATAATTTGAATTTTGCCGAAGAGTTCGGACCAGCGGCATTTATCACCCGTGCACGAAAAGAGGGTTTAAGAGACTTCGGCGCCTGCATGAGCCCTACGACCGCATTCCAGATATTGCAGGGCATGGAAACACTGCCATTAAGAATGCAAAGGCATGTAGAGAACACCCAGGCCGTGATTGAGTTCCTGGCGGAACAAGAGGAGGTTGAATGGTTAAATCATCCTGCACTGGATTCCCATCCGGATCATGAACTCGCAAAAACCCTGCTCCCCAAAGGCTGTGGCGCTGTCTTCAGTTTTGGAATCAAAGGGGGACGAGAAGCCGGTATAAAATTCATTGAATCACTGGAGGTTTTTTCTCACTTGGCCAATGTAGGTGACGCCAAATCGCTGGTTATCCATCCTGCCAGCACCACCCATCATCGGATGGATGGGGTAGCTCTGGCCGCAGCGGGCATCTCAGAAGGATTAATTCGCTTATCAATCGGCCTGGAAGACGTTAGCGACTTAACTGCTGATTTAAAGCGCGGATTACGTGCCTCTCAAAAATAATAGTAGGAAACTGTTTTGTATTTCGAAGTTAGAGGAAAGAAAACATTTTGCAGCAATGGCACAGGTTCTATCGAACCCGGTCGACCGTCGGTGGTCTTTGTTCATGGCGCCGGTCAGGATCATTCAACTTTTGTTCTGGCTGCTCGATATTTTGCCCGCCAGGAATTCAATGTCTATGCTGTCGACTTACCTGGCCATGGAAGATCCGAAGGTGAAGTGCTGGGTTCAATCAAAGGCATGGCTGATTGGCTACATGATGCCCTGGAAGCCTTGGGTGTAACACAAACAGCGATAGTAGGATACAGCATGGGTTCACTGGTGTGCTTACAGTTTGCAGCGGACTATCCAGACAAAGTTCGCTCCATGGCCCTGGTTGGCACCTCGATTCCAATGCCTGTCAGCGACCCCCTGCTCGGCGCAGCAAAGGCAAATTCGCATGATGCTTTCGCTATGGCAAACACCTGGAGCCATAGCAAAAGGGCGCAGCTTGGCGGCAATGAGAATCCGGGTATAAGCATGATGATGGCAGGACAACGCTTGTTAGAAATAACAAATGACGGCGTATTTTATGCCGACCTGGAGGCTTGTAATGAGTTCGCTTTTAGCCTCGAAACTGCACAAAAGATAAAGACTGATGCGCTCGTATTTATCGGTGATCGAGATCAAATGACAGTGCCGGTAAAGGCCGAGCAAGTTGCAGAAGCAATACCGAAGTGTAAAACCATCAGGCTTGCTTCTGGGCACGCCATGTTTTCAGAGCACCCCAATGCAGTTCTGGATGGATTAATAACCATTGTTTAGAGATTTTTCTGGGTTTTGCCCGCCGCTTTAAATTCTCGCATCCAACGCGTTATCGATAGCGCGAGAATCAGATAAATAATTAGCAAAGGCAGTGATGCCACCAGCGATGCGGTTTGCAATTCCCGCAACCCACCAATAAACAGTAAAGAAATGGGCAATAGTCCCAAAGCCAGCGCCCAGAATACCCTGTTCCAGCGAGCAGGATGTTGATGCTCGGTTAACTCCCTGGTAGTGCCTGCGGCGATTGTATAGGAAGCAGAATCATAGGTTGTACTCATAAATATCAATCCAATCAGCGCAACAAACACCAACCAAGCACTGCCCGCAGGAAGTAGCGCAACCATGCCCGCAATTGCTGCCGAAGGAGATACCCCTACCGCTTGCTCAATAACTGGATACCTGCCAGCAAGTTCCAATGAAAGGGCAAAGTTACCCAAGACAATAAAAAATAAGGCACAACCAATACTTCCCCAACCTAACATACCAAATATTAATTGACGAATTGTGCGGCCTTCCGAAATTTTGCAAACAAACATACCGATAAACGGACCCATAGCTAACCACCAGGCCCAATAAAAAATCGTCCAGTTTTCAACAAAATCACCCTGCTCTAGAGGGTCAGTCCAGAACAACATGGTAATGAAGTTTTGCGTAACATTTCCCAAGGCGACGGTACCCATTTCCAGAATAAATTTTGTTGGGCCTACCAGAAAAACAAAGACTACAAATAACAATGCCATGGATGCATTAATGTTACTCAGCACTCGAATACCCTTATCCAATCCTCTGTATACACTGAAAGCGATTAATCCAGTAGCCAGAAGAATTATTGCGGCCTGCAGTAATATTCCATCTTCGATCCCGGTAAGTTGGTTTACTGCCGATGCAACCAAAGACGTTCCAAATCCCATCCCGGTAGCCGCAGTACCCAACACACCCACGATAAAAAATAAATCGATTATCCTGCCTGGCCATTTACTTACTGAATTTCCCAATACTGCGCTGCAAGCAGAACTTAATCTCAAAGCTGGAATTTTTTTTACATGGTAGGAACAGGCGAGCGCTAAAGCCGGCAGACAATAAAATGCCCATCCAACGGGACCCCAATGAAAAATGCCATAGCTCACCGCCCAGGTAATGGCCTCATCCGAGCGGGCTTGGATGCCAAAGGGAGGTTCAACATAGTAAAAGGCCCATTCTGTTGCACTCCAATAAATTAGCGACGCGCCAATACCGGCGCAAAACAACATTGAAGCCCAGCTAAAATTAGAATAAGCAGGTTTATTGGACTCACCCAGCACCACATTACCGTATGGGCTGAATCCAATGAACAACAAGAACCCGAGTATAAGTACCGCAGCGTAGACAAATACACTGCCGAAATTGCCGGTTACAGATCGATAGAGCGCATCAATACTTGCAGTGCTCCATGCCGGGAACACAACGATTATGAGCACCACCAGTAGCAGAAGGGTGCTGCCGATCCCGAACAACATCCAATCGATATTTTCACGGGAACTATGAATGTTTATAGGAGCAGGAGAATCATCCATCTTCGCTAACTAATTATTCTGCTTCTGCCATAAAAATAATACTTGCCATACGCCCTGTTACTCCATCACGCCGAAAAGAGTAAAATTTTTTTTCATCACAGTGAGTACAGAAAGATCCGCCATATAAACTGGAAACACCCAGGCGCCCTAAGCGAAATCTGGCCAGGGCATAAAGATCAAATTGTAATTTTTCCGGATCATCTGACTGAGAAAAACATCGACTGACTGATTCGGCTTCATCTTCGGCGCTTTCTTTCAGGAACGCTTCTCTGATTTCTAATCCCACCTGATAGTGACACGGCCCAATCGCGGGGCCGAGCCAGGCCATAATTTCGTCCGGTTTACTCCTCATGGAATCGATGACGCTATGCAAAATTCCAGCTCGCAGTCCTCGCCATCCGCCATGCACTGCCGCTATCTCTGTTCCAGATTGGTTGGTTAAAAGTATCGGCAAACAATCAGCGGTTAATACGCAGCAGGCTATTGCTGGCTCCTGTGTTACCAATCCATCAGCTGTAATAACAGTGCCAGCTGACGCAATAGTCTTTACATCGCTTCCGTGTACTTGATCCATCCACTGGAAGAAAATTCGGGCTGGCAGCGCTTCACGCAGCAGGTCTCTGTTTCCTGCCACAGCTAATGGCGCATCACCTACATGATTGGCCAGATTAAACGTCCCATAAGCTCCCTCACTTATCCCTCCATTGCGGGTGGTGACAAAGGCATGGATATTTTTCGGAGCAGGCCAATCCGCTGACAACACATACCGCTCATTCATTTTCCTACCCTACTCCGCGTTGATCTTGTTTTAAAGCCACAAGAAGTTGTTGAAAATCATCAGGCGCAGCCACTTCCCATGCCATGAACTCACTCGAAGCAGGATGGACAAATGCTAAGCGTCTTGCATGCAATGCCTGCCGACGGAATGTACGCAATAAATTGGAAAACCCTTCACTGCTTGCAGCAGGTAATTGGAAGCGCCCACCATAGAGTGGATCGCCAACCAGGGGATGACTGATGTGAGCCATATGTACTCTTATCTGATGGGTACGCCCGGTTTCCAGATGCAACTGCACGTGGGTATGGGAGCGATATCGCTTTATAACTTTATAATGGGTTATAGCCTCCTTTCCGTTTTCAACAATGTCTCGCTTCTTTCTATTAACAGGATGTCTACCCAGTGGCTTGTTGATAGTTCCGCCTCCAGTCAATACTCCCTGAACAACTGCTTCATATTCTCTTTCTACTGAGCGCTGCTGTAATTGGGCTACTAAAGCAGTGTGACTGGGTAATGTTTTAGCTACCATCATCAGGCCGGTGGTGTCTTTATCCAAACGATGGACGATACCTGCTCTGGGAATTGCATCGAGTGCAGGATAGGCATGTAACAGCCCATTCAGCAAAGTTCCCTCGTAATGTCCAGCAGCTGGATGCACAACGGTATTAGCAGCTTTATTCAAAACCAGGATCTCGTCATCCTCAAACAGAATTTCCAATTCCATTGGCTCGGGAATAAACTGCTCACTCGCCACCAACTCTGCTTCGATTTGAATCCGATCCCCGGGCTGTAAGCGATCTCTGGGACGCAAGGTTTGGGCATTGACCCTCAGACTGCCATCTTTTATCCAGGATTGCAGGCGAGCACGGGAATAAGCAGGAAACAATTTGGCGGCAATCTGGTCTAATCGACTACCGGCCAGGTCCTCCGGGACCTCTGCCGACAAAGAGATATGGGCTGACATTGGGCTATAATAGCCCGATTAGGCCTGAAGCGGCAGTTCTGATCAGTTTGAAGAATTCAGGTATAGGTGAGAATGCCGCTCTATGGTTAAATACGCGGCAATTGGCATGACAGGGGTAGTAAGTTGAAGTTACAAATAAGCAAGTCGTTCCTCTATCTATTTATGGTGGTTGCCATTAGTGGCTGCGGACTCTTCGGTGATGATGAAGATAATGACGAATTTGCTGGCCTGTCTACCGAAGAGCAGTTCTATGAAAGAGCGCTGGACCAATTAAACGGCCAGAACTTTCGTGGCGCCATCACCACTTACCAGGCGCTGGAATCACGCTTTCCCTTTGGACGTTTCGCCGAACAAGCGCAAATCGAAATCGTCTATGCCTATTATCGCAACGACGATATGGAAGCGGCACGAGCCGCGGCAGATCGCTTCATTCGACTGCACCCCGACAGCGAAAATATAGACTATGCCCACTACATGCGCGGCCTGTCTTCCTTTGTGGATGGTGGCGGTTTGTTTAACCGCTTCATTCCAGTAGATCATACCAAGCGAGATCCGGGTAGAGCTCAGGAATCCTTTAATGACTTTGCCCAATTGCTAGCGCTCTATCCCGATAGCGCCTATTCTGGCGACGCACGTGCAAGAATGGTCTTTCTCCGCAACAACCTGGCTCGTTATGAAGTCCACGTTGCCAATTATTACCTGGAGCGCAGGGCATACATTGCAGCACTGCGCCGCGCTCAATATGTAGTAGAAAATTTTCAGGGCACTCCAGCAGTATCAGACGGAGTCGCTATTATGGTGGAGTGTTATCTGCGATTGGGATTGAATGAACTGGCAGATACCTCACTTGCACTATTAAGAGAGAACTATCCAGAACACGCTTCTATCGATACCAATGGTGATTTCATCATTCGTACCGAAATCACTAACCCCTCCCTCTTATACACGGTCACATTCGGTTTAGTCGGAGATAATGCCGAAGACCCACCACTGGCGCCCACCCAGAGGCCTATCACGTCCGGTAGCCAGCAGATTATTAATGACCAGCAAGATATCGAGGTTGAGGAAGACAGATCTTTCCTGAGCCGCATCACTTTCGGTGTACTACAATAGCTGCAGCCCTGATTATTACTGGCTTGGCGTTAACTTCTTCACATTTTGGAAATTTAGCTAATTTCGTGTAAACCAATGGGCTATTGGCGCGTTAGTACTGATGGGCAAGAGTAATTTAGAATATTGAGTAGCCGATATACTGCTTTATTAGCGGTGTGAAGCCACCAAATCTAACTCATAATTTTGCTTTTTGGAGCTCAATTCTGGATAACTCGGTCCTGATGGACAAGTTCCTGCGAAGCGTGCAGGCACGTGCTTTTCGTATTGCCCAAATCGCCACAGGCAATACTGAAGATGCGCTGGACCTGGTTCAGGATGCGATGTTTAAACTGGTGGAAAAATATGCCAGTAAACCCGAGTCTGAATGGACTCCGTTGTTCTACCGCATATTAAATAGTCGAATAAATGACTGGTATCGTCGCAGCAAGGTTAGAAACAGATACAGAACCTGGTTAACTACCAGCGAAGAGGATAGCGATGATCCAATTCAGACCGCCCCGGATGCCTATGGGCAGACCCCGGAATCTGAATCGCAGACAGATGAAAGCATGGAAAAATTACAGGAAGCTCTAAATAACTTACCGCTTCGCCAACAACAGGCGTTCTTACTCCGAGCCTGGGAAGGATTAGATGTAAAACAGACGGCGGCTGCAATGTCCTGTGCTGAAGGAAGTGTAAAAACCCATTATTCCCGCGCTATACACAGCTTGCGCGAACAATTGGGCGAGCATTGGCCATGAACAGATTAGATGACGATCAATTTCTAAAAGAAATTCATATGAGACTCGAGCGCAGTATAAGTGATCTCGATACATCACTTTCGTCGCGCCTCGATCAAATTCGCCAACAGGCTTTAGTAACACCGCAGCAAAATATCTCTATCGATGATGAACCTTTGGTGGGCGGAGTGGTTAATACACTGGAGGATAATGAGAAATTATCTCCTGTACTTGAGCAGCGCCTTGATCAAATTCGAAATAATGCCCTGACAAGGATGAGAAGCGAAAGTTCGCGGCATAGCCAGTCAATTTTCGGAAGGTTAAAAAATACGTTCGCAGATCGATTAAGAATTGGCTTTCCAGTGCCAGCCAGCATGTTTGCTAGCGCTTGCGTAATGGCAACTGTTGTTTCCCTGTTTTACGTTTCATCCAGACCAGCAGGAACCCTGTCCCTGGAAGAAGAACTTTTGTTAATAGCCTCAGCCGAGGATATCGAGCTATACGAAAATCTGGATTTCTACCTGTGGCTGGCTGAGAATGGATTACCGGAATAATTGCAGGTCAAGTTTGGTTGGCCTGTATTTAATAAGTTCGGTATCAGTCGCAATGGCGGCTGAAGAAGATTCAAATTCGGAAATCATTACCTAAGTTCCTAGTTTGGAGTTTTTAGAATTTCTAGGGTCTTTTGAAACAGACGAAGGCGAATGGATAGATCTGGACAGCCTTATGTCGGAAGAATTTGTTGAATTATTGGAAGCTGCTCCGGTATTTGTTCCAGCAGATCAAGAGAATAGCGACACAAATACAGGCAATAGGCAAAACAGGTAATGAAGAAAAAGTTTATACATAGTTTACTTTTATTTAGCTTGTTGCTGGTGAGCAAAATAGCGCTCGCACAAGAAAAAATTCCCTGGACAGAACTGTCTTTTGAAGAGCGTCAAATTCTTCAGCAGTTACAAATTCAGGAAACCCAATGGGAAAGTCTTCCTGCAGAACGGCAGCAACGTATCCGACGAGGCGCGACTCGTTTCGAGCGAATGCAACCTACTGAGCGTGCCCGGGCATTGACGCAGCAGAGACGTTTTCAGTATTTGAATCAGCAACAATAGCAACAAGTTGTGCAGCGCTTCCAGCGTTTTAATGCACTAAGCGGCGAGCAGCAAAGAAGGCTACGACAGTTCCAGCAACGATTCCAGAATCTACCAGAAGCACAACGACAGGAGTTACGTCGACGTTACCAGGATCAGCTGAGTCGGCTACAAAGAGAACGACAAATACAACAAGACGCCGCGAATGAAATCCGCCAATCACAGAGGCGGGTGCAACAGATATTGCAACAGGACAATCCTACTCGACCGCCAAACAGAAATCCGCGTCGACCAGAAACGAACAATAACTAATCACCAATGGGCCATGCATTAGTGATTGGGTAACGGCGATCTCGCCCAAATCCTCGCTCAGTCAATCTAACGCCAACCGGGCTTTGTCGACGCTTGTACTCGTTTAAATCTACTAAACGCAAGACGCGACGAACTTCATCTTCATTAAAACCTTGCTGGATAATTGCTTCTGCGCTGTAATCTTTTTCCACATAGAGTTCGAGAATCTGATCAAGAATGGCATAGTCAGGCAGGCTGTCCTGATCTACCTGGTTTGGTGCTAGCTCTGCCGATGGTGGGCGGTCGATGACTTGTTGCGGAATGATTTCTGCATTGACATCAGCAAATTCTCTATTTCGGTGTTCAGCCAAGCGATAGACAAGCGTCTTTGAAACATCCTTGAGTACATCGAATCCACCGGCCATATCTCCGTATAGGGTAGAATAGCCAACCGCAATCTCACTCTTATTGCCAGTAGTTAACACCAGTGACCCTTTTTTGTTAGAAATAGCCATTAACAGAACTCCCCGTGCACGGGCCTGAATATTTTGCTCGCTGACATCGACTTCCCTGCCGGCAAACTCACCCTCAAGTGCGCTCATGAAGGCCGAGTAAATTTCGTTTATTGCAATCACCTGGTAATTTATACCCAGTATTTGCGCCTGTTGCGCTGCAATATCCAAACTTAACTGGGAAGTAAATTCGAAAGGCATCATTACCGCTTCGACTTTATTTTTTCCTAGTGCATCCACTGCTATTGCCAGAGTGAGTGCAGAGTCGATTCCTCCGGATAATCCCAGAACGACTCCAGGAAATTTATTCTTGTTAACGTAATCTCTTACTCCTAACACGAGGCTTTGGTAAATACTGGCTTCCAGAGAGAGTTCGCTTGCCTTATTTTGTTTGGGAATACTGCAATTTCCGGATGCATCCACATTTATATTTAGAGCATAAAGGCCCTCAACATAGTTAGGAGCAAGAAAGTTGCACTCACCCTCCTGATTAACTGCCATTGATCCGCCATCAAATACGAGTTCATCCTGACCACCAATCAAATTAACATAGACAATTGGAAATCCACCTTGTTTTGCACGCTCCTTCAACAGGGCTTTTCTTTCTTCCAGCTTATTGATGTGAAATGGTGAGGCGTTAATGTTTACAACCAATTGCGCGCCTGCTTGCCTGGCCTGCTCGATAGGCTCTTGTTCCCACAAGTCTTCGCAAATAGTGAATGCGCAATTAGTACCCAGAAGATTTAACACACAAGGATCAGATCCAGGGGCGAAATAACGATGCTCATCGAACACCTGGTAATTTGGCAGGCATTGCTTGGAATATGTGGCCAGACAGTCCCTATTTTTTATGACACTTAAGGCGTTATGCAGCTTCGACTCCTTCAGGAGTGGATGGCCAATAACCAGATAGATGTCCAGGTCTGCAGCCGCAATTCTTGCCAGCGCTTTTTCAATTCTTGGCTGCAGACTTGGCCTTAATAACAAATCCTCCGGAGGGTATCCTGTAAGCGTTAACTCAGGAAAAGCAATAAGGTCTGCCGATTGATCTGTTATCGCTTTTTTTGCACTCTCGATAACTCTATTGGCATTGCCATCTATGTCACCTACCAAAAAGTTGAGTTGCGCCATAACAACAGTAAGTTGTTGCCCCATAATGCCCTCTGAATTGCTATCCTTATGCCTATATAAGCGTGCATATTGTACGATAACGTATTAGCAAAACCCATTTTGCCGAAGAAAAAGCTTGGCCAGCAGAATCCTTAACCATGGCAGAAACAGCTACTCAATTTTCAGGTCAGTTGCAGAACGTTTCCGTTGTATACAACATATACCGAATCGTGCTGCCTCTGGTGCTACTGATTACTTACATTACAAACCCCGAGGCGGCTCAACTGGGGAGCCTGGACGACACACTATTCGTCCAAGTTTGTACTGCCTATGCCATCTTCGGCGTAGTTATGACTTTTATCGCCCCCAGCGGCGGTAGCCTCTTAAGTAATCAAAATATAATTACGGGAATCCTTATTATCGACATACTGGCGATTACTCTCCTGGTATATACATGTGGGGGAGTTGGCAGTGGTCTCGGATTGCTTTTGTTGGTAACGATTGCTTCCGGCAGTATTCTTATCCGAGGCACGGTGAGCACA
>JAPPOG010000077.1 GCA_028818225.1 Gammaproteobacteria bacterium | reverse complement strand
CAAACTTGGCAAATAAATGGACTGTTGCGCCAGCCCACAGACCACAGCTAAGGATATTGATGATCCCATGGATGTGGTGAAGCGGAAGAAACAGGGGGATAACGTCATCTTCAGTCCATGACCAGGCATCAATTAGCGTGGTGATCTGGGCTCGAATAGTCTTATGGGTACTTACAACACCTTTGGGCTTATTAGTCGTACCAGAAGTAAACAGCATCATCGCTCTGCGTTCCGGAGCAATTTCTGGGAGATTGCCAGCTTCGTCGGCCAAAACATCTTCAACCGACACCAGTTGAATATTCAAAGAGTCACACAGCTCCTTTAGCATTTCCTGGTACTCAGCATTGGCAATCATTCGAGTTACGCTGGCACAGGTTAAGTAGTGATCCAGCTCGGAAACTGCAGAAGCCACATTTAATGGAACTGCTATCCCGCCTGCGCGCCAAACGCCATGCATCGTTGTGACATAATTAAGACTTGCTGGCATGAAGAAGGCGATGCGTTCTTCCTGAAGATCATTATTCTCTCCAAGCAGGCCGGAAGCGAACCGATTGATGCGATCGTTTACTTCACTAAAGGTATAAGAGTCGTTTCCCTCGACCAAGGCCGTTCTATCACTATTATTCTGCAAATAAGGAAATGGAATTTCTGACATGATTAGTTTGTTTTCCTTCTATATATTGTTACTTCAAATGATTCTAGTAGATACCGCTCACGATAAAGAACAGGATCGAGGGCCCTAACAAACAACCTACCCCCGTATAGAACGTCGCCGTCATTGCTCCGTACGGAACAAGTTTAGGGTCCGTTGCTGCTAAGCCCGCAGCGACACCGCTGGTTGTTCCCATTAATCCGCCAAAGACCATTGCCGATTGCGGATTGTTTAAACCGATATATCTGGCAACCAGTGGTGTTCCGATCATAACCAGAATGGATTTGACCAGACCCGCAGCAACGCTGAGGGTAATTACGGCATCGCTAGCCCCAATCGCTTCACCAGTAACTGGTCCAACGATATAGGTCACTGCGCCAGCGCCAATGGTTGTAATCTCTGCAGCATCGGTATAGCCAAAGAGAATGGCAATCACTGCGCCAACTATAAAAGAGACGATTACACCGGCGAATATTGAAATCACGCCAGCAACACCTGCTTTCTTGAGCTCGCTCAGATGAACACCAAAGGCGGTAGCGACGATAGCGAAGTCTCGCATCATGCCGCCACCCATAAGACCGATACCGCCCAGCAGGGCTATGTCTGCGACACCGGTATTACCTCCAGTGGCAACTCCGCCAAAGTATGCTGCCACCAGGCCAAGTGCAATGGCAATGGCTGATCCATGAATGCGGCCATGAGTTAATTTGTCTGCAACCAGATAAGAGATCCAAATGGTGACGCCAACAACGGCAAACGCTACGATTAAATTATTTCGAACAAAGACAGTTTCGATTAGTTCCATCACACCGCTCCTTGTTCTTCGCTCTCTTCGGTCGAGGGACCTGAGCCAATCTTGCTCAAAACCGGTACCAGAGCGAAACTAACCACAACCGCTGCAACACCGGCTAGCAGAGCCAACATGCCACCATCAACTGCTGCGGCGACATTTTGCCGCGCCGCCATAGCAACCACGATTGGAATATACATGGCGCTCCAGAAATTGATGCCGCTCCCGGCAGCTCCTTCTGTGAGGCTCTTGAATTTCTCAGAATTACTCGCAAAAACCAGAAACAGCATGGCAATACCAACGCCACCTACGTTGGCTTCCACATTTAATGCGACTCCTAGTGCTTCTCCGATAAGCATACCCAGAATCAGGCAGGCCGAGAGCAGGGCTACTCCGTAAACAATCATGGTTTTCCCCTCATTATTATTGTTCTTCGCTCAGGCGCGAAGGTCGATGATATGACGGGTCCAGATTCAGTGCAATTTGGGCCCTAACGGACTTGGAGCCAATAAAATCCGGGTTACAATCCCCCTTACTCGCAGCCAGCTGCATAGCTGCAATCTGGAGATGCCACAAGATAGGTGACTTCTGTCAAAGACAGAGTAAAATCTGTTTCAGAATCAGGTGAATCCCTGATGCTGGAATCCTTATAGAGGAGCAAGCAATGAAGAAATTGGTAGCACTTATATTTTGTTTATGGACAGGGATCATTATTAGCGCGAATGCAGATGATTCGTTTTCCATAGATCAGACTTTCGGGGGTGAAGTGCCCGCGGCTGGAGAAGCAGTGACCCTAAAACAAGCAATCGCGAATCTGGAGCAAGGTGAAGAGGGTTTTGTAAAAATCAAAGGTCAGGTCACTGAAGTTTGCCAGGCCAAAGGTTGCTGGATGATACTCGTCGATGGTGATACCTATGCCCGGGTTACCTTTGAAGACTATGGATTCTTCGTGCCCATAGAAACCAGCATGCAGCGATCTGTAATCTATGGACAACTGAGTGAACACGTACTCTCTGGTGCACAAGCCGAGCATTTTGCGCAAGATGCTGGCGCCCAATCAACGCTTAAGCTCGAAGGTGAAGTGCGCGAATATTCGATATTGGCTCGCGCAGTACAATTGGAAGATCGAAGCTAAAGCGTAGCTCAAATTGAACGTCAAAGAAGGAAGGCACTGCCTTCCTTTTTTTGTGCGTAATTTGAGGAAATGAACTATGAATTTCGACACAGCGGCAATAACAAATTTGGCTATCACTTATGGCTTACAGCTCTTATCAGCAATCGCCACCCTGGTAATTGGTTTATATGTGGTAAGCATAATTGTGAAAGTGGCAGGAAAAGTATTTGAGCGCAGCAATGTCGATGCTTCTCTAACTGGATTTCTCAGCAGTATGATTTCCATATTATTGAAGATCATGGTCTATATCAGTGCAATCGGCATGCTCGGTGTGGAGATGACATCGTTTATCGCCATACTCGGTGCGGCTGGGTTGGCGGTCGGCATGGCTCTGTCGGGTACATTACAGAACTTTGCCGGGGGAGTGATGATACTTCTATTCAAGCCTTACAAAGTCGGAGACTTTATTGAGGTACAGGGCTATTCCGGAACTGTGAAAGAAATTCAAATTTTTGTCACCGTGATGACTACTGGTGATAACAAGACAATTCTGATTCCAAACGGACCCCTGGCCAATGGCTCCATGATTAACTACTCGACCCAAACCACACGCCGTGTTGATTTTACTTTTGGTATTGCCTATGGCGATGACATCGATAAAGCCTATGAAGTATTACAGCGATTGATTGATGCCGATGACAGAATCTTGAAAGATCCGGAGCCTTTTATGGGGCTTTCGCAACTCGCGGACAGTTCTGTGAATATAAGCATGCGGGTGTGGGTAAATGCAGCGGATTACTGGGGAGTTCACTTTAAGATGAATGAAGATGTCTACAAGAGTTTTGCAGATGCGGACTTGTCTATTCCATTCCCACAAATGGAGATGCATGTTCGTCAGCTTGCATAACTGCAATTCAGGAAAGGATAAAAAACAACGCGGTAAAAACAGAGAGGCCAATCGATGAGACGAAGAAGTAGATTAAACTAATCGACAAGAACAAGAAACTGGTGAGAAAGTAGCCGCGCTCAAAATAGAATTTTAGGCTCAGAAAAAGGTAGAGAAATATCCAGATGACCAAGGCAATATAGATGTAATTAAACAGGGCGCTAAGGTAGGGAATCTGGGCGCTCTCAACCGCACTGACAATTATAATCATAAAGATCGCGATAAACAGGAACGCATGATTATGCATGGTGAGAATCAAGTGCTCCACATAGAACTTCCTGGTAAACACAAACAGTATTTTTTGTATAAGTGCCAGAAAAGGCATCATTAGCAAAATAAAAAAGTCAGGTAGTCCAGAGAATCCAGGAAAAATCCAGCTGGGTCGTCCATTACTTCATCGATATTATCAATTACCTGCTCTGCCATATAACGGGTAAGTCCCTGGTTGGTTTCTGCAGACAAAAAGGGAATTGTCAGCTGGCTGAATTGTTCCCGAATTTCGTCCTGATCTTCCTCGGTAAGGCCATCCTCCGCGGCCGGGTTTACTTCGATTGGTTCACCAGCGATTGAAAACTGTAAGTTTATATCGTCGGCAATATCTTCCGGCAGATTCTCGAGAACCTCCTCAGCGGCGAGAATTTCTTGTGCTGCTAATATTTCTTCCGCGGCAGGATTTTCTTCTGCAGCAGGTAATTCACCAGCATTATCAATCTCCTCCATATTTTGCTGGATGGAAGAGATAGTAGTAACGAACCCAATAATGATGAAAAAACCAATACTGATAATCAGAAATAGACGCAGTGGAGGCGTGTAGCTTATTCGCCTCCCGGCAAAATACTCTTTCGTCAAATAGCCTGGCCGGGTAAACAGAAAGTAGATCGTGCGGTAGGCGCGACCATCCAGTTCGAATGCGACGCGCAAGAATTCTCGCAAGAAAAAAAGAAAGGGACGACGGACTTCCTTATCTTCCTGGCCACATTGTGCGCAGAAAATGCCGGCAAGAGGCTCGCCGCAATTTAGGCAATGAATTTCCCTTGGCAAGGTGGATTCAGACATCGCTGTAATCTGATAAAGCAAGAAGTGTGGATACTCTACCGGCTATCGACAGCAGTACCAGAGGTATTAGGGCAAGTTTTGCGAGGGTTACGAATTTGGCAACAGCGGGCTTGAACGAGCGTCCCAACCCTCTACGGAAATGGCGATGACCGAATAGAGGGCGGGAAACTCAAGGAGCACCCGGGCACAGTTTAAGAGGTGTGGAGGGGCTGTGCCTCAGGTGAGTGCAATACGACATTAGACCATTATGCTGTGTTGCATTAGGGAACATACCACTATATGTAGTGAACCACAAGCAACAGTGACACGGTCTCCTGACCTATCCACAACCCCTGAGAGTACACATTTTATCTCTGGTCACGAGGAATTAGCGGGAATCTGATATATAGTAAAGTAAAAACTTTACTATAAATTTGAGATAGCACATGGATGTCAAGTTTCTGCTCTGAAAAATCGACAGGTATTGATCCAAGCAAGATTGATCAAGGTCAAGAGCTCCCGGGTGTAACTGTGGTGTCATAGCCTTATCGCGATGGCAGCGAATAATCACTACTGTTGCGAAAGCTTCTCAAGCAGGGAGGGGTTGCCGGCTCGGTATGGCAGCCCCTTTTTTATTGCCATCTTATCTCCTTGCTTGTTTATGGGTATTTACTGATCACTGCTTGGTGCTGTAAAGCTCTCGGTAGACTGAAAGTTTTACCTGGCCCTAAAAAAGAATTTCCCCTGTCATGAAAAAATATGCTCTGGCGTGGGTATTGCTCACGCCAATTCAATTTAAAGCTCTCTTAACCAGATATTTCGAAAAGAAACTACCTGACCATGATCTTGCAACAAGAGTGGCAACTTGCCTGTGCAATCCATGGTTTCTTCCAGCTGATAGGGCTCGCATATCGCCTTGTACTCCGGCACTCGCGGAAAAGTACTCCCTAACACTTCGACGTGGTTCAAAACCAGCACACCATTATGAAACAAGGTGATGAATGCAGGCGTTTCCAGATTGCCTTCCCGGTCATAATCTGGCGCTTTAAAAACTATATCGTAGGTCTGCCACTCGCCGGGCGGGTTTGATGCATTTACCAGAGGAGGATACTGATGATAAACGGAGCCAGCCTGGCCATTTACATAGGTAGGATTTTCCCAACTGTCTAACATTTGAATCTCGAATAGAGATTGCATAAAAATCCCACTGTTACCGCGGCTCTGACCTTGCCCGATGATTTCACCATTAGGACGCCATTCGATATGCATTTGAATATCACTGAAGGATTGTTTGCTGACCAGTGTCCCAGTGCCGAGATTAACTGTCACAACTCCATCTTCAATATGCCACCGAGCAGGCTCTCCAGTTCTTACATGTTCCCAGGCATCCATGTCGGTGCCATCGAACAAGATAATCGCATCTGAAGGTGGTTTACCATTTACAACACCAGTAACTTTCTCCGGTACCGGCTCCATCGGATCACCGAGAATAGCTGTCTGGGCAAAAGTAAAAGTAGAAAAAGATAAAACCAAAGGAGCGATGAATAATTTTTTCATATGCACAAACCTTAAGTAGTTAAATTCATATCGTCGTCCCATTCGGCGACGATATCTCGAGTTGATTGGTCAATACATTTAGAAAGCCAATCAGCTTCATAAGATTTCCCATGGCGCCTCAAGACTGCATCGGGCACGCCATCCCAAACATTTGGTGTATTACCCACATAACCAAGGTCTCTGAATCCGATTTCTGTAGTGTAGTAACCAGTGAGTGTCAGGTTTCGCATTAAAGAAAAGAAACTGATTCCTGCCTGCAGTTCTGCAGAATCGTTGTCTGGATAAGCAATCTGGTCGCAGACACTCAGGCGCTGCTGTTCCGAGATGTTTAGAAAATTTGCACCATAACTATCGATAGTGAAGCTATCGAGCCAGGAGATACCACCTCTTACCTGCAGTTTGTATTGGGATCTATCCTTAACCATAAACTCAACAAAATCCGGGAGACCGGCATCCAGTGCACCTCCATTAGGATGCTCATTTGGCAAAATTATGTCGCATAGCACAGCGATGGTAAGCAGTTCATGTTCCCTGAAATAAGTTTCTGCAAACAGTCGCTGATCATTGAGCTTCTCGATTTCTGTGCGGCCATATGAATACTCAGTAGGTAGTCTTGTCCAGGTTATACGCGAGCTATTATTGCTTACAGTACTGCCACAACCTGTGGATACGATAACCGTCCCGGCCAGAGGTGCGAGAAATAGTGACTTTAATGTCTCTCTTCGATTCATTGCCATAATTAAATATTTCTCTGTTTCATTTGATCGACGATGTAATCGGATGTGCGCCATGCCAGTGCGAGAATAGTCCAGGTTGGATTCTTATCGGCTTGGGACACGAATGCACCGGCGTCTGCTACAAACACATTACTGGCGTCATGTAATTGCCCAAACTCGTTGGTAACACTAGTGCGCGGATCGGTTCCCATCCTGGTTGTACCCACCTCGTGAATGATTTCTCCGGGCTTGGTAAGGCCATAATTTTGGTCGGCGCCAGGTTTGCTTCCAAGAACTATACCCCCAGAGGCTTGCAGCAGTTCTTCCATGGTGTCTTGCATGTGCCTGGCCTGATTTATCTCATGCTGGGTCCACTGATAATCGAAACGTAAAACCGGAATTCCCCACTCGTCGACAACCGTTGGATCAAGCTCACATCGATTGGTGTACTGGGGAACACTTTCACCACGACAGGCGATACTTAATCTTGCCCCATAAAAGCGTCGAATATCGTCTCTTAACTGATTGCCATATCCCCCTACTCGCTCATCCAAATACTGGTTGTATTGATTCACAGCGAATCCGAATCCATAGGAAGGCATGCCCATGCCGCCACCGATCTCCAGGTGATAGCCGCGAGTAAAATCCAATTGCTCCCCTTCTAACCACCAGGGAGTGTAGACATGCATACCGCCGACTCCGTCTTCATTATAGATTTCACGATCCATTAATTCTGGGAGGAATGCAGCACGACTGGCACCGGTTGAATCATGCAGGTAACGGCCGACATGATCGCTATTGTTTCCTAATCCATTTTCATGTTGAGCACTTTTAGAATTCAGAAGTATTCTAGCGGTACTGCAAGCAGATGCGGCGACAACAACAGTGCGACCCTTTAGTTCGTATTCCTGTCTATTGCGCTTGTCGATGTAACGAATACCGGTTGCCTGACCCTCATTATCGGTCGTTATTTCCCTCACCATGGAATTTGTTAATAAATCCACTTGCCCACCATTTAATGCGGGATAGATCAAAACAGTACTCGAGGAAAAATCGGCATGTATGCCGCAGGCGCGACTACATTGACCGCAGTAGAAGCAAACACCACGATCGTTGTTAATACGCTTCGTCAGGATAGATTTTCTTGCCGGGATTACGGGGACATTTAATTTGCGCGCACCATCGATATAGTAAAGTTCATGAAGGCGAGGCTTGGGTGCCGGCAAAAAGTAGCCATCCGGGTCATTATATAAACCCTCATTGCTACCGAAGACACCAATTAGCTTATCTACTTTGTCGTAATAGGGTTTTATGTCCTCATAGCCGATTGGCCAATTGTCCCCCAATCCGTCGATATCTTTTCGTTTGAAATCAAGGGGGCCAAAGCGTAACGAGATGCGTCCCCAATGATTGGTGCGGCCACCTAGCATGCGACCGCGCCACCACATGAATTCGGTATCATCTTTCTGGGTATAGGGTTCACCATCCAATTCCCAACCGCCTATGCAGGAGTTGTAGTCACCGAAAGGTCTTAAGCGGGTGCTTGCGCCACGGCGCGGAGATTCCCAGGGATTGCGTAATTGTGTGCGTTGAGCCTCGTCCGCAGGGTCATAGAAATCGCCAGCTTCAATTAACGCAACCTTGAGACCGGCATTGGCCAGTTGATGTGTGGCCATCCCTCCACCGGCACCTGAGCCGATAATTATGGCATCGTAAATCTGTTCGGCCATGAGTAAGAATCGTTAACTAAAAGCGAATATTGTTGACGGTATTGTAGATATATGCCACTGAATTAATGCCGTCACTGGGGCGATCATGCTCGACAAAATAATGTTTAATACCTGCAGTGTCGCTATGGGAAAAAATTTCAGCAAAGTCGATAACGCCGCGGCCAACATCTACCATTTCTCCAGCATCATTGCGATCCTTGACGTGAACCATGGGGAAGCGACCGGGGTTATTCTCAAATATCTCGATAGGATTGGCATTGGCGTTTACGGCCCAGAATAAATCCAGTTCAAATGCGACCAGATCTGGATCAGTTAAGTTCAGTAAATAGTTGTAACCAATTTCGTTATTCTGTACTTCGAATTCAAAGCTGTGGTTGTGATAGCCAATGCTGAGACCAGCTTCTTTGGCACGGCGGCCATATTCATTTAGTGCTTCTGCGTGTCTCTCGTAATCCGCCAGTGTTCGTTCGTCTCCGGGCAATGAAGGTACAACCATATAATGTTGACCAATCTCACCGGCAATTTCAATTTCACGATCGACATCTTCCCGTAACAAATTTAATCCCACATGGGCAGCCGGTGAGGTTAAGCCCAGGCGATCAAGTATGCGGCGAACATCGGCAGGAGAGCGTCCGTGGTAACCGGCAAATTGCATTTCCTTGAATCCCAGCTCAGCAAGTTTTTCCAGCGTTCCTTCGAAATCTTGCGCCATTTCATTGCGCAAGGTATAGAGTTGTAATCCAATACGTTCGACTCGGCGACTTTGGGCAACAGTAATTGATAGTGGCGTGGCAAGAGCTGCCAGTGACAGCGTACTTTCCCGTAAAAATCGTCGTCTGGATTGTGTTTGCATTTTACTTCTCCTGCCAGGTGTCAATCAGTGTAGCGGATCACTCCACAATGATACAGTCTGTGAATTCATAAAGAGTTAGTGATCCAGGCTTTGCCAGATTGAGCCGGCATGATTCGATGCAACCGCCTTATCGATAAAGCGCATACCCCGCAGACCATCATCAACGTTCGGCACCAGGCTGTTAAGCTCGCGCTGGTCACGATGGGCTTCGATTAAATCCGCCGTCTCGCGATAAATATTGGCAAAGCCTTCGATAAATCCTTCAGGATGTCCGCCGGGAATTCTGGAGGCAGCATTAGCCAGCTCGCCTGCACCAGCACCTGACCGGGTTATCATACGCCTTGGCTCTCCCAGGGGAGTGAAGTGCAAATAATTGGGATCTTCTTGAGCCCACTCTATCCCGGCTTTAGTACCATACACTCTTATGCGCAGGCCGTTTTCCTTACCGCTGGCAATCTGGCTTACCCAGAGCATGCCTTTGGCGCCATTTTTATAGTGCAGCAATATGTTGGCATTGTCGTCGAGTGAGCGTCCGCCCACAAATGCATCTAAATCCGCTAACAGTGAATTCGCCTCCAGACCCGTTATGAACTCCGCGAGGTGAAAGGCATGGGTGCCAATATCACCGATGGCACCACCTGCACCAGCCTGCTCGGGGTTCGTTCTCCACGCCGCTTGTTTTTGTCCATCCTGTTCGATGTTTGTGGCCAACCAGTCCTGGGCATATTCCAATTGCACCACGCGAACAGTGCCGATATCACCCTTGGCAATCATTTCTTTTGCCTGACGTACCATAGGGTAGCCGCTATAATTGTAAGTAACGGCGAAGACTAACCCCGATGATTTAACCAACGCAGCAAGTTCTTCAGCATCTTCCAGGCAACTGGTTAAAGGCTTATCGCAGATTACATGGATGCCTGCATTTAAAAATTCTGTTGCTACATCGGCATGCAAATGATTTGGGGTGACAATTGCGACTGCATCGATACCATTTTTTAGTTTGCCTTCTTTCTTCGCCATCTCTTTATAGGAGGCGTAACTTCTCTTTTCGCTGATACCAAGTTCCATAGCTGACACTGCCGCACGCTTCGCATCGCTGCTTAGTGCGCCAGCAACGAGTTCATAGCGGTTGTCGAGGCGGGCGGCCATGCGATGGACTTCACCAATAAAAGCGTCTTTTCCGCCACCGACCATTCCTAGTTTTATTTTTGTCATGAGATGCCTAATATTTTTTTGTTGGCTTCTTCATCTACACCAGAAACTGCGAAATCATCGAAAGCTTTGTCGGTTACACGAATTATGTGTTCGCGAATAAATTCTGCACCTTCTCTTGCACCATCTTCCTGATGCTTAAGGCAACATTCCCATTCCAAAACTGCCCACCCATCAAAATCATTTGCGGCTAACTTGGAAAAAATTCCTTTGAAGTCCACCTGGCCATCTCCGAGGGAGCGGAATCGTCCAGCGCGATCTATCCAGGATTGATAACCACCGTAAACACCTTGTTTTGCAGTTGCGTTAAATTCTGCGTCTTTGATATGGACTAATTTAATTCGTTCTTTGTATTCATCCATGAAAGCCAGGTAGTCGAGCTGCTGTAAAATTAGATGACTGGGATCATAAAGAATATTGCAGCGGGGGTGGTTGTTTACTCTTTCCAGGAACATTTCAAAGGTGATGCCGTCGTGTAAATCTTCTCCGGGATGGATTTCAAAGCCAATGTCTACGCCTGCGTCTTCGAATGCATCAAGAATAGGATGCCAGCGCTTGGCGAGCTCATCGAAGGCCATCTCGACTAAACCGGCAGGGCGTTGTGGCCAGGGATAGAGGTAGGGCCAGGCTAATGCACCCGGAAAACTGGCATGGGTAGTTAGCCCCAGATTATTCGAGGCACGCGCAGCATGCATCATTTGCTCTACCGCCCAGGTCTGGCGAGCGGATGGGTTGCCCCGTACTTCCGGGGCGGCAAAACCATCAAACATGGCATCATAGGCAGGGTGTACAGCGACTAATTGGCCCTGCAGATGGGTGGAAAGCTCGGTAATCTTTATACCATGTTGCGCCAAAGTATCTTTCACTTCATCACAGTAGTCCTTGCTGTCTGCAGCCTTGGCGAGATCAAATAATCTGTCGTCCCAGCTGGGAATTTGTACGCCCTTGAATCCGAGATTTGCAGCCCAAGCTCCAATTTCATTCAGGGAATTAAAAGGTGACTCATCTGCAGCAAACTGCGCCAGAAATATTGCTGGTCCTTTAATCGTTCTCATTTAGTAATTACTCACAACTTCTTTCTATTGGTTCCACATGTTTGGCAGAACTGTTGAATTCAATTCTTCCTGTCCGCGGATTAAATATTCATGCAACTGTTCGGCTATGTCCGGGAATTCTCGCGTATAGCTATAAGTTTCGCTTGGGTCTTTCTCCAAATCAAATAACAAACCATTGGGGCCGTAGTAAGAGTTACTGTGATCAAAACTTGGCAATCTCCCTCGATACCAACTTTCTACTACCAGTTTCCATTGCCCCATGCGAACGCCAGCAATTCGATCATTATTAAACAGATATAAAACTTCATGAGGAGAGGATTCCTGCTCGGTTAGTACTCCTCTTAAACTGCGCCCATCAATAGGCCGATCGTCAGGAAGATTCATGCCAGCGAAATCCAGTAGCGTTGGCAGCACATCGATGTTCATTGCTGGTTCACTGGTAAAACTTCCTGCAGGAATTTGGCCCGGCCACCTGGCAATAAAGGGAACCCGTAAGCCACCTTCCCAGGAACTGCCTTTACGATCGCGATACTGTCCGGAACTACCTTCAAACCAAGGTCCGTTATCGGATGTGAATAGAACTAGAGTATTTTCATCGATATTGAGTTCGTTCAATTTATCCAGAATCATCCCCATGTTCCTGTCGATGGTTTCAACTACATCACCATACAATCCAGCATCTGAAGTTCCGGCAAACTCAGGAGTTACATAGAGTGGTACATGAGGAAAACTATGGGGTATATACAAGAAGAAGGGATTGTCGCGATTTTCCTCAATAAAGCGTATCGCTTCCGCGGTGTATCTCTCAGTTAATGTAGTTTGATCTACCGGGTCTTCGATAATGATGTCGTCTCGGTATAACCTGAATTCCGGCATATCATTGCTGTGGAGTGCACCATAAAACTCATCGAATCCATGCTTTAACGGATACCAATCCACTCTTGACCCTAAATGCCATTTACCAAAAATTGCGGTGGCATAGCCCTGCGTCCTGAGTGCCTCAGCGATAGTAAGCTCAGATTCTGCGAGGTGGATGTCATTAGTTGGGCGGGCCACATCATTAACCAGGTTCAACCTTATGGGATAGCGACCTGTTAATAATCCACCGCGGGAAGCTGTGCAGACGTTGGCACTGGCGTAAAAGGAATCGAAATAAATTCCTTCCTCAGCCATTCTATCCAAATTCGGTGTGTCGATTAGCCTTGAACCATATATACCAAGGTCGCCGAATCCCAGATCGTCGGCCATGACTACGATAAAATTTGGTTGTTGCGGCTGAGCGATTGCAACACTGCTAAAAAAAAGACCAAGGAAAAGTTGTAAGGCGCTGGCTCTAAGCATGAATACTCCGATTGCAGTTTTTGTGGTAACTAAGTTATTACAAATGCTGGCAGAATTTAAGAGAAGATAGAAATTATCGTGGCGAAGCGATACCCGGTACGCAGTCTGGATTTCTGCCAGTATTATTAGCTAATTGCCGGATTGACTGCGCTTCTTGCATGCGTCTATTTAAGTCGGCAATACGGGTTTCCGGGGCGGGATGAGTGGATATAAATTCCGGCGGCCTGGGCCCACTATTGGAATTCATTCTTAGCCACAACTCGACACTCTGCTCAGGATCAAATCCAGCTTCCGCCATCAATATTATGCCAATGGAATCCGCTTCGCTCTCCTGGGTACGATTAAATGGCAAGAAAAATCCGTAGCGCGCACCCATATCAATCGCTTCAAGCGTTGTGTCGTCCACGTCCAGGATTCTGGCAACTGCTACACCTACGTCTCGGATCGCATTTTGACTTGCACGTTCATTGCTGTGATTGGCGATGACATGGCCTACTTCATGGGCGATAACCGCTGCCAGCTGATGTTGGTTAATGGCAACATCGAGCAAACCGGCATAGACGCCAATTTTGCCACCAGGCAGTGCGAAAGCATTAGCCTGGTTTTCTGAAAAGAGCGTGACTTCCCACTGGTTTCTGCTCTCTACCCGAGGGTCCAATGCTTCTATTACATAGTCTGTGACACACTGGACATAGTTGATTTCAGAGGTATTAGTGGAGATGGGAACTTCTTGTTGTATCTGGCGATAGGAACGCTCGCCTTGCGCTGCCATCTCCGCTTCGGAATAGATAACAACCTGGCGACGGTTCAGTGGAGAACTGGCGCAGCCTACGAAAAAAATCAATGTTGTAAAAAGGATAATGATTTTCTGCATAAGCTACCGGTAGTGCAATTAAATAGCTGCTGATTGTTCTGAATTAGCTTCCTGGCTTGAATCCCAGAATTCCGTTTCCTCTGGAGGTTTGACCAGGCAAACAGTATTTCTTCCCTTCTCTTTTGCATCATACAATGCCGAGCCAGCATATTAGACTACAGCTCTCTGGTATTTTCTATTGTTACAATTCCCTCCAGGCCAGATTATTGTGCGCCACGGATCATGCCATGACTAAGGCATAACTGTCGCATCAAACTGATCATTTCAATTTGGATGCACTCGATAATTGCCATAGCACAACTTGGCGAGTATTGATCGTGGACGCAGGTACCAGCTTGCCCAACTAAGAGGTGTGTCACCATTCATATCCTTTAATTCTTTTAGCGCACCAGCTTCCAATAAGCTATCGATGACCTGTTCACTGCCAAATGCGGCTGCCCGATGCAATGCTGATTCCTGTTTGGTTCTGCAGTCGCGCATAAATGAATTAGTTTCAATTCCGGGATGAGTTCGCAGATTTGGATCTGCTCCATTTTTTAGCAGCAAATCGATAATTACCTCAAGTTCTTCGTTGCTATGCTTGCATAATGCGGAATGCAATGGTGTCTCGCCGGTATTTTCTAATGGGAAATTTACATCTGCACCATGATCGATTAGAAATTGACTAAGTTCTGGATAGCCATGAAATACCGCGCCATTAAGGTCAAAGTTTGCTCCCAGCGATTCCAGCACTTCTCCTGCGAGCAGCAGAGCCTTAATAGCCGCAATATCGCCATAATATGCGCACCACTTTATAAGTGAAACGCCATTATCATCAACGCTCGTAGCTGCATTGCCTTGTTTAAGAAACTCGGTAACTAGATCTGTACGCCCCCTGGCAATTTTCTTAAACATGAAAAGATTCAGGTCAGCTTGCAGCGAATAGTTCTCGTTTGTTGTAAAAACACCAGGCAAGAATAACGAACAGGGCTGCAACCAGAAGTCCGGTCCACGCTGGTGCACCGTCACCCGCTAAAATTCCCCATAAGCCCATACTGAAAGCGACCTGAAGTATATATAGCTCGATCCAGGGATGTAGCCACCTTTTCATTTTCCACAGACCATAGGCGCCGGCACCATAAACAAACCAATGTAATAAAGCTCCGAGTTTGGCCAGCCAGCCATAGAAAACTATTCCGAACCAAACCTCCTGATCTACCGCCAGCGGTTTGATAAAGATATCCCAGGGCAGATAAATAAAGCTCATATAAAAGCAAAATAACATGACGGCATTCATCCAATGGGGACGCAGCGCCAAGTTCTGCTTTAATTGATCCAACATAATCTAAACCTTTTCGATTGTGTCACCGGGCTTGATTTCACCGTCTTCCAGAATAATCGCGCGCAATCCGGCGCGATTGATTAACTCGGGAAGCACCGCTCCATAGACTGTTCTGGACAGGGTCTGGCACGGTTCGCATAGCTCAAATCCTTTACAACGCGCAGAGCCAACACGAAATTCTTTGTCTACCAATGCGTTCAAATCTATGCCGCTGGTGATCACATTGCGGCGAAAATCCCCATAGTTTAAGTCTGTATTGTGACGCTTAAAAAATGCATCTAACTCTTCTTTTGCGATGAAAGTAATGTGATTGAGCGGTGCGGATTTTCCTTTAGCTAACATATTGCCCGCCATCTGATGATAGCGATCACCAACGATTCCTTTCCCCGCTTCAAGGCTTGCTAATGCTAATGGCTGAACGGGCTGTCGTTTTTCTGTAGCTATGTAAATAGCTTCAATTGATCCCATGACGCTCATTCTCCACAAGACTCATTGCTGTGCCATCAGTCATCGGAACTTCTCCCAGTTCCGTGATATCAACACCAGCTATGCATGCAACATTAAATCCGAATTCATCCGGTGCGGCGCGTCTCTGGTGATGGGTATAGATACCACACTGGGAGCAGAAATAGTGTTTGGCTTTTTTTGTATTCCACTCATAAAGACTCAGATGCTCCTGGCCTTCCGTAACCTCTAATTCTGCTAACTTGGCTGTGGCCATTACTACTCCTTTGCGTTTGCATAATGAACAATTACAGCGTCTTAGCCCCTGTAATCCCTCGGGGGAATTCACCACGAATTTAACAGTGCCACAATGGCAGCGACCGACTAACACTGTCATTACTAATCTGCCGACATGAGAGCGAGCACTGCGCCAGCGGGATCCTGAATCACACAGAATCGCATATTACCCAGTCGTCTGGGCCCATCAACAACCTTGCCTCCCAGCTTTTCACACTTCTCTGCGCTTTCCTGAACACTGGCGACGCGCACATAGGCTAGCCATTGTGGCGGGAGATTGGCATTACCGCCTCGCGCGTGACAAATACCGGCAATTGAGTTTGTTGTATCCGGCAAATTAATGTTGTAATCGCTGTAACTGCCCATATCGTGCTCGGTACTGCTCCAACCGACAACCGAGCAATAAAAGTCTTTTACTCTGGACGCATCATCAACAGTTAAATCAAACCACTCGATTTTCCCAATATTGTTAGGCGTCTCGTCCTGAGCTTCTTGTTCTGTTTGCTGGTTTTCTTCGGTCATGTTTATCCTTTCAATCTTCGCTGGTTTCTTTAACTAGTATGTTCGTTGGTAGGCCGTCCAGGCTAACTTGATTTCTGGTACGCCAATACTCTGCAATATCCTGAGCTTTGGCTGATTGGAGCCACTTACCCATATTGTCACGTTCTTCTTTAAATTCGTAAAACGGCACACCGAAGCCACAAGACGTTTGTGCCATACCTATAGAAAAGTCTACTAGTTGCCTTGCACTGGGATGGGGTTCGAACAGTTTTTCCAGTTCCTGCCATTGTTCATCCCGGGGATGTAAAGCGGCTGCCTTACCATAGAGGCGAAGAATTTTTGGAGAGCCATCAAAGGCACAGAACATCATAGTCAGTCGGTCGCTCTGCTGCAGATGAGCAGCGGTTTCATTGCCGCTACCGGTTATGTTCATCCAAACAATTCGTTTGGGGCTCAATACCCTCAGAGAATCAAAACCTTTTGGCGATACGTTAATAGTGCCATCGTTGGCAGCAGTGCCAACAAAGTAAATTTTTTGCTGTTGAATGAATTCAATATGGTCGTCAGACAATTGCTCATAGCGTTTCGCCATGATTCCCCCTCTGTCTAAAGTGCTTAGTCATTAATGCTCACCAGAAAGGTGAGCATTAATAAATAGAACGTAACTCGAATGTTTTTAGTCGCTAAGACTAAAGACGTATAGTGCGTTACCGGAACTTGGATGTCTAACATCCGGCGTTACAACCCGCGGTACGGTTCTTGGACTCACTCCACGAGCGCCCATCGCAGTAGTAACTGCTATATATTGTTTGCCATCGATAGCAAATGTCGCAGGATGTCCTTGCACTGAGGTACCTAAACGGGTTTCCCAAAGTACGTCACCTGTTGTTGCATCATGGGCACGGAAATAGCGGTCAAGATCTCCAACGAATGCAATATTGCCGGCGGTTGAAAGCACGCCGGTAAGGAATGCGGCTCGTTGCTCAAAAGACCATAGCTCTTCCATGGTGTCTACATTATAGGCAGCCAATTTACCCATGTTGCCGTCAGAGCCGGGCATTTCAAACCAGCGGCGGTTTGCTGCTGTTCCACCTGCGCCATGAACCAGGGGAACTTCCCTTGCTGCAATTTCAAGGCATGATTGGCTCAAGGGAATAATCAATGCAGCAGTGGGTTCATGATAACTCATGGAATGCCAGTCTTTGCCACCGGCGGTGGAAGGGCAGACTGAAATCCACTGGTCTATTTGTGCATTCTGAATATCCTGGCGATAGGTTACTTCGCCGGTATCGGGATCGATATTGGTGAATGCATTCTGGAAAATAGTCTCCTTGTAATCGATAAATTCTCCAGTTACACGGTCATGTTTCCAGAGTATGCCGTGTTTACCAATTGAATAAACTAACCTGTCATCGCCACGATTGATAAGCACGCGTTCGAACACTTCATCTAAATCAAGTGCTTCCGCTGGTACGTGTTGGAAGTACCAATCCAGATCGCCGTTCTCCACATCAATCGCCACAGTTGCATTGGTAAACAGACCAGCGTCAAAAATTGACAGGGAGCGACTCGCTGGCATCCAGGGTTTTTGCTGAGCCGTTCCCCAATAGGTAAGTTTTAGTTCGGGATCATAAGATCCAGTTATCCATGTTTCGCCACCGGCGCGAAATAAATCATCGATACCACCCCAGGTGTCACCCCCGGGTGTGCCGGATTCGGCAATTGTATTGAAGCGCCATTCAAGCTCGCCGGTATCCGCATCATGAGCGCTGATGTAACAGTCGTCCTCAATAAAGCGTGAACAACCGAGAAGACCCTGAATAATTTTTCCGTCTGCAACAATCGGACCACTGGAATTACCAAAGCCTTTCGTGCCATCTGCTATTTCAGTCTCCCAAACCAGTTCACCATTGCGAGCATCCAGGGCCAACAAACGGGCATCGGTTGTGGCATGAATTATTTTGTCGTTATAGATGGCGATATTACGCATATCTTCACTGTCGAAGGGTCCGGCATGGTGTTCCCATATCAACTCACCAGTCGCGCCATCTAATGCCTGAATGATATTGCTCGTGTTAATGAGATAAATAACTCCGTTGTAAATCAGCGGAGCTGGTTCGGAGTCGCCTTCATGCATGCTCCACATCCACTCAAGGCGAAGATCACCAACATTTTCTGCGTTAATTTCGTCCAGTTGCGAATAACTCCATGCTTCAAAATTACCGCGTAACATTAACCAATCATCTGGCGAGGGATTGATTAGCATGGCATCTGTCACGGGTTCGTAGTTTTCAACCGTGCCGGTCACAACCACACCGGTAGGACGATCAGGTTCGATGCGTCGCTGGGTTAGCGCCGGGTTTATACCAGGTATATTCGTAGCCATAGCGTAAGCGGCAGTGTCATCTAATAATGGATTGGTATCAGCGACTCCATTGCTGCGCATTACATGAGCGACTATTTCCCAATAGCTGCTATCGCTAACATCGCCACTACCTTCCGGAGGCATATTTGCTTTAAGAAAATTAAAAAACTCAAACGGCGATTGACGACCATAACTTCCAAGAAAACCGCCGCCACTCAGCATCGGCCCTAAAGCGGTTCCTTGTAATTCAGCACCATGGCAGGCGCTGCAATAAGTAGCGTAAGACAGCACTCCTGCATCCGCCTGGCTTGCAAAAGTGGCAACCGGTTCAGCTTCCATGGCCGCTCCTGCTCCTGCGCCCATATCAGCGCCTGCATCATCATTGGATTCGCCGCCACAGGAAAGCAGCAGTGTGGAGATCGATATTCCTAAAACAGCTTTTATTTTTTCCATTGTCGTAGGCCTAACTTAGAAATTTTGGAATTAATTCTCTGGTAGAGAGAATACATAGATTGCATTGCCCCATCGAGGGTAGGTAATCTCGGTTGCAATTACACCCGGAACTGTACGCGGACTGGTGCCGCCCAAAGCAGCAGTGACTGCAATATACTGTTTGCCATCGATAGCAAAAGAAACAGGGTGTCCCTGAACGGAGGTTCCCAAACGCGTCTCCCACAACACATCGCCATTATTCACATCGAATGCTTTAAAGCGACGATCAAGATCACCTACAAAAACAAGATCTCCACCGGTGGATATCGTGCCGGTATGTAAAGACGCCCTCTGTTGAAAGCTCCAGACCTCTTCCAGGGTATCTGCGTGATAAGCGCCCACTTTTCCAAGATTTCCATCGGTGCCGGGCATTTCAAAGAACTTGCGACTGGCCGCCAAACCTCCACCGCCCTGTACCAGGGCAACCTCACGCGCAGCATTTTCTAAACAAGTTTGACTAAGCGGCGCCACGATCAACCCAGTAGGTGGATGGTAAGTCATTGAATGCCAGTCTTTGCCACCGGCACTGCTGGGACAAGCCGATGTCCATTCATTCAGCTGCGCATTCTGAATATCTTCCCGATAAGTTACGGCGCCGGTTTCAGGGTCTATGTGAGTAAACGTATTCTGAAAAACCGTTTCCTGGAAACCGCGAAATTCTCCGCTAACGCGATCATTCTTCCAAAGAATGCCATGCTTACCGATGGAATAAACAAACTTTTCGTCGCCGCGATTAACCAGCACACGTTCAAACACTTCATCCAGATCCAGCGCTTCTGCTGGCACATGTTGAAAATACCAATCCAGCTCTCCGGAATTGGTATTTACCGCAACAGTAGCATTGGTAAACAAACCAACATCGAAGATGGTCATGTGACGCGAGACTGGAACCCAGGGTTTTTGCTGGGCTGTACCCCAATAGGTTAGATTCAGGTCAGGGTCGTAGCTGCCGGTGATCCAGGTTTCTCCGCCAGCACGAAACACATTATCCAATCCACCCCAGGTGTCACCGCCGGGCTCGCCCATTTTGGCGATGGTAACAAACTGCCAGAGCAGTTCCCCATTATCAGCATCGTACGCACTGATATAACAGTCTTCGGGAATATAGCGTGCGCAACCTGCGAGACCTGATATGACCTTGCCATCGGCAACGATTGGCCCAGAAGAGTTGGAGAAACCTTTGCTGTTATCCGCGATAACAGTTTCCCAGACTTGTTCTCCGGTGCGGGCATCCAGGGCAACTAATCTTGCGTCAGTTGTTGCCTGGATGATCTTGTCTTCATACATGGCTATGTTGCGCATGTCCTGACGATTAGCCGGGCCGGTCCAATGCTCCCAAATGAGTTCACCGGTTTTGCCGTCCAGGGCCTGGATAACGTTACCAGGATTGATGAGGTAAATAATGCCGTTATAGACCAGGGGAGCCGGCTCGGAATCGCCTTCGTGCATGTTCCACACCCACTCCAGACGCAGGTTTTTCACATTTTCAGTATTGATCTGATCCAGTGGACTATAACTATGGCCATAGAAATTACGACGATGCATTGGCCAGTCCGCCGGGTCGGGATCCCTCAACATTGCTTGGGTTAGAGGAACGAACTCCACGAAGTCTTCAGTGTTTCCTGTAACGGTCAGCCCCTGGGGAGCAGGGGGCTCGGGACGCTGTCGCTGGGCAAGAACTTGAGAAATATTATCCGCAATCTCAAAATCCGAACTGGCTGTGAGGGCATCATCAATGGTGTCCACACCATTGACGCTCAGGATATGGGCAACAATGTTGAGAAAGTCATCATCGTTGATGTTTTCGTTGCCGCCAGGAGGCATGTTGGCCTGTATATTTCCCAACAACAGTGCTGGCGTCTGGCTGCCCCAACGCTGCACGAAGGAGAATCCTGAAAGTAAAGGGCCTAATGTTGTACCTTCCAGATTCGCCCCATGGCAAGCGGCACAATTTGTAGCATAGCTGGCAGCTCCTGCACTAGCCTGACTCTCAAATGTCAAAATTTCTTCAACCACTGGCGTGGCTACTGTAACCGGCTCGGGGGCGCTGGTTTCACCACCACAGGCACTTAATCCCAGTAATACTGCTAGAAGTGCCAGGTATCTTTTATTTTTTCCTGGAATAAATTGCATAATGACTTACTACGAAAAATTAATTATTAAAATGGCTGCGTAAGTATACCCAGCCTCGCAATTCCCCTGGAGGATTGCTTTCACTGTGGATCTGGATATAGAACTCGTTATTACGCAGAGCTTCCACCTGGCCATCATTTAATGTGATCTCTCCATTGACAGTACCATCACTGGCTTGTGTAACTGCTAATGTATGAATTACCGGGCCCGGTTGTGCTGGAGGGCCATTATGAATATGAGCGCTAGTAGCGGCCGAACTCATGCCCGCAAAATTCCCTTCGATGCTTAATGAGTTGCCATTTAAAGTAAGAATGACTTCACCCTCTCCAAGTATTGTTGCAACGGTTTGTGGTGTGGTTGGCATGGGAGAGAGACGTGCTCTAAATACTTCCTGAGCTTGAGTAAACGTTGAAAAGAGTAGAGTACCCGTCAGAATTAACAGCGGGATTTTTCGGCCGAGTTTCATAAATACCTCTTGGCTCTAGTTGTTAGAAAAGCTGTGTTGAAACCTACCAGCAAATCGCGCGAAATTGCAATCGCGCGGCAAAAACTTAGACGATAATCAGTCAGTTAGTAGAAAAGAACCTGCTTGATTATCGGCATTGGAAGTTTTCAGCAATCCAATTTTCGGGATTGTTGGCACCATTCGCTGGCCCTATGTATTGTGCTTGCTGCGGATACGCGCACACAGGTCGTTGATTATCCACCTGTCCATCTGTTCGATGCTCAGCGATGACAAAATCAGGGGCAATTCCGTTTTCAACCCAGTCCACCATTGGAGCCAATTTATCCCAATTGTCCGGACCCGGTCCGCCACGGCAATGGCCCATTCCGGGCGCCAGGTACAGGCGTGCTGCGTCACTGGCCTGAGCCAGACTGCCATCGAAAGTGGCGTTAACCATTTCGTTAAAATAATCGCGAGTATCTTCGGCAACGATGAGAGTATCAACCCAGCCATGATAGACAATGAGTTTGCCACCACGATCTTTTAAAAACTGGGTTAAATCAGGGTCTTCCGCATCAGTAATCGACTTCATGAGATCACCTTTCCCTGAATAGAAATCATTGATGTCGTAATCTTTCCAGTGAAACTCGGGAAACACGCCATCCGTTCGTGCTTCATAATTGTAATCCCGCACGTCCGGAATGGTTACGCCCGGATCTTCCTCATAGAACAAATAGTTCATGTGATCACCCGCGACCCCAACCAATTTTGATGGCCCCATATTGTTCCCTTCATGAGGAATATAGTAGCCAGTCCAGCGCGGTTCTGAGCCCAATGCCTTACCCGGATAAACCTGACGCCCCGCATCGTCAACTGGCCCTGAATAGAAATCGATGACGGTTTGTAATTGTGTTTCTGTGAAGCATTGGTCGCTAGTGCCACCCGTTGGGCACATGAGATCTGAAAGGTCTACGGTGGGATCAAAATTACACGCGAGAGGGTTATCGATTACGCCATCCGCAATGCCATCTATCGCATCGCATTTATTGAGTACTTGCTCATGCAGCACATCGACAAGATTCAGACTATCAAAACTGCCATTGCCATCGGTATCCACGGCAAGATTGCCAGCCAGATCATTTCGATACATTCGTTGCAGATTCCATACGCCGGACGCATTCAACGCTTGGTAAGCGAATGCCGGCGCACCAGCAACAATGCCATCAAAATCTCCCGGATAGCGCTGCGCCTCCATTAATCCCTGGCGCCCACCCTGAGAACAGCCTTCGAAATAAGAATAATCCGGGCCGCGATCGTAGTACTCGTTTACCAATAATTTACCTGCAATGACCGTCAGGTGTACGGCTCTATAGCCAAAGTCGATTTCCGCACGACGATTGTTAAAGGCAAAGGAAGCCCCGGGTTCTACCCCATTGTCATGACCGGTATTGCTGTTAGTGACTGCATAGCCTTCTGCTACACGATGATCTGCATAATCCAGGTCACCATCTTTGCCGCCATCACCCCATTGTAAAAATCGGCCATTCCAATTTCCGGGCAATGGCAGCTGGGCATGGAAATGTATTGCGGGAGAAATTATTCCCCTCACATAACAATAAGGTTGATCAGATTGTGTGTTGTCTCTTATCTGAGCGGAGGTAATGGTAAGATTGCCCAATAGTTCCAGGTTTTCACAGGCCTGAATATCGGCAGGGCTCTGGGCAAAACTGCCGCTAGAGAATACCAGTAGCAGAAGAAGGAATAAGGGTTTGCGAATTCGAATCATCTTGGCACCTGAATTCATTGCTATTCAAATGTTGAGGTCTAGAGAGTACAGGCAGTGTGCGGACGATTCAATCTTATAGATAGCCCGGAAATACAATGGCTTTGTGAAACACTGGGAATCAGTATTTTTGACCATCAACAGAGTCATGATATTGCCCCCGGGGGTAAAATCGCCATCGTGCACATCATTGATGGCGAGCGCATAGTTTCCGATGCGACCTGGTGGTTATTTCTCGATCATGAAACCCTTAAGCCTAATTACAAGTACGCAAGCTTTAATTCCCGATCTGACAAGTTATTTATGAAACGTTCCATTTCCTACACACCGTTTCGGGAATCACGCTGTATTATTCCTGCCAGTGCATTTGTTGAAGGACTGGGTGACAAGAAGACCTACCATAAGATTGAGCTTGAAGACTCAGCGATCGCTTTTGGTGGATTATATAAGGAACATATTAATCGGGAGACTGGCGAGGTAGTTTATTCAGCATCTATCATAACCCTGCCACCACTGGTTCCACAATGGAATGAGATTCATCCTAAATCCATGCCTTTAATTCTGGACTTTGAAGATGCGGTATTGGTGGAAAAATGGCTGGACCCGGAGTTTCAGAATGTTGAAGAGTTCGAAGAATTACTCGAACCGAAGATAACAAAGCCTATGCGAGTAACTAGGATTGATAAACCCAGTAAATGGAATCCTATTGAAGACAGCTTCATGATTCTCAAGTAGTAACTAACAATAAGCACAGGATCGAATACTGAATGGAAGAAATAGCACGCAACAAAAGCTTCGGCGGCACACAAGTGCGTTGTAAACATTTTTCAACAACTGTCATTTGTGAAATGACATTTTCTGTGTTCCTTCCGGAGCAGTTATCAACCGGTGCTGATGTAAAACTTCCAGTGATTTACTGGTTATCGGGCTTAACCTGTACCGATGAAAATTTCGTGCAGAAAGCAGGTGCACAAAAGCTTGCATCCGAATTAGGCATTATTATCGTGGCACCGGATACCAGCCCGAGAGGAGAAGGCGTGCCTGATGATGAGAGGGGAGCCTATGATCTTGGGCTGGGTGCAGGCTTCTATCTGAATGCGACCCAGGAACCCTGGAAAAAACACTATCAAATGTATGCCTACGTGGTAGAGGAGTTGCCGGCCCTGGTAAAGCGCAATTTTCCAATCGATGAAAATCGTCAATCAATCATGGGGCATTCTATGGGTGGCCACGGTGCGATAACTATCGCACTGAAGAATCCGGACAAGTACAGAAGCGTGTCCGCTTTTGCGCCTATCGTTTCTCCAATGAATTGCCCCTGGGGAGTTAAGGCCTTTAAGAATTACCTGGGAGATGATGAAAGTAGCTGGGCCGAATACGACTCAGTGGAATTAATGAAACGAGCGACTCAACCTATTCCCATGTTGATTGATCAGGGTGCAGCGGATGAATTTTTGGAAGCACAGCTTAAACCTTCTTTATTGGTAGAAACTGCAAACCGAACCGGCTTTCCCCTGAGCTTCAATCAAAGGGATGGTTACGATCATAGCTACTTCTTTATTTCCAGCTTTATCGACAAACACCTGCATTTCCATGCAGGCATCCTCAGCATGGCTATCTAGGCTGCGATCCAGATCAGCATGCCGCACGCCAAGGCAATGGCCTGTCCGACCCGATCAGTTAATGCGAACAGCACGGGATCTTCTTCCAATTTTTGTGTGTGAGCGAATTGCCAGATTCGATAAAGAAGAAACATAAGCAAGGGACAAATTAGCCATAAGACCAACGGCCTATTGTACAGTTCTGTTGTTTCAGGTGCGGTGATATACAGGATAAATACCACAATTGCTGCAGCGCTGGAGGCTGATCCTATTCTTGATAAGAAGGATATGTGACTGTCTCGATAGGCTCTACCTTCAATCTTGTCCTTACCTTCGGCAATCACGTTTAACAACTCAGTCACGCGTTTTACTAATGCCAAACCGAGGAAAAGAAAGAATGAAAAAGCCAGCAACCAGACAGTAATTTCAACGGAAATAGCTGCGGCACCAGCGACGATTCTTAATGTATACAAAATGGCTAATGTAAAAACATCGACTAGAAACAGTGTTTTCAAAAAGTAGGTATATAAAGAGGTAAGAAGCCAGTAAACCAGCAGAACCAGAATAAAAGTTTGGGGCAGGCTTAAAGCAATTGCTAATGCAGCAAGAAAAAGTATTGGCCCACCTATGAATCCCGCGGCTAGCGGCAGATCTCCTGATGCAAACGCTCGCTTGCATTTCGTCTGATGTTTGCGATCAGAATTCAGATCAAATAAGTCATTCAAAAAATATACGCTGGAAGCACAAAGACAAAAGCTGATGTAGGCAACAAGGGAGAATAGAAGCAAACGGGTCTGATCTATCTCTTGGGAAAGCACGAGTGTTACAAAAACCAATATATTATTTAACAACTGTTGCGG
>JAPPOG010000078.1 GCA_028818225.1 Gammaproteobacteria bacterium | reverse complement strand
TTCAAAAAAATCTTGACCTAAAAGCTATTTGAAAAATATCTTTTATCTAATTGATTTTAATAAATATTTTATAATTTTTCTGCAATAGTCTTAAAGTATTTATCCCAGGGGGCCTCCACTTCCAGCGAGCCATCACGGGAAGGGTCTGCAAAGCGAACTTTAGCAGCATGGAGACAGAGCTTTTTTGCGCCCTTAAACGTAGCCGAAGATACCTTAGGGCCGTATTTCGGGTCCCCTATGATAGGGTGACCGGCATATTGGCAGTGGACCCGAATTTGGTGAGTACGTCCTGTGACAGGGCTGGCTTCGATCAGGCTGGCCTGAGGCAACCGCTGCAATACCTTGAAGTGGGTTTCTGCTTCCTTACCCGCCCTATCTACTTTCACTATCCGTTCTCCCGAACTTAACTGGTTTTTCTTTAGCGGAACATCCACCCTGGTCAGCGCAGCAGGCCACTGGCCATGAACCAGAGCGTGATAGGTCTTTTCTACACGTTGCTTCTTAAATTCTTGCTGTATCTGCTTTAAAGCCCTCGGCTTTTTAGCAATGATCAGACAACCAGAGGTGTCTTTATCCAGCCTATGCGCTAATTCCAGACGCTGCCACTCAGCTCGCATCTGGCGTAATGCTTCGATGAGACCCAGGCGTATTCCACTACCGCCATGGACAGACAGCCCGGCGGGTTTATTAATTACCAGAAGCAGGTCGGTCTCCAATAACAGGCTTTTATCCAATAGTTCCGCTAACCCGGGGCTTGGCTTTTCCTGCTTAGCGGGCTGACTCTCCCTGATTGGTGGGATACGGACCTGATCTCCTATGCTTAGCTTGAATTCCGGTTTACTGCGCTTCTTATTAACCCTTACCTCGCCGCGCCTGATTAATCGATAAATGCGTGACCGGGGCACACCCTTTAACTCCCTGATCAAAAAATTGTCGAGCCGCTGGCCTTCGTGCCTTTCAGTGATGGGGACGACCCTGACTTGTTCTCTGGACTCTTTGTTTTTCTGCTCTGCGACTGTCATTGACTGTAATACTAAGGAAAATTTAATGAATCCGATTCGAGTACGATTAACTACATAGAATGGGTATCGGCGGCATGCATTCTACAATGTGTTTCGCCCTAGATGGTGTACAATCCCCTCTTTTTTGGGCCGGTAACAGCAAGTATTCCAAGATGGCTACGATAAAAGCATTTCTAAACGAGCAGATCGGCAGCGCTTTATCTAAAGTTGCAGGCATCGAGAATTGCAATCCAAACGTTATCACTGCGTCCAAGCCCGAGTTTGGAGATTATCAGGCAAACGGCATCATGGCCGTGGCAAAACAGCTACGACAAAATCCTCGCGATCTCGCTCAATCCGTCGTAAGCCAACTTGAAGAATTGTCACTTGAGCTGGTGGAATGCTATGAGATCGCCGGGCCAGGATTCATCAATATAAAATTGAGAAATACCGCACTGCTTCAACGGGCAAATTTGGTACTAGCAGACCCCACTTCACTCGTGACAGAAACACGATCACCTAAAACAATCGTCGTTGATTACTCTTCCCCAAATCTAGCTAAGGAAATGCATGTAGGTCATTTGCGGGGAACCATTATTGGAGACAGCCTGGTACGGGTGATGGAACGATGTGGCCACAACATCATTCGGCAAAATCATGTAGGTGACTGGGGTACCCAGTTTGGAATGCTGATTGCTCACTTACAAGAAGTACAAAGCCAGGATGGGGAAGACTTACCCCAGCAATTATCTGACCTGGAAGATTTTTATCGGGCAGCGAAAGATCGTTTCGATAGTGATGAGGAGTTCGCTAATACTTCGCGACTTAGCGTTGTTAAATTGCAAGGTGGCGATCCAGAATACTATGAAGTCTGGCAACAGTTTATCGAAGAATCACTTCGCCACTGTGAAGCAATATATGACAAGCTAAATGTTACGCTAAAGCGAGAAGACCTCGATGCGGAGAGTCGTTACAACGATGACCTCGGTAATATTGTTAGCACCCTCGAAAGCAGAGGGCTGTTATCCGAGTCCGACGGTGCCAAAGTTGTATTCCTGCCGGAATTTATAGGCAAAGACGGAAGTCAGCTACCGGTAATAATTCAAAAATCCGACGGCGGCTATCTCTATTCGACTACCGATCTTGCAGCTATCAAACTGCGCTCACAAGAGCTAAATGTAGATCGCTCACTGTATGTGGTCGATGCGCGACAATCCCTGCATTTTCAGCAGGTATTTGCAGTCGCAAAGGCCGCCGGCATAGCGTCAGAGACAATTTCTTTAGAACATATTGCCTATGGCACGATGATGGGCTCAGATGGCAAACCTTTTAAAACTCGCTCAGGCGATATCATTAAATTAATCGATTTATTGAATGAATCAGTAAGCCGCGCTTTCAATTTGGTCTCGAAAAAAAATCCGGTACTCGAGGAAGAATTAAGAAAGACTATCGCTGAAAAAGTAGGTATAGCCGCGGTTAAATATGCGGACCTTTCCAAGAACCGAACTTCTGATTACATTTTTGATTGGTCTACTATGCTGTCATTCGAAGGAAATACTGCACCCTATTTAATGTATGCCTATGCCAGAATAAAATCGATTTTGCGAAAGGAAGAAGCACAAAATTTTGATACGGTGATTACCGCAATGGAAGAGCAGGAAGAGCGCTTACTAATATTAAAAATTTTGCAGTTAAGTGAAATAGTCCAGGCGGTAGCGGAAGATTGTTTTCCCAACCAACTTTGTAACTACCTTTATGAGTTAGCTGGACTGTTTATGAAGTTTTATGAAGCGTGCCCTATTCTCAAAGCAGACGAAACCACCAAGAACTCAAGGCTCGCTCTCTCCGCTCTCACCGCCCACACATTAAAAGTCGGACTCGATATGTTAGGAATTGAGACGCTTGAACAAATGTAAGCTGGCCAAGTTAATCCTTGCCCGTCAGTTCCATAAGCAGTTTATTCAAGCGGGCCGAAAACTCACCAGGATCTTCCAGTTGCCCACCTTCTGCCAGGCTGGCCTGACCAAACAATATCGCCACTAAATCCCCAAAACGCTCTTCATCAGCCTCTTTATCCAATTTAACTAACAAGGGATGTTCAGGATTGATTTCGAAGATCGGTTTTGATTCTGGAACAGCCTGACCCGAGGCTTCCATAATCTTGCGCATTTGGGCTCCCATGTCATGCTCGTCTATGGCCAAACAAGCCGCAGAATCGGTAAGTCTATGGGTTAACCGTACTTCTTTAACTTTGTCACCCAGGTTTTTCTTAATGCGGGTGACGAGATCGGCAAACTCTTTTGCAGATTTTTCCTGTTGCTCTTTATCTTCCTCGTCCTCGAGTTTGCCAAGATCAAGCTCTCCACGCGAGATGTCCTGAAATTGTTTTCCTTCGAATTCATTCAGGTGACCCATTAACCATTCATCGATGCGGTCATACATGAGTACCACCTCAATGCCTTTTTTCTTGAAAATTTCGAGATGAGGGCTATTCTGAGCTGCTTTTAATGACTCCGCGACCAGGTAATAGATCTTGTCTTGGCCGTCCTGCATCCGTGAGACATACTCTTCCAGTCCCTGCTCCTGCAAATCGTTTTCTGAAGCAGTAGTAGTAAACTGAAATAGCTTGGCAATCTTTTCTTTATTTCCGAAATCTTCCGCGGGTCCTTCTTTGATGGTTTGACCAAATTGTACCCAGAACTCATTGTATTTCTCTTTATCTTTCTTCCTTAATTTTGCCAGCATATCCAGCGCTCTCTTGGTCAAAGCGCTTCGCATTGAATCAATGACAGGATCTTTTTGTAATATTTCTCTCGAAACGTTCAGTGATATGTCATTTGAGTCCACCACACCTTTCATGAAACGCAGATATAGTGGTAGGAACTGCTCGGCATCATCCATGATAAATACGCGCTGAACATACAACTTTAAACCGCGCGCCGCCTCTCTGTTCCAGAGATCAAATGGCGCCCTTCCAGGAATATAAAGTAGGCTGGTGTATTCCAGTTTGCCCTCTACTTTATTGTGACTCCACTCCAAGGGATCTTCGAAATCATGACTAATGTGCTTGTAGAATTCCTTATATTCCTCATCTTTTACGTCTGTACGCGAACGCGTCCATAATGCCTTTGCGTCGTTTATTGCTTCATATTCAATTTCTTTTTTCTTTTTATCTTTCTCGTTTTCCTCTGTCTCGACAAAATCCTGTTTTTCCATCAACACCGGGATAGAAATATGATCGGCGTATTTTTTTACAATGCTGCGTAAGCGAAAGCTCTCGGCAAAATCCTTTTCATCTTTTTTAAGGTGTAAGGTAATAGTAGTGCCTCTTTCGGCTTTGGATTCATTTTCAACCGTGTATTCGGATTCGCCCTTGGACTTCCAAAGGGTAGCCTCATCGGCTGGTGTGCCTGCTTTTCGTGTCAATACTTCCACTTCATCAGCCACAATAAAAGCTGAGTAAAACCCAACGCCAAACTGTCCGATTAACTGGGAGTCTTTCTGTTGATCTCCGGTTAGCGATTCGAGAAATTGTGCAGTGCCTGACTTGGCTATGGTGCCAAGGTTTGAAATAACCTCTTCGCGAGTCATGCCAATGCCATTATCGGCAATACTGATAGTTTTCTTTTTTTCATCGAAATCTATCTGGACCTTTAGCTCAGAATCATTTTCCAGCAAATCCGGCTGCGATAGTGCTTCGAAGCGAAGCTTGTCCGCCGCATCGGATGCATTTGAAATCAGCTCTCGCAGAAAGATCTCTTTATTACTATAGAGAGAGTGGATCATTAGGTGTAACAGCTGTTTTGCTTCTGTCTCAAAGCCCAGCGTTTCTGATCCCGAACTTGCGGTCATTTCAGTTTCTCCATCATTTTTCACACAAAAAAAAGCCTAACCATTCACGGCTAGGCTGGTTATAGGGTCATTTACTAATTTTTCAAGCGCTTAGCGCTCGAGAATTAGTCGATCAAAGAAGGATATGGCCGATAGAAATCTATTGCGTCCGCTTTTCTTTCCTCGATGATATTGTATCGATCCTGTGTGCTATTGATAAAGGTTATGTAATCGCTTGCACTTCGTCTTTCGGTTTCATTTCCGGCATCAGCGGATTGACGGGCTGCGGCCAGAGCACCTTCGAAGTCGTCCAGTTCCAGTAAAGAACGAGCCAGGAATAAAAAGGTATCGGCTGGATCACTCAGGTCGCCCTTATCAATCGCCATCTGAAATGCATCAGCTGCATCCTGGTAGTTATTCAAAACATAATGAATATAGCCGTAGGTATCGTAGCCATCTCCGCTTTCAGACAGTTCTGCCACCCGCAGAGCAGGTTCCAAAGCGGCTTCATAATCTGAACCAATCAAGTACATCTGGCTTAGGGTGGTCAGATTTTCTTCAGTCTGCTCAATGATTTCTTTTTCGATTCCATCAATAAGCACCTTGGCACCGCTAAGTGGGGCGTCGATACCACCCATGGATTGCCCTAGATTTAAAAAGCGATTTTCATCATCAAGCATATCTTTCAGGTAGGCCACATTAAGGGATCGAACTCTCCGTTCTTCATCATCGAGGCTGGCATATACTGCACTCAGGTTCATCCAATCGGTTTGATCGTCGAATAGGACAATCATGGTCTTGGTCAAATCCAGGGCATTTTCGAAATCTTCCAGTTGAAAATAGAGGCCATTGAGGTAAGCATAATCATCGCGATCCAGCACCTCTCCCCGGTCCAGCAACATTTCCATGTAATTGATCCAGTATGGAAGTGCCTGGGGTAATTCGTCTACCTGGTAATGGGCATAAGAAAGTCCACGATAAACAATATCGTCCTCTTCGAGGGAGGCTTCACGCCATAATTCATAGTAGAGAATGGATTCGCGCCATATTTCTTCCGCTGCGGTTAATTGACCCAGTGATTTTAGCGTTCGCAAGCGCGTATCTTCACGCAGCTCCTCAATTGTTAACAACTCTTTAAAGGTATTGATTGCTTCCGCATAATTTTCGAGAGTCAGCCAATAGTTGGTATAGAAATTGAGAACTGTTTGCTTCTCAAAATCATTCATCCTTTCCCAGCGTCGCTCACGCAGCTCATCTAATTCTCGCTTCGCTCCATCTAGATCAGGCTCATCTTCAGGATCCTCGGGTGTCATCATTTCCTGTATCTGAGTAATAGCTCGCATGACCTGGGTCCCCAGGGTACCCGCAGTGCGGGCTTCCGGCGGCGCTCGCTGTTCCTCACCTGCCAGTACTAGCTGCGGGAGCGCAGGAACTACCAGTGCGACAATCAGAAAACCAAGTTTAAGTATTCTTGCTATTCTCATTCTTAGTTATCCTCGAGCTGGTACCGAAAGAGGTATTGCACACCGGGAACTTCAACGCCCTGACCATCTACAACTCTGGGCTGAAATTTAAATCGTGCTGCAGCCCGTTGCGATGAACGGTCAAAAATATTGGGAGGCTCGGCATCGACAACGGTAATTGAGTCTTCAACCACATTACCCATACCGTCCACGGTGAAGGAAACCAGACACCAGCCTTCGATGCCTCTCTGTGCTGCTCTCGTTGGATATTGAGGAGCGATTGCCACCAATGGTAGATAGTCTCCATCTGTTGCTGAAATTGAAGCATTTGACAACTCCAGCCCTGTATCGATTTCAACTGCAGCTCGTTCAATATTCAAGGAAGGACCGGAATCCAGAGTAGTTTGTCTTTCCTGGATTTCAGGTTGCTCCTGTTGCATCTCTTCGATTGGCTCAGGTTTATCGATTTCCTCGATCACCTCCAATTCAATATCGGGCATAGTAGCGTCAACGATCTTAACTACTGATACCCTTTCATCGAATGCTTCACCAGTCGCTATTAAGAACTGCATGAAATAAAAAAGACCAAGAGTAATACCGCCGGCCATAGCCATGGAAATAACCCATCTGACAAATATCATCTTGTTAAGCCTCCGCTGAAATTCTAACGTCTTCTATGTTGGCATCACGTGCTGCTTCTAATATAAGCATCACTTGTTCGTTATTCGCATTCTGATCCGCCTGGATAATCACCGCCGAATTTGGCGCATCTGCCAGACGCAATTCGAAACGAGAGCGAATGAAGCGGGGGTCAATCTGGTCACCGTCAATCCAGATATCTCCAGCTGGTCCAATCGCGATAAGAATCAAGTCTCCAGAAGTATCTTCAACTGTTGATGCTTCAGGTTTAGAGACATCGATTCCAGCTTCTGTGACAAATACTGATGTCACAATAAAAAAGATAAGAAGGATAAATACCACATCGAGCATTGGGGTGAGATCGATTTCACCCGCTTCCTCTTGTTCCTTCTTTTTCATTAAGCCTGATTTCATTATTGATAGCCCTTAGTCTGATTCGCCTACTACTCGTGAGAGATTGGAAGGTGGTCTTCTAACAATTCCAGGTCACGATCAACTTTTCCTTTGAGATAATTGAAAGCGAAGATTCCGGATATAGCACCGACCATTCCAGCCATTGTTGGTATGGTGGCTTTGGATACCCCGCCCGCCATGGACTTGGCATCACCACCACCACTGACGGCCATAACGAAGAACACTTCGATCATCCCCGTTACTGTGCCAATTAGTCCAAGTAATGGACAGATAGTGACTAATACTTCAATGATTGGGAGCGTATTTCGTACGTCCAATGAAATCTTGGAAATCATCATTGTACGAATCTGATGCGCGCTCCAGGACTGAGTGTCGGTGCGCGTATTCCAGGCTGCCAGTGTGTTTTTTACATTATTTTTATGCGTGGTATTGAGGTACCAGATACGTTCAAACACCAGTGACCATTTTATCAGGAGGAGCCCGGCTATTACCCAGAGCACAGGCCCGCCCCGCTGCATAAAGGTGCTTACCGCATCTATTACATCTAAAAAGGCAAAGTACATGACATCTCTCCCTGGAATTAAGCCTGACTATTAGCTAGTCGCTCTGCCTTTTCGGCGATCATACCGGTCGCCTGTTCTTCCAGAATATGGATGATGTTGTCACTTCGACTCTTAACCACCGTGTGCATGAAAATTGTTGGAATCGCAACAACAATACCCAATACGGTTGTCATCAAGGCCTGGGAGATACCACCGGCCATAATAGTCGGGTCACCAGCACCATAGACTGTAATTTGCTGGAACACCTGGATCATACCGGTCACCGTTCCAAGTAGTCCGCCCAGTGGTGCGATAGTGGCGATCATCTTGATTAGTGTCAGCATACTTTCCAGCGCTGGAGTTTCCTGCAGAATCGCTTCACCCAGCTTCAATTCCAGTGTCTCGGTATCTGCTGTTGGGTTTGCTTCCGCTACCAACAGAACCCGGCCAAGAGGATTATTCTTGGTTGGCTTGTCACGCTTGAGTTGAGCACGAACCTTGATTGATGTAAGTGACAGCATTAGCAACCTGAAGAACGCAATCAGAATACCCACGATACCGACACCAATAATTATGAAGCCGATAACACCGGAGTTATTCCTGACCTGCTCTTCCACTGTCGGGAAGTTAACCAGGTTGGCCATTACCTGACCACCTACACCTCCGGTTGGGTCGATACCAACCCTGGTGAAGCCATCTGATGCGCTTTGCAGGCTGGATGCGGTTCCCATGATGGACGAATCCGGCTGCCGCGGCAGTACCTGTAAATGACCGATATCGCCACTGTAGCTCAGATACTCACCATCGGAGACTGCATTAAATGCACCGATTCTTACAACACTGCGATTAGCAGTATCGCCATTAGGTAAAGTTACATCGGCATTAAAAACAACGACGCGACCAGACTCAGTTAATTCCTGATGCATGAAGAACCAGAAACGCTCCATTTCCTCTACATTAAGCTGTTCGATAGTTGAACCCGCTCTTTCAATAATCTCTTCGAGCTGGCCAGAGCGGCCAGTGTACTGAGCACTAATCAGTGAATTCTGGAAGTTACTGAGGAAGTCACCTGCCACCCCCTGCAAGGTTCCGAAAAGTTCGTTGAGGGCTCCACGGCGATCTCGAAGAATTTCACGCTTATCAGCAATGATAATTTCATTCGCTTCGAACTGATCCGAGAGCTCAACCTGAGTTTGCTCTTCGGCAGCTATTCGATCGTTAGTCGTGTTTAGAATTTCTGTTTGGCGTGCTGCGTTCTGTTGGAATTCATTGACACGAGCCTGATATTCCTCTGACTCAGCAACACGATCCTGTTCAACTAAATCCAGAAGATTAGCCAATGAGGTAGCCTGGGCTACAACCTGGGCGGAACTGAAAGCAAAGACAGTTGCAGTTAATAGGCCTGTAAGTTTAGTCAAATTTTTCATTGTGCAGCCTCCGGAGAAAGTACTGGCAGCTCGATGATACGAGGCGCATCTAATTGAGAGGCAACGCGGATTGCGCCCTGTACTTGCGTTCGATACTCAGCAGGATCTAACGCTACCCACTGTCGGTTCCTATTATCCCAGGCACCAGTTTCCTGACGATCAGTTGTTTGATAGAGCAAGGCAACTCGGCCTATGCGAGCGATGTTCACATCGCGATCTGCGCCATTGATAGTGATCGTTTCCGGATAAGTTTCGATAGTGCGACCATAAGAAGTTTCGGTCTGGTACATCACCAGCACCTGGCGAAATTTTTCAGCAATTGACACGTCTGGGTTGTCAATTGCATCTCTGGCAAATTGCAGACGCGCTGCCCGCTCATCGACATGGAATGGATAATCCAGTTCGATGAATTGCTCGAGACTAGAAAGCATTTTTTCCATGAGTAACGGAATGCCCTGGGTAACTTCCTGAACACTCGCGATTGACTCATCGAGAGTAGCAATTTGATCTTCTTGAATAGAAATTTGCTTGCGGTAGCCAGCGTTCAGTACCAGCAAAGATTCCAAGTTGTCATTTGCCCGCTTAAATTCTTCGAACGTAGAGCTCGCTTCATTTTGAAGTCTGGTAATTTCTTCCTGCGCTGCAGCAGAAGCCTCATACTTTTCTGCCACTACATCCATTGCCTGGTCAAGTAAGTCACTATTGACCAGAATTTCTGCAGCTTGCGCGACTCCCACAAAGCTCAACATGAGCATTGCCAGAGCAGACATGCCCATCTGGGTAATTCGACGGTTGTTCATGTGCCATCCTATTATTTTGTTAATAATTCCGGTCTAACAGTGCCTGCGATAGAGGATGTATCTCGTGTAGTTAGGCCGAATAACTATTTTGTTGTACTTCCTTACCTGCTTAAACTGTCCAAGTATTCCGTGATTTATCAAATCGCTTGAGAAAAACAGTTTTCCTTGAAAAACGCCGACCGAAAGTTACCGTTCTACTCAATTTTTACTAAATTGAGAAGCATAGTAACCATCCGCCCGACCAGTACATTTGGAAATACTCCAAATGGCAAATAGTCCCTGAAATTCAGCGTTTCGAGCCAAATTTGCGGCTAAGACTAACACACTACCTTAATCTATTAGAACCTTTTGGCGGGCAAAAGTTCGCCTAATATCGGCATTAGAAAATTATGTGAAGTTTTTAACAGTAAGGCGCCTTACCAACCAGTAATTTCGCTCAATCCATTGCCTATATCAGCCAGACTTCGCACAGTTTTTACACCAGCATCATTGAGGGCTGCAAACTTCTCATCGGCGGTCCCTTTTCCACCAGAAATTATTGCCCCGGCATGCCCCATTCGCTTCCCGGGAGGGGCTGTAACCCCAGCAATATATGCCACAACTGGCTTGGTAACGTTGGCCTTGATGAACGCGGCGGCTTCTTCTTCCGCTGTACCACCTATTTCACCAATCATAACAATGACTTCCGTTTGATCATCCTGCTGGAACATACTGAGGATATCGATAAAATTTGAGCCAGAAATCGGATCGCCACCAATGCCAACGCAAGAGGATTGCCCAAATCCATGATCCGTAGTTTGCTTTACCGCTTCGTAGGTCAGGGTGCCTGAGCGCGAGACGATACCAACTTTACCCGGAAGATGGATATGACCAGGCATAATGCCAATCTTGCACTCTCCGGGAGTGATTACCCCGGGACAATTCGGGCCAACCAGCCTGACATCAGCCCTGTCACATTTTTCTTTGGCTACCAACATGTCCAGGGTAGGTATTCCTTCGGTAATACAGACAATTAACTTGATCCCCGCATCTACTGCCTCAAGAATCGAGTCCTTGCAAAATGGCGCGGGCACATAGATAACCGAAGCATCCGCACCTGTCTCAGCAAAAGCTTCCGCAACAGTATTAAAAACGGGCAAATCCAGGTGGGTTTGACCACCTTTGCCGGGGGTTACGCCACCAACCATTTTGGTACCGTACTCAATAGCCTGTTGCGAATGGAATGTACCCTGGGATCCAGTAAAACCCTGGCAGATTACCCTGGTGTCCCTATTAACCAGTATGCTCATTGTGCACCCCCAGCCGCAGCGACAACTTTTTCGGCAGCGTCTGCCAGGCTGCTGGCCGCAATTATGTTCAGGCCACTTTGTCCCAATACTTCTCTACCAACATCAGCATTGTTTCCCTCTAACCTCACGACTACCGGCACTTCGACTCCTACTTCTTCCACTGCCCCGATCACTCCCTCGGCAATCAGGTCGCAGCGCACAATCCCACCAAAAATATTAACCAGGACAGCAGCGACGTTTTCATCGGAAAGGATGATTTTAAAGGCTTCAGTTACGCGCTCTTTGGTAGCGCCGCCACCAACATCGAGAAAATTTGCAGGGGTGCCACCGTAGAGCTGCACAATATCCATCGTGCCCATCGCCAGTCCAGCCCCATTCACCATACAACCTATATTCCCATCAAGGGCTACATAGTTCAGATCCCATTCTGCTGCCTGCACCTCTCTTGCATCTTCCTGACTCGGATCATGCATCGCTTTCAACTTAGGCTGGCGATACAGTGCATTACCATCAATATTTATTTTTCCATCGAGGCAATGAATATTTCCAGCCGCAGTTACCACCAGAGGGTTAATCTCCAGCAAGGCTAAATCCAGCTCGGTGAAGAGTTTGGAAAGACCAAGAAACAGTTGCGTAAACTGCTTAACCTGCGCTCCATGCAAGCCCAATCGAAAAGCGAGATCCCTGCCTTGATAAGCCTGGGGTCCGATTAAAGGATCGATCGAAACTTTTAGAATTTTCTCAGGCGTTTCTGCAGCAACCTTTTCTATTTCTACTCCACCTTCTACCGACGCCATAAACACAATGCGCCGCGTCGAACGATCGATCACGGCTCCCAGATAGAGTTCCTGGGCGATATCCGTACAGGCTTCGACAAATATTTTACTGACTGGTTGACCGTTAGCGTCCGTTTGATAGGTGACCAGATTTTTCCCCAACCATTGTTCGGCAAACGCTTTTGCCTCTTCTGCTGAATCGACCAGCTTGACTCCTCCTGCCTTGCCTCGACCACCCGCATGAACCTGAGCCTTTACCACCCATTTATCACCGCCGATCTCGGCAGTTGCAGCGGCTGCTGCATCAGCTGTATCCACTGCAATTCCTTTAGATACAGGCAAGCCGTATTCGGCGAATAATTGCTTCGCCTGGTATTCATGTAGATTCATTTGAGCTCCATGTCTTGAAAAACTTTTTTAGGCTAGTTTTTCGTATCCTAATTAGATTTTTATTTGCGGCGTTTGCGATTGCCGATGTGTATGGCGTGGCCGTTGGCTGCTAATGCTGCCTCATGCACTCCTTCAGATAAAGATGGGTGGGAAAACATAGTCAAACCGATATCTTCCGCACTGGCGCTGAACTCCATGGCAATCACCATTTGCTGTAACAAGTCAGCAGCGCTTGGTCCAATAATATGACATCCCAATATCCGATCCGTTTTTGCATCCGCGATAGTTTTAATCAACCCGTCCGCATCATTAGCTGCCAATGCCCGGCCGCTCGCAACAAATGGAAACACTCCAACATTGTAATCAACTTCTTCCGCTTTCAATTCCTCTTCATTCTTTCCTACCCAGGCAATTTCCGGATGAGTATAAATTACTGATGGCACCAGCTGATAATTTACCTGGGTCTTTTTGTTAGCTAGACGTTCTGCCACCATGACGCCCTCTTCCATTCCCTTATGGGCAAGCATAGGCCCTCTTACTACATCGCCTACCGCATAAACATTAGGAACATTCGTCATACACTGATCGTTAACCTTGATGAACCCCCGTTCATCGATTTCGATCCCGACCTCAGGATCGATCAAAGCATCGGTGAATGGTTTCCGCCCAACGGCTACGATTAACTTGTCAAAAGTGGCTTTGTGCTCGCCATCTTCGCCAAGGTATTCGACAGTTACCGTTTTTTTTGCTCCCTTCCCCAGTTTGCTACCGGTTACCCTCGCACCTAATTTTATGTCCAGCCCTTGTTTAGACAGAATTTTCTGCGCCTCTTTCGCTACTTGTCGATCCACCAGCGGTAAAAAATCTTCCAGGGCCTCCAACACGGTCACTTCAGAGCCTAAGCGAGCCCAGACGCTTCCAAGCTCCAGCCCGATCACCCCCGCACCAATTACACCTAATCGTTTCGGTACTGCCTGAAATTCCAGTGCACCAGTTGAATCGACTATCGTTTCCTGATCTATGGGGGTTGGTGGGATGTCGATTGGCACTGAGCCAGCAGCTATGATGACGTGTTTGGCAGATAATTCTTCCTGTTTACCGTCATGGCCAGTGACTACCACTTTGTTCGCGCTTATTAACTTACCGGTACCGGCTATGCCATCCACCTTATTGGCTGCCAACAATCCTTTTACACCTTGAGTGAGCTGAGTAACAATCTGGTCTTTCCGCCCGATCATGGCTGGCACATCGATATCGACTTTATTTACTTTGATACCATGAATCGAAAAATGATCCTGGGCTTCTACATATTTTTGTGACGTGTCCAGCAAAGCTTTGGACGGAATGCAGCCCACATTCAAGCATGTTCCGCCATAAACAGTTTTGTTTTCTTTATTGAGCCATTTCTCGATACAGGCAGTGGAAAATCCGAGTTGCGAACAACGTATTGCTGCCACATAACCGGCAGGTCCGGATCCAATCACTACCACGTCATATTCTTTACTCATTTAAACCTCAATACAGCGTGCTTATATTTCCAATAGAAGTCTGGTTGGATCTTCCAGGAGCTCTTTAATAGTTACCAGGAATTGCACAGCCTCTTTGCCATCTATCATCTGATGATCATAGGAGAGCGCCAAATACATCATTGGTAAGACCTTAACCTCTCCATTGATAGCCATGGGACGCTCCTGAATCTTATGCATACCCAATACAGCAGTTTGAGGCGGGTTTAGGATCGGTGTAGACAACAATGAACCAAAAACTCCCCCGTTAGAAATCGTAAAGGTGCCACCTGTCATGTCTTCTATGGATAGTTTGCCGTCTCTTGCTTTCTCACCAAACTCCCTGATTTCTTTCTCAATCTGCGCCAGCCCCATGTTGTCCGCATTACGCAAAACTGGGACAACCAATCCTCTTGGTCCACCAATGGCAACACCGATATCTTGATAACCATGGTATACGATGTCATTGCCATCGAGTGATGCATTTACTGCAGGGAAACGTTTCAAAGCTTCAATTGCCGCCCTTACAAAAAAAGACATAAACCCCAGGCGCACACCATCATGGGTTTTCCCAAATTCTTCCTTATATTTGCTACGGATCTCCATAATTGGTTGCATATTGACTTCGTTAAATGTCGTCAACATGGCTGTCGTTTGAGTCGCCTGTAATAAACGTTTGGCTACTGTTGCGCGCAAACGACTCATAGGTACTCTTTCTTCGATTCTTCCATCGGCGGAAGCCGCTACAGGTGGAGCGATAATCGGCGCATCATTTCCCTGGTTCGCGCCTGGCGCAGCTAGATGATTCACCACGTCTTCCTTGGTAATACGTCCATCTTTGCCGCTACCGCTTATTGCTTCAGCAGTTAGATTGTTTTCTTCGATAAGTTTTTTTGCAGCTGGGCTGACAATAGGTGGCTCGTCAATCCTATTAGCTGGCTCTTCAGATACCGCAGTGGTCGATGTCACAGAAGTGGCGCCTGCACTTTGTTGAACAGCACCTATGGCTTCGTTGCTTACAATTGTATCTCCGGCGCTTTTAGAAATTTCTTGAAGAACGCCATCGGCTGGGGATACCACTTCAATAACAACCTTATCAGTTTCGATATCCACCAGGAGTTCATCTCGGCTAACACTGTCACCGATATTTTTATACCAGGTAGCAATTGTTCCATCGGGAACAGACTCTGGCAAAGTTGGTGCTTTAATTTCAATTGTCATGACTAGCTTAATGCCTCATCAATAAATTTCTGTTGTTGGCTTAGATGCAACGCGGGATAACCCGCAGCGGCAGCAGCCGAAGCTTCGCGGCCGGCATATTCGAGCCAAATCTCAGGACGATGCTCATGCAATACCCGACGGATATGGTGCTGGCTGGCATACCAGGCTCCCTGGTTCATTGGCTCTTCCTGGCACCAAAGAATTGATTTCGCATTCTTGTACTGCAAGAGGCACTCTTCAAAATCCTGATGGGGAAATGGATATAACTGCTCAAGACGAATAATCGCGATATTCTTTAATTCCCGCTTACGCCGCTCACTACGCAGATCGTAGTAAACCTTTCCACTACATATGACGACCTTTTCAATGGATTCAGGGTCAAATCCATCTGTTTCATCAATGATTACCTGAAAACTACCTGCAGCCATTTCTTCCAGCGAAGATACAGTTTCTTTGTGCCTGAGCAGGCTTTTTGGTGACATCACAACCAAGGGTTTACGTAACGGGCATAGCACCTGTTTGCGCAGCATGTGAAACACTTGCGCCGATGTAGTTGGAAGACAAACCTGTATGTTGTGCTCAGCGCTAAGTTGTAAGAATCTCTCTAGTCGAGCCGACGAGTGCTCCGGACCCTGCCCTTCATATCCGTGAGGCAATAACAAAGTTAAACCACACAAACGTGACCATTTGTGTTCGCCACTGGTAATAAACTGATCAATCACTACCTGGGCTGAGTTAGCAAAATCACCAAACTGCGCTTCCCAAATAACGAGCGCATTTGGTGTCGTTGTGGAATAACCGTATTCAAATGCCAGAACAGCAGCTTCTGACAACAATGAATCGTAGATAGTAAATGAGCTCTGGTCATGAGAAATATTTTGTAAAGGAATATGAGCATCACCTGTCTTGTTGTCATAGACTATAGCGTGACGATGCGAAAAAGTGCCACGTCCCACATCTTGCCCGGTAATTCGAACCTTATTGCCACTGGTCAAAATACTCGCATAGGCGAGTGATTCGGCGAACCCCCAGTCAATGGGAATCTCCCCTTCTGCCATTTTCCTGCGATCATCAAACAATTTCTGAACCTGGCGCTGCAAGGTAAAATCACCCGGTATTTCAACCAGCTTTCGCGCCAATGCTTGCAAATTAGTCAGGGGAATGGCAGTGGGAAAATGGGGGCTCCAGTCATGCCCCAGGTAAGGACTCCAGTCCACGAATAATTCAACCGAAGGTTCCTTTACCAGACTTTTGACAACGTGCTCTCCATTGTCCAGATCCGATCGGTATGCACGGTTCATTTCATCAACACCATTCGATGATAAAACGTTTTCACGAACCAATTGTTCAGCATAAAGCGCACGAGTAGTTTTATGCTGCTTAATCGCAGCATACATCTGTGGCTGCGTGATGGATGCTTCATCAGTTTCGTTATGACCACGGCGGCGATAACACACCAGGTCAATTACTACATCTTTTTTAAACTCGTAGCGGAAATCGAGTGCTAACTTAGTAACAAACAATACAGCTTCAGGGTCATCGGCATTCACATGAAAAATAGGAGCCTGCACCATCTTGGCCACATCGGTACAGTATTCTGTTGAGCGCGCATCATCCTGCCGACTGGTAGTGAAACCAACCTGGTTATTAACCACAATATGCACGGTGCCACCGGTAGAATAAGCTCGGGTTTGGGACATTTGAAATGTCTCCATGACCACACCTTGCCCTGCAATAGCAGCATCACCATGAACGATTACAGGGAGTACGAGCTTTCCCTCAGTATCATTACGCCTTGACTGGCGGGCGCGGACTGAACCTTCCACAACAGGTGATACAATTTCAAGGTGGGAAGGATTAAATGCCAGCGCCATATGCAATTCGCCACCGGCCGTCATTATGTTGGAGGAAAATCCCTGGTGATATTTAACATCGCCGGAGCTCTGATAGATGGCTTTGCCCTCAAATTCATCAAACAATTCCGCCGGGTTTTTGCCAAGAATGTTTACCAGGACATTCAGGCGCCCGCGGTGAGCCATCCCCAAAACGATTTCCTTGGCGCCATATTTCCCTGCGCGCTGAATAATTTCATCTAGTGAAGGTATAAGGCTTTCACCACCTTCCAGGCCGAAACGTTTAGTACCGGGGTACTTGGAGTCGAGATGCTTCTCCAGTCCCTCTGCTGCAGTTAATCGTTCCAGTAGATGGCGCTTAACATCATTCTCGAACACCGGGAAACCATCATTGCTCTCGATACGCTGTTGAATCCATTGTTTCTCTTCAAGGTTTACGATATGCATAAACTCGTAGCCGATAGAATTACAGTAAATCCGCTCAAGAGTATCGACGATGTCCCTTAACGGAGCTTTCTCTTTACTGATGAATAGAGAACCTGTTTGAAAAGTTGTAGAAGCATCTATTGGAGAGAGATCATGAAATTCCAGTTCCAGGTCTGGCACTCTTTCACGATGCATTAACGAGAGTGGATCCAGCGCTGCTTTCTGATGCCCACGCACCCGGTAGGAACTAATTAACTGAAGCACCTGAACCTGTTTACGCTCATGCTCTGAGTTGATGACTGCGTCATTACTCAATACTTGTTTATAGCGACTAACCTTGCCGAGAGCTTCGAAATCCTTTTTGATTTCCGCATGAGAAACTTCAGGAGCACTGGAACCATCTGTTGATGGAAGTGACTCAAAAAAGTCACGCCACTGTTGTGGAATTGAATCTGGATCAGACAGGAATTGCTCGTAGAGTTCTTCTACATATTCGGCGTTGGACCCGGACAGGTGCCCCGTGCTCCACATTACTTCCATCAAGTTGTCTTGCATAGCAGTATCCTCTGACAAAGCAATTAAAGAACGACTTCTTTAATGCCATTGAATCCTTTCCTGTCCTACGATCCTTGCGAGATCAACATACTCCTGATGTGACCAATGGCGCGGGTAGGATTAAGTCCTTTGGGACAAACAGCAACACAGTTCATTATTCCGCGACAACGAAAAACACTAAATGGATCATCCAGACCAGCAAGCCGTTCATTAGTCGCAGTATCCCGGCTATCGGCAAGAAAACGATAAGCCTGCAACAAACCGGCCGGACCAATAAACTTATCAGGATTCCACCAGAAGGAAGGACAATTGGTGCTACAGCAGGCACAAAGAATGCATTCATATAAACCGTCTAACTTTGCCCTATCCTCAGGTGATTGCAGACGCTCGATTGCTGGCGCAGGCTCATCATTAATCAAGTAAGGCTTAACTTTCTCAAATTGTTTGTAAAAGATAGACATGTCCACCACCAGGTCACGCACAACCGGAAGACCAGGCAAGGGCCGCAACACCAACTTCTTGCCAGGCTTTACGACTTCGGATAAAGGCGTAATACAGGCAAGACCATTGGTTCCATTAATATTCATTCCATCTGAACCACAGACTCCTTCACGACAGGAACGACGATAGGCAATGGTAGGATCTTTCTCTTTTGCCAGCGCCAGCACATCAAGCACCATCAAATCCTTACCCTCAGGCACATCGACCTCGATGTCTTCCATCAAAGGCTTGTTATCTATTTCTGGGTTATAACGATAAATACTAACTAACACGGATGCTTCCTTAATAAACTCTTTCTTTCGGCTCGAAAGTATCAACTGTTTTCGGTGTAAAGTTCACGCCCCGCTTCTCTACGGATTTTGTTGCTGGGTAATACATGGAATGACAAAGCCAGTTCTCGTCATCACGCTCGCGAAAATCGTCACGGGCATGTGCACCCCGGCTTTCGTTGCGCGCTTCAGCAGCAATCGCCGTTGCCTCGGCAACTTCAAACAGATTTTCCAGTTCTAAAGCCTCTATACGCGCCGTATTAAATGTCCGGCTCTTATCCTGCAGGTGGACATTACTTATGCGCTCTCGCAACACTTGCAGTTTCTTTATGCCTTCCAGCATGAAATCGCCTTTGCGAAAAACACCAAAATGGTTCTGCATAACATTTTGCAGTTCGGTTCTGAGCACAGGAATACTCTCACCGCTGGATGATTCGTTAAGGCGGTTCAGTCTTGCCATTGCAGCATCAATGTCTGATTCACTAGCTGCGCGTTGTTCCAAGCCCTGCGCGAGCATCTCTTCGATATGCTTGCCTGCAGCACGACCAAATACAACAAGATCCAACAAGCTATTTCCACCCAAACGATTCGCACCATGTACTGAGACACAAGCTACCTCGCCAACCGCAAACAAGCCGGGAATAATTTTGTCTTGACCATCGGCGTCTTGAGTTAAAGCCTGTCCGTTCACATTGGTCGGTATACCACCCATCATATAATGACAGGTAGGCACAACGGGAATCGGTTCTTTTACTGGATCGACATGGGCAAAGGTTCGGGACAATTCCAGAATACCCGGGAGTTTTGCGTTTAACACCTCTTCACCGAGATGATCCAGTTTAAGCATGACATGATCGCCATTCTCACCGCAGCCCCTGCCTTCCAAAATTTCCAGTACCATAGAACGTGCTACTACGTCTCTGCCTGCCAAATCTTTCGCCGTAGGTGCATAACGTTCCATAAAACGCTCACCATCTTTATTAATCAGGTAACCACCTTCGCCGCGACACCCTTCGGTTACTAACGTGCCTGCACCATGAATTCCGGTGGGATGGAATTGCCACATCTCCATGTCTTGTGCTGGATATCCGGCTCGTAACGCCATACCCAGACCGTCTCCGGTATTGATCAGCGCATTGGTAGTAGAGGCATAGATTCGGCCGGCACCGCCAGTAGCAAAAACCGTTGCTTTCGAATTTACGAAAACTGTTTCACCGCTTTCTATATTAATAGCGATGACTCCAGCAATTGCGCCATCCTGATTTTTCACCAGATCCGTCGCGTACCACTCATTAAAAAAAACTGTATCGTTTTTTAAATTACCCTGATAAAGCGCATGCAGTAACGCATGACCGGTTCGGTCCGCTGCCGCACAAGTACGCGCTGCCTGGCCTCCCTTCCCAAAATCCTTGGATTGCCCACCAAATGGTCGCTGATAAATTCGCCCATTTTCAGTTCTGGAAAATGGCAGCCCCATATGCTCAAGCTCAAATACAGTTTGAGGGCCTTCACTGCACATGTACTCGATAGCATCCTGATCACCTATGTAGTCAGATCCCTTTACCGTGTCATACATATGCCAACGCCAGTCATCATTAGGATCTGCACTTGCAATGGCACAGGTAATTCCTCCCTGGGCCGAAACTGTATGTGAGCGAGTGGGAAAAACCTTGGAGATTACGGCAGTCTTATAACCTGATTGCGCGAGCTGCAAAGCAGCACGCATTCCCGCACCGCCACCACCGACGATTACCGCATCGAAAGAAATACTTCGTAGGCCCGACATCTAACTACTCCAGAAAATCTGAACGCCCCAGATTAAATACACAGCGACAATTAAAACGATACCTATCTGGAACGATACCCTGATAAACGTTGCGCTTTTACCGAATTGCAACGAAGTCATGTAATCGGTGGAGACTGTCCACATGCCAATCCAGGCATGAGCGCATAAAGCAGCCAACGTAATCAGGCTAAAAATTCGCATTAAATTGGAATCGAATAAGGCTCGCCATGACGCATAGTTCATTTCTGGATTCAGCGCCAGGCTACCCAGAATACACAGGGTGTAAGCTGCCAGTAGCACCGCACTAACCCTTTGAATAATCCAGTCGGAAAGCCCTGATCGGCTTAAGTTGGTTACACTCGTTACCATATCCAGATACCCCCTGCTACTGCCGTAACAACAAACAGTGCGAGCATAATTGCGGCTCCGGATTTTGCGCCTTGTTTCGACTCGCCAATACCGAGATCAAGAAGCAGATGCTTAATTCCTGCGATCAAGTGATACAACACTGCCGCGAGCAATAGCCAGAGCAGGATTTTAATCAGGTTATTCTCAAGCAACGTCACCAAACGATTAAATTCTGTTTCTGATGCCAGGGACATTTGCAGGAAATAGAGCAAGATGCCCAGGCCGAAAAAGAGTCCAATTCCGGAGATACGATGAAGAATGGAAGCAATGGCTGCCAGAGGAAATTTTATGGTGGTGATATCGAGATTTACGGGTCTATTGTCTTTCACTTTAAGCCTATCTTGAGCGGTTTTTTACAAGCCGAAAAACTCTGTTTACGAATTGGGCAGAAATTCGCAAACTACTTGAAATAATTAAACAAAATGGGGGTTTCAAACGGCACGAAGTATATGTCGAACACCCCTTTTTTACAATAAAACCAAGAGACGCTCTCCTAAAAGTGACAATAGTTTGTCATCAGTAAAAAATTAGCGTCATAGACCCAGATGACTTCCTGATTTTGCAGGCACAAAATGAAAGAATTCAGCCTTAACCCCTGATCCTGACTGAGCGGAATGGAACGGAAACTCGCGCAAAATGCAGGTTTCGTGACAGTTTGGCCCCGACAAAGATTTGACAAAGTACGGATTCTCTACCTAGTATTGCCGTCCCTGCTTGGTCGCACAATAACCATAGCCACAACAAGAATTAGATCTCTAAGTATCTATTTTTAAAGCATATACTCGCTGTTTTAGTTCACTGCACAGGAATTTGGTATGAGTGAAAGAAAGGCCCGGTTATCCATAGACGGGAAAGAGGGAACGATTGAACTACCCGTTTATGAAGGCAGCACTGGCCCTGATGTAATCGATGTGCGCAGTCTTGTCAACGCGGGTCTATTTACCTATGACCCCGGATTCGTCTCCACTGCAGCCTGTGATTCGGATATTACCTATATCGATGGTGATGCCGGCGTATTACTGCACCGTGGCTACCCAATTGAGCAACTCGCTGAAAAATCAAACTTCCTTGAAGTTTGCTATTTGTTGTTGAATGGCGAATTACCCAATGCTAGCGAAGCCGATGTATTCGAGAACGAGATTCGTTATCACACGATGGTGGATGAACAGATTCACCTGTTTTTTAAAGGATTTCCCCGCAATGCGCACCCAATGGCAATGCTTTGCGGCGTGGTTGGAGCACTTTCTGCTTTCTATCATGACAAATTAGACATCGATAACCCCGAACATCGTATGCAAGCGGCAATTCGTGTCATTGCCAAAATGCCTACACTGGCTGCCATGTGCTACAAACATGGGGTAGGACAACCCTTCATGTATCCGCAAAACGATATGAGCCTGGCAGAAAACTTCATTCACATGATGTTTGGCACACCTTGTGAACCGCCGAAAGTCAACCCTATCATCGCCAAGGCCATGGATACCCTGTTCCTGCTGCATGCTGACCATGAACAGAATGCCTCAACTTCTACGGTTAGGTTAGCCGGTTCCACTGGATCAAACCCCTATGCCTGCATAGCATCCGGAATTGCCGCCTTATGGGGCCCAGCCCATGGTGGCGCGAATGAAGCAGTACTGGAAATGCTCTATGAAATTGGCGATGAATCACGCATCGAAGAATTTATTGTCAGGGCCAAAGATAAGGATGATCCGTTTCGATTAATGGGATTCGGGCATCGTGTTTATAAAAACTATGACCCCAGAGCGACTGTTATCCGCGGAATCTGTAAACAAGTGTTAGATGAACTTGGCAGTGATAATGATCCGCTTTTTCGTATCGCCAGAAAACTGGAAAAAATCGCATTAGAAGATGATTACTTTATCGAAAGAAAACTTTTTCCAAATGTAGATTTTTATTCAGGGATAATTCTTAAAGCCATTGGCATTCCTACGAGTCTCTTTACAGTAATTTTCGCAACTGGCCGTACTCCCGGTTGGATCGCGCATTGGCATGAAATGCTGAGCGAATCTTACCGAATTGGCCGACCACGTCAGCTCTATAAAGGCCATACTAAACGCGACTACCCCGCATAGCGTTTCAGTTTAACCTACGACTTGAATCTCGCTGCCCGAGCTGCTGAACGCCCGCTATGTGCGGAAGCAAATAGGAGCCTGATTTGCCGCAGAAAATTCTCACACCTATGCCTGAGAAATTTTGACCCGCAAACGGATTGTCACGGTTACTGAATCAGAAAAAATCGAGAAAATGGTGGAGCCTAGCGGGATCGAACCGCTGACCTCAACACTGCCAGTGTTGCGCTCTCCCAGCTGAGCTAAGGCCCCAAAAACAAGTGAAACCGTGGAGGAAGGCGATTCTAAGCACCTGACCTCAGGCTGTCAAACGAAAGCCTGCCAGCGCAATTAACTTAATTGCTTGTATTCCTTTTCCAGGTTCTTTGCGACTTTCTTGGAGATTCCACCCAACACAGCCATCGCGCTGCGTATGCGCGCCCGGGTAATATCCAGTCCGATAATAGAGATCGACTCAATGACAGAAATCGAAACTGCTTTGCCAGTGACCGCAACAAAGAGTGGAAACAGAAAGTCACGAATCTTAATCTCAAGGCTGTTGGCCAACTCCTGTAATTTTCCCTCGATAGAATCTCGTTGCCAGTTACCCACGCTTTCCAGATGCCAGAGGGAAAATTGCAGAATCTTCAAACAGGCATCCTTATCTAAAGACTTGTGCTGAAAGCTTTCAACACTGACCTGTACTCCCGCACTAATAAAAAATTGGCCCAGACTTACCACATCGCTGAATCGTTCAACCCGCTGCTTCAGTAAAGGCACAATTGCCTCTACTTTTTCAGACTGAAAAGCCCAATTCGCAAATTCTGCTATAAACTCTTCATCACTCAAATCTTCTCGAATGTATTTACCATTCAACCAATCCAGTTTTTCAATGTCGAATATTGGCCCACCAAGAGAGATACGCTCCAAACTCAGAGCATTAGTCATTTCATCCATGGAGAATTTTTCTACGCCAGTTGGCATTGTCCAACCCATCATACCCAGGTAGTTAACCAATGCTTGAGGCAGGTAACCCATCGCCCGGTAGTAATTAATACTCGTGGGATTTTTTCGCTTACTCAATTTACTTTTGTCGGGATTGCGCAGTAAAGGCATGTGACAAAATACCGGAGGTTCCCATTCGAAGTATTCGTACAGCAGAACGTGCTTGGGAACGGAGTTGATCCACTCCTCTCCTCTAATGACATGAGTAATCGCCATCAGATGATCATCCACCACATTAGCAAAATGATAGGTAGGCAATCCATCTGATTTAATCAACACCTGCATGTCGATTTGTTCCCAATTAATATGAACTTCGCCCCTTAATAAATCTGTAAAAACGCATTCGCCAGAATCCGGGATTTTCATTCTAATAACATGCTTTTCGCCGGCATCAAGTTTTTCCTGAACGGCTTCCTTCGAGAGGGCCAGGCAATGACCGTCATAGCCCGGTTGTTGCTTCGCTTCCATCTGCTGAAGCCGAACCTTATCCAGGCGTTCAGAGGAGCAAAAACAATGAAACGCCTTTTCTTTCTGCAGCAGTGTTTCGATATGATTTGAGTAAATCGCCGAGCGTTCACTCTGCCGATAGGGTCCATAGTCACCGCCCATATCTGGCCCTTCGTCCCAGTCAAGTCCCAACCATCGAAGTGCAGCAAGAATATCTTGCTCGGATTGCCCGGTACTTCGAGTCTGGTCAGTGTCCTCAATGCGCAAGATAAATTTACCCTTCCTATTATGCGCAAAGCAGCGATTGAATAATGCAATATAAGCAGTCCCGACATGAGGATCTCCTGTCGGTGAAGGCGCTATGCGGGTTCTGATTTCACTCATGATGCATTAGATGCCGAAAAACGAAGGCGGAGATTATACGCGATTCATCGACATTTCCTATCCGAGGCAAAACGCTGCCTTTCCTGTTTAACAGGTTATCAGCAGCACAGCGCTTGACTTGAATTCCTTTGGAGGCTAAATACGCAAGTTGTTTGGACGATGAACATAATCATGCCAAATCATAAATTTTGTGTGGCCCCAATGATGGACTGGACCGATCGCCATGATCGCGTGTTCCTGCGCCAGTTCAGTGAGCATGCCCTGCTTTACACAGAAATGGTAACCAGCGCCGCTTTGGAACATGGCGATGCCAATTACTTACTGCGACATGCGCCTGACGAGCATCCTGTTGCTTTACAACTGGGAGGTTCGGATCCTGAGGAATTAGCCAGAGCTGCCATCCTGGGTGAAAAGGCCGGATTTGATGAAATCAACCTTAACGTAGGATGCCCCAGTGACAGAGTTCAATCCGGTGCGTTTGGCGCTTGCCTGATGGCCAACCCACCTCTGGTTGCCGATTGTATTGCAGCCATGCTGGATGTCGTCTCTATACCGGTTACCGTAAAGAGCAGAATTGGCATAGATGAAATGGATTCCGAACCAGAACTTATGACATTTATCGAAACTATCGCCGCTAAAAAATGCTCTACCTTTATCATCCATGCCAGAAAAGCAATATTGAGCGGATTAAGCCCAAAAGAGAACAGGGAAATACCACCTTTAAATTATGATCGAGTTTTTAATGTAAAACAAAATTTCCCCGAGTTAGAAGTAATTATTAATGGCGGTATAACAAGTCTAGATATGGCCGCTGAGTTTTTAAAGGTTGTTGATGGAGTAATGTTGGGCAGAGAGGCCTATCAAAACCCTTTTATTCTTCATGCTGTTGATCATTTGTTTTTCAACAAGGATCAAAGCAAAAAATCCAGAATCGATTATCTACGGGATTATTTCCCTTATATAGAGAAGGAACTGTCCCTGGGCACTCCATTAAAACATATAAGTCGACATTTGCTTGGTTTATTTAAAGGTCAAAAAGGCGGCAAGCAATTTCGCAGGTATTTAAGCGAGCATAGCCATAAACCAAATGCCGGCATGGACGTGCTGGAGAATGCCCTGGTTTATGTAACC
>JAPPOG010000062.1 GCA_028818225.1 Gammaproteobacteria bacterium | reverse complement strand
TTGCTATCCGTGAAGGCGGTCGTACTGTTGGCGCCGGCGTTGTAAGTAAGATTATTGAGTAATCAATAAAGCTCAGCCCTAAAAAGCCAGGATATGTTGCATATCCTGGCTTTTTTGTTGGGACGCAGCGGCTGCGCAACGCTGAAACGTCGTTAAAAGAAAATCCCGAGTGGTTCATGAACTGTTTGTACTGTTCGCCACATCTGAATTTCCTTTTGCCTCGTTTCCATGCTTCTTATGTCCATGGATGGACGGTATGCCGACAATGCAGGAGCAATTGTCGGCCGCTCGCTGCTCGAGATCGCTCCCTTCTATATAGGGAAATTCAGAATCTAGTCGAAAGTTGCACTATTTGCCGCTGTGTTCATGACCCAATCATCTGTTAGACAGCGTTAGAATAGTTCGTATATGGAAAAGAACACATCAAACTATATCCAGGATTTTTTGCGGCTGGAGTCCGCTGGCGGAATCTGCCTGTTTTTTGCCGCGCTGCTCGCATTGGTCTGTGCCAATACGCCCCTGAGTAGTTATTACCAGCTATTCATCGACACGCCTGTAGAGATTCGCGTTGGCGCCCTGGAAATTGCGAAACCGTTATTGCTCTGGATTAACGATAGTCTAATGGCCATTTTCTTTTTCCTGATTGGATTGGAATTAAAACGCGAAATCGTGGAAGGGGAATTGGCCGATCCACGCAATATCGTGTTGCCCGGTATCGGTGCAATCGGTGGCATGGTTGTTCCTGCACTGATTTACGCCTGGTTTAATGGTGGCGATGACATTGCCCTGCAGGGCTGGGCAATTCCTGCAGCCACTGATATTGCTTTTGCTCTGGGCGTATTGGCTATCTTGGGTTCTCGAGTACCTACGTCTATAAAAGTGTTTTTAACTTCTCTGGCAATTTTTGACGATGTAGGTGCGATTATCATTATTGCGCTTTTCTATACCGCGAATATTTCACTTAATGCACTAATGGTTGTTGCGGTTTGCGTACCTCTGCTTTTCAATTTAAATAGGCGTGGAGTTGTTTCGAGCAGCACTTACATCATGATAGGGATTGTAATGTGGGTGGCGATGCTGAAGTCGGGAGTTCATGCAACGCTTACAGGAGTATTGCTCGCTGCATTTATTCCTCTAAAGGATGCAGCAAATCCAGAAATATCTCCGCTTAAAACTCTGGAACATGATTTACATACAGTTGTCGCATTTTTTGTTTTACCAGTTTTCGCATTCGCCAATGCCGGAATCGATTTACGTGGAATAGGAAGCGATCAGCTTTTTCACGGAGTCCCTATGGGAATCGCTTTAGGCCTTTTTGCAGGGAAACAAATTGGAATTTTCGGATTATGTTGGCTTAGTGTGAAAGCGGGACTTGCCAGACTCCCGAATGAAATGAGTTTAGCCAGTTTATATGGCACTGCTGCGCTATGTGGCATTGGGTTCACTATGAGCTTGTTTATCGGATCGTTGGCGTTCGAAGAGACAGGAGTCAATCTCCTATTTGATGAGAGGCTGGGCATCATCATCGGCTCTTTCGCTTCAGGAATTGTTGGGTACTTAGTCTTACGTAAAGCCCTTACCTAGTAGGGCGCAGCCGCTGCTCGATATCCCTTACTATCGAAAATATCTGAGCATTTAATCACTTCTTCGGACACGAGCCGCCAAGAAGGGCGGCATACTCCTACTAACCTTGGTTGTGCCCGAGCAAGCGCAGGTTATTGCCGGATCCGCAGTCAAAATCCAGCGCTGAGCGACGAAATTAGACCTTCAGGCTAATTTCAGTGCGAAGGAATCGGGGACTGACGCGGATTGCGGAGGAGGCAATGGGCTCCAATTACTGAAAAATGCTCGAAAAACAAGTCAAATTGTCACGAAAATAACGGGAAAAATGAGCCAAAAATTTAATGCGGCAAAATCCGCTCAAAGCCAGCAATTATGCGGCTTTCAGGAACCTAAATAGCTTGACTTAGGGGGTCAAGCCAACTAAAATTCGCATCCTTTTTTGGCGTTCTGAAACAGAGCGCCAATTTTTTAAGCAGTAACTTGTTCTTTTATAACGATTTTTTTGGAGTTTTACGTAGATGCAGAATCAGCGCATCAGAATCAGGCTGAAGGCCTTCGATCATCGATTGATTGATCAATCTACGCAAGAAATCGTGGAGACTGCTAAGCGCACCGGAGCACAGGTGAAAGGACCTATTCCGCTGCCAACGAATAAAGAAAGATTTACTGTATTGATCTCACCACACGTCAACAAGGACGCGCGGGATCAATATGAGATTAGAACTCATAAGCGGCTGCTGGATATCGTCGAGCCGACTGAAAAGACAGTCGATGCGCTGATGAAGCTTGATCTGGCAGCTGGCGTGGAAGTTCAAATCAGTCTGCAGTAAAGCAAGAATAAATAGCCAGGCAATAGAGCATTTCAGTCCTCATTGCCCTTTTATTAACAAAGTTTTGGAGAACTGAAAATTCCAATTTCCCCGATGCGGGAAAAGCATGAGTGCAACACGTCAGTGGCCATAGCGGGTTTAAGCCCCTTGCACGATGAGGTTTACAAAAAATGTCTATAGGATTAGTCGGTCGAAAGAGCGGCATGACCCGCGTTTTCACTGAAGAAGGCAACTCTGTCCCGGTGACAGTTGTCGAAGTTCAGCCAAACCGCGTTACTCAGATCAAAACTCCTCAATCCGATGGCTACAGTGCAATCCAGGTAACGACTGGTGCGCGCAAGGTATCCCGTGTGAGCAAGGCGGCTGCAGGCCACTATGCCAAAGCGAATACTGCAGCAGGCGATGGCCTTTGGGAAATTCGTACTACTGATCTGGAAGAAATCGAACTGGGAAGCGAGATCAAGGTTGATCAATTCGAAGCTGGCCAGAAAGTTGATGTCACTGGCACCTCAAAAGGTAAAGGCTTTCAGGGTGGTGTAAAGCGTCATAACTTTCGCATGCAAGACGCCACTCACGGTAACTCCATTTCTCACCGTGCTCCTGGATCCATCGGTCAATGTCAGACCCCCGGTAAAGTTTGGAAAGGCAAGAAAATGGCAGGACAAATGGGAAATGTCCGCAAAACAGTTCAATCACTCGAAATAGTTAAAGTAGACATCGATAATAATCTCCTCCTCATCAAAGGCGCAGTACCAGGAGCAACTGGATCAAGCGTCATCGTTAAACCGGCAATCAAAGTGAGAGGTAACTAAGCATGGAATTAGCTCTAGCCTCGCCCGGAAAGAAGAAAGCCGGTAAAGAAAAAATCTCTCTTTCTGATGAATCTTTCGGTCGTGAATACAACGAACCCCTGGTTCATCAAACTGTGGTTACTTATTTAGCTGGTGCGCGCCAGGGTTCCGTCAAACAGAAGGCTCGCTCGGAAGTTCGTGGTGGTGGACGCAAACCATGGCGCCAAAAGGGAACAGGCCGTGCTCGTGCCGGTACTATTCGCAGCCCAATCTGGCGTTCTGGTGGTGTGACCTTTGCAGCCCGCCCACAGGATCACAGCAAAAAGCTGAATAAAAAAATGTACCGTGGAGCAATGCAATGCATTCTCTCCGAACTGATCCGACAAGACCGACTGATTGTCGTTAATGAATTCACAGTCGAAACACATAAAACAAAAGACTTGGTAAACAAGCTCAAACAGTTCGATTTGGAAAACGTTCTAATCGTTTCAGATCAAGTAGAAAAAAATCTCTATCTCGCCGCAAGAAACCTCCATAAAGTTGATGCACTGGATGTCTCCGGACTCGATCCAGTCAGTCTCATTGGTTTTGAAAAGGTGTTGATCACTGTTCCAGCGCTTAAGAAAGTAGAGGAGATGCTGTCATGAATGCGGATCGCATGTACACCATCGTCTTGGCGCCTCACGTATCAGAGAAGTCAACACTTCAAGGCGAGTTGAATAATCAATACACGTTTAAGGTAGCGCGAGATGCCACCAAGCCAGAAATCAAGACGGCGATTGAAGGACTTTTCAACGTTGTGGTCTCTGATGTTCAGGTGCTAAACGTGAAGGGAAAAACAAAACGCAACTTTCGTGGACAAGTCAGACGCCGCCCGAGCTGGAAAAAAGCTTACGTGCGTTTAGAGGAAGGGCACGAAATCGATTTTGCGGATATTGCAGGGTAGAGGGTTAAATCATGCCAGTAGTTAAATGTAAACCTACATCGCCAGGACGTCGTTTTGTCGTCAAGGTCGTGCACCCTGACCTGCATAAAGGTGAGCCTTATGCACCTTTAACTGCACCTAAATCTAAATCAGGTGGACGAAATAATAAGGGTCGTATTACCCGGCGTCATCAGGGCGGAGGCCATAAGCAGAAGTATCGCATTATCGATTTCCGTCGCAATAAAGACGGCATCGAAGCAAAGGTAGAGCGATTGGAATACGATCCAAATCGTTCGGCAAACATTGCTCTTTTGCTTTATGCCGACGGTGAGCGTCGCTACATCATCGCCCCCAATAAGGTTGGAAAAGGCGATGTTTTGATGTCTGGTGAACAGGCACCAATTAAAGTTGGCAACTGCTTGCCGTTGCGCAACATTCCCCTGGGTAGCACGGTGCACTGTGTAGAAATGAAGCCCGGCAAAGGTGCGCAGATAGCTCGCAGCGCAGGAACGTCTTTGCAGTTGGTGGCCCGCGAGGGTGATTACGCAACGCTAAGACTGCGCTCCGGTGAGATGCGCAAAGTATTGAGCGACTGCCGAGCGACATTGGGTGAAGTTTCGAATTCTGAGCATTCATTGAGATCCTTGGGCAAAGCAGGTGCCAAGCGCTGGCGCGGAGTCCGCCCAACAGTGCGCGGTGTTGCCATGAATCCAGTCGATCACCCTCATGGTGGTGGTGAAGGCAGAACATCAGGTGGGCGTCATCCAGTTTCACCTTGGGGTGTTCCTACTAAGGGATACAAAACTAGAACTAACAAGCGAACTGACAAGATGATTGTTCGCCGTAGAAATGCGAGTCGCAAATAGCGACAAGTGATAGAGGATTTTATTCGTGCCACGTTCACTTAAAAAAGGTCCATTCATTGATCTTCATTTGATGAAGAAGATACAGACCGCACAGGAGAATAAAGACAAGCGTCCGATTAAAACTTGGTCGCGTCGTTCGATGATATCGCCTGACATGCTTGGACTGACTATTGCGGTTCATAACGGCAGGCAACATGTGCCAGTGTTCATCACTGAAGATATGGTGGGACACAAGCTGGGCGAGTTTGCACAAACTCGCACCTATCGCGGCCATGCCGCAGATAAAAAGGCGCGCTAGGAGTAGGTAATGGAAGTTCAAGCAAGATTAAAAGGCGCTCGTCTTTCTGCTCAGAAAGCGCGATTAGTTGCTGATCAGATTAGAGGCAAAGGTGTGGAAGAAGCGTTGGAGCTTCTCACATTCAGCTCGAAGAAAGGCGCTGCAATAATAAAGAAAGTTTTAAACTCCGCGATTGCCAACGCCGAGCATAACGAAGGGGCAGACGTGGACGAACTGAAGATATCAACGATTTGTGTTGATGAAGGAATGACAATGAAACGCATTATGCCGAGAGCGAAAGGTCGCGCTGATCGCATTCTCAAGCGCAGTTGTCACATAACAATTACAGTCGCTGATAGCTAGGAGATTCGGATGGGTCAAAAAGTACATCCAACTGGTATTCGTCTCGGAATTGTGAAGAAGCACACTTCGGTGTGGTTCGCCGAAGGACAGGAATACGCTGACAATCTGTTGGTTGATCTGCAGGTTCGTGATTTCGTCAAGAAGCGATTGGCAAGTGCGTCTGTATCGCGCGTTGATATAGAAAGACCTGCTCAAACTGCAAAAGTAACGATTTACACTGCAAGACCTGGAATCGTCATTGGCAAGAAAGGTGAGGATGTTGAAAAACTGCGCGGAATTCTCACTGAAAAAATGGGAATCCCCGTACAAATAAACATCGAAGAAATTCGTAAGCCTGACCTGGATGCACAGTTAGTTGCTGACAGTGTTGCGCAACAGCTCGAACGTCGAGTTATGTTTCGCAGGGCGATGAAACGGGCAGTGCAGAACGCTATGCGGCAGGGCGCTGAAGGAATCAAGGTGCAAGTAGGTGGCCGTTTAGGTGGTGCTGAAATCGCACGGTCCGAATGGTATCGCGAGGGTCGAGTACCTTTGCACACACTGCGGGCAGATATTGACTACGCTACTTCTGAAGCAAGTACAACTTACGGAATCATTGGCGTCAAAGTCTGGATCTTTAAAGGCGAAATCCTGGATCTTGACGAGGCTATCGTTCCGAAGCAGCAACCGGCAGCAAGTTAAGCCTATTGGCGAAAGAGAATAGAGGAATAACGGCGTGTTACAACCGAAGCGTACAAAATTTCGCAAAATGATGAAGGGCCGCAACAGAGGCTTATCCCATCGTGGTAGCAAAGTGGATTTTGGTGAGTATGGATTAAAAGCTATCTCACGTGGACGACTAACGGCTCGTCAGATTGAAGCAGCTCGCCGAGCGATGACTCGTCGAATCAAGCGTGGTGGAAAAATCTGGATTCGGGTTTTTCCTGACAAGCCTATTACTCAGAAGCCTTTAGAAGTCCGACAGGGTAAAGGTAAGGGTAGTGTTGAATACTGGGTAGCCCAGATTCAACCTGGCCGTATCATGTTTGAAATTGAAGGTGTAGATGAGGAGCTTGCTCGAGAAGCTTTTTCACTGGCTTCAGCGAAGCTGCCCTTTGAAACAACTTTTGTTAAGCGGACGGTAATGTAATGAAAGCTGAAGAGTTAAGAGAGAAATCTGTAGAAGAATTGCAGCAGCAACTGCAAGATCTCTACAAGGATCAATTTAATTACCGTATGCAGAACAGTACAGGTCAACTTGGGCAAATACACCTGGTAAAAGAGGTGCGAAAGGACATTGCTCGAGTAAAAACAATTCTTTCTGAAAAAGAAAATTCAGAAACTCAAGAAGAGAAGAGTGAAGCTTAATTATGTCCGACACTGAAATTCAAGAGAGCCAGGCAAGCGCAAAAGGCCAGGAAAAGATGAGCCGAACTGTGACGGGTCGAGTAGTCAGCAACAAAATGGATAAATCAATTGTTGTACTGGTTGAGCGACGCGTTAAGCACCCTGTTTACGGCAAGATAATTAAGCGTTCAACCAAGATTCATGCGCATGATGCAAACAATGAGTGCGGTCTGGGTGACGCGGTAACAATTAAAGAAGTTCGTCCAATCTCCAAAACCAAGAGCTGGTCTCTGGTTTCGATAGATGAACGAGCTGCTCAGGTATAAAGAACGGGTTTAATTTAGAAGTGGTTTTGTATTTGTGAAGCAAATACAGGATGGAGTGAATCGATGATTCAAGTGCAGTCTTACTTAGATGTCGCCGACAACAGCGGCGCAAGACGCGTAATGTGTATCAAAGTACTTGGTGGTTCTCACCGTCGATACGCACGCATTGGTGACATTATTAAGGTTACCGTAAAGGAAGCAATTCCTCGCGGTAAGGTGAAGAAAGGTCAAGTTCTGACTGCTCTGGTAGTGCGCTCCAAGAAAGGTGTGCGTCGCGGTGATGGCTCCTTGATTAAGTTCGATGACAATGCAGCTATTTTATTGAATGCCCAACAAGCTCCAATCGGGACTCGTGTATTTGGGCCAGTAACTCGAGAACTTCGAAACGAAAAATTCATGAGAATTATTTCATTGGCGCCGGAAGTTTTATAAAGAATCTGAAAGAGAAATAGTAAGCCCAAGCTGAGTAGAAAGAGACAGTTAGAGACGGAAAGATGAATAAGTTTAAGCGTGATGATGAAGTGATAGTGATCACCGGTAAGGATAAAGGTAAGCGTGGAACTATTTCTCAGATTACCGGAGACAGAGTATTTGTTGCCGGCGTGAACATGGTTAAGCGCCACACCAAGCCCAATCCTAATGCAGGACAGCCCGGTGGAATTATTGAAAGAGAAGCAGCAGTTCACATCTCGAATGTGGCAATTTTTAATCCTGAGACTAATGCAGCCGATCGCGTTGGTATTCAGGTAGACGAAGATGGCAATAAGCAGCGCATCTTTAAGTCTAACGGACAGCTTATAGATTAAGAGACGATCATGGCTCAGTTGAAAGAGTATTATCAAAATGAAGTAGTGCCGGCGTTGGCCCAGCAATTTGGGTTCGAAAATACTATGCGTGTGCCCAAAGTCACCAAGGTTGTTTTAAACATGGGATTGGGAGAAGCCGTTGCTGACAAAAAGATCCTGGAAAATGCTACCAGTGATCTGGAGCAAATCAGTGGTCAGAAAGTTGTGGTCACCAAGGCGCGTAAAAGTATCGCTGGATTCAAGATTCGCGAAGGCTGGCCTATTGGATGCAAAGTCACTCTTCGTGGTGAACGCATGTATGAATTCCTGGAAAGATTGGTAAGTATTGCTATTCCGAGAATTAGAGACTTTCGTGGTTTAAGCCCCAAGTCGTTTGACGGCCGCGGTAATTTCGCAATGGGAGTTAACGAGCAAATCATTTTTCCTGAGATCGATTACGACAAGATCGATACCCTGCGCGGATTAGATATCACTATTACTACTACGGCGCAGAATGATGATGAAGGTCGCGCATTATTAACTGCCTTGCGCTTTCCGTTCCGCGGCATGGCATCGGCAACCGAAGAAAAGGCAGAAGCTAAAGAAGATGCACCTGCTGAAGAAGTTGTTGAGGAAGCACCAGTAGAAGAAGTACCTGCTGAAGAAACTGAACAAACACCTGCAGAAGAAACTGAACAAACTGAAGAAGCAACTGCAGAAGAAATTGAACAAACTGAAGAAGCGTCTGCTGAAGAAAGCAGTGGTAATGCTTCAGAAGAAGATAAAGAGGAATCTTAATATGGCTAAAGCATCGATGATAGCCAGAGAGAATAAGCGTGCCAGAATGGTGGCTAAGTATGCGGAAAAGCGTGCCGTATTACGCGCTATTCTGCGGGATCCGAAAGCATCTGATGACGACAAGTGGCAAGCACAAGTGAAGTTACAGAAACTGCCACGTGATGCGAGCCCAAGTCGCCAGCAACGCCGTTGCCAGATTACCGGCCGTCCTCATGGCGTTTATCGAAAGTTTGGCCTTTGTCGAAATAAATTACGCGAAGCAGCCATGCGTGGTGATGTGCCTGGTCTGACCAAGGCAAGTTGGTAGTGAGGGAAGAAATATGAGCATGTCAGATCCAATTGCAGATTTCTTTACTCGCATTCGCAATGCACAAATGGCGCAGCTGCCAAATGTTAGCTGTCCGTCATCGAAAATTAAGGTGGCGATAAGTAAAGTGCTGCAAGATGAAGGATATATTAATGGCTATGACGTCAGTGAAGAAGACGGCAAGGCTGTAATCAGCATAGATCTTAAGTACTTTCAGGGAGCGCCGGTGATTGAAGAGATCAAGCGTGTGAGCCGGCCGGGTCTTCGCGATTACAAAGGAAAAGAGAATTTGCCAAAGAACCGAGCAGGTTTGGGTATCGCTATTCTGTCAACTAACCAGGGATTGATGACAGATAGGCAGGCTGAGGCTGCTGGTATTGGTGGCGAGGTACTTTGCACTGTTTTTTAATCAGTGCTGATTAAGTAAAGAGAAACGAGAAGATGTCTAGAATAGCAAACACACCAGTAACCCTGCCTAAAGGTGTTGAAGCCTCTTTAAGTGATAGCGCTATTTCAGTTAAGGGGTCGAAAGGTAATCTCAACCTATCGCTTCATGATCTGGTTACTGTCGCTCAGGACGGAGAAGATTTGAAAGTCTCCGCTAAAGATGGTTCGCGTCAGGCAGGAGCTCTTGCTGGTACATTTCGTTCACTGATTAACAATATGGTTGTAGGTGTTAGTGAAGGATTTCAAAAGAAATTGGAGCTTCAGGGTGTAGGCTATCGTGCCAAGGCTTCAGGTAAGACAGTGAATTTGACAGTTGGGTACTCACATCCAATAAATTACCAGCTACCTGATGGAGTAACAGCTGAAACACCTTCTCAGACTGAAATTGTAATTTCTGGTGCGGATAAGCAACTGGTTGGTCAGGTCGCTGCCGAGTTAAGAAAGTTTCGTCCACCTGAACCTTATAAAGGGAAAGGTATTCGCTACGCAGATGAACGCGTGTATAGAAAAGAAGCGAAGAAGAAATAGGGCTTTAATAATGAGTGTTAAGAAAACAGCTCGTTTGCGCAGAGCAAGAAGGGCTAGAGCAAAGATAAGTGAACTGCGAATGAATCGACTTTGTGTTTATCGTTCGCCGCAGCATATATATGCACAAATAATTTCGCCAACTGGCGATGAAATCGTCGTAAGCGCCTCGACTGTTGAAAAGAAGAACAGGAAAGGTGTTACAGGCAATATAGAAGCTGCAGGAAAGGTTGGAACATTAATAGCAGAACGAGCAAAGAAAGCCGGAATCGAAGAGGTGGCTTTTGATCGATCTGGTTATGCCTATCATGGTCGTGTCAAAGCCTTGGCGGATGCAGCACGTGAAGGCGGATTGAAATTCTAAGGGAAACGATAAGGATTCTGACTTTGGACTGGTCGTTGATTGACGCCAGCCAATAAATAAAAGGTTTGTAAAATATGGCATTTAAAGACGAGCCAGGTAAAAACGAAGAAGGTTTACAGGAAAAACTTATTCAAGTGAATCGTGTAGCCAAGGTAGTTAAGGGTGGTCGCATATTCGGTTTTACCGCATTAACTGCAGTAGGTGATGGCAATGGTCGTGTTGGATTTGGCCGCGGTAAAGCTCGTGAAGTTCCATTGGCAATTCAAAAGGCTATGGAATCTGCACGACGCAATATGATCACTGTTTCCCTGGATGGGCACACTTTGCAATACCCAATCAAATCTCGTCATGGCGCCTCGAAAGTGTATATGCAGCCAGCCTCGGAAGGTACTGGTGTAATCGCCGGTGGTGCCATGCGTGCGATTCTGGAATTAGCTGGTGTGCAGAATGTATTGGCAAAATGCTATGGCTCTACTAACCCGGTGAATGTTGTACAAGCAACATTTAAAGGTTTGAGAGACATGCGTTCGCCAGAAGATATTGCCGTTAAGCGCGGAAAGTCGGTCGAAGAGATCGTGGGCTAGGTAGATAAGGAATTAAACGGTGGCAAAGAAGAAAACTGTCAAAGTTACTCTGGTAAAGAGCCCGATTGGTACATTGCCCAGGCACAAGCTTTGTTTACAGGGGCTTGGATTACGGCGTATGCATCAATCTGTTGAAGTGGAAGATACTCCAGCAGTGCGCGGCATGATCAATAAGGTTAATTATATGTTAGCCGTTGAAGGTGAGAGTTAATCATGCAACTAAATACTTTAAGGCCGGCTGCAGGCAGCACCAAAGCGAAGAAACGCGTTGGTCGTGGTATCGGTAGCGGATGGGGAAAGACATGTGGAACTGGCCATAAAGGCCAGAAGTCACGCAGTGGTGGCACTGTTAAACCAGGCTTTGAAGGCGGTCAAATGCCTTTGCAAATGCGTCTGCCTAAGTATGGCTTTAGCTCGCGAGTTGGTCGTATTACTGCGGAAGTTCGTACTTCAGAGTTGAATAAGGTTGAAGGCGACTTAATAACCGTTGAAAGCCTTAAAAAAGCTGGTGTTATCTCAGCTAACAAAAAGCGAGTAAAGATTATGCTTTCTGGCGATGTAACTAAAAAAGTTACAGTTGAAGGTGGAAATGTTGCTGTATCAAAAGGTGCTCGTGAGGCCATCGAAAAAGCCGGCGGCAAGGTGGTAGAAACTGTGGCAAAAGAGGCAGCGAAACCAGCCAGGAAAGCGAAGGCGGCCCCAAAGACAGAAGAAAAAGCTGAGGCCAAGACAGAAGATGCTCCTGCAGAAGAGCCGAAAGCAGAATCTTCAGAAGAAGTTTCGAGTGAAGAGGAAAAAGAAGAAAAGAAAGACGAAGAGTAACCGGATTCTCGTTTCTATTGATTTATAAAGAAGTAATAAACAGAAATGGCAAATAAACCAAACATCAATCCTGAGAATATAGGCGCCGGCCTCGGCGAGCTGAAGGCGCGCCTGTTGTTCCTGTTGTTTGCCATCTTCGTTTATCGAGTAGGCACCCACATCCCTGTGCCTGGAATAGACCCATTACAACTGCAGGCTTTCTTCGCCCAGAATGAAGGCACCTTTGCTGGTCTGTTTAATATGTTTTCTGGCGGCGCTCTGGAGCGCATGAGCATTGTCGCCCTTGGCATAATGCCTTACATCTCAGCTTCAATCATCATGCAGTTGCTGACTGCAGTGAGTCCGCAATTAGATCAGTTAAAGAAAGAAGGAGAATCTGGTCGACGTAAGATTACACAGTACACGCGTTATGGTGCGCTGGTACTGGCAACGGTGCAGGGAACAGGTATGACTGTTGGTCTCCTGTCACCGATGGCTTATAACCCGGGGCTGGCCTTTAACCTGACCGCTATTATCTCGTTGGTGACAGGTGCCATGTTCCTTATGTGGTTAGGGGAACAAATTACGGAAAAAGGTATCGGAAACGGCATATCGATGCTCATCTTCGCCGGTATTGTTGCGTTATTCCCGGCAGCAGTTGGTACGTCTCTGACCCAGGCCTATGAAGGCCAGATTAGTGGGGTGCTGCTGTTAGTAGTTGCGCTAGTAGCAGTCGGTGTGGTTGCTGGCATCGTATATGTAGAGCGGGCACAGCGTCGCATAACTGTTAACTATGCCAAGCGTCAGCAAGGCCGCAAGATGTACCAGGCTCAGGCCAGCCATCTACCATTAAAAATCAACATGGCCGGTGTGATTCCAGCGATTTTTGCCAGCTCAATCTTATTGTTTCCGGCGTCTCTGGGTCAGTGGTTTGGTCAATCGGAAGGTGCTGAGTGGTTGCAGGATTTGGCCCTGCTTATAGGTCCGGGGCAACCGCTATACATCATTATTTTTAGCGCCATGATTATATTTTTCTGCTTCTTCTATACTGCCCTTGTCTTTAATCCGAGGGATGTGGCAGAAAACCTGAAACGGTCAGGCGCGTTTATTCCAGGAATTAGACCTGGTGAGCAAACTGCGAAGTACATCGACGGCGTTATTACTCGCCTCACCATGTTTGGAGCGATCTACATTACCCTGGTTTGTTTGTTACCAAATTTCATGCAGATGATGGCGAACGTGCCATTCAACCTGGGTGGAACAGCATTACTTATTTCTGTGGTGGTAACCATGGATTTCTGGTCGCAAGTGCAATCGCATTTGATGTCACATCAATACGATTCACTGATGAAGAAGTCCAAATTAGGTAATTACGGCAGGAGTGGAATCTAGCCATAAGCTAGAGGAGCAGGAAGATGAAAGTAAGAGCATCAGTAAAAAAGATTTGCCGAAACTGTAAGGTTATTCGCCGTAACGGTTCGGTACGAGTAATTTGTAGCGCTGAACCCCGACACAAGCAGCGTCAGGGCTAGGGCGAGAGATAACGGAGTAAATCTATGGCACGTATTGCCGGGGTTAACATACCAGACAACAAGCATATCGTAATTTCATTGAGTTATGTGTATGGCATTGGTCCAACCACTGCCAAGAGCATTTGCGAAGCAACTGGTATTGAGCCATCTACTAAAGTATCAGATTTGAGTCCGGAACAGCTCGATGGTATTCGCGCTGAAGTGGCAAAAGTCCCAACTGAGGGTGATCTGCGCCGTGAAGTCTCAATGAACATTAAGCGATTGATGGATCTGGGTTGTAACCGGGGAATTCGTCATCGACGCTCTTTGCCCGTGCGCGGACAAAGAACCAAAACTAATGCGCGAACTCGCAAGGGTCCTCGCAAACCAATCAGGAAGTAAAAGATGGCGACTCCCAAGACAGCAAAGAAGAAGGCTCGCAGTACCGTTATAGATGGCATCGCGTTCATACACGCTTCTTTCAATAACACCATCATCACGATTACTGATCGTCAGGGTAACGCGCTTGCCTGGGCCACAGCCGGTGGGTCTGGTTTCCGTGGTTCAAGAAAGAGTACTCCTTTCGCTGCCCAGGTTGCAGCTGAAAAAGCAGGTAAGCAGGCTATTGAAAACTATGGCCTGAAAAATTTAGATGTGAAAGTAAACGGACCTGGTCCGGGTCGCGAGTCAGCAGTTCGCGCATTAAACACTTGTGGATTGAAAGTGGGCAATATCACTGACGTTACCCCAATTCCACACAATGGTTGCCGTCCGCCTAAAAAGCGACGTGTGTAAACTAGGAGAGAAAGTATGGCCCGTTATTTAGGCCCTAAGTGTAAGCTATCTCGTCGTGAAGGAACGGATCTGTTCTTAAAGAGCGGTGTTCGTCCTATTGACAGCAAGTGCAAGACCGACACAATTCCTGGCCAGCACGGTCAGCGTCGTGGCCGTCTTTCGGACTACGGTGTTCAGCTTCGTGAGAAACAGAAAGTACGTCGCACATATGGCGTATTGGAGAAGCAGTTCCGTGGCTATTACAAAGAAGCGGCGCGATTGAAAGGTGCTACCGGTGAGAATCTGTTGCAACTGTTAGAGTGTCGTTTGGATAACGTCGTTTATCGAATGGGCTTTGGTTCAACCCGTGCCGAAGCACGCCAGCTTGTTTCACATAAATCCATTTGCGTTAACGGAGATGTTGTAAATATTCCTTCTTATCAGATAGCAGAAGGAGATGTAGTCGCCGTACGACAAAAATCCAAGGAACAGCTAAGAATTAAATCTGCATTGGAACTGGCAGCTCAACGTTCTGAAGTAGATTGGGTGTCCGTTGATTCTTCAAAGATGGAAGGTCAGTTCACTCGCAAGCCAGATCGAGCGGATTTGCCTCCTGAAATTAACGAAAATCTGATCGTCGAGCTTTATTCCAAGTAGTGACTTAATCACACAGAGGGTGGATTACATGCAAATTTCTTTATCAGACTTCTTAACACCACAAGTGATACAGGTTGATGAATTCGACAAGTGTCATTCCAAAGTGGTCTTGGAGCCGCTCGAGCGTGGCTTTGGGCATACTTTAGGAAATGCACTGCGTCGCATACTGCTTTCATCAATGCCAGGTTGCGCGGTAGAGGAAGTTGAAATTGATGGTGTTGTTCATGAATACAGCACAATTGAAGGTGTGCGGGAAGATGTCATAGAGATATTGCTAAACCTGAAAGGCGTAGCAGTAGTCTTGAATAACAATGAGGAAGCAGTATTAACACTTTCCAAGAAAGGTACTGGTACTGTCACGGCAGGAGATATTGCAGAAGATCATGATGTGGAGATTGTGAATCCTGATCATGTCATCGCTAATCTAAATAGCAATGGTGAGTTAAATATGCGCTTAACAGTTCGCAAGGGTCGAGGTTACTCCCCTGCGGATAGTCGTGTTGCCGAAGACGATGAAACTCGTTCCGTAGGCAAGCTCCTATTGGATGCGTCATACAGCCCGGTTATTAGAGTTTCTTACTCGGTTGAGAACGCGCGAGTAGAGCAGCGTACTGACCTTGATAAACTCATTATTGATCTTGAAACTAATGGAACAATTGAACCTGAAGAAGCCATACGTAGAGCGGCTACAATTCTGCAGCATCAATTGAGTGTATTTGTTGATCTTCAGAGCGAAATTATCGCGGAGCCTGAAGAACTCGAAGATGAAATTGATCCTATCCTGTTACGACCAGTTGATGATTTGGAACTTACAGTTCGGTCTGCAAACTGTTTGAAGGCAGAAGACATTTACTATATTGGAGACTTAATTCAGCGCACGGAAGTTGAATTGCTTAAGACTCCAAACCTTGGTAAGAAGTCTCTGACAGAGATCAAAGATGTACTGGCTACACGTGGACTGTCTCTTGGCTTGCGTCTTGAGAATTGGCCTCCATCAAGCCTTAAATCCGACGATCGAGCAGCTTAGGAAGAGACAAAGGATATAGGACTATGCGTCATCGACACAGCGGTCGCCAACTAAATCGGAACAGTCCGCACCGCACAGCAATGTTTCGCAACATGACATCGTCACTGGTGGAACATGAAATAATCAAAACTACCTTGGTGAAAGCGAAGGAATTGCGTTCGGTTGCAGAACCTCTAATCACTCTTGCCAAGAAAGATTCCGTGGCGAATCGTCGCCTTGCTTTTGATCGCACTCGCAACAAGGCGACTGTAGGCAAACTTTTCACCGAACTTGGTCCTCGATACGCAGATCGTCCCGGTGGATATATCCGCATTCTTAAATGTGGTGAAAGGGCCGGCGATAAAGCACCAATGGCTTATGTCGAGTTAGTTGATCGTCCAATTCATAGTGAAGAGGATATTGATGATAACGTGGAAGCGGCGGAAGAAGCGGAATAATTAGTTATTTACTCCGACTAGATTTGAAGAACCCGACCACTGTAGGTCGGGTTTTTTGTTTTCGCATTTCAAAAATACCCGATTAGTTCAATGCAACAGGCGACTCTCAGAGATTACATAGAACTACTGATTCTCTCAGCGATTTGGGGATCATCCTTTCTGTTTCTGAGAATAGCTTCACCTGAGTTTGGTCCCGTATTTCTGATCGAGCTACGCGTAGCGAGCGGACTAATAGTCTTAATGCCTATGTGTTTGCTTATGGGAAAATTTGCCGAGTTGAAGCAACATTGGAAGATGATCTTTATCGTGAGCCTTTTTAATATGGCAGTTCCGTTCTGCTTTTTCGCCTATTCCTCGTTGAACATGGGAGCAGGTGTCTTGTCTATTATGAATGCCACAGTTCCATTCTTTACCGCAATTATTGCGTTCGTAGTCTATCAACAACGGTTGCACAGAATTGGACTGGCCGGATTGATGGTTGGATTTCTAGGTGTAGTCGTTTTGGTGTTCGACCCTTCTGAGGCGTCTGGAGTTACCAGCCAGCTGGCAATTCCTTCAGCCCTGTTTGCCTGCGTTCTGTATGGGATTGCGTTAAATATAGTATCCAACAAACTTCAAGGTGTTTCCGGAGTCACAATCACTGCAGGCGGACTATTTTTTTCAACCATTGTTCTGCTGCCATTTGCGCTAGGCCAGCAACCCGAGGTCATGCCGCAGGGTAGCGTGTGGCTCAGCGTGCTGGCCCTTGGAGTAGTTTGTACTGGTTTCGGCTACATACTGTTCTATCGCTTAATCGCCAGAATTGGCTCTCAACAGGCCATCATGACCACCTATTTGATCCCAATTTTCAGTATCTTATGGGGAAATCTCTTTCTTGCGGAGAGCATCACATTATTCATGTTCTTTGGCGGTATGCTGGTGCTCATGGGAGTTGGCATGACTACCGGTAGATTCCCGGGAATTGCTATACTTTCTAAATAAAACTAAAGAAAGGGACAATGAGCCTAATCTGAGCGCAGGGCTTTAAAACTAGCAAAGTCCTGATATTGTAGGGTCTGCAAGCATTCAATGATACCCCCTTAAAAGACGTACAAATTGTACCGGTTTCTATAACCTGCTAAAGTGATTGGTCGATAGAAGCCTGTAATGACGCGGCTTTGCGGCTCATTGTACTGTCTAAGCCGATTCAGAAAGATTGGCCCATATCAGGTATAGAGCCAGAGGCTAACCATGCAAGCAGAAACCGCAGAAGCGGCAGCAGAAATTGAAACGATAGAATTCGAGTCCAAAGGCGGCGGCTCTTCAAGTGCCGTCGCGATTGATCTTCAACCACCCCCTTTCTCTGAAGTCCATGGTGGGCCGGACTACGATAAAACTTCTGTAACCGTAGAGCTTACGAATAACACCTGAATAAAGGGTAAGCTCCTGGCCTTTAGCGCGACCAATGAAGAAATAACAATTTTAGAACCTCGTGCGGTAGTGCCAACTTAAGTAGACATGAGCACATTGAAATACCTGCGCCTGGAGAAACCCTATCAGCTTATGCTGAGTAATGATCCAGCATCCAGGATCAATGTTGATGCGGAAGCTAGAAGTTTCGAAGTCTATTTTAAAGATCGCACAGAGTTGACCGGTAAAACGTTTGGAACCCGAACGGACAAGAACGGAGTTCATCTTTATGAACAAACTAAAGTCGGTCGCAAATGGCGTTACTGCACACACTTGTTTGTAGCCAAAGCAGCTATTGAAAACCATATCATCGGTGGCCAGATAGGCGAGATGCTGGTTGAAGAAAATATTGTTACTCAGGAGGTTGTAGATACTGCGCTGCAGGATCAGCAAGAAGAACGCTCACGCCTGCTGGGTGAATATCTGGTAACACAAAAGATAGTAGACGCCTCGGAGCTGGAATCAGCTCTCGCTCGCCAGAAGAATATGCCGAATCTGAAACTGGGTGAGATTCTTATTGGCGAAGACCTGGTTTCAGAAGCACAGCTAACTGAAGCGTTAAAAGCGCAGAAGAAAAAGCGTAGCGGCGCCTTAGGTGAGATTCTGGTTGATCGTGGTGTAATTCACAAAGAGGAAATTCAGCAAGCCCTGGCGAAGAAACTTGGTATTCCATTTATTAACTTGCGTGAATTCATTGTAGAGCCGGAAGTTATACGCATGCTTACGGCCGCTATTGCATTTAAACACAAAGTAGTCCCTCTCTATGTTTATGAAGGCAAAATTGTAGTTGCCATCGAAAACCCAATGGACTGGCAGATTACCGATGCCCTGAGTTTTAATATTAATAAATATGTAGAACCAGTGATGGCGTCACCTGAGGATATCAACTGGGCGTTGCAATTTTATTATTCTTCTGAAGACATCGAATCTTCTATGGAGGACATGGAAGAAGAGTTTGAAAACGATGAGGAAGATGAAGATTATGATCCGACAATATTTTCGGCTGTTGAAACGCAGCAAGTCACGGATAATATCGTCGTAAAAGTTGTAAATAAAATTATCGAGGACGGCCATCGTCAGAAAGTATCAGACATTCATATCGAACCTGGAATGGGCAAGCAAAAGGTTTTGGTGCGGTTCAGAAAGGACGGCGTAATGTCTGTCTATTATAAATTTCCAGCGAAATATCGCAGTGCGCTAGTTTCCCGTATTAAGGTTATGGCCCACCTTGATATATCAAACAAAAGCAAACCCCAAGACGGAAAGATTAACTTCCGGCATTTTGCCCCAGTAGATGTTGAATTACGTGTTGCGACTATTCCAACTTCTGGAGGCCTGGAAGATGTAGTCATTCGTATTCTCACTAGCGGCAAATGCATGCCTGTTAATGCCATCGGTCTGAGTTCGAGAAATCTTGATAACTTGCTTGCAGGGGTTAGCAAACCATATGGTCTATTTCTTGTTTGTGGTCCTACAGGTTCTGGTAAGAGTACAACACTGCACTCTATCCTTAATTACCTTAACTCGTCGGAACGAAAAATCTGGACCGCAGAAGATCCGGTTGAGATCACACAGGCAGGACTGAGACAGGTAGAAGTAAATGAAAAAATAGGGATGACGTTTGCGGGCGCTATGCGGGCCTTCCTTCGTGCTGATCCCGATATAATTATGATCGGTGAGATGAGAGATAGTGAAACTGCCGGTACGGCGATTGAAGCATCTTTAACTGGCCACCTTGTGCTTTCCACTCTTCACACAAACAGTGCCGCTGAAACCATAATTAGATTATTGGATATGGACATGGATCCATTCAATTTTGCGGATGCGATGATTGGCGTCTTATCGCAACGACTGACTAAAACACTTTGTACGTCATGCAAGAAGCCTTACGTTCCGGAAAAGGACGAACTTGAGTTTCTGGCGACCGAATATGTGCGTGAAAGCATCGAAGATGCAGCACGGGCGGCACCAAATAAAGAGGAAATAGAAGCTCAACTAAAAGAATGGGAGAAGGGATTTTCTCAAAAAGGGGAATTTACTCTTTACAAAGCCCCTGGTTGCATGGATTGTCTTGATACCGGTTATCGCGGACGAATGGGTGTGCATGAATTATTGATGAGTACGCCGGAAATTAAGAAGATGATTCTTAGGCAGGCTCCTGCAGCGGAAATACACTCCGCAGCGGTTAGATCGGGGATGCGTACACGTAAACAAGACGGCATCGAAAAAATTCTCGTGGGTTACACGGACTACACCCAGATAAGAACCATATAACGTGCCGGCTGCGGGCACGATTTCCTTCGTTAAATGAAAATTCCGAGTGGCTCCCGTACTGCTTGTACTGTTCGCCATATCTGAATTTTCATGTGCCTCGCTACTCGCGCCCTCGCTCGCCACTCGGGATTGAACCTTCATTTAGAATCAATCCAAATAAATCAAAGTTTAGAAATTTAGAGATACTCCCTATATAAGCTAGATGGTGGGTGGCTGTTAGCGAACAATAAAGTTCGGCCGACGGGATGGAGGTCGATCGTGGGCAAACAGCTTATTTTTGCTATAATCATGACCGGATGGGTCTATTGTAGATTCGTCCGGCTTTATTTTTTTGACCTCACCGCCCTGGTTTAGGTAATTCGCAATATCTTTTTCAAGCTTTGCAATTGCCTCCCTCTTTTCCGCGTCGGTCATGGTCATAAGTGATTTATTCCTACTTGCCACGTTAGAGCTAAAGGGAGAAGTACAGTGCGTTACCGTTATAGAGGCTCAGTCATACTTATTCCTGACACACCATCCTGGGATTTCAAAGGCAAAAAGGTATTACCAGAACATGCCATGTTGCCTATTCCCGACAACGTTATATCTTTTGATCCTGACCGAAAAAAGAAGGAGCTAAAATCGCCCCGATAACTGCCGGCAGGAATTCTTGGCGCTCGAATGCTTCTCGTAAAGCATCAAAACCACCGCCAACAACTATCCGTCAGCTGGCGTAAAGAATGGATTAAATTGCAAAATAATAAAAAACCCGACTACTGAAAAGCAGTCGGGTTTTTGTATAGCTAAGAAAAGATTTAGTAACCAGTGCTCGCTGGAGCAGCAGCTGGTAACGCCATTGCGGTCAGCTTCGAGCCCGTTTGTAGCATGATGTACTGATGTCCATCATGGGTCCAAGAGCTCATGCCGTAGCGGCTGCGGTCAGGTACTTCGACTGCCCCCATGGTTTCACCAGTAGCTTTGTCGATTGCATAAAGCATTGGTGTTCCATCAGACGCTGTGTCTGAATAAACCAGCATGTTTGGTGTAACCACCATTGGCACGAGGGCACCGGTTCCGGTATTGCCAACATCGAGATTGTTGTCATCGATAACTTCTTGCACGCGCGCTGGAGTTTCACCGGTTGGAATTACCCAGGCATATTCGCCAGTGTTCATGTCGATTGCAGAAATACGACTGAATGGCGGTTTGAACAAGGGAATGCCCAGGGGGTGACGAGGCGCACCGGCTCCGGGACCGGAGGCATATTGCGCAAAGGTAGTTCCAGTTGGCTTCTCATACTGAAGATCAGCTTCTTCTCCAGGTACCAGTACCACCGGGCTACAGGCTGATCGCGAGGAGACAAATAGGTAACCAGAATTTGGATCTGCTACCGAGGGTGAGGTGATATTGGCACCACCGCCGCCGCCCGGGCAAAACATCGCTGCGCGCTTTCCAGACCCATGACCTCGCTGAATTGGAGGATTAAATAGAGGTCCCATCTGATAGTCAGCAAACGCATTTATGGCTTGCTGCCTGATTTCAGGTGTCCAGTCGATCAAATCGTCAATCGATACGCCCTGAATATCGAAAGGTGCTGGTCTGGTGGGGAATGGTTGGGTTGCTGAAAGCACCTCACCAGGAACCGTTGATTGTGGCACTGGTCTTTCTACGATTGGCCAGATTGGTTCACCGGTAAGACGATTAAAGGCATAAACAAAACTTTGCTTTGTTACCTGCATTACTGCAGGAACCTGGCCTTGACCCGGAACATTCAAGTCAAGTAACACTGGAGCCATGGGGTTGTCATAATTCCAGATATCGTGATGCACCATTTGAAAGTGCCATGCGCGTTCGCCAGTGCTGGCATTCAATGCAATCAGGCTGGTTCCATACAGGTTATCACCAGGGCGGAAGCCACCGTAGTAATCGATGGTCGCGCCATTAGTTGGAATATAGACAAGGTTATTTGCTATGTCGGCAGAAATCGGCGCCCATGATGAAACGTCACCAGTCCATTGCCAGGCATCATTCTCCCAGGTCTCATGACCATACTCACCGGGTTGTGGAATTACATTGAATTTCCACTTGAATTCACCGGTGCGCTTGTCATACCCGAGAATATCGCCAGGAACGTTTTCAATTCGTGCCTGGTTGTAGCCTTGCTCCGCAGAGTTACCGACTATAACGGTATCGTTCACAACTATTGGCGGTGATGAGCCGGTAATGTATCCAGTCTCCAACGGAATGCCTTCATAGGGATCATATGGATGACCAAGATCCGCTAAGAGATCAACGACACCGGTTTCAGGAAAGCCATCGATTGGAACTGGCTGCCCAAAACCTTCTAATGGGGCACCAGTTTCAGCATCTAAAGCTGTTAAGAAGAAGCCAGGAGTAATCATGTAGATTACACCTTTGCCATCAATTTCCGAGTAACCTATTCCCTTACCGTAATCGGCGCGCATGGAATATTCCCAGCGCCCGGTATTTGGCAACCGATAACTCCAGAGTTGTTCGCCTGTCTTGGGATCGATAGCAACCACATGACGACGAGCGCCGGCGACTGTATACAAGGTGCCATTAATATAGCTGGGGGTAGAACGGCCACTGGCAGCACCAAGGCTGGCACCATCCCATTCCCAAACTGCTTCTAATTCGCCAAAATTTTCAGACGTAATTTCACTGGATGTTGTATAGCGGGTATTGCCGTAGTCATTACCCAGAGTGAACCATTCAACATCATCTTGTTGAGCCAAAAGACTGCTCGATCCACTCAACAATAAGCCGCCTAGAGCGACAATTTGCCAGCGTTTAAAGATGTCTACTTTTCTTATCATTTTTCGCCTCGTAGATAAAAATGAGTACCAAATCCTTACAGGCATTATTCCTTAAAATGTTGCTGGAATAAAAGTATTGAAGTTTCAACTTAATCCAGCAAAATCAGTTACTTATATTGTCTAGCAAAGTATTGTAACTGGAATATGCGTAAACTTGAGGCTACCGGAAGCATGGGATGTTGTCCACGTGGAAAAAGTTACGAGATTTGTCTGAAATAACTAAAGATCAGGCATCTCAAAACCGGCTTTTTTCAGCTTCAAAGCAAGAGTGGCATGCTGCTTGTCAGTGAGACCAGTGAGAGGGGGTCTGACCCGCATCCATGCTGCATCATCACCGTATATCGCGGTCGCCGCTTTCAATGCAGGGATCATTGGAAAGGACTGGAAAATCTCTCGGATACTATTTAGCGCTGATTGCTTTTTTGCTGAACCCGCCTCATTCCAGTGGTAATACAGGTCAAAAATTGCATGGGGATTTACATTAGCTGTGGCAGAAATACACCCGGCGCCACCAGCCACCATGTTCTGTAATAGGAAACTTTCCGAGCCACAAAAGACTGCAAAATTCTCAATTTGCAAATCATGGAAAGCCTGGGTTTGGTTCCAGTCGCCAGAACTGTCTTTAATACCAACGATAGTGTCTGGGTATTTTGCTGCCAGTTGTTCAATTAGATTGAGTGAAAGCGGAATCTGGGAAATTGGTGGAATGTGGTAGAGATAAATATGCAACTTGTCATCGGCAACTGCTTCGATGACATTTGCATAAAAATCGAATAGTCCCTGGTCAGATACACCTTTATAGTAGAAAGGTGGCAGCATTAGTACACCTGCGCAACCCAAGTCGACAGCCTTTTTCGTTAAAGTGATGCTATCGCTGAGAGCACAGCAGCCTGTTCCAGGCATTAGCTTGTCCGTATCTATGCCTGCTTCAATAAGGGCTTCAAGTAGACTTGATTTCTCATCTATGCTTAAGGAGTTCGCTTCACTGTTGGTGCCGAAAACCGCCAATCCTGCTCCCTGGGAGACTAACCAGCTGCAGTGATTGCCAAGGCGGGCCGCATCCGGAGAGAGGTCTGCGTTGTAAGGGGTAATGACTGGAGCCAAGACGCCACTAAATCTATGTTGCGACACAGTTTTCCTTCCTGGTAATTCTTTGATAGCCCGTAATATTGAGCCTGTGAACCAGTGTGTGATTATTGGTTATAGTGCCCGTTCTGACAAGTTAGACTAGTAAACGACGCAATGGAGTTCTGCTTTGCAGTTAGTTATTGGAAATAAGAATTATTCTTCCTGGTCAATGCGGCCCTGGGTATTACTGAAATATTTTGCAATCGAATTTGAAGAAATTCGCATACCGCTTTTCGAGGACGGCTTTCAGGAAGAGCTAGCCCTATATTCACCAACAATACGGGTCCCGGTCTTAATAGATGATGGGCTGGTGGTCTGGGATTCCCTTTCCATCCTGGAATATGTCAATGAAAAATTCCTAACCGGCACTGCCTTGCCTGATGAGGAGGAAAAAGGCAATTTGTCGTTCTTATTGTGCCGCGATGCATGCGAGTTTTTTAGCACTAAGAAATGGCATGCCAATGAATTGTCGCGAACGACGGCGGGTGGATGTTCCAGGCATTGGTTGGCAACGCTGCGACTGCCGCATCTGCCGGATTACCGGAAAGGAAGCCAGCAGCTTTCATGTGCTGCCTCTTGGATGAACGCCCATATTTTTCTACGAGCTCTGCAATCGAGCTAGCAGGACCCTGCTTTTCCGCAGCAACTCGCGCTGTTGGTGCTGAATCTCCAGGTAAGAGCTACACTCGGAGTAAGTGGAGCTAACACAGCTCCAACGGACGTAGCGCTTGCGGCGCCTTATTCAGAGGACAATATTTATACGATGTGTTATCGAATATAGGCAAAACCTAATATAAAAAAGCCCGAGCTGATTTTCAGTTCGGGCTTTTTTTATTTCTTGATTTATTTCTCAGAACTTTTATCAGGCTGCCAAATTATACTTATCAACAGCATAGGCCAGATGCCTATATGTATCATCATATCAGCAGTATTAAAAACATAATTCCAGTAAGGAATATGTTGGATGTCGATGAAATCGATAACGCTTCCATAAATCAGTCTATCGAGGATATTGCTTGCGCCGCCGCCTACAATAAAACCAAAACAAATAAACTCATACCGGCTTACCTCTTTTCCTAGCCACAGGTAAGCGGTCACAGCGCCAAGTACGCTAACCGAGATAAGCCCAAACAGCCATCCCATTCCCTGGGCCAGCCCGAAAATGCCCCCGTAGTTTCGTATATGGGTAAAGTGAATAAGGCCATTAATTTCCCAGGTCGTATTCAGGGCAATGTTATTATTAACCCAATACCCAATGAGTTGTGAACAGGCTAAAACGCCAAGGACTATGCCAAAATAAAGACTTAGATTGGTCGATTTTGCGCTCATAGCATTTTCACTTAACCTAGATCAAAAACTAAATCAGGCTCAAGCATATCATAATCAAAGGAAGCTTCTTTTCTGGATGTATTTATATGAATCGGCTGGAAAGGCAAAGTGCTAAATCCAATTCGGGTAGTCGGCGAACAAGCTTTTGGGTATTAAATGCCTATATATGCTTCAAAAAAGCCAAGCGTTATTTACCTCCGGTAGTGCGTGCGCTACTGGGGTTGCTTCTCATTTTTCTTGGTATATTAGGCTTCCTTCCTGTGCTGGGATTCTGGATGATACCTCTGGGAATAGTAGTGCTGGCTACAGACATTCCACCCGTTTCTCGCTGGTTACGACGAAAACTGCAACAATATCGGGTAAGGGATTGACCGTAATTAGCTAGCGTTCGAGATCTGAAAAGGGAATGTCTGCATATTGAATGATTTCTCGAGTACCATCTTCTCGCACCCTGATTATACTGTGGGCGCAATTATGCATATGGGGTGGTGTCCAGAGTTCATGCATTGGTCTACCTTCGGCATGGCAGAGTAAAGTCTTTATAAGTGCGCCATGGCTTACTAGAGCGATACATTGATTCAAATGTCGTTTGGCGATTTGTTCTATTGCAGCCACCGCCCTTGCTTGTAAATCAAAGAATGATTCTGCGCCATCCACATTGAACAGGTGAGGTTCCTCCCAGAAATGTCGAAAAGAATCAGGATCCCGTTGCTCGATTTCATCGTAGAGGGTTCCCTCCCAAGGGCCAAGAAATATTTCTCTTAGTGAATCGAGATACTCTATTTCCAGATCGGTACCAGCAAAAAGCCTTGCTGCGGTCTGTCGAGTTCGCAATGAACTACTGCAAAAGGCCTTGTTGAATTCTACTGGCTCCAGGCGTTGCCCAAGAGAGGAAGCTTGTTGTTCGCCGAGCTCTGTAAGACGTGAATCGCTCTGTCCCTGCACTCGTCTTTCTTCGTTCCAGTCGGTTTGACCGTGACGAATAAGATGTAGTTCCATGGTTTTTACTGCTCTCGAGTTCGTGTTCTCTCTATTGCCATTTTCCAGCCCGCATATTGTTTGCTACGCCAGTTATCATCTTTGTCTGGTTTAAAGGCCTGTGCCAGTTGCCACTTCTGCGTTATTTCGTCAATGGACGAAAATACGCCAGCATGAAGACCTGCAACATAGGCTGCGCCCAGTGCGGTTGTCTCAGTAATGACGGGTCGTTGCACTTCGCAGTTTAAAAGATCGGCCAGTTTCTGTGTGACATAGTTATTATTCGCCATGCCGCCATCGACTTTGAGTGAAGACAGGCTTGCGCCATCAGCAGCAATAGCTTCAACCAGGTCTTTAGTTTGATAACATACCGACATCAGACCAGCAGTAACGATCTCATTGATACCTGTATCCCTTGTCATGCCATAGATTGAACCCCGGGCATGAGGATCCCAGTAAGGCGCGCCGAGTCCAGTAAAAGCAGGTACCAGGTATACATTCAGGTCATCTGTGGTTTCTCTCGCGAGTTGCTCTGATTCATCCGCACTGGCAATGAGTTTTAATTTATCCCTAATCCATTGCATCGTTGCTCCTGCCATAAAAATGCTGCCTTCCATTGCATAAGCTGTTTCACCTCCAAGGCGATAGGCCACAGTGGATAAAAGCCGGTTTGACGATTTAACAAATTCAGTGCCGGTATTCAGTAACAGGAAGCAGCCAGTCCCATAGGTGCTTTTAGCCGATCCCGGAGCAAAGCACCCCTGGCCGAATGCTGCGGATTGCTGATCCCCAATCATACCGGTAATTGGTATAGCAGCTCCCAGGATTTGAGGATCACTTTCGCCAAATTCAGCGGCGCAATCTTTGACCTCCGGCAAAACAGATGCAGGAATATTAAACTGTGCCAGCAGTTCTTCATCCCATTTCTGTTCAGAGATATTGAACAACATCGTGCGCGAGGCATTCGTTGCATCGGTAAAGTGACTTTTGCCACTGGTTAGTTTCCACAATAAGAAACTGTCAATGGTGCCAAACGCCAACTCGCCATTTTCGGCTCGAGCCCTGGCATCGGGAACGTTGTCTAACAGCCAGCGTAGCTTTGTAGCAGAGAAATAAGGATCCAGAATCAAGCCTGTTTTGCTCTGAATTGCAGCAGAAATACCCTGCTGCCTCAGTTCGTCACAGTAATCACTGGTGCGTCGATCCTGCCAAACGATTGCGTTAGCTAATGGCTCCCCGGTTTTTCTGTCCCATACAACGGTAGTTTCTCTCTGGTTGGTGATGCCTATGCAGATAATGTCATTGGCATTGGCGCCGGCATCCGTCAGCGCGCTTTGACAACTGCTAAGGGTCGTTTGCCAAATTTCTTCGGCGTCATGTTCCACCCAGCCATCTGCTGGAAAGTGCTGCGTAAACTCTTGTTGTCCTACGGCAACCGGAGTTCCTTCAGTGTCGAATACCAGGGCCCGGCTGCTAGTAGTCCCCTGATCGATCGCGAGTATATATTTGCTCATGAATTTATTGCTCTACATCACATATTTAGTGTCTAGACTTATATAGGGTTTAAAACCTATTCCTCTAGAAATCATTTGTAGGAGATTGGTAAGGCAGTCATGTTACACTAAGTTTTGCTCTCGATGGCATGTTTTATCCTCATAAGTATCCCCTGTGAATAAATCAAATTCTGTTCAAGATATTCTGGTAATCGGGGGTGGTATAAATGGCGCCGGGATCGCTGCTGATGCGGCGAGTCGGGGCTTGAGTGTGGTGCTTTGCGAAAAAGGTGATCTTGCTAGTGCGACATCGAGCAATAGCAGTAAACTGATTCATGGTGGGCTTCGATATCTCGAGTTCTATGAGTTTGGGCTGGTAAGAAAATCCCTTAAAGAACGAGAAATTCTCGCTTCGATAGCGCCTCACATAGTCAGGCCCCTAGCTTTTCAGATTCCACAACTTTCTCATTCAAGAAGATCATGGTTGTTAAAAGCAGGATTGTTTCTTTATGACAATTTGGCTAAAAGAGACCGATTCAAGAACTCTTCAACAGTTCGTTACTCTTCTGGCAGTCTACTTAACGACAGCATTAAACATGGATTCGAGTATTGGGATGCCCAGGTGGATGACGCGCGTTTAGTTATCCTTAATGCATTGCAGGCGCGTAGTCATGGGGCCAGTATTTACACACGGGTAGAATGTGTTGCCCTGAATCCAGTAGAGCAGGGATGGTCAGCCACTTTTCAGAATCATCTAACTAATGAATCCTCGACCCAGGTTTTTAGAGCCGTGGTAAATGCAACAGGCCCCTGGGTGTCTTCGCTACTGGAGAATCTCACGGAACAGGGAAATCCTCATCCGCTGCGAATGGTAAAAGGCAGTCATATCGTCGTGCCAAGGATCCATGGAGGGGATGAAGCATACCTGTTGCAACATCACGATGGCCGGATCGTTTTCGTAATCCCTTACCTGTCCAATTATTCCTTGATTGGCACTACCGAAGAAGAGTACCGGGGTGATCTGGACAAGGTTGAAATTTCTAATGATGAAATCGACTACCTGATTTCAATAGTCAATTTATATTTCCGGAAAGCTGTGCATCGCTCTGACATTATCCATACCTATTCCGGGGTAAGGCCTTTAATCGATCAATCTGGCAAATCGGCAAGCAGCGTGTCGCGAGACTATCGGCTTGAGTTAGAAACGCATCCATTTCCGCTGTTAAGTGTTTATGGAGGAAAGGTTACGACTTACCGCGTGTTAGCCGAACAAGCTGTAAGTAGTCTGGTTCGCTACTTTCCTCGCATGCCCACTTCAAACACCAGTAAAACACCTCTACCCGGTGGCGATTTCGGACTATCCGAGAACCTGTTTCAGGACCTGGCTACAAAATATGGTTGGCTTGATCCGGATTTGCTAAATCGTTGGTTGGCAAGTTATGGCAGGCTGAGTTTTGACATCCTGGGCAATGTCCGAGGATTGGGTGATCTGGGCGTTAAGTTTGGAGCCAACCTGTACCAACTCGAAGTTGACTATCTTTGTAAAGAAGAGTGGGCGCGCACCGCCGAGGATATATTGTGGCGCAGAACGAAACTGGGTTATGTATTCAATGAAAACGAAAAGCAGTCACTGGAAAACTACATCAAACAGTCTAATCCGCATTAGCAATAGAATCATCGGAAACGCTTGGCATTTCTCCAAAATCTTCTATTGGATTCGTCTGTCAGTAGCTAAAGAACCTGTTAATTTTTGAAATTCTCAAGAACCCGGGGTTTAGGTACCCGTGTTCTCAGCATACAGCCTTGCTCTATCGACTATGACAATTGGATAACTATGTCAGGTCCATTGCGTATCTTCACCAAAAGCATTATTGGTCTTGCTCGATTCTCCATAAATGGCATGGAATTTTCCCGTGAGAGCTCGCCTAAATGCCTCATCTAAATATAACTTTAAACTGTGTGTATTCCATGCTTGGCGATACAATGCTGATTGTCGTGAATTAACAGGTGAATTCAATATGGGTTTTAATCAGTCAAAACTTTCCACTATTTGCTTGATATGTGTGGTGAGTGCAGCTGCTTTGACAGCAAGTGCTCAGCCTAGTTTCTACCCTGATGCCAGAAGCGGCGGCAACTACATGCACAATTTCTATTTCCCTCCTTCTCCCAGTTCAACTCCCTGGGCGCCAGATTGGGCACCTGACGGAGAACACATCGCGGTAGCCATGCAGGGATCGATCTGGCAGCTTGATCCGGATTCTGGAATAGCCCATGAAATTACCTATAGCGAAGACGCGTATCATTCTTCTCCCGACTATTCCCCTGATGGGCGCTGGCTGATCTTCACGGCCGATTACGACCACCAGCGTATTCAATTAGAAATACTGAATATTGAAACGGGGGAGATAAGTAAACTTACCGATGACCAGGCAGTGTATACGGATCCCGTGTTTTCACCAGACGGCTCCAGGATTGCCTATGTTTCAACGAATCCAAACGGTTACTTCAATTTATATGTGCGTGAGTTCGTCAATGGACAATGGGCAGGAGAACCAATAGCGGTCTCTGTTGATAATGATTTTGGCAGAAATCGGCTTTATTTTGGCAGATGGGATATGCACATTACTCCCAGCTGGTTGCCCAATAGCGAAGAGTTGCTGGTAGTCTCAAATCGCAATGTGCCCCTGGGGTCCGGTAATGTATTGCGTGTACCGGCGGTAGCAGGGGGTATTAGTGAAGCACAGACGGTTCTGGCGGAACAGTCTTTGTATCGAACCCGACCTGATGTGTCTATCGATGGCAAACGCTTTGTCTATGCGTCAACCAGTGGTTCAGCCGATCAATACAACAACCTTTACGTGCAGCCAACGGTGGGAGGTGAGCCTTATAAGCTGACATTCTACGAACATGATGCTTTTCATCCCCGTTGGTCCCCTGATGGCGAGTGGATAGCATTCATTTCCAATGAGCCTGGACTTTCCCAGTTAAGATTGCTCGAAACCTATGGTGGGAAACTAATTGAGCGGGACATTACTGAGATGCATTACAAACGCCCCATGGGAACGCTATCTGTTAGGGTTTTGGATGCCAGTCGTCAGCAAGTAACCCCGAATAGAATCCATTTGTCGGCCAGTGATGGAAAGTTTTATGCGCCTGATAATGCTTATGCAAGAGCAGGTACGCGGGGAGAACAAATATTCCATAATGAGGGGGAATTTTCAGTCACTCTTCCAGTTGGAAGAGCAGAGCTAACGACAGTGAAAGGATTTGAATTTATTCCTCACCTGCAAGAAGTAACAATTGACGCAGGCGAAGTTACTCAGTTAACGATCGAGTTAGAGAGATTGACTGACATGGCGGCAAAAGGTTGGTACAGCGCATCTACTCATGTCCATGCAAATTATGGAGGCAACTTACATAATACTTTGGAGAACCTGATGATGATGTCCCGGGCTGAAGATCAGGATCTGGTATTGGAACAGGTTGCGAACAAAGATAATCGCATTCTGGACTACCACTATTTCGAGGCAGGAGGCGGTGCTCATTCAGTCTCCGAGCCTGACCAGATCGTGGTGGTTGGCCAGGAATATCGACCTCCGTTTTACGGACATGTATTTATGTTCGGCATGCGCGAGCATCTGATTTCACCGTTTGTTACCGGCTACGAAGGAACCGCCATAGAAAGTCTTTATCCGAGTAATACCGACATGTTAATCAAGGCAAAAGAACAGGGAGCGGTTACCGGCTACGTGCATCCATTTCTCGGTGAAAATGATCCCTTGGATGGAACTCTTGGGGGTGGAAAGGGATTTATCGTTGATGCGGCACTTGGTACTACCGATGCACTGGAGTGGTCGGATTCGAACCTTGCTGGATTCTATCCTCTCTATGCTGTTTGGAACAATGGCTTGCGGGTTACCGCAACCGGTGGGGAAGACTCGATTAGTTCACTGCACCGCAGCAAACTGGTGGGCTCATTTCGTACCTACGTCTATACCGGCAATCAGGGATTGTCGATGGAATCATGGTTTGATGGGTTAACTCGGGGTCGAGCCATGGTGAGTTCCGGACCTTTGCTGGAGTTGGAAGCAGGCAGTGCGCTTCCGGGAGACACTGTGCATCTCCCAGCCGGTGGAGGAGAAGTACAAATTACGGGTCGGCTAAATTCCGTCACAGAACTGGAGGAAGTACTGCTGGTTTGCAATGGCGAGGAAATAGAAGCGTTTCCTGTGCGCGGTAATGGAATGAGTCTGGCGATTGACTACCAGCTGGAAGTCAATCGCTCAGGCTGGTGCCATTTGCGCACGGAGGGTGATCCTGCTGCGCGGGGTATACTGGATGTTGACTACGCCCAGGCATTTACTAATCCCATTTGGTTTCAGGTGGGAGAACAGGAAATTCAGAATGCGGCTTCCGCAGAATATGCATTGCGGTGGATTGATCGTTTACAGGAACTGGCAGAGCAATGGCCTGGATGGCGCTCGCAGCTAGAAAAAGATCACGTATATGGTCAATTCGAACAGGCGCGTGAGGTATATCGCAAAAATCTCAATTAGGACTGCACAGCTTTGTTACGGAGTAAGCCGATACCAAGGGCAGCCATACTCACGGAAATGAAGGCATTCAGGTAATTAAAAAAAGCATAGGGGACATAGTCGACTACCGACACACCGAGGGTGGCTGAATAGAATGCGCCGGCAGTGGTCCACGGTATTAAACCAGTAGTCAGGGTTGATCCTTCCTCTACAGAGCGGGACAGGATCGCTTTATCTAATTCTTTGTTCTTATATTTGTCGCGGAATAACTGGCAATTTAGAATTATCGAAATATAAGCCTCGCCCATTGCCATATTGCCCACCAGGCCCGAGCAGATTGTAGTTGCTATAAGACTTGCTACTCTCTGCACTCGAGCTATTAAGCCACTAAGTAAGGCAGTCAAAATTCCGGAGCCATGGAGAATACCACCCAGAGCGAGTGCCATAAGAGCGAGAATTAATGTCCAGGCCATACTCAGAATTCCGCCCCGCCCAAGTAATTCATCAAGGTTTTGTATCGATGTTTCCCCCGGTGTATTTGCCCATAAGGCATTCATTACCTGCACAAGGGAGTGTTGCTGATAGATAATTGCGATTAACACGGCAACTATGACACTAATCGACATAGTCACCTCTGCCGGTACCCGCCTGATGCTCAGAGTCGCCAATACGATAATTGGTAGTAGGGTGATTAGTGGATTTAATCCATAAGAGTCAGCAAGTGCATTTCTGATTGCGGATATTTCATCTTCTGCCAGAACGCCATCGCCAAATCGAACTCCCATAAATAAAAATATTATAAAGGCCAGCAGGAAACTTGGCGCCGTGGTAAAAAACATGGAATAAATGTGTCGATACAAATTTGTTTCGGCGCTCATTGCCGCTAGATTGGTGGTATCAGATATAGGCGACATTTTGTCACCAAATGTTGCTCCGCATACCACCATGCCGGCGACGATGGGTAGAGGAATTTGTAAGGCGCCACCGATGCCGATAAATACCACGCCCAGGGTTCCTACTGTGCCCCATGAGGTTCCAGTTGCTACCGACATTAGAGCACACAGGACTAATCCGATGGCCAGAAATAGAGAAGGCGTAACCCAGCTCAAGCCGTAATACATTAAGGCTGCGATTGTGCCGCTATGCATAAAGCTGGCAATCACCATGCCTATCAGAATAAAAATATAGATAGCAGGCAATGCTCGAGCAATTGCCGAGCTCATAAATTCTCGTATCTGGCCATAAGAGGATCCCAGGCGATAAGCATTAATTCCCGTCCACAACAGGCAAATAAACATCAGGCTATGCAAATCTATGGCCAGAATAAATAGGCCCAATGCAATTATCAGGATAACTACTGTGAAGCAGAGCAGGGCTTCTACAAAATTTGGTGGTCGCGGCGGTACCAGCGGTTCTGTGTTCATGGCCACCGAGCATATAAACAATTGGGAGCAGAGTAAAATTTTGCTAAGCTGAAATTTTCGGGGATGTAATATTACTTTTGAAAACTATCAGGGCGGTAAAATTCCATGAATAGAATAACAGTGTTGATCGCTTTGGTTTTTGCGGGCTTATTTACTGCCAACGCGTTAGCAGTCGTTCCGGCAGCAGAAATCATTGGTCCTATCGAGGCCGATCCGCCAGGACATTCCTCGCGCAATTCCATTTATGCCGCGTCGGCAATCGAGTTGAACGCCAATGGTTATGTGGAAGAAGAATTTTTTATTGAGGGTACGGCTAATCAATACAGTAATCCAGAATTGGCAACCGGAGAAGTAATCGACAGCGGCCATCGTTATCGCAGCCGATTAATTGTTCGCCGGCCACAAGCTGAAGATTTCAATGGCATAGTTATCGTGGAATGGATTAATGTTACCGGCGGTCCGGATAAGGATATTGATTGGTGGCTCTCCGGTACTCATTTTATTCGTAATGGTTATGCCTATGTCGCTGTATCCGCGCAGCAAATGGGTATCGATACCATGAAGGAGTGGAGCCCGCAGCGATATGGAACTCTCGATACAACTCATGACGGCATGGTGGCCAGGGATGGGCTTTCCTATGACATCTTTTCCGCTGTAGGGCGGGCAATCAATCGACTTGGTGAGTCCACGCCTCCAGGGCAGGTCGATATTCTCGATGGGCTAAAGGCCGAATTGATTATTGCCACTGGTCATTCCCAATCAGCAAGCCGCCTGGCCGTCTACCTCAATAATATTCATCCCCTGGAACCAATTTACGATGGGGTAATGGTTCACGGTGGTGGAGGTCGAATTCGAGATGATCAGGAAACCAAGATCTTCAAGATCATGGCAGAAACCGACATGGCACGCCGAGCCGCTGATCCCCAGCCAGATACTGACACATTTATACAATGGGAGGTGGCGGGTACCTCCCATGCTGATTATGATTTTGAAATCGAATATTCCAAGCTTCGACTACTGCGTGATGGGCTTCCGATTGCCCAGGCAGAAGCAAGAGATGTTGGCTGCGAGCTGCCTGCCCACAGCAGAATTCCTTTTCGTGATCCGTTTAATGCAGCCTTTGAGCACCTGGTCAGATGGATAAAAGAAGATGTACGTCCACCGGGTGCTGAGCCGCTGCGCGTAGCCCGCATGATGCCGGAAGTGGAATTCGCCAGAGACGAATATGGCAATATTCTCGGGGGAATACGGCTGGCCGAGCATGCCGTGGCAACTGCAAAAAATACGGGTATGAACTCTGGGGTTACTAATCGATTCTGCTTTCTTTACGGATCCCATGAGCCTTTCGATAAGGAAACTCTTGATAGTTTATATCCAAGTCATGAAGCCTACGTGAATGCAGTTAAAGCAGTAGTTCAGCAGAACCTGGAAGCTGGATACATACTTCCCTACGCGGCAGAGAGAACAATTAGGGAAGCAGAAGCCTCAACTATCGGCAGTCGTTAGCTATTTAAGCTTTGCTGCCAGGGTAGCGAGCCGTTTCGTCCAGAGTTTTTTGATACTTTCTTTATGAGCGGCGAGTTCGACAGGAAGTTTTATGCTGAGTTTCAATTTCGTTTTGTCACTTAATGAATTGAACTGAGCGCTGATCAGACTTTCGCTTTCCGGGTGTATGCTTTCAATCCACGACAGGGTCAGGCTATTGGGAATATCAAGTTCCTTGATTTCGCCAGTTATGTGCATTTCCTGACCTTTTCGATTGATAAGAAACTTATACTCGCCGCCCTTGCACACTTTATTTTCAAGTGACAGGACCTTTTCTCGTTGCACTTTGGGGCCAAACATCCAGTCACCCAAGAACACTGGGATCAGCCACTGGTCGAACACCTTCTGTGCGGGAGCGTTTATCGTCCTGGTAATAGAAAAGTTTGCAGGTCTCGTCTCGGAAGCTTTGGGTTCGAACAAGCTGCGCTCCCTGTCGTTCCTGTCAAAAAATGAAAGCTGATCAGAACTCATGGAATATCGCTCTCATAGGGATTTGCTGGTAACAAGTGCTGCGCTAGCGGAGCTCTGCGTGATGAATCTTTCTGTCCATAATTCGTGGCCAGATAATCCAGAATTGACTCTTCCAGCTCTGCTTCTAGTTCATGCATGCCCTGTGTTGCCTGCATCCAACGAATCCGGCTCTCCCAGACTGCCTTGCTACCAGAGTTTTGTACAATCAGTTGAGTTGAATGACATTCAGTACAATTCGCCTGGACGTCTTGCCAACCGTCAGCAAGAATCAATCCCGTAACTCTCTCAATTTCCTGTGCATGCAAAACGCCTTCATCTACCGCTAATAAAGACAAAGTAATAACCAGTAACAAGAAACAGGCCTTAAGCTTCATTAAACTGCCTGTACTGCGATGCGATGGCAGGCGTTATTCAAATAGCCCCGAGGATTCCAGCCAGGTACCACCATAGGCTGGGATCGACCCTGGTTATCCATGGCCCTTGCCCAGACTTCATAGTAGCCGGGTTCTGGAAACTGGACCCAGGATTGAAATGTCTGCCAGGACAATCTATTTGCCGGTGAGCTAACGGCTGTTGGCAACCAGGTCGCTCCAAAATCGACTGAAAGAAAGACTCCGCTAATCTGATTGTCTCCTGCCCAGGCATGACCTCGAACTGTCATCCTTTGTCGATAGTCGTGGCTTAACCCTGATTGGGGTGAAGTGATTAATGATTTCACCGGCATGGATTCAATGATGCGCATGGCTTCATCAGGTACGCGACTACCGGGCGCCACTGGTACTGTGGGCACAGTGTATGAGGGTGGTGCCATTTTTTCGCCATCGTGAACCCGGTCGCGCACGACAAGGCGATCTATCCATTTACCGGAAACAGATCCGGGCCAGCCCGCACATACCATGCGTAATGGGAACCCATTTTGTATTGGAATATCTTCGCCGTTCATTGCCCAGGCAATTAATGATTCTCTTTCCATCGCCTTGGAAATTGGCACGCCACGGGAGATCGGATCTAGATCGGGATTGCCACTGGTGTGGGTGTCCGCACCGTAATAGCCAACATAAACCGCATCTCTGGCTACACCGCAGAAATTTAAAATGTCACGCAGCCGCACCCCAGTAAAAACCGGGCAGCCAATTGCTCCCGTGGTCCATTGGTTTCCGCTCGCAGCGGGAACAAATTCACTGCGACCGTTACCTCCGCATTCCAATTGCAACTGTAAGCTAACTTCTTCAAAACGCGCTTTTAAATCGGCAATAGTAAAAGTAGTAGGTGTGATACAGGATTCACCACTTACCTCTAATTGCCAGCTGTCCGGATCTATATTTTCCGGTGGGAGGCCATTATTGCGAATAAACATATAGTGATTAGGCGTAATATCGTCATCTAATAAATGCGCAGGTGTCTCCGCGTTTACTGGACGATCATTTAAGATGATCAGTCCTTCTTTTCCTTCAATAGTATCCGGCGCATTATCCGCAGCAAATGCTGCAGGAATAAGTCCCGAGGGCATAAATCGGGCAAAGGGAATGCTCATACCCAATGCAGTGGAAAGTGTTACCAAGCCAGAGCGTTTTAGAAATCCGCGCCTGGATACTGCATCAGATTCGCGGTTCCAAATTAGTTTGTCCGCCGCGACAGGATCTTTTTCGTAAATTTTATTGAGTGACAGAGATCTTTGCTTGCTCATTGTGTCTACTCTGGAGAGCTTGAGTGGTATCGACGAGATTATCAGAATAGGAGCGGATCGTTAAGGATTAGGGTTTGTTGAGTTGCAAAAGAAATCGGTCTGCGTTTCTTGCCAGACGCCGAGCAAAGATACTGCGTCGGTAATCATCATCAGGATTATGAAGTAGATTGCTGCTCGCCGCTCCAAATCCCGCTCGTTCCGCAATCGCAACAGCCTGGCTTATTGCCATTCCATGTAGCACAGAATTTTGAAATGCTTTTTATAGACATTATTAAAAAGCGCAGCAATCAAGTCAGGACGGAATGCCAATGCCTCGCGCCATCAGGTAAGCGAGGATTGGAATAACCAGTAACAAGAGCATCTCGATTTTTAGCAGAAGGGGGATCAGGCCCGGCACCGCAATTACTTCCGACTCTGATTTTCTGTTCTTAACAAAAAACACAGTAGGATAAATCGATAGGATGCCAATCACTATGAACAGTCCAACTTTGATCAGAAAAATTGGATTACTGTTATAAAAATCACTGGGTTTTCCAATCCACAACCACAGAGCCAACCCAAACAAGAAAACGAGAGCTGCGCAGATGCCATATACGGCATCTACTTTGGCTAAGTTTCTGGCATCTTCCCCATTAATTGTAGGTTTGATTGCCATGTTTTCGATGATCAATGCACCTGCCAGGCCGAAAATTGCCAAAAAATGAAGATATTTAAAAACCACGTAAAGCATGAGCCGATAATAATAGAGGGTGCTGGGTCTATGCCAGAGGGCAGACTGGAATCCGCTTAATTCCATGAAACAGGATCATAAAAATTGATGCTGAGTCTGGCAGATTCTTGCTATGCTTCGAGCACCTGAAAATAACAACCACAGCAACGGGTAATGGGGGAATGATGTCCGAAACAACACCTAACGAAACGACTACAGATGAAGCGCATCTAAAAGCCAATATGCGCAAAGTTGCCCTCACTGCCCTGGCAGGCACGAGTATTGAGTGGTACGACTTCTTTCTTTATGCCACGGCTGCTGCCCTGGTTTTCCCGGCTGCTTTCTTCCCCGAATCAACACCTACCATGGGCCTGATTCTATCCTTTGGTACTTTTGCCTTTGGATTTATCGCCCGTCCCGTAGGTGGAATTTTATTTGGGCATTTTGGTGATCGGATTGGGCGTAAACGTACCCTGGTAATTGCATTAATGCTCATGGGTGTGGCTTCTACCTTGATTGGATTACTACCAACCTATGCCACTATAGGCATAGCTGCACCAATCATTCTGACCATCCTGCGCTTTGCCCAGGGGTTAGCCATTGGCGGTCAGTGGGGCGGGGCAATGTTGCTGGTAACGGAAAGCGCGCCCGCGGATCAACGTGGTTACTATGGTGCCTATGCTCAGGCGGGAGCACCGGTAGGAGTAATTCTGGCAAACCTGGCATTTATCCTTATCAGTGCATCTGTTTCGGAGGAATTCTTCCAGACCTGGGGTTGGAGGATTCCTTTCCTTGCCAGCGTGCTCTTAATCGGGATCTCCATGTATGTTCAATTACATATGGAGGATACTGATGCCTTTAAAGAACTGGAAGCGTTAAAAGAGCAACGTCTCGCTGAGGCTGACGGAACTCATGCGCCGGTAAGACGTTCACCAGTACTGGAAGCAATAATTAAGTATCCCAAACGGATTACATTAGCTGCCGGTGCCTTTATTTCAGTGCAGGTAAATTTTTACATACTGATAGGATTTATACTCGCTTATGGAAGCGATCCTAATGGCGCGGGTATGAGTCGTGACACGGTACTGCTGGCGGTCTTGGTCGCATCCGCCCTGCAGATACCGACACAGTTCTGGTCATCTTCGTACTCGGATCGACACGGACGGAAAGGCATCTTTATGCTCGGCGCGGCTTTGACTGGCCTCGCTGCCTTTGCATTATTCCCACTGGTGGATACCGGCAACTTCTGGTTGAGTGTATTGGGAATTACGGCGGGACTCTGTTTCCTTGGGATGATGTATGGCCCACAGGCGGCATTTTTTACCGAGCTGTTTTCGACTGAAGTCAGATATTCTGGCGCATCGCTGGGCTACCAGTTAGGCGCTATTGTTGGTGGTGCTTTTGCGCCGACGATTGCGACGATTCTGTGGACCGAGTACTCGATTATCTGGGTGTCAGCTTACATGGCATTGGCATCATTGGTATCGATTATTTCCGTTGCGATGCTCACTGAGACTTATAAGACCAGCCTGTCTGCGACAGATTAGTCCTTTTTTCGTACCCAATTAGGAAGAAAGTCGGCACCTATGACGTTCTTTTCGGAATCAAACTGAACCTCGGCTCGCTCAAGCAATTGTTTGAGTGAGCCATCATCGTTCGCGGCAAACAATTCCGTACAGCCTCCGATCACTTCGCCAGTAATAAAAATTTGGGGGACGGTTGGCGTACCCAGCTTATCTAATAGTGCACCGCGTAGCTGCGTGCCCATACCGCTTTCTGCATAACTGACGGAGTCAAGATCTACCGAAACAAAGGGAATATCTAAGGCTTTAAACAGCTTTCTCGCAGCCCAACAAAACTCGCACCATTCCAGTGCAAACATGACAACTGGACTGTCTGAATCAGTAAGAAATTTATTCATTGTTGCTATGCCAGCATCTGTTAGTGGAAAAGGGTCTTCAACTTCTTCTTCATTTTCTTCATCTTGAGGAATCGCCAAGTTGTCAAAGCGATAATTTGGAGTTGATTCTGCGATAGCTAACTCATCGCTATTCATTTCAGTATCGATGTCTTCAAACAATGGCGTGGTCAAATAGCGTTCACCGGTATCGGGCAACATACACAGAATGTTGCTGCCAGCCCCAGCCTCATTAGCAATGGCAAGCGCACCAGCGAAACTTGCGCCTCCGGTTATACCGGTAAATATTCCCTCCTTTTGTGCTAGGGCCTTGGAGAGCGCTAATGCATCTGCGCCAGAAACTGGCATAAGCCTGTCGATGTGTTTTTTCTCTACAGCTTCGGCAGCCAGACTTGAAATAAAGTCCGGTGTCCAGCCTTGCATGGCGTGCGGCCGGAATGCGGGATGGGAGGGAGTGGGGCCCTTGCCACGCCATTCTGGTTGCTTTTCGCCACTACCAATTAATTGTGAATTATCCGGCTCACATAAAACGATTTGAGTCTCTGGCCTTTCTTTTTTAAGTCTGCGTGCCACACCGTTCACTGTGCCGCCAGTGCCGAATCCGGTTACCCAGTAATCCAGGCGCTCACCTTCAAAGTCTCGCAGAATTTCCTCTGCCGTAGTGCGTTCATGGATTGCTGCATTAGCTTCATTTTCAAACTGCTGCGTCAGAAACCAGCCATGCGTATCGGCAAGTTCTTTGGCCTTCGCCAACATACCACTTCCCTTAAGTGCAGCAGGAGTAATAATGACTTTGGCTCCGAGAAATCGCATCAGTTTGCGACGCTCGATGCTGAAGTTTTCTGCCATCACAATTACCAGGGGGTACCCTTTCTTTGCGCAAACAACCGCAAGACCAATTCCGGTATTGCCGCTGGTTGCTTCAACGACAGTTTGACCAGGCTTGAGTTCTCCAGATTTTTCTGCCGCCTCTATAACACCAAGCGCTAATCGATCTTTGACTGAACCTCCGGGATTAAAAGATTCCAGTTTTACATAGAGATTGACATTGTTTGGGGCTATGCTGCTAATTTTTACAACTGGCGTATTACCAATTGTTTCCAAAATACTATTAAACTTGTTTTTCATTAGGCTTCTACTTACGCAAGTACTCGGATGCATAGATTGTAGCGCTGTTTATGGAAATGAAACAAAGCCGCCATAATTAATCTGGCAATACCTTTCATATTTATTTCTCAGGCAAAAAAAAGCCCGCCGAAGCGGGCTTTTTAGTGCTCTTACTCTTACAGTCTGTAAGTTCCACCAAGGAAGAACATACGACCGCGTGGATTGATCGGAAATGCTCTTTCCGTCATGAACGGGTCTTCTTCGCTGATGTTTCGAATACCACCATAAATGGTGATCTGATCATTATAGTTATAGCTTGCGCTGATATCGTGGATCCAGGTTTCGTCCATGATTACTGCGTCACCATAAAGTGTGTCAGCTGTTTCGATTTCTACGGTACCCAGTAACATTTCATCAAGGTACTGTGACTGGAAGGAAACATTTAGATCACCCCAGCCCCAATTCAGGTACACGTTACCAGCACGTTCTGGTCGAAGAATTTCTCCAAGCTCTGGATTTACTTCGCTCAGATCTGAAGGGTTGGTAAAGAAATCAATTTCGTTTACTTCAGTGCCTTGAACACTAATGCCCAGATTATGAGCACCAATATTGAAGTCATAACCGATAGCCACATCAATACCACTTGTTTCCAGGTTGGCAAAGTTTATATCGGTTGAACGCAAGAAATTGAATCCACCGTGCTGAGCAGACGCTGGGTCTGGGTTACGGGTAAACAGGCTACAGAATGCGTCATTCAATGCGGCACCCTGGTAACAGCCATCCACGATGTCTTGAGAAGTTACTGCAGAAATCGCATCCTCAATTTCTATTTCCCAATAGTCGATGGTAAAGCTCAGTCCTTCAAGGAAACTAGGCTGGAACACTAAACCGTAGGTGGTAGTGTCAGCAGTCTCTTCTGTCAGGTTGCGGTTACCACCAGCTACACCACCGAATGATGCAGACAGTGGGTCTGCAAACACATAGTTACCTGCCCCATCAAATGGATTAACGCCTATTGACTGCAAATCAGCTACACAGTTGGCCTGGTAGTTTGCCGCCAGACCAGGCTGGTCAGTTGCCAGTGCATTAATCTGAGCCGCATCACAGGGATCCGCTGGTCGGAAAGTCGTACCGATTTCCGGTCCAAACAGTTCAGTAATGTTGGGCGCTCGCACTGCCTGGGAAACACTGCCGCGGAATGCGAGATCGTCGATCGGCGCCCACACCAGGTTAGTTTTCCAGGAAGTCGTATTGCCGATTGTTGAGTAGTCTGCCCATCTACCAGCTCCGTCCAGTGTTAGCTCGCGAGCAAAAGGTGCGCCGGACAGAAGAGGTAGAGATACCTCCAGATAAACGTCAGTCGTGTCATAGTCACCAGTCTCGTTTTTATTTGAGAGTTGCGGACGGAAAACCAGGTTAGAGTTTCCTGACACATCTTCCAACAATGTTCCCGCTGGGAACGGAGAGCCAGATGGAATAACACCTAGCTGCCATGGATCGAACTTAGCGGTAGATTCCTCCTCGCGCCATTCAATGCCAGTCGCAAAACCGATTGGTCCACCAGGAAGATTTACCCATTCCTCAGTATCGCCAACCAATGAGGCTGCAATCACAGTCTGTTCCAGTTCCAACTCATCCCAGGTAGGCGTAGTTACCCAAGCAGCGGCGCCCGGGGAAACAGCACCCTGTCCAGCCCAAATGTTAATCGGTACACATTGGCCAGCCCCAGGGGTGAATGAAAAGTATCCCGCATCATAAGCAGGAATCTGGAAAGGTGTATTCATCGCTGGCGCATTTGGATCAACATCGGCGCGACAGGCTGGCTGGCCTGTTGCCGGATCAACCACTGCATCGATGGCAGCGAACCAGCGATCATTGATGACTTGCTCCGTTCGATTAATTTCACGCTCATGTCGACCATAGTTGGCACTGATTTCCCAATCCCAACCATTGTCCAACTCTCCTTCAAGGCCCACAACCAGCCGATAAGTATCGCGCTCGGTAGTGGTGCGGTTATTGAAAAAGATGGGGTCTACAGTTGTTGCAATACCGCCAGTGGCGTTTGCAACACCCTGAAGGAAGGAGGGAATATATGGGTTATCAGATGCACCAAAGAGCAAATCCCAAAAGGAGTTCGGCCGGGCATCCGTATCGGTTTCCTGTGTTACATACTTGAATTCACCGAAAAGCGTAGTCTGATCGGTAAGGTCATAGTGTGAAAGCAGATTAAGTGTTAATTTTTCGTCTGGTAAAAGCAGGTCGAAATCGTCGTTTCCATACACATTCCATGAATCACCTCCAAAGCCCTGGAAGTTACCTGATACCAAGCCATCCTGAACAGGTGAGTAGGAACCATCAGGCCCTACGTTCCAACATCCACCGACGACTCCAAAGGAAGCAGCTCCGAAAACAGAGTTATAACCAGTAAATGAATCAAGACAGTCAGGATTACCGTTCCCATCTAAATCGATTGGTGTTTCAGGATCGAAACCGGCAAAGGTAAACGGGTTACCTGGAATGAGATAACCGTAACCAGAAGTAAATGGGAATGTACGTTCTGGTAATACAGCACGCTGAGGCGCATTAGCCGCCCGAGCGATCAAGGCGTTTTCTGCCGCCGTTAATGTCGGTGCAGTACCAAATTGTGCTGTGTAATCAGCGACAAAGTCATCAGCAGAAGGAATTCGCAAACCAAAATTAGTCAGACCGGTATTAAAGTAATTGTAATACTGGGCAAAGTTCGGAGTGGCTGAACCAATGTCACCCTGTTGGAAGCGCAGAGCTGGGTTTACCCAGTTGCTGGCTGAACCAATCTGATGACCATTGGAGCGATCGCCCATTTTCAGGCCATCATCGTTTCTGATATCTACCGCCACAGTAACGTTACCGCGGCCATTATCAAAGTTTTCACCGAACACAACAGACAATGAACTTTGCTCACCGTCGCCGTATTCAGAAAGACCATAGTTGGCATCAACTTCGATGCCTTCAAAATCATCTTTAAGGATGAAGTTGACCACGCCGGTCACAGCGTCGGCACCGTATACTGCCGAGGCACCACCACTGAGAACTTCAACACGTTCTATCAATGGCATTGGAATTGATCCAACGTCTACAGAAGATGACCCTTGTTGTCCACCAACATGACGTCGACCATCAACAAGTACCAGCGTTCTGGCGCTACCTAATCCTCGCAGATTAAGTACGTTCGCCCCATCAGCAAAACCGCCAGTATCGATGGACTGTTCTTGCGAGACCGAAGTCAACAGGGCAGGCACATCGTTTACGATGTCGGTGATGGAGAATTCGCCGGACATGCGAATGTCATCGGCGTTTACAGATTGAACGGGTAAAGCTCCAGTTAAATTAGAATCCCTTGATATTCTAGAACCAGTGACGATTACCTGCTCAATCAAGTCGTCTTGAGCAACAACCTGACCACTGAGTGGAAGCGTGGTCGCTGCCAACAGTGCTACTGCACCACCGTTTACTTGGTGGCGAAGGTTTTTAGTCTTCATGTGGGTCCCCATAAAATAGGTTGGAATGAAAAAATCACGAGCATTCCCGTGACGTAGGGCGCATTATAAGTGCAACCAAACTCCTTGAAAACTCGCTAATCACTAAAAATGCCGAAAATTAGGGCTTTTTGGGTAAAATTGATCCCTTTTCCGAGCCTGATTTCTGGCCCACTATGCGAACAATACAGTGCCTTTCAGGCAGATAAGCCAAAACTGCGAACTTGATGCGTCAGGGGGCAGCGTAAAAGATAGAAAATTCGCTTGTTAGCGCACTCCAAGGGCTGTCTAAAAATAATAGGTGAATGCAATATTTTAGATGCCATTATGCGCTCAAAATGCTCAAAATGGACTCCTTCGCCAGTGTCGCTGAGCTGTCGTTACCGAAGAGGACTAATCATGAAACTAGCAAGGCTCCTATTATTATTGGTCGGTTTAAACTGGGCTTTCTTTTCTTCGTCTCAGGAAACCCAATCTGAGCTCTCTTATCTGTCTCCAGAGAATGAATCAGTAATCGTAGGTCAGGCTGGAGACGATCCGGCAGACATAGGTCGTTACCTGTTGGCTAGGGGCGCTTCGTCAGCTCAGATTTCCCCTGATGGAAGCAAAATTGCATTTCGCTATTCTGTCACTGGAGCTCCTCAACTTTGGGTAGTATCAACCAGCGGGGGCCAGATGCAACAATTAACCTTTGGCAATGGTATAACTTTTTTCCGCTGGGCTCCCGATAGTGAACAAATTTTGTATGGAGCAGATAACGACGGCGATGAACAGGAATCCTATGCTCTTATCGATGCAAATGGCAGCAATGAAAAAATAGTATTGCCACCGGTTTCTGGTGGTTTCAGGTCGTTCGGGGATTTTTCGATTGACGGTCAGACAATTTACTTCGCTTCAACAGAAAGAAATGGGCTGGATTTTGATATCTATCGAGCCAATCTTACACTGGGTAACAGTGAGCTTATTTATGAAGGCACCTATGGCTATTTTGCGCGTTCGCTTTCACCTGATGGAAAGCATTTGCTGGTCAGCGAAACTGTCGGTGAAGATTCCGATAATCTATTCATACTGGATACTGTATCCGGTGAATTGAAAACTATTTCTGCGCCAGATCCCCGCGCCAATCATGCCGATGGTGGATTTGCCTGGTCTCCAGACAGCACAGGCTTTTATCTTGCAACAAATCTGCACGGTGAATTCGCTGCAGTAAATTATTATGACCTGAGTACAAGTCGCTTTTCGACCATCGCTGAAACAGACTACGACATGGCTCGAATTGAGCTGTGCGGAGAAGACAGTGAGTATCTCGCCTGGACTGAAAATGTGGATGGTTTTCATCGACTGGTAGTCCGCAACCTGGAAAATGGTAACGATCTACAAACGCCATCTTTGCCCGAAGGTGTTCACACGATTAGTTGTGCAAAAAACAGTGATCAGCTAGTAGTGACTACCAATGGGTGGCGAACGCCAGGCGACATTCACACCTGGAATCTCAACTCGGGTACTCTTGAGCAAAACTTCAAATCGAACCTGGCAGGCCTGGATGCCAATCGCCTGATACGACCTGAAAGCGTTCGCGTTCCGGCAAGGGATGGCGTTGAGTTACAAGGCTTACTGTATTTGCCGGATGCAGATTCCAGAATTGATGAGGGTGCGCCATCGGTATTATTCGAAGTTCACGGCGGTCCTACTGGGCAATCCATGGCCACTTTTGATGCTGTAGTGCAATACCATGTCGATCGCGGCATCGCTGTATTCGAACCCAATGTAAGAGGTTCAACAGGGTTTGGGCGCACCTATGTCACCTTGGATGATCGAACCAATCGTCTGGATAGTGTTCGTGACTTGATTGATATGTTGGAGTTTTTCCGCAGTGATGGAAGAGTCGATGTCGATCGGGCCGCAGTTTCCGGAGGTTCTTATGGTGGCTACATGGTTAATGCTGTCCTGGCCGCGTACCCGGGATACTTTAAGGCGGGTGTTTCGCGCTATGGTGTGGCGGATTGGATCACCGGATTAGAAATCGCGTCGCCGGCATTAAAAGCTTCGGATCGAATTGAATACGGCGATATCAGGTTGCCCGAATGGCGAAGTTTCTATGAAGTTAATTCACCAATCAGGCAGGCTGACCGAATCGATGTGCCAGTACTTTATTCCCATGGAGCAATGGATCCGCGTATCGATATAACAGAAACTGAAACCATGGTGCGGGCACTGCGGGATAATGGAATAGAAGCACCCTTTATCTTAATTCCCGATGAGGGTCATGGCTGGCGTAAAATGTCCAACCGGCTATTTTACTATCGTCGCCAGGTCGAATTTTTGGAGTCTCAGCTATCCATTAATTAAGCGAGTTCCGAGTAGAAAAAGCCCGCCAAGGATCACGCGATCGGACTTTCGATATTAGATATTTGTTGGAGTTACATTGCCTCTCAAAGAGTTAAGTTCTACTGCTTCGAAGGCTTTGTTTTCTTTCATCACCACATAGGAATTAATCGTTACCTGGTAGCTGCTGGATCCCACCAGCTGATCATTGATTTCCAGATACCGGTTCATGTCTGCACAAATTATTCTTATCAGAAAATCTGACTCACCGCTTACCGTGTAACATTCGACAATTTCCGGGATTGATTCAATCAGACTTTCAAAGGCTTTAAATTCCTGTTGAGTGTGGTTTTTCAGAGATACCGTTGCGATACACATTATGTGTCGCGTGATGCGGGAGAGGTCAATTCTCGCATGATAGGATTGAATGACTTGCTCATTTTCCAGGCGGCGAACTCGTTGCAAGCAGGAACTCGGAGAGAGACAGACTTTCTCGGCCAGATCCTGGTTGGTTATGCGACCGTTCTTTTGCAGAGTTTGCAATATCTTCATGTCGATCTTATCGATTTTCAGGTCTGTCATAGGATCACTGCCGGGATTTGCTGTCTAGATCATGCGAGGGCGGATTTTACCGAATTTTATTCGGATTCGTATACAAATAAAAAAAGCTTATTTATCAGATACAAAAAGATACATAATTCCTTTGGTGCCGTTCTTGGTAATCTATTACTAAATATTATTCGCTGGAGGAAACAGTGTCTGAGAATGCCGTAAATACCGGACAACAGGAAGATCCAAGGGCCGCCTTATGGCCAAACTACAGCCCTCCCGATGGGCTGATTTTCACCCATGGCAAGGGCAGTGAATTATTCACTGAATCAGGAGACAGCTATCTCGATTGTCTTTCAGGAATTGCCGTAACTAGTTTTGGCCATTCCCATCCCCACCTTGTGAATGCATTAACGGAACAGGCCTCCAAGCTCTGGCATCTATCCAATGTTTTCAGAATACCTGCAGCCGAACAGCTGGCGCGCAGATTAGTGGCAAACAGTTTTGCTGACAGCGTGTTCTTTGCAAATTCCGGAACCGAGGCGATTGAAGCCGGGTTGAAGGCCATGCGTGGATTTCATGCTGCACAGGGGAACGAAGAGCGGTTTCGCATTATCGGTTTTACCGAAAGTTTTCATGGGCGCACTATCGCCGCTCTCGCCGCAGCGGGAAATAATTCACACATGCAAAACTTCGTGCCTACGGATTACGGATTTGATCAGGTGGAATGGGAAAACCTTGATGCCTTGAAAAGTACAATTGGCTCAAACACCGCTGGCATTGTTCTCGAGACTATTCAGGGAGAAGGCGGTATTCGTCCAGTAAGTAAATCTTTTCTGCAGGCGGTTAGAAATCTGTGTGATGAACACGGTTTGTTGCTTATGGTTGATGAGGTGCAGTGTGGTGTTGGACGATCCGGTAACTTGTTTGCCTATGAGAGTTACGGTATCAGACCAGACGTTATGGCTCTGGCGAAGGGCCTGGGTGGTGGATTTCCAATTGGCGTGTGCCTGAGTACTCAAGAAGTTGGACAAACTATGGTTGTTGGTACCCATGGCAGCACCTTTGGTGGTAACCCCCTTGCCGCAGTAGTAGGCAACGCAGTTCTTGACCTCATGTTGGAAGATGGTTTGCTGGATTCGGTTAAGTCCAAGGGTCAATTCTTTGGAGAAAAGATAGAGCAATTGATTGCAAAATACCCGGATGCCATCGAATCAGTTCATGGCCAAGGTCTGATGCTCGGGATTAAGTGTAAAGTGCCTAATACCGATGTGCTGGTGAAACTCAGGGATAATAAGCTGCTAGTAGGCAAGTCTGGTTCAAATATGATTCGGCTGCTGCCTCCCCTTAACATCTCTCAGGAACATATAGAAAAAGCTATTTCAATACTGGATGTGACGCTTGCAGAATTTAAGGAATAAGAAATGAAATTTACTGAGAGTTGCAATTGGATAGATGGGCAGCAACAAGGCTTGTTGAGTAATCTTATGCAATTGTCAGAAATTAATTCGGGCACTAACAACTTAAGCGGAGTAAATAAAGTTGCAGAATTCTTTCGCTCTTATTTCGTCGAAACCGCAGATAAAGTTGAAGAGGTCAAATCTAAACCCAGAGAACATACGAATATTGAAGGCGATAAAATTCAGGAAGAATTTGGCAATATCCTGAAGTTCAGAAAAAGAGAAGATGCTCCATTACAGATATTGTTAGTGGGGCATATGGATACGGTGTTTCCGGAGAATCACAGCTTTCAATCTCCAGCAATACTTGATGAAAATACTCTACATGGGCCAGGTGTAGCGGATATGAAAGGTGGGATCCTGGTAATGCTCACAGCACTTCAGGCATTCGAGGCCAGCAATCATTCCAAACAACTGGGCTGGCAAGTAATCCTCAACGCCGATGAAGAAACCGGCTCCCATGGCTCTGTTGATAGCCTGGTTACGGCGGCGCGGGTTGCGGATGCAGGCCTTATTTACGAACCAGCTCTGGCTGATGGCACCTTATCACGAGCACGTAAAGGTTCTGGAAATTTTACAATTGTTGCTAGCGGTAAAGCTGCTCATGCCGGCAGGGAATTTTCCGTCGGTAAGAACGCTATCATGGCCCTCTATGCAGCTGCCAAAAAGTTGGAAGAATTAACGGATTTAGAGAGCGGCGTGACGGTAAACATTGCCCGAATTTCAGGTGGTACGGCATTTAATGTGGTTCCGGCAAACGCAGTCCTGCAGTTAAACATTCGTTGCCTAACACTCGAACAGCAACAATCACTCGAAGCTGAAATGAAAAAGATTCTTCGAGAGATTTCATCCCAAAACGAAGTTGCCCTGGAACTGAGTGGCGCTTTTTCCCGTCCACCTAAAACTATTTCACCTGCGAATCAATTGTTAATGGACTGGGTTGTGGATTGCGGCAGTCAGTTGAATATCGATGTGCAGTTCAAAGACACCGGAGGTTGCTGTGATGGCAATAACCTCGCTGCAGCAGGCTTGCCAAATGTTGATACCCTTGGTGTATTGGGCGGTCAGATTCACACAGCAGATGAATTCATGATTATTCCAAGCCTGGTCGAGCGAGCAAAATTAAGTTTGAGCATCTTGCATAAAATAGCCAGTGAAGGAGAACGCATCAAAGCACTAAATGAACAGGGCATGGTGAAACAGTGTTAATCAGAACCGCAACCAAAAATGATTTATCGAGCTTGCTGAAGTTATCTGCCATGCTGCCTCCAGGCATGACTTCAATGCCATTTGACAAAAATACCTGGGAGAAAAAACTCGATCTATTAGAAGATAGCCTTGAGAAAGAAAAGAGCACCGATTTGGAATCAGTATATTTATTGGTGCTAGAGGATCCGGAAAAAAAAGAAATCGTAGGAACAGCTGGAATAGTAGCTGGGGTTGGATTAACGCGACCTTTTTATAACTACAAACTTTCCAAGGAATCAAAGTTTTCAGAGGCGCTGGATATTAGAGTGACCAGTAATTTACTTAACCTGGTGAATGACTTTACCGGCGAGACAGAACTTATATCGCTGTTTCTGATGCCCGACTATCGTCGCAATGGTATCGGCCAGTTTCTTTCTCGCTGCCGTTACCTTTTTATGAGCGATTTTCCGGAGCGCTTCAGCGATATCGTATTTGCCGAGATTCGGGGCTGGTTAAACGAAAGTGAAAAGTCTCCTTTCTGGGAACATCTCGGCAAGAAATTCTTTAATCTTCCATTTGCGCGGGCTGATTTTATCAGTGCTGTAAACGGCTCCCAGTTTATCTCAGACCTAATGCCACGTTTCCCGGTTTATCTGGAGTTGCTGCCAGAAGAGGCAGTTGAAGTAATCGGCAAAGCTCATGAAGATTCAGTTCCTGCAAAAAAATTGCTGGAGCGGGAGGGATTCAGCTACCTGGGCACCGTAGATATATTCGATGCCGGGCCGGTAATGGAATGCGAACGCGCTAATATCGAATCAATCAAAAATGCCAGAACCCTAACCATCCAATCCTTGGTAAAGGAGGTGGAAGAATCTGCTACATCATCGAGGCATATTGTGAGTAATCGCCAACTCCCCGACTATAAATTGATAATGGCGCCGATTAAGCAGCTAGCAGACGATGAAGTTGTTATTTCTGAAAAAGACGCTGAACTTCTGGGTGTGAATGTGGGCTCCCAAGTGCAAGCGCTGGAGATGCGGTAAAACTATGGCTGCTCTTAGGCATGAAAATTTTGTTGATGGTGCCTGGCTCACAGGCAGCAGCAATGAGTTTCAATCAGAAAATCCTGCTAATGGCGAAATTATCTGGTCTGGGAACGCTGCGGATAGCAATGATGTACTGGTCGCGATTTCGGCAGCAAAGAAAGCGTTTGCAAGCTGGAAATTGCTCAGTTTCGATGAGCGCAAGGCATTCGTTGATAGTTTCATAGAACGAATCAAGGAACGCACTCAGGAGCTAGCGGAAGCGATTCATATCGAGACCGGCAAACCACTTTGGGAAAGTAAAACCGAAATAGCTACGATGATTGGTAAGGCAGCAATATCAGTCAATGCTTACCAGGATCGAACCGGCGCAACTGAAAAGGAAGCCAATAATGTTGCTATCCTGTTAGCACATCGACCAATTGGCGTGTTTGCTGTTTTAGGTCCTTACAACTTCCCGGGCCACTTACCTAATGGCCACATAATTCCAGCGTTACTGGCGGGTAATACTATTGTCTTCAAACCCTCAGAATTGACTCCCATGATTGGTGAGCTAATGGTGCAGTGCTGGGAAGAGGCTGGAATTCCGGCTGGTGTGATCAATCTTGTGCAGGGTGCGCGGGAAACTGGTGAGGCCCTGGTGAATGCTGCTGAAATAGACGGTGTTTTGTTTACTGGAAGTTCGAAAACCGGTCATGCAATTCATGCTGCCTTGGCAGGTCAGCCCCATAAGATGCTGGCGCTGGAAATGGGTGGTAATAATCCACTAGTAGTCGATGAAGTAAAAGACATCGATGCCGCAGTTTACACGATAATTCAATCTGCCTTTATTTCCGCAGGCCAACGCTGTACTTGTGCCAGGCGCTTAATACTCGTGGATAATGAATCCAATAAAAATTTACTGGATAAACTCATTGTAGCCAGTAAACAAATCAAAGTTGGTAGCGATGATGACTGCTTTATTGGTCCGGTTGTATCGAATACGGCGGCGGAAAATGTTCAGGCTTTCGAGAAAGCGCTTTTGGAGAGAGGCGCTACCACACTTTTAGCTGTTGTCAGGCGAGATGAGAATTTGCCGTTTCTGCAACCCTCTTTAATTGATGTTACCAATGCAAGTAAAGTTCAGGATGAAGAATGTTTTGGTCCATTACTGCAAGTAAAATGGGTTGAGAATCTCGATGCGGCGATTGATGAGGCGAATAACACCCGTTATGGCTTATCGGCAGGATTACTCAGCGACAATGGCGCATCCTGGGATATGTTTTACTCGAGGATTCGTGCCGGCATCGTTAATTATAATCGGCAAATTACCGGCGCCAGTGGTGCGGCGCCATTTGGTGGAGTGGGAGCTAGTGGAAACTTTCGCCCCGGTGCATACTATGCTGCCGACTACAGTGCCTATCCCATAGCCAGCATGGCAAGTGATTCTGTTGAGCTTCCTGAAAAACTGGCGCCTGGCATTTCTTTATGAGCAAGTCGAATTGTTACGAAGTCAACTTCGATGGCTTAGTTGGCTTAACTCATAATTATGCCGGTCTTTCCTATGGCAATGTAGCATCATCAAGTCATGGCGGATTAACTTCGTCGCCGCGGGCCGCTGCGCTGCAAGGCCTGGAAAAAATGATGGCGCTGCATCGGCTTGGCATAAAGCAGGCGGTTTTACCGCCACAGGAACGGCCTCATATTCCTACTCTCAAGAAACTTGGTTTTGAGGGAAGTAATGATGCTGAAATCATTAAAAACGCTGCAGAATTAACCCCACACAAACTTGCTTCTGCTTGTTCGGCCTCTTCGATGTGGGTGGCCAATGCGGCCACAATAAGCCCATTTCCAGATTCTGCTGATGGGAAAACTCACATTACGCCGGCTAATTTAACTAGCATGTTCCATCGCTCTATTGAAGTCGAAACAACAGGCAGAGTTTTGCGGTCTATTTTTGCCGGTGCAGGCTATGAGCACCATTCACCGCTACCTGTGGAACCAGTATTCTCTGATGAGGGGGCAGCCAATCACACAAGATTCTGCAATGATTACGGCGAGACGGGAGTAGAGTTGTTTGTTTATGGAAGCAGTAAAGTGAAGCCAGATCTGGCGCCAAAAAAGTTTCCTGCGCGACAAACTCTGGAATCCTGTCAGGCAATTGCCAGCAATCACTGTCTGGATTCTTCAAAAACTGTTTTTGCACAACAAAATCCGCAAGCAATTGACGCTGGCGTGTTTCACAATGATGTAATTGCAGTAGGGAACCGTAATCTGTTGCTTTATCACGAGCAGGCATTTGTCAATAATGCTGAAGTTCGCAGTCAACTTGTGACTGCCTTTGATCAAGGAGAGTTGATCTTTATCGAAGTACCCAGCGCGCAAGTAAGTCTGGAAGATGCAGTGGCATCCTATTTGTTTAACTCGCAGCTTATAAATGTTCCTGGAACTAATGGAACTACAATAATTGTACCTACTGAATGTAGGGATACTGAGCCGGTACACAATTACCTTAAGCAACTTGAAATGGACCATGATGCCATCTCTCAAGTTTTGTATTTCGACCTGAGACAGAGTATGAACAATGGTGGTGGGCCCGCCTGCTTGCGCTTGAGAGTGGTCATGAGTGAAGATCAAATAGAAGGCTGCGCTGCTAATGTGTTTCTATCAGATTCACTTTATGAACAACTAAAGAGCTGGATCGAAAAGCATTATCGGGGAAGTCTGGCCCCTGAAGATCTGGCTGACCCAACCCTATTAGATGAATGTCGTCGCGCACTGGATGAGCTGTCAGATTTGCTCAACCTGGGATCAGTCTACGATTTTCAACTTGGTTAGCGCGAATCCATTTGCGCGGCTTCCATCATAACGTGAAAGATCACGTTTTGTTCCATAACCCCGCGAATCAAATCTGAGCCCGGGCCAATAGCATAGATGGCCACATCTTCACCAGCGTGTGTTTCATCCGCTAGTGGAATCAGAGATTCAGAATGGAACCCCTCATGCTCGGTGTTTACCTCGCTCAAATCATAACGACGCTGTTCCTCTACAGGAACTGTGTAGATAGCATCGGCGGTGTTTCGGTTCGGAAGTTCCGCAAAGCCATGACCGTTGGCATAGCCAAGGGTAGTGTAGGGCAGGCCATCCCGCGCAAGACTAGGCTCTGTTCTTGGTTGACCAGCAGCGTCCAGGCCTACTACTTTACCTAATATCGGATTACCCCGTTTTGGATAACCCGCGATTGTAAATACGTGACTATGATCGGCAGTCACAATAATCAGGGTTTCATTCAGGTCAACCATCTCGGTGGCGGTTTGAATAGCATTTGCGAACTCAATGGTATCCCGTAAAGCGCGAAAGGGGTTTACCGCATGATGAGCGTGATCAATTCTGCCTGCTTCGATGTTCAGGTAATAACCCTGTTCATTTTTACTGACAATTTCGATCGCTTTTGCAGTCATTTCCGTCAGTGTAGGTTCGCCACCACTATCGGTGGGAGTATCGTAGGAGTATTGCATATGGGATGGATTAAACAGTCCTAATAAATGATCTGTGCTTCGTGCGTCGATTGCATCGAACTGTGCTTTGTTCCAGACATACGCAGCATTATCGTGAACTTCAATCCACTCCTGGGGAAGGTTTCTGCCATCCAGTCGCTCTCCCAGTCCTCCGGTTTCAGGATCTGCCCCATCCGTTCGAGGAATAAAGCTTCTGCGACCTCCACCCATTGCAACTTCAATACCATCACTGCCGGGTACATTGTCGATAAACTCGATTAGCTGCCGTGCAATATCCGGGCAATCTCCGGCATTGCGCATGTTTTCAGCGTCACGGTCATCTTCAAAATCACGATCCATGGTATGGGCATAATTTGCAGCCGGTGTAGCATGAGTAAGGCGGGCAGTACTAACAACACCAGTAGACATTCCTTTCTGTTCAGCCATTTCCAGAAAAGTTTGCAATTCATTGCCAGCTACCGAATCGCAATCACCTCTTTCGACATTCTGGTTAATGCTGATAATACCGCGATCAGTTTTAATACCAGTCGCCATTGCTGTCATGGTACCGGCAGAGTCTGCAACTTGCGCATCAGTGTTATAGGTTTTGGAAAGTGCAACATTGGGAAACGTTTCAAAGAACAATTGGTTTTCTTCTCCAGGATTTCCTTCCAGCTGTCCAGCAAGTATGCGTGCTGCGGTAACCGTGGAAACGCCCATGCCGTCACCGATAAATAAAATTACATTTTTTGCTATTGGAACTTCGGTATTGGCATAACGATAGGAAAGGTTGCGCTCAACTGTAGCTCGACCTTCTTCATACCATCGCTGCGGCGTTTCTTGCGCTGCACAGGAAAGAGAGAGGGTGCTTAGAAAAATAGCTGGCCACCGCCAGTGCATTGTTTTCGAAGGAATCATTGTAAATGTCCATTTAAACTGAAACGATTTGTAGGTTACGTGAACATGTTACCTGAAAAAGAGCCAGGAATTCGTGTCATATTCACCCCTATTCAGGATTTTGCAAACATTCCGGGACTGGGGTCTAATAAATAAGTAATGATTTGGGGGTAAATCCTATGGAAATTGAAATCACCTATTGCATGGCATGAAACTACCAACCCGATGCTGACCGTGTGTCGGCTGAAATCAAAGAAGCGGTTGGAGTCGATGCTGTTTTAATTGCTGGAGGTGGGGGTATCTTCGACGTGAAGCGCGACGGTACGCTCATATTTTCCAAGCATAAGCTCGGCAGATTCCCCAACGAGGGAGAAATCGCCGAGTTACTTTCCTAAGCCAGCTTAATTTTCTATCAGGTGGTGTTTCGGATCCACTGGTCGCATCAATGCATTGCTTACCAAAGCAATAGCCAACAGTGCGGCCATTAATACCATCGTCGAGTTATATAGACTGCTGGTTGGGTCTGTTGTTCCAGCAGGGGCAATCTCCATTAATCTGGAAATAGTTACGGTGTTTGAAGCGACCAGTGCTTCCAGTTGATCTATGCCGGCACCGAACTGTGCCTGAAATGCCGATGGATCCACCACGGATACGAGATCATCAATGGCATTGTTAACCGAGTTTTGACGCAAAGAAGTAATTGCCAGTGGACCTAGAACACCGGCAGTACTCCATGCCGTCAACAAGCGTCCATGAATTCCGCCTACATATTTAGTGCCAAAAATATCGGCAAGGTAGGCAGGGATAGTGGCAAACCCACCTCCATACATTGTAAAAATAATCATCGTTGCTGCGTAGAAGTAAACTAACCAGACAACCGATGGATTTACACTTACTTGCTGCGCAGTTATTGGTACTGAAAGATAGAGAACAATGCCCAGAGCGAAAAATATCCAATAAGTGGTTCGTCTCCCAATGTAGTCTGACGTGCTGGCCCAGATAAATCTTCCGACCATGTTAAATGCACTAATCATTACTACATAAGTTGCAGCAAAAGCAGTATCCACCACCTGGGGCAGCGATGATCCAAATATTTCTGTAATCATGGTGCGGGCTACCCCCAGCACCCCGATACCAGCCGTCACATTAAAACAAAGCACAATCCATAACTGATAAAACTGCCGTGTCTTGAGAGCCTCATCGATATGGACATTGTGGCTTGAAATCAATGCGCCTCTTTCTTCTTCGCTTGGTTCTACCCATCCTGCAGGTTTCCAGCCTTCTGCAGGTATCCGATAAGAGAATGCTGCCAGCAACATGACTACTAAATAAATCAGTCCAATAACCACGAAAGCTTCGCCAACCCCTGCAGCGCCTGTCTCTACAACATAAACGCCTTCCGGCCCGGGTACAGTCATATCCCGGACTTCCGCAGCACCGACTACAACCACTTCTCTTAAGCTGCCGCCGATTTCCGCGAATCGGCGTCCTGCCTCGGTTACCAGGTCTACATCAGCAACGGTTCCAAGATATTCGGGAGCACGATAGAAAGTACGAATTAAGAATTCTTTCATGGGCGTACCGATCATGGCGCCACCACCAAATCCCATAATGGCCATGCCCGTGGCCATACCGCGCCGATCAGGGAACCAACGAATGAGAGTGCTTACTGGAGACACATAGCCCATGCCGAGGCCGACTCCTCCAATCACGCCATACCCCAAATACAGTAACCACAATTGATGAGTAAATATTCCTATTGCACCCACCAGGTAGCCGCCGCCCCAGCAGCAGGCAGCAACCACGCCGACCTTGCGAGGCCCGGCTTCTTCTAACCATTTGCCCGCAAATGCCGCAGCTAATCCAAGCGAAACAATGGCAACGGTAAACACCCACACCACGGCGCTCAGACTCCAGTCATTGGCCGAGCTGGTAACTACGCCATGAACTCGAGTGAGGGGAGGGTTGTAAATGCTCCAGGCGTAGACAGATCCAATACATAAATGGATCGCCACGGAAGCCACGGGAACACGCCAACGGTTGTAATCAGCAGGCGCAATAATGCGTTCTTTGGAGAGAAGTCCAGCCATTTATGAAATCCTTACTGCCATCCTTAGCGAAATGGCAGGATTTTTGTTCTTATTGAAGTTTTGCTGACGGTAAAACTAACCCATTAAATGGGTTCTGTAAAAGGTGAGTGCCGCTAATGTTTGGTTAGTGGCGCTGAAATGCAATAGGATGTCTATAAAATAATAAATAGAAGGAGCAAACCATGGCTGATTCCTATACTCGTGGTCAAAAAGTTCTGCACTGGCTGTTAGCGGTTCTGGTTTCATTCTGGCTCTTGGTTTCCGGACAACTCGCTGCATCATCGGAAGGTGAGCAAAAGGGCATGATTCTCATGTTTCATTCAGGAGGCGCCCTGATCATTTTTGCCTTGATGATGTGGCGTTACTCGAAACGGCGCAAAAACTTGGTTCAGCCAATGTCGAGCCTGAGGTCCTGGGAACAAACCTGGAGTGTGCGCATTCATTTGGCTTTTTATATTCTGGTGGCAGTTATGGCGCTAACTGGAATTTTACAGGGCGTGTTCTTCGAGCAAGATGTCAGAGTGTTCGGAGTTGTGAATATCACAGCAGGGCACAATGAATCACTAATGGCTCTGTTCAACCTGATTCACAATGTTGCATCAAAGATATTTCTGGCGCTTATCGCGCTACATATTCTGGCGGCGATCAAGCACCAGTTCATTGATAAACAACCGTTCCTGAAACGTATGGCGTAGCTCTAACCCTGCGGGCTCTCAGTCATTTGCTGGCAGTACTTTTCCATATTTTCTGGAAGATCGCTTGGGCATTGTCCGCAGAGTAGATTTCCCGGGACGGCATAATCAATAAAATTCGGGTGAGGAAGTTTTAGCTCTGCCATGGTTTTGACGAACTGGGCTTCTGAAGTGCCAATGGCGATTCGGGAGTTTCTCGCTTTTTCCTGGGCAATGCTGGATACCCATCTGGCATTGTAGTCGTGACCAGGATAGACCAGAGTTTCATCTGGTAGCCTAAACAGTTTTTCCGTAATGCTTCTATAAAGTATTGCTGCATCGCCATTCTGGAAATCTGTTCGACCGCAGCCATCAATTAACAAGCTGTCGCCACTAAGCAACTTATCGTTTACCAGGAAACTGAAATGGTCGTCAGTATGTCCCGGGGTGAAGATTGGATTTATCGCAATTGAGCCAAAGCGCAGCGGTTCTTCGTCTTTTATATGGATGTCGGCGCAGGGAAGATTGTCGATTGCGGGAAAACCAATCTTGCAATTAACAGCTTCTCTTAAAGCTAATGCCGCCGTAATGTGATCTGCATGGATATGAGTTTCGAGCGTGGAGACTAGCTTCATGCCCAGCTTGCTGATCGCTTCAAGGTCTCTCTCCAGTGTAGGCACTACCGGATCGACTAATACCGCCTTGCCAGTTTCTTCGCAGCCAAATAGATAGGTGTAAGAATTGGAGAGAGGTTCAAACAATTGCTGGAAGATCATGATCTGGAGCTATACAAGTAGTGCGATTTGCAGATTCTAACCCAGAAGCTAACCGGAATTCCCTAGGGTAAATCGGATTTAGTATGGAGTTTGATTTAGCGCAATTGAATGATTGTGCTGTGACGGATTACTGTCTGGCTGATTCCGTAGTGCTTTTTGGTGCAGGCAGCAATTCTTCCTGACGAAGGTGATGTTTTCAGCTAATCGGGGTTTGCCTTAGCTCCTGCCAGCATTATCTCGCGATAGAAAAAAGGCGTCTGAGCGCCCTTTTCCGTACCTTAAATTTATTCTATTGAGTGAATATGACTACGATCGACAAAGCCATCGGCATTCGGCATTTCGATATTTACCAGGGTATTGGCATTTAACTCGGTGTCTTCACCGATAATGCCATTCATAAACAAAATGTAGGCAGTTACCTGGTATACCTGCGCATTAGTAAGCGACTTGGGTGCTGTTGCCGGCATTGCGCGGCGAATGAAATCGAAAACCGTGCTGGCGTAAGGCCAGTAACTGCCTACGGTTCGCAGGGGAGGTCCTTCAGATTGCATATCGCCACCAACAATTATGGTATTACCTGAAGTGCCCTCACCATTGGCACCATGGCAAACGGCACAATTGATGTCATAAACTGCCTTTCCTTGCCTGGCTGTGCCGCCGCCCGATGGAAAACCGGATCCATCGGGTTCAGCTATCAGGTCAAATCCCTCAAGATCAGCTTCCGAAATGGGAGTGCCAAGGCGCACTCTTTCTTGCGAGTTAACAACCAGAGAATTTAAAGCAATACAAATTGCCAATAGGGGAAAAACTATTTTCTTATACATAAACGTTTGTTACCTCACCGGAATTACTTACAGCCCAACTCTGAATACAGTGGTTGTGATAAAAACTAATGTTGCCTCTTTCTGCCAGAATGACATCTCGAGTCGGCTGGACATTGCCTCGGCTGTCCGTAGCTCGACTTTGCAGCACTGCCGGACCGCCATTCCATTCCCATGGGATGGTGAAACGAGTCAGCGCCTTATCAAGTTGTAATCCCTGTATCGATGCGTCGGCCCAGGTTTGGCCGCCGTCTGCGCTTACTTCAACTCGACTGATGCTGCCACTGCCGCTCCAGGCTATACCTGTGATCTGATAAATTCCTGCATTACGCAGGGACATTTGACCCGAGGGGGAGGTAATCAGGGATTTCGTTCCCATGGGGAAAGTAAACTGGTAACTGGAACGATCCGGCAGAGTGTCGGAATACTTGCTTGTTTCATCCCTGAATTGAGCAGCGGCACGGGTCAGTTTAATTTGAGTTAACCACTTAACGCTGATGTTTCCTTCCCATCCTGGCACGAACAAGCGCATGGGATATCCTTGCCCTGGCATTACCGGCTCACCATTCTGAAACAGCGCAACCATAACATCGTCCAGCGCTTTTTCGATTGGTATTGATCTTCCCATGCTGGCGGCATCGGCTCCCACTGCAGCCACCCATCTCGCTTCAGGCAGCACTCCGGCTTCATCTAAAAGGGTCGACAAGGGAATACCTGTCCATTCCGCACAAGATACCAGGCCGTGAATACTCTGGGCGGTACCGTCTTCATTTCCACCGCGGAGCAAGGCACCGCTGTTTCCGGCACACTCGAGAAAATAGACGCTGCTAACCATTGGATACTTCAGAAGATCTTCATAGCTAAAAGCCAGAGCCTGGCGCACCAATCCATTGATGACCAGTTTATGTCCTGCCGGGTCAATGTCTGGAATACCAGCATGATGTCTTTCAAAATGGAGCGCGTTTGGGGTGATGGTTCCCTGCAGATGTTGCAATGGAGATCGGGACGCGCCGCCTCCGGGATAGGTAGGGTTTTGAAACGCTGTAGAGCGTTGAACAGCTGCAGTATATCTGGAACGACTGCCGTAATTGCTTGGGCCGGGTCCAGGAGTGCGGGACCATCCTGGTATCTCGAAGTTAATACCAGAATTCTGGCCAAGTACACTATTCGACGCCGCTAATCCAACTCCGGTAGCTCCCATGCCCAATAAGTGCCGCCGGCTAATGAGCCCGTTGCCAGCGACTTTTTCAAGCTTCTTCTCGGTCATCTTGCCCAACCCATTTAGTTATATGAAAGATACTTTTTCGCTTCCTGAACTGCAGGATGGCTATCGTCGTTCCATATACCTAGCAGGGCAATGTACATGTCTGCTGCTTTGGAAACCTCATTCATCTGGTCATAGGCACGGGCTGCGCCTATGAGTGAATGGGGACGATTTGGAGTGCGTAATAAGGATTGTTCAAAAAGTGCCGCCGCTTTTTCAGCATTACCCGCATGCAGATAGGCATCACCTGCGACTTCATGCGCTGGTTTGAGAGGCGTAGCGGCGCCGCGCGGCAGCGGGCCAGCATTAGCCAGTGCAACGGCCTCATCAAGCATTGCTATTCCTGCCTCTTGCATCTGCATGGCAACGGGACCACTCGAATCATGAGAGCCTAACAATTGGGACAAACCGGCCACTTCTAAGTGTGCAACTTTCAAAGCGCTGTTGTTTGGGCTTTCTTCAAGCAGGACTGCCATTCGATCGGCCACTTGTTGCGCCAATTCAGCATCACCCAGGTTAATTGCACTAAGACCCAAGGCCAGCAACTGATCGCCGGACAGGTCGTCATTTATTTCCTGTAACTCCCACTGTTCGGTTTCGATAATGTGTCGAGCTTTTACTGTTTTGAGAGTGCTGATTGAGCGAGTATCACCGGGGTTTTCGCTCAGGGTTTCTTCGGCTCTTGCTATCCAGCGTTCGGATCGTGCTACGTCCCCCATTTGCAGATCACCATACTGTCCCCAATCAGTGGCATGGTTTTGCTCGCCAACCGCATCACCTGGTTGCCAAAGCTCGCGCGCTACTTGATAGGCAGATTCATTCCACAGCGCTACTTCATTCCATTTGCCGTGTTGAATAAAAATATGAGTAGGCATGTGTCGCGCATGGGAAACGGCAGGAGCAATGTCTGCATATTTGAAGGCGGCTTCCAGCGCTATCGGGGCATGTTCCGGATCATCGAAAGCGTGAATTACATAATGTGCAGCACCTGGATGATTATCATTTTTCTTAAAGAGTTCCATAGCCAGTGCGCCGGCTTGCATCCGCATGCGAGGCGCCATGTCACCTGAGGCTCCTGCAGCAGAAAGAATCGATACTGCATAAAAAGCTTTTACTTCGTCATCTTCAGGATATTTCTCATACAGCTCAGCCATGGCATTTTTCCAGGCGACGCGTCGTTCTGGCATATCACCTACGGTAAGAGCATAGGCTTCGGCCGCTTTTAGGAAACCCAACTCTTTATCATTTCTTGCCTTGGCGTGGCGTTCTTCAGCAGTGGCACCCAGTCGCATCAGAGTTTCGCCGGGGCCATCATGCTTTGGTCCAAAGAATGGATGCTGATAGGTAAATGCCTCACCCCAGTAACCCAGCACAAAATCTGGATCAAGTTCCTGGACCAAGCGAAATTCCCGCTGAGCCTGGGTACTGCCAAAGCTATGGAGATAGCCTACTCCCAGGAGGAAGTGTTCTTGTGCTTCGGGTGCAAGCGTCGAAGGGAAATCATAAGTCCCTACTCGCTCAAACTCTGCGCCGTTCAAGCTAAACGAAAGACTGAAAAAGAGCGCTATAAGAACAGCCGATGAGATGCGGTTTTTCATACTCAATCCTCTGATATTAGTTAGAGACAGCATAAGGTTGCCAAGTCCCTTGAAGTATTGCAAATTCTTCTTTCCACCCGTTGGTGCGTGGGGCGCGTCCACTGTAATATGTTGATTCTAAGGAATTAATTTTTCTGCGCTTCGAGATTTCCCTGATGAAAAAAAGCCAATTCCTGCATTTAACGCTCTTGTCACTGCTTCTCAGCAATACCGTCTTATCCCAGGAAATAGGCTGCGACTCTCTTGCTGGTTTCGATCAGTTTGATTTTTGGGTAGGAGAATGGGAGGTATTTGAGAGCAGTGGTACGATCAAGGTGGGCGAAAACAGTATCCAGAAAATGGAGGCTGGTTGCATGATCATGGAGAGCTGGACCAGTGCTCAGGGTGATACGGGTACCAGTCTGAACTACTTCAATCCTGTGACCAACGAATGGCGCCAGGTGTGGGTTTCCGCTGGCCGCTACTCAATCGATATCGTCGGCGGTATAAGGGCAGGAGCCATGGTACTGGAAGGTAGCATCTATAATTTCGCCGGAGCAGTTTGGGATTTCCGCGGCACCTGGATACCAAATTCCGATGGTTCAGTGCGGCAGTTTTTTGAGCAATACAATCACGACAGTGAGCAATGGGATCCGTGGTTTAATGGACTTTATAAAAAGAAAGAAGGCTAGAGTTTATGAATCGCCATGACTTTTTGTACGCTTGGCCGTTCTCGCATACGCAAATGGTGATCATAGATTTTTGGAAAATCTTTGAGGTCGACCTGATCTCCCGCTAACCAGTTCGAAATACAAAAAATATAACAATCGCATACACTGAAGTTCTCGCCCAGCACCCAAGGGCCAACAAACATTTCTTTTTCCACCAGATCGAATGATTCATGCATTGTCTTGGGTACTTTTGCTGTCATTGCCGCTTTTGACTGTTCGTCGTCATCTTCAACCCAACGACTGCCTCTCATCTTATGAGCATGGTTGACGTGAACTGTTGAGCAGAGGTAATTATTAATTTCCTGTAGTTTGGCAAACTGAAAAGGGTCATGCAGCGGCGCAAGATTTGCTTCGGGGAAAGATTGTGCAACGAAAACCAGTAATGCCGGAGTTTCGGTGATAATGCCTTGATGCGTAACCAATGCTGGAACTCGACCCTTTGGATTTATCTTCAGGTATTCTTCTGATTTCTGTTCAGTAGTTCTGAAATCAATCAGCCTTTCTTCGTATTCAGCACCTGCTTCTTCCAGGGCGATTTGGGTAGCTACGGAAACGGTTTGAATGGCATAGTAAAAAATCACAATCAGGTTTCTCCTTTCAGAATAAATTCGGCGCCTTTCTCGGCAATCATCACAGTTGGAGCATTGGTATTTCCTGAGGTAATACGTGGCATGACTGATGCGTCAATGACGCGCAATCTGTCAACACCATGTACCTGCAGTCTGTCGTTTACGACAGACTTGTCATCGCTGCCCATCTTGCAGGTTCCTACAGGATGAAAAATTGTGGTGCCCAGGTTTCTGGCTGCATCCAGCAGTTGCTCGTCTGTTTGAATCTCTGGGCCTGGTTTGAGTTCAGAGGGATTAAATTTTTGCAGGGCGTTGGATGCCATAATTCTTCGGGTAAATTTTAGGCCGTTTACTGCAACTTCCTCATCTTCGGTTGCTGACAAGTAATTCAGGGATATTGCTGGATAGTCAGTGGGATCACTTGTCTTAATGCGAACATGCCCGCGGCTGGCAGGGCGTAGATTACAGACGGAAGGTGTTATTGCATTATAGGGATGTAATGGGTCGCCAAATTTGTCCAGTGACAGTGGCTGCACATGCCATTCGATATTTGCCGAAGCTTGCCCTTCGTCGCTTTTAGCAAAAGCGCCCAGTTGTGAAGGCGGCATGGTTAACGGCCCGGTCTTTAATAGAAAATATTCCAGCCCCATAGCCAGTTTGCCGAATAACGAATTTGCTCTTTGATTCAATGTGACGGTGTTTTCAACTTTGTAGATGCTGCGAACCTGCAAGTGGTCATGGAGGTTTTCACCAACTCCCTCCAGATCGAATCGCATTTCTATCCCTTTTTCATTAAGCAGTTTGCCAGGTCCGATGCCTGATAGTTGCAGGATTTGCGGGGATCCAATGGATCCCGCTGACAGCAAGACTTCTTTATTAGCCTGAATTAATTGTGACTTTTCCTCACCGACGCGGACATGAATGCCTTTAGCCGTGAGGCTGGCAGAATTTTCATGGAAGGCGATTTTCTCCACATGGGCATTAGTTAATACAGTTAAATTAGGGCGGGATAGCACTGGTCGCAGATAGGCTTTAGTGGCGCTCCAGCGAGAACCACGGCGCTGGTTCATTTGAAAGTAGGCATTTCCAAAATTGTCACCCCGGTTAAACTCCTCGATCTTGGGAATGCCACATTCTTCTGCTGCGTCTCGCCAGGCGTCAAGAATTTCCCAGTTTACTCGGCGTTCTTCCACTCGAAGTTCGCCGCCACTGCCATGGAACTCATCGGAGCCATGCTGATAGTCTTCTGATTTTTTGAAAACTGGCAAGACTTCATCCCAACTCCAACCTCTGTTACCAAGCGATGCCCAATAGTCATAATCACTCTTTTGGCCACGCATGTAGATCATGGCATTAATAGAAGAGCAGCCACCTAACACTTTCCCTCTGGCGTATCCAATAGTCCTGCCATTAAGTCCGGCGTCAGGTTCTATCTCATAGCACCAGTCGGTTCTGGGATTTGCAATTGTATACAGGTAACCGACGGGAATATCGATCCAGAAGTAGTTGTCTTTACCCCCGGCTTCCATTAACAACACTTCATTATTGGAATCTTTGGATAGCCGATTGGCAAGGACGCAGCCCGCGGTGCCTGCGCCGACAATTATATAATCGTATTGTTTTGGCATTCCTTCACGCTGGTGTAATCTGTTTCACAGTTCAAACTTACCTTCACTAACTGAATAGTAAAACTAAAGAATACAGTGTTCTAGGTTGAGAGAATAATCATGACTGAGTCTACAGTACTAATCGATAAAAATGGCCCGGTAACCACGGTATCGATGAATCGCGCTGAAGGTAGAAATATGTGCAATATCGCAACCATGCAGGGATTCCATGCTGCTTTCGCGGCATTTGAAAGTGACGATGAAGCTCGAGTTGCCGTATTAACAGGCGTTGGCGGCAGTTTCAGGCTGGGGCAGAACGCTTGGTTGGCGGAGCAGGGCGACATGGATCATTTGATAGCTGAAGACAACGTAAATGCCTGACCCCCTTAAAGCTGCCATCTGTTCCTTCTTCCAGCAAGAACAGGTGGAAGCGCGAAGAGTTTTTCATGGTCGTGGACAGTTCCATACAGGTTTTGAGCATATATGCTTGGACTGGTACGCCCCGGTTTTGCTTATTACTGCCTATGATCCTATTTCGAATGTTGATCATTTGCTGGCAAACATCGAAGCAGCAGATTGCCATACCCAGGTCAAAGGGATTGTTTTGCAAAAGCGCTATGAGTCTGGTGCACCGGCGGAAATGCTAAAAGGTGTAATGCCTGTCAAAATCCTGGCACGAGAAGATCAGCTGCTTTTTGAGGTGCGCCCGGGTAAACAACAGAACAGTGGGTTGTTCCTTGATATGCGCCCTTTGCGCAACTGGGTCAAATCAAACAGCAAAGACAAAAATGTCCTGAATCTATTTGCTTACACCTGTTCTTTTTCTGTTGCGGCCCTAGCCGGCGGCGCCAGCGCAGTCACCAATGTGGATATATCCAAGAGCAGTATAAGCTGGGGCTTGGAAAACCACAGGCATAATCAGCAAGACTGTGGTTTGGTTAATCAGATTCCCTACAATGTGTTTACCTCCTGGGGTCGAATCAGGCAGTTTGGCCGCTATGATCTGGTGATAATTGATCCGCCGACAAGACAGCGTCGGGGGTTTGATGTGGAAAAGAACTATGGTGCGGTAATAAGGAAACTGGCAAAGCTTTGCCATGATAAGGCAGAAATTATTGCTACCCTGAACAGTCCATTCCTCGGACAGCAATTTCTCCTGGATAAATTTGCCCAATATGCACCAACTGCAGAATTCGTCGAATCGATACCCGCAGCAGAAGAATTTAAAGACAGATTTCCGGATAGAGCCTTAAAGATACTCAGGTTCAACTACAAAGCGCACAGATAGTGCTGCCTTAAATGCCATCATCTCTCTCGTTTTCTGCTTATATCCTTGAGATGGGATTATGATTTTGGCCTAATGTTCTCTATTCTGAATATTTGGTAGGTTGAGCCTATGGCAGATGAAATCGAACAATCGATAGCTAGCAACAACCCACAGGACATAAAAGGGGCGGCAGTAAAATTTACGCCACCTTTGCTATTTGTCATTCTGATACTTGTCGGAGTAGGGCTGAACTACTTGTGGCCTATTGGAATGGGGGTGCCGGAATCTTTTCAGCCTATAGGTATCGCTATTACCCTGTTCGGAGTGACTGTGGTTATACTGGTGAATGCTGTCTTCAAACGAGCAGGTACAGCAATTGAGCCCTGGAAGCCAACCACACAACTAATTACCACTGGTTTGTATCGCTGGTCCCGTAATCCCATCTACACTGGATTCTGCCTGTTTAACATCGGCATTGGTGTTGCAGTAAACAGCTTGTGGATAGTTCTAACTGCCATTCCCGGTGCCATACTGGTATATCACATAGCTATAAAGAAAGAAGAAAGCTATCTCGAAGAAAAGTTTGGTGAGGAATACCTGGAATACAAGCGCCGGGTAAGGCGCTGGCTATAATTCCAGTTAATTGTTCTCAATCTCAAAGGTGAGAGTGCCTCGCCGGGTTTGTCCGAATTCATCCGTGCTGTTTACGACAATATGATGGAGTCCGACACCTAATTCCTCTGGTAATGGTAACTCCCAAATATGTGCCGATCGATCCGGGGTTGGATAAGCGTCATCGCTATTCAAGAATTCTTGATATAAATTCTCGACCAGAGGGTCGGTTCTCAAAGTGTAGATCATTTGCTGTTGCGCTCCGCCATCTATTGATGCCCAGACCTGGTCCCGTATGCCGCCATCAAAAAGATTAACAACTAATTTTGTATTGGATTGCAGAATTCCCCGTTGAACGCTTCCTGTTTCGATTTGGATGAGTGGTGGATCCAGCACAACTCTCATTCTATTGGTTCCATCTGCGCTGGAAGGGAAGGGGATAAATTCAGGTATAAGGCTTGAATCATTAAAGCGCAAAACATAAAACCCGTTAGGATTGCCGTCTTCCATCATCGCATCACGTACGCCACGAAAATCTCTCGGTCCCCTGGTCCAGCCGCTGCCTCGAACTTCTCCCAAGGTGTGAGCTATCCAGGGTCTGCCATTCCAACCATGTTGATGATTAACTTCTACTTTAAAGCTATTACTGGTGTCGTGGCCCGCCAAGCCGTAAAGGTGTTCAAATGGTTCAAGAATCTCCAGCAACTCGGAAAAGTTTTCGGTGCCAGGACCGGTAAGAACAGCAGAAACTCCATCACTTGCTTCAGCAATTAATGGTATGTGGCTGGCAATTACGATGAGTTTATCAGGAGAAACATGAGCCAAATCATTGCGTAGCCACTGTAGTTGAACATCACTGATATAGCCACGATAGACGCCTCTATCGAATTCCCTGCCATCACCGGCATACTCAACATTATTAAGTGCTACGAAATGCACATTGCCATAATTGAAGGAATAGTAAGTGGGGCCAAAGTGTTTTATGTAGGTCTCATTGGCATATCTTGCATTGGGCGATTCGAAATTCATGTCATGATTGCCCGGTAGATACCATTGTGGGATATCCATCAGGCCCATCATGGTTTTGTGCCGATCGTATAGCGCCAGGTTGTCGAATACCACATCGCCCACTGTTAGGCCAAATTCGACTTCGAATGGATTACCAATCAAGGGATTCACCAGTTCTTCACGAATCATATCCTGACCGTTTTCATATTGAGCCTGGGTATCGGCAAACCCATGGGCAAGAAAGTCTTCTTTCACAGCAGTAATTGGAACTAATGGAAAATTTACCGAATCCGGTAAAGGACCTGAGGCCTCCGATACCGGCCATAACCATTCCACCGAAGTTCCAGCTATTTGCGCAGGAACACCCTCCGGGTAATGTCGATAGAAGAATTGTGGCACATTGAATTCATCTACAGGGATCTGAAAATCGGCAGGTTTACTGATAAAAAGCACTTCTGTTGGCGCGACGCTCAGGGAGTAGCTACCGTCCGAATTACTCAAGACAACCTCACAGCCATTGGATACCGGAATAGAGGCGATTCCTGGTTCCATGGCATCTTTCATTCCGTTCTCATTGATGTCCGCAAAAACGAAACCATGGGCGTTTTCTACACCAGTGCGATTCGGATCACATTGCGCGAACACACTCGTGCTAACAAGCAGTGCAGCGCATAGGAGTATTAATCTAGCCTTGTGGTTCATGATTCAGTCTTCTAGTAATCCACTGTGTAAATTTAAAATGAATAAGTGACAAAATAGATTCAGTCGCTGTTGAATGCATCTCGCAATTCTTGGGCGCACTCGTTGATTCCTTCTCTGGCTTTATCCAGTGCGCCAGGCATTGTCAGGAACCCATGGATCATACCCCCATAGTGAGAATGTTTTACTGATACTCCAGCGCTTTTCAGTTTTTCTGCATAGGCCCTGTTTTCATCCTGCAGTGGGTCGAATCCGGCGCTAATCATAAATGCAGGAGGTAAATCGCTTAAATCTTCGGCATTAAGAGGAGAAGCTTTCCAATGCGTGATGTCATCGCCTTCCGTGAAGTAATGAGCATAAAACCATGCTATTAATTCATTAGTAAGGCGGTAGCCATTGCCAAATTTATTGTGCGACTCGAATGAACAAGTCATATCAGTGCCGGGATAGACCAGCAATTGAAACACGAAGTCTGGGCTGCCATTTTCTTTTGCCAGAAGAGAAACTACAGCGGTCAGGTTGCCACCAGCGCTGTCTCCTCCAATCGCAACTTTGTCAGGATCCCCGCCCAGCGCTACTGCATTTGCAGCAACCCATCTTGCAGCATCCCATGCATCTTCCACTGCCGCTGGATATTTATTTTCCGGTGCCAGTCGGTAATCGACAGAGACTACTATGCACTCTGCTTCCACGCACAGACCACGGCAGATACAGTCATGACTCTTGAGTGAGCCAATGGTGTAGCCGCCACCATGGAAATAAACCAGGATGGGAAAGCGGGGTTGTTCAGAGGGTCGGTAAATCCATGCTGGTATAGAGCCGCCGCTTCCTGGAATTTCAATTTCCTCGATACTGAAAGGCTTAGGTGGATCGCCTCTAACCAGATCGCTGGCCTGATCATAAACTATCCGTGCTTCTTGTGCCGAATAGGCATTGAAGGGTGGGGCGCCTGATTGTTCAACTGCTTCCAATAGTGCTTTTGCTTGAGGATCTAGAGACATCTTTTAGCCACTTAATCATTAACAAATAGAGTCTAACACCAGCGCTACTATCTACAGCAATCCTTTCTTGTATTGAATATAGTCAGCGGGAGGTCTAGCAAGAATGAACATAGTATCTCCTTGCATAATTTTTCCCCTGACTTTATTTTCCAGCGTTAGATATTGATTCAATAATTTATTGGGAAGTATAAGTGGAAGATTCAACACCAATCGTGGTCGGTGGAGGCCAGTTCACGGAAAAGGATGTTATTCCGGAACAAGCGCAAGCACCCATGGGAATAGCCGGCGAAGCGGCGAAAGCGGCACTAGCTGATACAGGGATAGGTGATGCGCTGGCAGCGCATATTGACACAATTGTATCTATCCGCATTTTCCCCGACTCCACCAATCGGCCGCGCTTACAAATACCATTTGGTCGCGCGGAAAATCCACCCCGTGCCGTGGCAGCGCGCATCGGTGCGAATCCTGCCAATGCAATCTACGGCAATGTAGGTGGCAACACACCGCAGAAATATATCAATGAATTAGCCGAACGTATTACTGAGGGCGAAGTGGGAGTAGCGCTAATTGCGGGATCAGAAGCGATAAAGACAGCGCAAACTGCAATGCGCAATGACATCATGCTGGACTGGCAGGAACAGCATGCAGGTTCGCTGGATGATCGAGGGCTGGGTGAAAAACTGTTTACGCCCCATGAGTTTGCCCATGGCGTTGGTATACCGATTCAAACCTACCCTTTGTTTGAAAATGCATTGCGCCATCACAAGGGATTGAGTATCGAAGACCATATGCGAAAAATGGGGGCTTTGTTTGAAAAATTCTCGGCGGTTGCAGCAAATAATTCTTATTCTTTTTATGGCAAATACAGGACTGCAGAAGAACTGATTACGGTAACGCCGGAAAATCGCTGGATAAGTTTTCCCTATCCCAAATGGGTCAATGCTATGGATAGTGTTAATCAGGGTGCTGCGGTAGTGCTGACATCGGTAGGTAAAGCGAGAGAACTGGGAATCGATCCAGCTAAATGGGTTTTTCTGCATGGCTGTGCCGAAGCCAATGAAAAAATAAATGTCACGGATCGAGTGAACTATTACTCGGCGCCAGCGATTGGTGTTAACACACGCCATGCCATGGCTATGGCCGGTATTTCAGTGAGCGATATTAACTGCTTCGATTTTTATTCCTGTTTTCCTTCGGCGGTAGAACTTGCTTGCGAAGAACTCGGTCTGGACTATGATGATCCGCGCGGTTTTACGGTTACCGGTGGCTTGCCATTTTTCGGTGGGCCCGGAAATAATTATTCCACTCATGGTCTGGCAGCAATGCTACCCAGGTTGCGTGCTAATCCTGAACATTTCGGCATGGTGACAGCTAATGGAGGTTATTTATCCAAGCATGCAACCGGAATTTACAGTGCCAGGCCTTTTGCAGGATTATGGCAGAGAGAGAATCCTGCGAACTACCAACAGGAAGTCGATGAGTTGACCGGTCCGCAAGTAACAGAAACCCCTGATGGTCCTGCTGTAATTGAAACTTACACCGTGTGTTTTGCCAAAGGACAACCTGAAAAAGGCATTGTAATAGGCAGGCTAGCGCAATCAAATGAAAGATTTGTGGCAAATACACCTGTGGATGCAGAGCTATTGCTGTCGATGACCCAGTCGGAGCAAATTGGCAGACAAGGCACAGTGACAAACAAGGGAGGATTGAATCTGTTTGTTCCATCCGATTGATTTTTAGAAACAGGATTCGTAGATGACGCAATGTGCACAGAAGAAGATCGGCTCTGGATTTCTTCCTAAATCAAAACCAAAAGAAATATTAGATGGTCTTGACCTTGAGGGTAAGACTGCAGTTGTCACAGGAGGCTATTCAGGCATCGGCCCGGAAACTACTCGCGCCCCGGGCTGCAACTGAAGAGAGTGCATTACGCTTGTGAGATGTGACTGAAAAAATGTTGAATGCGTAGTTTTTATAAATCGCACGAACATTGATTAAAAGGAAATCCAAAAAAACGGAGCGCTTATGGCTAATTATATAGACGGCTTTGCTTTTCCAATTCCTCGGGATCGATTAAACGAGTACAAACGTGTTGTTGAAGTAGCAGCAGAAGTCTGGAAGGAGCATGGGGCTCTTAGTTACCAGGAATTTGTCGGTGACGATATGAATTTGGAAGGCACCAGTTCTTTCGTCAAGCTTTTAGCGGCCGGTGAAAATGAAACAATTTTATTTGGTTGGGTGGTATTCGAATCCAGGGAAGCTCGAGATTTGGCAAACGAGAAAGTCGCTGCTGATCCAAGAATGACGGAAATAATGACCTCTGTTGATTCGGGATTCGATCCTGGTCGTATGGCCTATGGTGGATTCCGCTCTTTTGTATAACCTCTTGGGGTAGTTATTCATAATGGATTTTAGTGATAAGTCAGTGCTGATTACCGGTGGTTCCCGAGGTATCGGACAGGCTATTGCGGTGGCCTTTGCGAACAAAGGTGCACGAGTCGCCATTGTCTACCGATCTAATGCAGAAGCAGCACAGAAAACGGTTGACCAGCTTTTTGGAAATGGTCATTGCATGACTCAGGGTGACGTGGGCATTGCCAATGATGCTGAGCGCATGGTTGACGAGGTTATAAAGAAACTTGGTCAGATCGATATCCTGGTAAACAACGCTGGGATAGGCATTGATCACCAGGTCGATAAGGTAGGTCTTAATGATTGGCAAGCAGCGTGGCAGCAAACATTGCAGACCAATTTGATTGGTCCTGCCAATATGAGCTTTTGCGTTTCGCAGCACATGATAGACAACGGTGGAGGTCGGATTGTTAATGTCAGTTCCCGCGGTGCTTTTCGCGGTGAGCCCACGCAACCCGCTTATGGAGCCAGCAAGGCTGGATTAAATTCCCTGAGTCAATCTTTGGCCATTTCATTGGCTCCCCATAAAATCTTTGTCGGAACCGTTGCACCGGGCTATGTGCATACAGAGATGACTGAAGCATTACTAATGGGTGAAGAGGGGGCTGAGATTCGGCAACAGAGCCCACTGCATCGCATAGCGAAGCCTGAAGAGGTCGCTCACGCAGTATTGTTTTTAGCTTCCGATGGCGCAGAATTTACTACTGGTACCATCATCGATGTAAACGGTGCTTCTTATTTAAGAACTTGAAGGCACTTTAAACTACAAGCTCAGATTAAAGCAGGTGTGAATAATGCAGTCATTTAAAATTATGGTCCCCGGTTCAACTGCGATAGATACCGCAGAAATCACATCGCCTTATGACGGTTCAGTGGTCGGAACCGTTGAGCGCGTTGATGATCGTGGTGCGGAACTCGCACTCAATAATGCGGATCAACTATTTAAAGACCGTTCGCGCTGGATGGCGGTTCATGAACGAGTTGCTGTTTTGGAAAAAACAGCAGAGCTCATGGAGGCTCAATTCGACAAACTGGTAATGTTGGCGCTTAGTGAAGGAGGTAAACCTTATACCGATTCGCAAGTTGAAGTTGCTCGTGCTATCGATGGTGTCAAGAACTGTGTCGAATGCGTGCGTTCGGAGCATGGCATGGAAATTCCAATGGGAATTAATCCAGCGTCAATGCATCGTCTTGCCATGACTTCCAAAGAACCTATTGGTCCGGTTATGGCAGTGAGTGCATTTAATCATCCGCTTAATTTAATCGTGCACCAGGTAGGCCCTGCTGTTGCCTCGGGTTGCCCGGTAATCGTTAAACCCGCTAGCGACACAGCGCTGTCCTGTTTCAAATTTGTTGAGTTGTTAAGAGAAGCGGGGCTTCCCGAAGAATATGCCCAGGCAGTGGTAGTTAGCAGTAATGATATTGCTACCGATATGGTTACGGATCCACGTATAGCTTTTTTCAGTTTTATTGGCAGCGGTGCCGTGGGCTGGATGTTAAAAAGTAAGCTGGCACCAGGAACACGATGTGCTCTGGAGCATGGCGGTGCAGCACCAGTAATCCTCGCAGAAGATGCTGATCTTGATGCCATGCTACCTCTCCTGGCTAAAGGAGGGTTCTATCATGCCGGACAGGTATGTGTTTCTGTACAAAGAATCTTTGCCCATCATTCGATTGCGGAAGAAATCGCCAATCGCCTGGGTGAAATGGCCAATGCATTAAAGATTGGGGATCCGGCAGATCCAAAAACAGAAGTCGGTCCGATTATTCGTCATCAAGAAACCGATCGGGTTGCTGCATGGGTCGATGAAGCGGTTACAGCTGGCGCAAAACTTATATGTGGTGGCGCGAAAATTTCCGACGCGTTTTATCAACCGACAGTATTGTTAAATCCACCAGCAGAGGTCACTCTGCGTAAGCATGAAGTCTTTGGTCCGGTGATCAGTGTCAATGCCTATGAAGATCTCGAACAAGCTGTCGCCATGGCAAATGATGTGCCTTACTCTTTCCAGGCCTCGGTAATGAGCCAGGATATTGATAAAGCGATGTATGCGTACCGGAGATTGAACGCATCAGCGGTCATGGTGAATGACCATACCGCATTTCGCGTTGACTGGATGCCATTTGCGGGGCTCAAGGAATCTGGTTACGGGGTGGGAGGTATACCTTACACCTATGAAGATATGCAGGTTGCAAAGATGCTGGTGCTCAAGAGTAAGAACCTTTAGTCAGTAAATTAATCAATTGGGCCCAAGGGGCTCTCAGGACAATCTTCCGTTTCCAGGGTCCAACTGGAATTACTGATCAGCCAGCGACCTTCTTGTTTAATTAGTTGAAAGGAATCAACACCGCAATGGGAAAACTCACCATCAATATGGAAATCATAAGGCGTCCAGACAACGGCAATATTTCCCCGGATTAAAACGGTCTCATCCCAGGAGCGTTCCAGGGCATCTCTGCCAGGCCGGGTCAGGGCGTTGACTACATCGTCATAGCTCATAATGTTGAAATTGGTATCACCGTTAGCTAATGTTCGAACTGAAATATTGAGCGAATCGCGAACCAGTATTGACTCCAGCAATTCGCGATCACGTGTCTCTATCGAATCGAAGAATTTTTGTATGGTGGCAAGGATGGCAGTGCGCTCGCTTTCCTGAGCGAATATATGCAATCCGTAAAGTAGCAATAAATGTAGTGAAACAATTTTCAATGTTCTTTTGATCATACTAAAACCTTTGTAAGAATTAATTAAGTTGCTCGATAGTTTCAGGGCTAATTAGTTCACCTTCATTGCCAAATGCATTTCGCACGTAATTAATTATACTCGCCATATCTTCATTGGATATTGCACCACTGAAGGAAGGCATCTCGCCTCTTCCTATTATGAGTACCAGGGCAACATCGACACCGCTCCCCTGAACCAGCTCGTTTCCGGCCAATGCAGGATATATATTTGGAATTCCCATGCCATCTTCCTGATGGCATTCAGCACAATTCTCCAGAAAAAGTCGCTGGCCTGATTCGTCAGCGGCATAAGTCTGAAAGCCCACCAGGCAACCGGCCAGGGCAGGTATTAAACACTTCTTTAACTTCAATCGAAAAATTCCATCGCCTTGATTAGCTAACTATATCATGTGTTAACTCATAGCATGGCGGGAGATCTGCCTTCTAAAAAATGCTATAAATTGTGTCTGGAAATAGCTTGACGAACAAACCATGAAGTTATTCATTTTAATGCGAGTAATGTTTGCGCTAGTGCTACTGCTAGGTCCTGTTGCCCAGGCACAAAATGCGCAACCGGTCGCTGCACCACGACCACCGGGACTGGAAACGGTCGAGTTCTTTAGCACTGCGGTGGATCGCATGATGAAATTCGATATCGTATTTCCCAGTGATTACTGGGAAACCGAGAATCGTTACCCGGTACTGTATTTGTTGCATGGGTACATGCAGAACTATACGGTTTGGGGGCGTAATCTTGCAGCAGGATTCTATGCCCGCAATTTGGATGATTTAATTCTCGTGCTACCGGATGGCGGTAATAGCTGGTTTGTGAATTACGCCAGAAGTGAGGATGGTCAAACAAACAACTGGGAAGACCACATTATTGAAGATGTAATTAATTACGTTGATCAAAATTTTCGTACCGAGGCACGTCGAGAAGGTCGAGCGATTTCTGGTTTATCTATGGGAGGATTCGGAGCGTTTGCAATGGGATTGCGTCATCCGGAAATGTTTATTTCAATCGGATCTACCAGCGGCGCCCTGAGTTATGCGCGAAGTAGTGCTGCGTCTATTGCGTCCGGCTTAGAATCACAAACACAACAGCGAAGTCCTCAGGAAGAAATGCAATTTGCGGAAGCTGATGCTTTTATTGCAGAAATCATCGCTATCCCCGGTTTCTCAAACCAGGACGAACGTACTCCGAAAGGCACGCGTTTCGAAACAGAGGAACAGGCCAAAGCCTACGATCCGTTCGAGATTATTTACAACGTCCCCAGAAGCCAGATGCCCCATATTTACATAGATTCCGGCACAGAAGACGGGCTCATTGCTGAAGCCCGTGAGCTAGCTCAGCTATTAATGGTAAACAATGTCCCGTTTGACTACATGCAAGCGCGCGGTGCTCACAACGCGGAATACTGGCGCCGGTCCATAGGTCACATGATGACTATTCAGCATGAAGTAATGCGCAGAGCTCTGGGCAATCGCCCCTGATCATGCATAGCAACGAAGAATTTCAGCTCAGTGAATATCAAATACAGTCCTGCATAGAAGAGGGATTGTTACAAGTGGACTTTGGTCTCAATTTAGACTTGTTAGATAGCATCGTGCAGAAAACGATGGCGCTTTATGATCGGGGTTTATTGGAGGAACAAGTTTCCGGGGTGCGGATTCAGGATGGCTGGAAACAAGTAGACGAAATCAGGCAATTAGCCATGCACAGGTCAATACTTAATGCCTTGAGTCAATTATTTGGAAGAAAAGCGAAACCATTCCAAACGCTGAATTTCCCAATTGGCACTGAGCAATTGCCCCACTCCGATACGCTGCACTTCAATTCAATTCCGGGTGGTTTCATGGCCGGGGTTTGGGTAGCGCTGGAGGATATTGATGAAGAGAATGGGCCTTTAATCTACTATCCCGGTAGTCACAAGCTAAAAGAATACAGTATGCGCAGCTTCAGTCTGGGCCGCGGCCATGCATTTTATCCGAAGTATGAGCAAGAGATTCAAAGATTAATTGAAAGAGAACAACTAACTCCCAAGTTAGGGATTATTAAAAAAGGTGAAGCTATTATCTGGCATGCAAATTTATTGCACGGAGGCGCGCCGCAAATAAATCAATCAAGGAGCAGGCATTCTCAGGTTACTTATTGCTATTTTGAGGACTGTAAATACTACACGCCTCTCTATAGTCGTTTTTTGATGAAGCGGTTTCGCAATCCGATCTGGATTCCTGATACTCCAGATTATGTCCTGCCTGCACGAGCTTACATGCCGCCAACCCCCTGGCTTCAGCGATTTCAAAAAACATTGATTAATGGATTAAAAAAACTTAACCCCCTGGGTAAATGATGGCTGCATTAGTTGCTATTGAAAATGCGCTGTGTCGAATTGGCCGGCATCAGGTAATGCGGATTCAGGAGTATCGCATTGAGCAAGGCCAGCATTGGTGTTTGTTTGGCCCAAACGGCAGTGGTAAATCACTATTGGCTAATCTGGTTGCTGGCAAGCGAATTGAATCCGGCAAATATGTTCGTTATGCCGAAGGGTTCGATGTGCGTCGTGACCTTCATATCGTTTCTTTTGAAGAGCAACAAAAGCTCTGGCGTCGAGATAATCGCCTGGATATTAGTGAATACAGCGAAGATGCACAGGATGCTGGTACCCTGGTAGATGAATTGATCAGGAGCGCGAGAGGGGCAGCCCATCATGATCAAGTGCTTTTGGACCAACTAATTACCGAGCTCGATATCGGGCAAATTGCAAATAAAGGTATTCGCTTTCTGTCATCAGGTCAGATTAGAAAAGTGCTAATTGCGCGCGCTCTCTATGCTTATCATCCGAAATCTGCTCAATTGCTCATTCTTGATGACCCCCTGGAAAGCATCGACATCGATTCACAGGAGCGGATCAGGAAAAGCATAGAAAAATTTCTTCATTCTGGATTTTCCAGCATTCAGCTTTCGAGACGGCAGGCTGACATTCTGCCTGGTGTCACTCATCTTGCAGTAATGAATAATCTTTCCATTGCTGATCAGGGGAATCGCAACAAGGTGGAAACCGGTAAAGCATTTAATGCAGTGTTGGATCAACATCCTGCTATTCCGAACAAGCTTCCGGTAAATTCTATTAAAGCCAATATCGATGGGGTAGATAGAAATTCTCCACTGATAGAGTTAAATCGGATCAACGCCAGTTATGGCGAATTGCAGGTACTAACTGATTTCAGCTGGACCATGGAGCCTGATCAGCATGTACTTATAGAAGGCACAAATGGTTGTGGTAAATCTACATTGCTGAGCTTAATCGATGGCGAGAATCATAAGGCCTATGGGCAGGACGTTACCCTCTTTGGAATCAAGAGGGGCAGTGGTGAAACAGTCTGGGATATCAAGGCCAGGTTCGGTGTGGTTTCTAATGAGCTTCACAATAAGTACATCAAGGGCTGGAAAGTATTGGACGTTGTCGTATCCGGCTTCTTCGATTCGGTAGGTCTTTATGACGATAGCGGCACACAGGAAATCGCAGTTGCCCGAGACTGGCTCATTACCCTGGGGATTTCGGCACTGGATAATCATTTTTACCATGAAATTTCCTTTGGTCAGCAGCGACTTGTGTTATTAGCGAGAGCAATGGTCAAGCAACCAAAAATCTTGGTGCTTGATGAGCCCTGTGTGGGCCTTGATGATTACCACAGAATTTTGATTCTGGGCGTACTTGATAAGATTGCGGAGCAAACTGAAACGAGGCTGATTTACGTGAGTCACGTAAAAGATGAAAAGCCGCGCTGCATTAATCGCCGACTGAGTTTTGAGGCTGCGAGTACGGGTGGCTTTAAGGTGTCAGAATACCCGGCTTAACCTCGAATATAGCTTTCCAGCTGTTCGATAGTTGACTGCTGATCGCTAATAATATCTTTCACCAGATCGCCGATTGAAAGCACGCCAGCCACACGACCATCATCTACAACGGGTAAATGGCGAATGTGGTTGTCAGTCATTAATGCCAGGGAGGCCTGTACACTTTCGGTGGAGGGTACGGTAAGCACTTTCGCGCTCATTATTTCCTCGACCCTGGTTTCCCGGGATTGTCTGCCCTTAAGAATTACCTCTCTGGCATAGTCTCGCTCAGAGATAATCCCCACCAATTCAGGGCCAGACATTACCACCAATGCGCCACAGCGCTTATCAGCCATCATTTGAATAGCCTCGAACACACTGGCGTCGGGACCGATAAACCAGATTTCGTTGATCTGCTTTTGATTTAAAATTTGATGTACTGTATGCATCGTTCACCCCCTTTTTAACTAGGTGACGGCAATCAGTTTACCCGCGACAGAGCTATATTAGCGTAACCTACATTGTTGCTATAAAAACCATGACTGTCGTTTACAAACAGGGTTAGTTCGCCGTCACATGTTGCGACGAAGTTGTAACTACCGCTTTCATCAACTTCGAGTTCTGTTACCCCGCGCAGACTTTCACGACTGCAGCGAGATTGGTATAACATAAGTTCAAACCAGCGACTTCCATTGACGCGTTTGGTAGAAGCTAAAAATTCAAACGGCATGACGCTGTTTGCAAACCCGCGCTCATCCAATGGTTCCCGGTTTTCGTTTTCTTCGATGTAACTGTCTATCCAGTAACTCAGTATCTTGATGTCCATTGCATAGCGTGCTCCAGACTGTAAATTAATCCCGGTATCAAAATTAGGATCTTTGGTGAAAAAATGAACATTTTTTGCTTCGCCAACATTCAGAGATTCACCCTGGTCTGAACTTTCATAAAGTCGTATGCCGGGAAAGGAGCAACTCGCAAGAGTGAGTGCAGCTAAGCCAGCTAACACAATGGGTCTTGCGATCTTTTTGCTTACTGCCACGTGAAAAACTCCAATCAAACAAGATACAAAGGTCTTTGGATTCTCAGACCTGTTGCTTAGATAAGTCTACTCCTGCTGCAGGAATAGCTCAATTCAGGCAAATTTATAAGTAATTCAAACACCTATAACGAGATTGCTTAACTATCGTCCAGTCCAAACAGGCTTTCTTTTCTCGATGTAGGCTTTTCTAGCCTCGCGGCTGTCTTCACTGTCGAAGGCCGAAGACAGCGCTAATACCGCGGTTTCCGGCACTTGCTGGAAATCCATATCTTCCATTTGATAGAGCAGATCGCGAGTGCGCTTCAATGCCAGCGGAGACATTTCTGCGATCTTGCTGGCCATTTTTTCTGCTTCATACATTAAACTGCCGGCTCCAACTACTTTAGTAATCAAGCCCATACGCTCGGCCTGTGCCGCGCCAAGAGATTTTCCGGTAAAGATGAGTTCGGCTGCTTTCATGCGACCAATGAGCCGTTGCAAAATCCACACATGCATGCCCGGAGGTGCGGCCAGGTTAGGTACGCCGGGATAACCAAAATCAGCATCGTCGGCAGCAATAATCATGTCGCAGGCAAAAGCGAGTGTGCAGGCACCTTCACGCGCATAACCGTGTATTGCCGCAATTATCGGCTTGGATAGCCCCCTGACAATCGCCATCGTGCCAATGTAAAAGAGGCGCAAGAATTCTTCCATTTCACTGGAGTCAAAGTTCTCCACATAGTTGAGATCAACTCCCCCGGAAAGCCCGTTGCCATTTCCTGCGAGCACTATTACTCGAACATCAGGATCTGAATCAGCCTTTTTTAAAGCGGAGTGATACTCCAGCGTCATCTCTTTGTTGATTAGATTCGCAGGTGGACGATCCAAAATTATTTTGGCGGTGTTATCTATGACTTCGTATTGAAGTGTGGAAAAGGCGGAGTCAGACATCTACTTGCTCATCTCTATGTAATAGGTTGGATCAATACTCTTGAGTTGTGCTTTATCTCGTACTACTAGAAAGCGATACTATTTCTGGTTAAATTGGATATTGCCATACTCTACTTACTGTGGGGATTCAGGATATCTTGTTAGCTATTCCCGACTCCAGTGTGTAATTTAGCAAACGGAATAAAATCATGAAAACAACTCTCGGCCCATTATTTATCGCTCTGATGGTTAGTTTGCCTCTCCTCGCTGCGGAATCCCGGCCTGAACCACTGCTGGATCCGATTCCCGCAAAGATCCAGAAAGGAACGGTATCTGTTGCGCTGGAAAATTTTGTACAAATTCCGCAGTCGGTTGAATCTGCTACTCCCGCGAGAACCAATGCTGCCTATGCGCGTATTCAATTCATGACGCCACTGCCGGATGGGTCGGGCCGATTGGTAGTCAATGATTTACGCGGGCTTCTCTATCTGGTTTCGGAATCCGGGGGAGAGCCATCACTCTACCTGGATATGCGTGATTACGACATCGATTTTGACGATTCCATGTTTCCCAATGAAACTGGCCTGCAGGGAGTTGCATTCCATCCTGACTTTGCCAGAGAAGGGGCTATTGGTTATGGAAAGTTTTATACCGCGATTAGTGTGACCTCCGATAGCGGAGTTGCCGACTATTTGGATGATAATGCTGAAAATCATGAGAGTGTTGTCAGGGAATGGACCACTAATGATCCTGCTGCCAATTCTTTTGCCGGAACTTCCCGTGAAATATTTCGCATTGGACAATTCGATCAGAATCACAATATAGGCACCCTGGCATTTAATCCTGCGGCTGCGCCTGGTGATGCGGACTATGGCATGCTTTATGGCAGCCTTGGGGATGGCGGAGGAGCAAATGACCCGATGGAATTCGGTCAATCCACCAGTGATCCCATGGCGGGAATATTCAGAATCGATCCATTGGGAGGGGAAGGGGATAAGGCCTATGGCATTCCCGGCGATAATCCGTTCGTAGGAAACGCTGATTTCGCGCCCGAGATCTGGGCCTATGGGTTACGCCATGCCCAGGCATTTTCATTTGATTCTGATGGCACTATGTATATTTGCGATATCGGGCAAACTCAAATCGAAGAAGTTAACATCGGAGTTCCCGGTGCCAATTACGGATGGCGACTTCGCGAGGGTACATTTGCAACTGCCTTTGGCATCGGTGGTGTGCGGCCGAATCCTGTTTATCCGAAACCCGAAGATGAACAGGAATTCACTTATCCTGTTGCACAATTCGATCATGATGAAGGCAATGCCATTAGCAGTGGTTTTGTTTATCGTGGCTCTGCAATTCCGGAATTGCTGGGCAAGTTTGTTTTTACCGACATGGTGACCGGCAGAGTGTTTTATATCGATACAGACAACCTTGAGCCGGGTAATCCGGCCACGATTCTGGAATTACGAGTGGAATTTTTTGGTGTCGAACGGAATGTAGCCGATGCGCTTGGTTTTCCAAATACTTATTCAAGGGGAAACCGTGCGGGACTGAGGCTCGGTATCGATTCCCAGGGTGAGCTTTATTTTCTCACCAAAGGGGACGGCAAAATAAGGAAAATGGTGCCGGCCTCATAACTAAAGCTGAGCTGTTAGATTGCACATCGTTCGCCGACAAACCTGATATGAAAGGACTCCTCGTCAGACTAACTTTAGTCTATTGCTTTTTTCCAGTACTCAGTCTCGCCCAGGAACCTGGTAAGGATGCAGCTCAAGTCGTCGCCTTACAGGGCACTGTCTACGCCTGGGGTGTTGAAGGCGAGCGGCGCATACTGGCGCGAAGAGATGGAATAAAAGTAGGTGATGTCCTGGAGACTTCCGGTGACGCCTGGTTGCAGTTACGCTTTTCCGATAATGCACTGCTGGCGCTTAACTGCGCCTCAGAATTGCAGCTTAGAGACTATCAGTATTTAGATAGACCCTCCGACCGAGTTGAATTACATCTTGCCGAGGGTCGGATGCGCACTATTACCGGTGCGATACAGTTCAGAAATTATCGCTTCACCACTGACATTGCAGAAATTGAAGTTAGCGGAACCGACTATGAAGTCGAAATTGTTTCCGAGACCGAAAACACATTTGGTGTTTATGATGGGGCGATAACTGTATCTAATGCAATCGATTCTGTTTTTATTGGTCTGGATCGAGCGTTTGATTTCGCAAAAGTCATCGTCGGGGATCCGCCAGAAAGGCTCGCAAATTCACCTTTTCGCATATCCAACACATTGCTTTCCGGTACCCAGAGACTGTGCTAAGTCTGTACTTTAATCAGTAGTCCTGTTCGCCTTGTTTCTGGTATGGTTTCAGTACCGAGTTAGCGAGGAAGAAAAATGGACCGCAGAAAGTTCATTCGCAATAGTGGGCTACTTACGAGTTCTTTAGTCTGGCCTTCATTCAGCGCAGCAGCAGATAATTGGTCTGGAGGTCAGATCCAACACCTTGTACCCCTGACTAATCATGATTCTATTTTAATAAAGGTTTCCTTTGTCGAGCCACAACGCAATCCGGTATTAAGAGTAGGATCGCGCGCGATTGAAGGTATGCAGACAGATACCCTCGGTCGATTCTGGACGTTCAGCGCGGACGAACTGGAAAGTTCGCAAGAGTACGAGCTTAGCCTTCAACAGCAGGGGAGTCGCTACGCAGATTCCTGGCCTTTAAACACGACACCAGCAGCGAGCGCTGAAGCTGAATCTATGCGATTGTTGGTATTCAGTTGTGCTGGTGGGCCTGATAACGCTCAAACCGAGAGCGGCGCCTGGCGTTATCTGCCTGTTTCAATCCGGCAAAGACTATTTGATCGAGCCCTGTCCTTCGTGCCCGATCTTGCAATAGGTATTGGTGACCAGGTTTATTGGGATCAGAATATTGCCCGACGTTGGCGCGGAGATGCCAGGGCCCAGGCTAATAGAGAGAGAATCTGGGGGCGCTATGGTAGTTTTGATGAAGATTTGCCTGTGTTTGGTTCATCAAACGAAGCAGCTCTGACTTCCTGCCTTGATGAACAAATTGCCTCTCTGTACAGCACGAATTTTCGTTCGACGCCACTGATTCTCACTCAGGATGATCATGACTATTTCGAAAATGATGAAGGCACTGATGACATTGTTACCTTTCCACCGCGTAATTTTACTGCGCAGTTAGGCAGGGCATCACAGCAGCTTTATTTTCCCGAGTATTTGCCGGAACTCAATCGTCCCACACATTTGGCCGGCTCTGCCGTAAACGGATTAAGTGAATCCTATGGGTCTTATCGCTGGGGATCGCTACTTGAATTATTACTCTATGATTGTCGTCGATTTATTACGCTCGCCGGACCCACGGCTGTATTTATCGAAGAACAAACTGAACGCTGGATGGCGACGAGAACTGCAGATGAGTCCAGTACGCGACATTTAATACACATTCCTTCGACACCATTTGGTTGGACGGCAGGGAAGTGGGGTGAATGGTACCCCGATTTTCTGCAACCCGGCGGCCAGCTTGGCATTGAAAATCCCAAACCTTATTGGCAGCCAGGATGGTTTCAACAACATCAGCGCATCTTATCCAGCATCGCGAACCAGGATGAGCGCATACCGATCATGGTATCCGGCGACTTGCATGCAATTGGTTCTGGATTGATTACTCGAAGCGGCCCACTAATCTTTGATAATCCTGTTCACTCAATACTGGCTGGCCCTGTAAGCACTGGAACCGGTTGGCCAAGCGGGGTTCGTGGCATTGGTGCTCAGGTACCAACTGACCTGGAGGTGGAAGAAAGAGTACATCCGCTCGAAAATAATGGATTTTCAATTTTTGATGTCAGCACAGATAGTATCGAGGTAAGACAGTTTGCCTGGTTACCTGAATTGGGTTTAGATGCTATCGACAACCTGGAACCGTTTTCTACATTTACAATTAATCGATAAACAATAAGAGGCCGATGATGGAAAGTATCGCAAGAAACATCGCCGCTATTTTAATCGGCGCAATTGTTGGTAGCCTTGTGAACATCGGCCTGATACTGGTTGGTTCCTCAATAATTCCCGCTCCCGCTGGTGTCGATGTAACTAATGCCGAAAGCATTGCGGCGGCAATGGATCAATTTCAGGTTCAGCATTTTATCTTTCCCTTTCTTGCTCATGCCTTAGGAACCCTGGTTGGCGCAGTCATCGCTTTCCTCGTAGCTGCCCGCAACAAAAATATCTTTGCCTATGCTGTCGGTGTGTTGTTCCTTATTGCCGGAGTCGCTAATTCCTTTATGATTCCAGCACCAACATGGTTTGTAGTAGCGGATATTCTTGCAGCTTATATACCGATGGCCTGGTTTGGTATCCAGATTGGATCCCGGATTAACCCTGGTATTTCGATGGAATCAGAAGCAAGGGAAGGCGGGTCTTAATTCAGTTAATTAATATATGGTTGATTTATGGGCGCACAAAGTGCCGGCCTGGCTTGCGGTGCTGTTGCCACAGAAAGTGAGGGGCCGATAAAACTCTACCTGGGCTCTGCGCCAGATTGTTGGGCAGCGTTTGGACAGGTATTGGAAAAAGACTTTGCAGATTATAGCTATGCCAAAAACGACAAGCTAAGTGGTGATGCTTGCGCTTTGCAGCATCCAGATAGTCCTCCTCCCCAAACAATTTCCTCTACGACAGTTCATCTTGCTCTGTTTGCACGATGGGCTAATGAAACCTGAAATGCCAGGCGTAATCTAAATGATCAAATCAATTCTTGGATAAATCAGCACGGGAACGACAAATGAAAAACTGGATTTTTCTACTGGTAGCAATAATTTCAGAAGTCATTGGTACTTCTGCTCTGAAAGCGAGCGAAGGATTTACTGTATTGATTCCTTCGATAATCGTGGTGTTTGGCTATAGCTCAGCATTCTATTTCCTTTCTTTAACCTTAAGATCAATCCCGGTCGGTATCGCTTATGCAATCTGGTCTGGTGTTGGTATTGCCCTGATTACCTTGATCGGTTGGGTAGTCTTTAATCAGAAGCTCGATGTGCCAGCGATAATTGGCATACTTCTGATTGTTGCAGGGGTTACTGTTATGTACAGTTTTTCCGAATCCATTGCGCACTAAGTGGGTAGCTATGAGTGATATCCAATTTTATACAAATCCATAATCTCGGAGCGGCATAGTCCACTGGATGCTGGAAGAATTGGGTGAGCCTTACACTACTCATTGGATTAATTACGGTGAAGAGATGAAGGATCCCAAGTATCTGGCTATTAATCCTATTGGGTAAATGCCATTGTAGTTTCAAGGTGGATTCCAGCAGGAGAAATAGCAAATATTGAGCAAGCTCAGGAAAAGCTCAGCTGATTGCGTGATAATGGCTCTACAGAGTTGGCGTTTAGTTTTATAAATGCCTTCCCGGCTCCGGACTAATTTTGATTGCACCACTAATATTGATGGTGTAATTATGTGCTTCCTTCGAGGAAAGACTAAAAAGGATGATAACAATGATAAGTAAAATAATAACCGTGCTTGGTCGTCTATTTTTCGCCTGTTTCATTCTAGCAATAGGTATCGCAACATCGTTCACTGCGACTGCACAGAATCGATTGGCTATAGAAGAAGTAAAAGACGGACTGCACATGATTACCGGGCCCGGTGGTAATATCGGTGTCCGCGTAACTTCAGAAGGTGTCATCCTGATCGATGACAAATTCCCCCAGGATTTCGACGAGATTCAATCCCTGGTGGCAACAGTCAGCAGTTTGCCAGTGCGTTATGTAATTAATACCCATCATCATGGTGATCATTCCGGAAGTAATCCTGGCTTTTTGCCAATCGCTGAAGTTATCGCTCATAAAAATGCTCGGGAAAATATGATTCGTGGCAACCAGGATGGATTACCGCGGGTTGTCTATAGTGATGAAACTTCGGTATTTCTGGGGGGTGTGGAAGTACAGGTTTTTCACATGGGTAGAGGTCATACCAATGGAGATTCCGTTGTCTACTTTCCAGATTTGAAAACCGTACACGGTGGAGATTTATTGCACGGAACTGCGCCGTTTATCGATTATGGCAATGGCGGTACCAGTCATGGTTGGGTAGGTACCATGAACAATATCCTCTCCCTGGATTTTGACACTGCAATTCCAGGGCACGGTGTTGTGATGGATCGCAGAGACGTACTTAATTTTCGCAATCAAATGGAAGCTGTCCGAGATCGCATGGCTGAACTAATTCGAAATGGCCTGGATGCAGATGATGCCCCAACAGAAATCAGGGATGGTAATTTAAGCTGGACCCAGGCAGAGAGCGGGTTATTTATGCAGCGTAGCATTCCGGGATTCTATGAGGAAATCTCTGCAGAGTTAGATTAGTAATTAGTAGTTAGGATTTATTGTGGCTGGGGAAACAGATTTAGAAAAATTGCTCGCATTAATGCAACCGGAATTACTCGATGGTGAATATGTGTTTTGCTCCGTGGAAGGAAAAAGCTATGGTGATTATGCTGAGCTTAATCCACTGAGTAGTTTCCTGGAGGCAGAAGGCCTCAGTCTTCTGCTTTCAAAAGCTTCTGCCGATAAGGCCCAGCTTCAATACGAATCTGTATTTAGAGGCATAACCCTGGCCGTACATTCAAGTCTTGATGCGGTGGGATTTACCGCTGCGGTTTCGAATAAGCTTGCCAACAATGGCATCCCCTCCAATGTTGTTGCCGCTCATTTCCACGATCACGTCTTCGTCCCAGCAGAAAAAGCCGAACTCGCCCTGCATCTACTCACCGAATTGGAAGAGTGAGCCATAGCTCGATTCGACTCTTCTGGGGTATAGTTGGAATCCTTTTCACGAAAAATTGGTGAAAATTACTGAAGGCCCCGTAGTATGGGCGTCTCGGTGTCAGGAATCATAAAAAATAAGAAGGGGTCGAATGATGATTGCAGTCCTCCGCAAGGCTCTCATTGGAATCTTTGCGCTTATCTTTACTAATTTTGTGCTCGCTCAGTCTGCTTCCCGCATAAATGTCGAAGGCCTGGAGCAACCCGTGGAAATTCTGAAAGATCGCTGGGGAATTTCTCACATCTACGCCGAAACCGAGCATGATTTGTTCTTCGCGCAAGGGTATAACGCCGCAAGAGATCGTCTTTTTCAGTTTGAAATCTGGCGTGCCCAGGCGACGGGTACTACTGCGGAAATTCTCGGACCAAGAGCGATCGACAGGGATCATGGCACGCGACTTTTCAAATTTCGTGGCGACATGACCCAGGAGATGAATCACTACCATCCTCGCGGTGCTGAAATTATCACGGCTTTTGTCGACGGAGTTAACGCCTACATTGATGAAGCGCTGCAAGAACCAGAAGACTTACCACTACCTTTTCATCTACTCGGTATTCAACCAAAACACTGGACTCCAGAAGTAGTTATCTCCAGACATCAGGGTTTATTGGGCAATATCGGATTAGAGCTTGCTACTGGTCGAGCAGTATGTGAAATCGGTGAAGATAAGGTGAGAGAGCTACGCTACTTTCATCCCCACGATCCAATTTTAACTCTTGATGAAAAGATCAACTGCGTTTCTCTCGTTAATAATGACATTCTGCATTTATACAACAGTTACCGGAGAAGTATCCGTTTTCAACCTGACGATATCGTACTTGCGCAGTACCGCAACGACGACTCCGCGTTTCAGAGTATTGCCGCAGTCCTGACTGAGGAAGAGCAGGAGTTACAAAAACGCAGTATTGATGACATTGGCAGTAATAACTGGGTAGTAAGTGGAGACCTGACCCAGGATGGCTGGCCCATGATGATTAATGACCCTCATCGTGCTCAGGCAGTTCCATCCCTGCGCTATTGGGCACATCTGATCGGGCCGGGATGGAATGTAATCGGTGGTGGTGAGCCGGAGATTCCGGGAATCTCCATCGGTCATAATGAATACGGCGCCTGGGGTCTCACTGTATTTAACACGGACGGCGAAGACCTTTACGTGTATGAAACCAATGCGTCTAATCCCAACCAGTATCTCTATAACGGGCAGTGGGAAGAGATGCGCATCATTACTGAGACATTCAATGTCAAGGGTGCCGATCCCGTTACAGTTGAATTGAAATACACACGCCACGGACCTATAGCTTACGAAGATGGAGAAAACAACCTGGCCTATGCGGTAAGACCAGCATGGATGGAAGTAGGTGGCGCGCCCTATCTTGCTTCTTTACGCATGAATCAATCCAGGAACTGGGAAGAGTTTCGGGAAGCATCCAATTACAGCAATATTCCTGGCGAAAACATGATCTGGGCAGATCGCGACGGCAATATTGGCTGGCAGGCAGTCGGTATTGCACCCATTCGTCGAAATTTTAGCGGCATGGTACCGGTGTCCGGTGATGGTCGCTATGAATGGGATGGTTATCTGCCAATAAAAGCGAAGCCCCATGAATATAATCCGGCCCGTGGTTTTATCGAAACTTCAAACAGTAATTACACGCCGCCGGATTTCCCTTATCTTGATGCGATTGGCTATACCTGGACTGATCCGTTCCGCTGGGCAAGAGGTAGTGAAGTACTGGGCTCCGGTCGTAAGTTCAACATGACTGACATGATTGAATTACAACACGATTATCTTTCCATACCTGCCCGCTCCCTGATCCCTTTCTTTCGTGATCTGGAAGCAGACAATCCCCAGGTGGAACAGGCGCGACAGATGTTGATGAACTGGGATTTTGTGCTGGATAAGAATTCAATCGAGGCAGGTATTTATGTAGCGTTTGAACGACAACTCTTGGATAACATCGAACTATTAAAAGTGCCGGAGAATGCACAGAGTTATATTTCCATTGGGATGAAAACCACAATCGATATGTTGTTAGCACCTGATGGAGATTTTGGCGAAGATCCCATTCAAGGACGAGATGAATTCCTGTTGAGAACCCTGGCCGAAGGGGTTGCAAACCTGCGGGAAAAACTGGGGCCCAATATCGAAGATTGGGTTTACGGTCAGGAAGATTACAAGCATGCAATTATAAGGCACCCATTGGGGCCTGCGGTGAATGAAGAATTACGGGCGAGACTGGATGTAGGGTCTGCGCCGAGAGGTGGCAATGGATTTACCCTCGGTAATACCGGCAGCGGAGATAACCAGACTTCAGGTGCTTCATTTCGAATTTTTGTAGATACCCGTGATTGGGACAATACCCTGGGCATGAATACTCCCGGTCAGGTTGGCGACCCAGACAGCCCACTGTATGACAATCTCTTTGACCTGTGGGCAAACGACAAAGTATTTCCAGCATTCTATTCACGCAATAAGATAGAGTCTGTACTCTATGAAAAGCTGGAACTGAATCCGACAAATTGAAAAAGAAAAAGAGGCGATAACAATGGCAAAAGTAGATCCGCTCGATAAAGAAGGCCTCAGGCTTCCAATTAAAATCGACAGTACTTCCAATGGTGAGTACGAACCGCTTCCGATATCGGAATGCAATCAAAAGGGTAATAATCTCGCCATGGAGTGGGCAACAGAGAATGCGAAACGCAAAGGCCAATCCCGCCGTGAATTCCTTGTGTCCAGTTGCGGCGCAGCCAGCACTTTGTTGGCAATGAATCACGCCAACGCCTATCACGGAAAGAATGGTGGTTTCTTTGATATCACCCAGGAAAGTGCGCTTGATAATGATTCGGCGAATGCCGAAGTTGGCGGTGGTGAGTTTATTTTTGACGTGCAGGGGCATTATGTAAATCCGGAAGGAGATTGGCTGAGCCGTATTCCTCCCGATGCAAGGCCATATGCCGGCATGGAAAAAGCACAATGCGAGGCAGCAAATAGCGGTGGTGATCGCGGTTACATGGGCTGTCTCTCTGAGAGTGAATTCATCAAAGACATTTTTATGGATAGCGACACCGATATCATGGTGTTGTCTTTTGTGCCATCGACGCGTGAGACCGAGCCGGTCACTATCGAGGATGCTGCGAAAACACGAGAAATAGTCGCAGAGTTAGAAGGTAGTAAGCGTCTGATGATTCATGGGCGGGTCAATCCCAATCAGGAAGGTGATCTGGAGGCCATGGACGAGTTGGCGGAGAACTGGGATATCTCGGCTTTCAAAACCTATACCCAATATGGCCCGGGCGGTATTGGATACTTTCTCCATGATGATATAGGTGTTGCGATGATCGAAAGAGCGCAGCGGCTGGGTGTGCGTAATATCTGTATCCATAAAGGACTGCCGTTTGGTCCACGCTCCTATGAGCATAGCCAATCCAGCGATATCGGAATCGTGGCCAAAATGTTTCCCGACATGAATTTCCTGATCTATCACTCCAGCTTTGTCAGCAGCAATCAAGAGCAGGCTTTTGCAGACGGAGCAGGACGTGATGGAATCGATACCTTGATTCAGTCTCTGGTGGATAACGAAGTCGGGCCCGATTCGAATGTTTATGCCGAATTAGGAAGCACCTGGCGACTGCTAATGCGTGATCCGGATAATGCTGCCCACTCCCTCGGCAAATTATTAACTTACTGTGGCGAAAACAATGTAATTTGGGGAACCGATTCAATCTGGTATGGCTCACCACAGGATCAGATTCAGGCATTCAGAACCTTTCAGATATCAGAAGAATTTCAGGATCGATATGGCTATCCGGAAATCACTCCTGAAATAAGGGCCAAGATTTTTGGATTGAATGCCACTCGCCCCTATGGCATTGATGAAGCAGAAGTGCGTGCATTAACCTCTGCGGATATTGTGACGAAAGAAAAGTTGGCTTATCAGGAGGATCCTCAACCAAATTTTCTGACTTATGGGCCTAAAAACCGCAGAGAGTTCTTAAACTTTCTTAAATGGGGTGGATAGTAGGGAGATCGCACTAGACTAATCGTATAGTGCTTTAACCAAGAAAAACTCAAATGAAATGGCGAACATGAGCAAACCATGTTCGTCATTTTTTTTTACCACTAAGTATTATTCCTCATAAGCGTGCACTTCTACGACTACGTGATGCAAACTGATGTGCTCTTCGATCATTAACTTGTAATGATCAGGTTGTTGTGGATTTCGAGATACTATGGAGACGATTGCCGAAAACACTCCCGGACCCACTGTCCACAAGTGCAAGTCTACTACACGATTACTATCATCTGCTTCGATAGCTTCCTGAATGTTGGTGCGGGTTTGTAGCGATACCTGCTCGTCAAGCAAAATCGCACTGGTCGTCTTCAATAAGCCTATCGACCATCGTGCTACAAGTATTGCACCAACAATTCCCATGATTGGATCCATCCATACAGCGCCAAAGTATTTGCCGATTAAAAGCGCGAAGATCGCCAATAGCGAGGTAACGGCATCTGCTAACACATGTAAATAGGCGGATTTTAAATTATGGTCATGATGGTGGTGGTCATGGTGATGATGGTGGTCATGGTGATGATCGTGACCGACATCAAGAATAAACACGGAAGCGCCATTCACTATCAGGCCAAGTACTGCAACGAAGATGGCCTGATTGAACGCGATCTCAACTGGATTGATCAGGCGCAGAACACTTTCGAAAGCCATCATGGCAGCGAAGACAGCAAGCAGGATCGCCCCGGTATAGCCTCCCAGGGTGTTTACTTTGCCAGTGCCAAAACTGTAGCGCTCATTATGAGCGTGGCGGCGTGCGTAAACATAGGCGAAAGCGCTGATTCCCAGGGCGACCGCATGACTGCCCATGTGCAGCCCATCCGCCAGCAGTGCCATCGAGCCAAAGGCAATCCCGGCGGCAATTTCGACAACCATCATGCTGGCTGTTAAAGCGATTACTATGAATGTGCGAAATTCTCCTGGCCTCTTAAGATCCTGGCCAAAAGTATGAGCATGACGTTTGCTGTCTACTATTTTTTCTTTCATAACCGTGCGACACTGCGTCGCGCCTCAGCTGGGAGATATAACTTTTTCCGTTTGTTATAGTATCTATGTATCCAATTAACGAATAAATGATTTTGCACAATTTGGAGCAACAATGAAAAAATTACTGCTGGGAATTATATCCTTTTCTCTATTTTCGCCAGTTTCATTCGCGGTAGAAGAACCGGCTCCTGAGCTGGCGGAAATAGTAAACTTCCGACAATACAGTGACAGTTTTGCCAGTGCCGGACAGCCCACTCGCGAACAATTTCAGGCGATTGCTGATCAAGGGTTTGAGCGAATAGTCTATATCGCTTTTACCAATAACCCCAATGCGTTGCCTGACGCAGATCAGTTGGTTAAACAATTAGGAATGGAATACATGCAGGTGCCAGTGGATTTTTCCAATCCCCTGCCGGATGAATTCTATGCATTCGCTGACTCCATGGAACGCAATCGCAATAAGAAAACATTATTGCACTGTCAGGTGAATGCCAGGGCTACAGCGTTTAGTTTTCTTTATCGCGTCATCTATGATGATGTGTCAGTGGAGGAGGCCAAGGCAGATATGAATACGGTTTGGCAGCCAAACGAGGTCTGGCGTGACTTCATATTTGAGGTATTGGCTCAAAATGATGTGGATCCCAATTGTGATAGTTGCGACTGGACCCCACCGCCTCCCAGAGGGCAATAGTATTTAGTGAAAACAAGTCAGTGCCCCAATTGGTTTTGCCAGTGCTAAAAAAAGCGGGGCCTTTTCAGACCCCGCCTTCTCTTGCAACCATATTGCTACGAGATTCTTGCTAGTCCTCGCCGCCGCCTTGGTCGATGTTCTTCCATGAGTAGAATCCCATAAACATCTCTTCCCAGCTCTGCTCACCCCAATTAACTTCAATGGAAGGGTCAGGGTTAGCAGCGTTCTGTTCTGAATTGTCGAAAGCGCCCACTGCAATGATTTGAGTGCCAGCAGGTATGCGATAGGGTTCTGCAAACTCGTGAGCTAATTGCCAGTTAAAGTCGTAATCCGGTACAGACAGGAGTAACTCTTCGCTGCCATCCGGGTACTTGGCAGTAAACTTCATACGCTTACCGCGGAAATGCATGTGAGGCATTAAGCTATAAAGATCCACTTCTTCAGTGACATGAGTCACTAACCGCATTTCATGATCTTTTGCCTGCGGTGGAATCGCAATAGTAAATGCGTTGCCAACGCCGCCAGACATGCGCTCTTCAGGGACCACACCTTCAGGGTAGAACCAGATTCCGATTTCAGTTTCGTCGGTCACTTCTTTACCAGAGGTCGTGTAGTGCATTTGCAGGCTCAGGGTAGTGCCAGCTTTGAGCAGGCCACCGACACCTTCTTCGTTAATGGAAACGCTATTACCAGGCGCATATCCGGCCACCGAGCCAAGGTCAGGATCGCTGCCACCCAGTAATGAGCCTACATCGATATCCGGGTTTTCCTGGAAAATCTTGTCGATGTCAGGAGACTGACCCGCGGCGAGAGCCGCAAACATTTCGGCGCGAATTGCCGCCGCGCGTTCTTCAGGCAGGCTGTTAATTGCATTGATAAAAGCGGATTGACGATCTTCCGCGCCGCCAGGAGGAATTACGGTAGTGATGATATGGTGAAGAACCTCTTTCTGATCAGGAGCAACTTCAGAGCCGCGTACCCAACGATCTTCGGTGAGCCCAAGATCGATTGGTATATCCATGTAATCAACCACACCAGTTGCAGGAATCGACTGAGGTGGGATCTTCACAATCAGGTCGGGCTCGCCCAACTCTTCGGCAATAGTCCACTTGGTTTCAGGCCACTCAAGTCCTGCTAGCGGATCCATAGCGCCATCAATTGGAGAACCAGCATTCACCCAACGAACCAGTGTCTGCATTTCCGCATCGGTAAGGTTCATTTCATTTTTCATGCGGTGGCTAACTTTGTTGTCGATCTGACCGGGAGGCATGCGCTTGGTCATTACCACTTCACGAATCATTGGAGACCAGCCCTGCATAGCTAGCTTGCTATCCATGGCGAATGGCGCAATACCACCTTCACGGTGACAGTTAGCACAGTTCTCCTTAATGATTGGCGCAACATCGGCGACATAGGAGGGCGCTGTGTCTGCACCAGGACCTGTGGATTCGATCGTTGCGCCATCAGTGGCAAAGACCACCAGGGAGTCTTCTTCATTTAGCAGGCGCTGAACCGCTGCTTCCAATCCGGCATCAGCGGGACCGCGGTAAGTCAACTCAAAACTCGCAGGATCGTAAACAACTGCTTCGTCCAGACGAGTAATACCCAGCGCTTCAGTCGCCAGTTGGGCATCGTCCATCAATACAGGGAAATCAACACCCAAAGAGGCAATATCGGCGGTCACTGCTGCACGGTCAGTTTGAACGCCGGGATTCATTAAAAAGAATACCACTCCTTGCTCTGAAAATTTGGTTTCCAGATCCTGGATTACGGCGAGCGCAGCAGTATCAGTTTCACCCACAGCCTGGGGCAGAATTACGATCGCATTCTGATCGTCATACCATCCCATATGATGCTGTGCACCTTGGTTGTCGATTAGCGCGAAATCGCCAATTCTTTCACCGGCAGCAACAGCCGTTGTAAAGGTGGTGATAAGCGCAACTAGCAGGAAATGCAGTGATTTTTTCACGAATAAATCCTCTGAGTTAACTATATTTGAAACAGGGTTAATGAAGTCCAGACCCCTCTAGTTTACTGAATTTCCAGCCGAATGCAGCTGATTTTTGGGTTTTTGTTACCAACGGAAACAAATGCTCTGGAGCCCACTAAACTTAAGGCCTTCAAGAAATCAGTAGCTGTAAACTGGCTGGCTCATCATGAGTAGGCTTGTTGACAAGAGTTACTAGTTATTTGAACTGATCAAAAATTCAACAAATACCATATTGAGCCAAATTCTCATGATCGACGTAAACTAGTTAGGTGGGCATTGGAGTTCTGTATTTAGATCAGCTACATTGCGCCCCCTGAATAAACTTCGCACTAATTTTGATCAAGCTATGGCAAAGGCAATTCTTTTACTCAATCTCGGTACACCGGCAGAACCTACCCCCAAAGGTCTGCGTAAGTTTTATAAATATTTCTTTTCTGATCCTTACGTATTCGATTTCAACGCCATTGGAAGGTGGATACTGCGCAACCTGATAATTTTGCCCTTTCGGGCACCGCGAGTAGCCAAGGACTATGCCAGCATATGGATGGAAGAGGGGTCACCACTGAAAGTCTATGCTGATCGCATGCAGCATAGTGTTCAGGAATTATTTGATCAGTCCGGCGAAGAAGTCATTGTTGTTAATGGCATGGCATACAGCGAACCCTTTATCTGGGACGTCATGCAGGAATTGGAGCGGCGCAAGGTAAGTGATCTGTTAGTGCTGCCAATGTTTCCACAGTACTCCACTGCTACAACGGCATCGGCCTTTAATCAGGTAGAAATCGCAGTAGCCAAATGGCAGGAAAAACCCAATCTGGTTTTTATCAATGATTTGTTCCAGGAGCCTGCTTTCATTCGCGCCTGGTCAATAGTGATAACCAAATATTTGCAACAGGATCAAATTGATCATGTAGTGTTCAGTTATCATGGAGTACCGGAAAAAACCATCAAAAAATCAGACAAGGAAAACGTATGCCAGTTTGGAGACTGCTGTAATTCTATCACTTCAGCCAATCGCTATTGTTATCGCGCCCAATGCGTACAGACTACCGAGGCTATAGTGCGAGCATTAGGCTGGGATGAAGGTCGATATTCCGTGGCTTTTCAATCCAGGTTTGGACCACTTCCGTGGTTACAACCATACCTTGATGAGCACCTGAAAGCTTTGCTGGATAATGGCAAGAAGCGCATTGCCGTAGTCAGTCCTTCTTTTATTTCAGACTGTCTTGAAACGCTATTTGAGATCGGAAAAGAGTATCGCGAAGAATTCATCGAAGCTGGTGGTGAGTCATTCGAACTTGTGCCCAATCTTAATGATGAGCAGGCGTGGTTTAATTCTGTATTTGAGATCGCTAGTGCGTATTTACCACAAGGTGCCACAAATTAGTCGGCTAATTGATTGCTTTTAGAACCGCATACACAAAGTAAAAGCTTTTCGATGGGTCCATGGATTCGATTAAAACTAATCCTGATTTGAATCAAAATTCGTCATTTCTTTAAAGGGTAGACTTTGCTCCAGTATTACAAATTGGAGCAGGATTATGACGGATGTAATTGAACAGAATGACGCTGAACGAGAAAAATTATTGCCAGTAGCGCTGTATTGCTTTGCTGGCTATGTGACTATTTTGCTAATCGGCCGCATTGTAGGCGGTATGATTTTCTAGCAATTATCTTCAGTCAAAATTGAAACCTACGTAGTTTTCCGCCAGGCTGCGGGAAGCTGGTGTCGATTGGCGTAGATACTCCAGTTCCGCGCTTTGCAGCCTTTCCTGAAAAGGGCTGCTCTGCGGAAACTTGTGCAGTAAAGATGTCATGTACCAGGAAAAATGCTCACCTCGCCACACATGCCGTAGACAATTTGCGGCATAACTTTCCAACAATTTTTCTGAACCCGTTTTAAACCTCTCTATAAACGCTGTACTGAGATAGCTTATATCGGAAATCGCCAGGTTCATACCCTTGGCGCCAGTTGGCGGTACGATGTGTGCCGCATCGCCCGCCAGAAACAAACGGCCATAGCGCATGGTTTCACAAACATAACTACGCATTGGCGTTATTCCTTTTTCCAAAATTTCGCCTTCTTGTAGTTTCCAGTCGGCAACTGTTTCGAGCCGATCATGCAAGCCTTGCCAGATGCGATCATCTGACCATGCCTCAATCGAATCCTCAGGATCACATTGAATATAGTTACGTGTTATCGAGGGAGAGCGCATGCTATGCAGGGCAAAACCATCAGGTCCGTTTGCGTAAACAAGTTCATCTGCTGAAGGAGGGGCTGCAACCAGTATTCCTAACCAGGCAAACGGGTACTCGCGGTTGAATTCAACCCGTTCATCCCCGGGTATGGATTCTCGGCTGACGCCGTGAAATCCATCGCAGCCCGCTACATAATCGCAATGTAACTCCTGCTCACTGTCCGCGTGATGAAACTTAATCTTAACGGCATCGCTGTTTGGGTCATCAATACTGACATTACTCACGTCGAAAAGAATTTTTCCATCTTGTTTTAAGCGCGCTGCGATCAGATCTTTAACAACTTCTTGTTGGCCATAAATAGTAATTCCTTTGCCATCAGTCAGCTCGTCAAAATCAATACGATGGGACTTTTTGTTAAAACGAATCTCAATTCCATGATGCGCCATGCCTTCCTTGTGCAATCGCTCGCCTAAACCAACTTCGCTTAACAGGTTTACCGTCCCCTGTTCGAGAACACCGGCTCGTACTCGATTTTCGACATATCCACGACTGCGGTTTTCCAGCACAATAGAATCAATGCCAGCGCGGGCGAGGAGGTGCGAAAGCAGGAGGCCCGCAGGGCCGGCACCAATTATTCCGATCTGAGTATGAAGCATGCTTGTTTGTATAGGCTGGCTGAACCCTCTGTAAATAGTGGCATTAAAGCCTGAATAACAGCATTATTGAACTACTTTTTGCGTCTCCGGGAAGCAGCTTGAGTATTAGTTGGTGCCTGCAGCTGTTACCATCATGACAGTCCTGAAAGTGTGAATATGAAAAGTACAAACAAAAATTGGTGAATTACTTGTGGCAGAAGAAAAACCTGATAAAGAGTTATTTGAACTTGGCATGCAAGTCAGAAGAGAGGTGTTGGGCGATGACTATGTGGATGCAGCGCTGGCGAAAGCCACCGACCTTGATGATGATTTTCAGCGTCTGATCACGGCAACGGCCTGGGGCTCTGTGTGGGGGAGAGATACTTTATCCCGAAGAGATCGAAGCCTGATCACCATTACCCAATTGGCCAGTCTGGGACACCATGAAGAACTGGCGCTGCATTTAAGAGCGACAATTAACACCGGCCTATCACGGGAAGATATAAAAGAAGCCTTAATGCAGGTCGGGGTATATTCAGGGGTGCCAGCTGCGAACAGTGCCTTTAGAGTGGCGAAACAAGTTTTCGCTGAGCTGGATGAACAGGCCAAGAGTTAGGATAATTTTCAAGCATGTCCCCTATCGACTTATCTCAACACCCGCCGTTTATCTATCCAGATTACAAATCTTCGGTAAGCCGGGGTCCGCTACAATCTCCAATCGATCTTGTCGGCCTAACTAACCAGAGAGAATCAGGAGAGCGTAGTGGGAGTCTCGTTAATCGTTTTAGCGTGGGCAAACTCGATCATGATTTGATTCGCAACGGACAGCAAGGTGGCTTGCCACTCGGGGAACGAATGGTGGTTTCCGGCTGTGTGGTGAATCAGTGGGGAAAACCAGAGGCAGGGGTGCTGGTAGAAGCCTGGCAGGCCAATGCCAGTGGTCGTTATGCCCATAGAGTGGACCAGCATGATGCGCCCATCGATCCAAATTTTCTCGGTGTCGGACGCTGCGTTACCGATCGGGATGGAAATTATCGATTTTATACAATTAAGCCCGGCGCCTATCCCTGGAAAAATCACCCCAATGCGTGGCGCCCACAGCATATTCATTTTTCATTGATCGGCGAGACCATTGCTGATCGTCTGGTAACGCAAATGTATTTTCCGGGAGACCCTCTTCTTGAATACGACCCAATTTTCTCTGCTGTGCCTGCAAATGCGAGGGAGCGGTTAATTTCGAATTTCGACCTGGGTATCACCGAAGCCGATTTCGCATTGGGTTATCGCTTCGATATTGTGCTTGCGGGAATTAATGCTACTCCGGTTGAGAATGATCTGGACGAAGGTGGACATAACTAAATGAAAGCTACTCTTCCACTAACGCCCTCGCAGACTGTCGGGCCATTTTTCACCATTGCCATGAGTAATTGTGAAAATGAAGGTCGCCTGTCCAGCCCGGTTGGCAATGAAATTAGTGGCATGGGGGAACCTGTCATACTGGTCGGCAGGGTTTTCGATGGTGAACAAAACATGGTGCCGGACGCACTCATCGAAATCTTTCAGGCAGACGCCGCTGGTAGTTTTACCAATCCAGATTTTTTGGGATTTGCCCGCAGTCATACTGGCAACAATACGGATGGCTATTATCTTTTGAAGACTATAAAACCTGGTGCGACTGGTTCTTCAGCTGCGCCATACATAAGCGCAATAGTTTACATGCGCGGCTTGTTAACTCATGTCTATACACGTATCTATTTTTCAGATGAAATAGATGCGAATGCAGAAGATGCGATACTCGCACAGATTGATGACGGTCGACGGGACACACTTATTGCTCAGCGCAATGATTCAGATGGAGTTGTCACCTATGAATTCAATATCCACATGCAAGGTGATAAAGAAACGGTATTCTTTTCGATCTAGGAAGTTAAGTAATGGTTAGTGCTATTGATTCAGTAATCACTGCTTCAGCGTTTTCCCATTCGGAAGTCGCTGAATTGTTCAGTGATGAAGAAGAAGTTAAAGCATTAATAAAGGTTGAACAGGAATTAGCGCGGATCCAGAGCGCGCTGAATATTATACCCAACGAGTTGGGGCAAGAAATTGTCACGAAGTTGGATACAGTTAATGTGGACCTGGAATCACTGGCCGCGGGTTTTGCCCAAGATGGTATTGCAATTCCCGGCTTGTTGGCGCAACTCCGTGCTCAAATTGATTCGCCAGCAAAAGACTTCCTGCATTTTGGTGCAACCAGCCACGATATTCTCGATACTGCCTTGGTTATCCGCATTAAAGCTGCCACTGCGATCATTGATAAAGATCTTGCTGAGCTTAATTCTGAGCTCGGCGCCCTGGCGATAAAACATAAATCCAGCATTATGCTTGGACGCACCCGCAATCAAAACGCTGCCCCCATTGTCTTTGGGCTTAAAGTGGCTAATTGGCTGGCGCCCTTACAACGTCAACGGCAAAGATTAAAAGAGCTACGACCGCGCTTGCTGGTCGTGCAATTTGGTGGTGCCGTAGGAACTAACGCAGCCTTGGGGGAAGGGGGTCAGAAAGTAAATACCGCATTGGCAGAGGTATTGGATTTGAACCCAACTGCTGCGCCCTGGCACGTACAGCGGGATGCTATTGTCGAGTTTGGTAACTGGTTAAGCCTGACAGCGAGTGTAATAGGCAAGATGGCTCAGGATATTTTGCTGATGGCTCAAAGTGAGATCGGGGAAATAAGTTTTACCGATACAGGTAAATCGTCAACCATGCCTAACAAATCAAATCCGGTGCAAGCAGAAACATTAGTTAGTCTCGCCATTTTTTGCCGCAGTCAGGCGGATTTACTGTCGCAAAGTTTGTCAGCGAGTCATGAGCGAGATGGTGTGAGCATGCACATTGAACGACTCGCTTTTCCGCAGTTGATTTGCGCCGCTGCGGCTGCTGTTAGTCAAGGCATTTCCTGTATAAATACCATGCAAGTCAATCAACAAGCTATGGTCGATAACTTGCAGGCTGATAATGATCGGGTATTGGCGGAAGCGGCGGTATTTACCCTAAGCAAAGCGATGGCAAAAGCAGAGGCATCCAGTTTGGTTGCAAAAGCTTGTAATGCAAGCTTGTCCAAGCATACTCACATGCTAGATGAATTACAGAGAATCTGTTCTGCTGCTATTGATTGGGAGTCCTTAAAGCGCCCTGAAAATTATTTAGGTTCAGCAGAAGAAACTATTAAGAAAGTATTGGCCAACAATTAACCCACTTTCTTCTTCAAGCCACAGGATATTAACGCTGGACAAAGCGCTTTGGGTGGCGCTACCTTTGGCTCGAGTTTCACATTCTATACGGGTGAAATCCATGAATACCAGATGTCTGATGTTGTTTGTCCTGTTAGCGAGTGATGTCGCCAATGCCCACCATTCACGAGCGGCATTTAATCTCGATTCAAACATAGAAATAGAAGGGACACTGGTAGAATTAGCCTGGCGTAATCCTCATGCCTTTGTTGTTGTCGAATCCATTGATGAGGACGGCAATACCATGGAGTGGACTTTCGAAGGTCATTCAATTGCGGGATTGATGCGTAATGGCTGGTCCCCGAATTCCTTCGAGATTGGCGAGAGAGTGGTAGTGGATGCCCGACCTAATCGCGATCCGCAACGGACTTTTGGCCTGCTTAACCACGTTACCCGTGCTAACGGTGAAACCCTGTATGCATTCAGTCGGCCGCCGGAAGATGCGCCGCCTCCTCGTCGCCCCATCGCTCCTTCCACAGATTTTTCCGGCACCTGGAGACCTATCTTGATTTTGCGCCAGACCCTGGTGGGCGGTTTCGAACCTCCTGCCGATTGGCCCTATACCGAGAAAGGCTTAGCCGAAGTTGCGATCTTTGATATCAACGACGATCCTGGATTGGATTGCGAATCCTATCCCATGCCGCGCATTATGCGCTTTCCCTACAATCAGCTCTGGGAAGTTGTGGATGGCAATCTCATAATCACCCATGAACAGGCGACGACGGTACGCACGGTTAATATGAATGCAGAGGATGTAGTACCTGCGAGCCATGTGCCGGATCAGAATGGCTATTCAACTGGCCGCATCGATGCTCAGGGAAGTCTGACTATTACCACCAGAGGATTTGCAGATACCAAGTGGGGAAGTGAAAGAGGTGTTTCATCCAGTGACCAGAAAGTCGTTGTTGAAACCTATCGACTTACCGATGGTGGATATGGATTGGAGTTAACTTACACCATTACTGATCCGCAATATCTCACCGAATCAGTTCAACTGGGAAGAAACTTTCGTTTGGTTCCGGATTATGAATTTACCGACGAGCCCTGTGATCCGGTTGCAGCTCGCCGGCATTTGCAGTTCGATTAAGCGCGGACTTTACGATTCAACCAATCAACGATAACCCGATTTACTTCTTCCGGTTTTTCCTGCTGCGTCCAGTGTCCACTATCCATCACCGTGTATTTTTCTAAATCAGTGATGAAATCTTCCATCCCATCAGCCGAAGAAGGGGGAAGAATGACATCATTCTCGGCACCGATATAAAGGCTTGGCACTTCGATTCGAGATTCTGCATTAGCCATTATGGTTCCAATGCGTCCGGCGGCGCGATACCAGTTTAACCCACCGGTAAAACCAGTAGCTGCGTATGTTTCTGTGAAGTATTCCATGACTTCATCAGACATGAAGGGATCGCCTGGCGGATCATCTCTTTGCACCATGGCGAGTAAATCCATGCGTCTTTCATCGGAATCTTCCGGGAGCTGAGCGAAGTTTTCTTTATCCCAGATGCCACCGCGGGAAAGAATAAAATCGAAAGTCTTACGCACATCGGCAGCAAGTATTTCTTCAGCATAACCAGGTTGTTGAAACGTTGCGAAGTAATAGCGGGGTGTTTGAATGATCAGCGAAGGTTCGCTGCCCTCGACTGCAGGCAAATTCGGCGGTCGCGCTGCCGAAGTATTCAAACCAATAACTCCGAGGCAGCGATCAGGATGTAATCTGGGCATTGCCCACACCACGGCGCCACCCCAGTCATGCCCCACAAACACGGCTTTATCGATGCCTTTGGCATCCATCAGGCCCAGCAAATCATCACAGAAGATACCGATGTCATATTGCATGGGATCTTCCGGACCATCAGTTAAACCAAAGCCACGCTGGTCAGGTGCGATGGCGTGATATCCTGCCGCCGCTACTGCATCAATCTGACTGCGCCAGCTAAAAGCCAGCTCCGGCCAGCCGTGACAAAACACAACTGCCGGACCTTCACCTTTTTCATACACCGCCATATTAATGCCATTACTCTCAATAAAGTTTGGCTCCGGCATTAACGGTGCGGGTCTCACGCTATTACTTTGTGCAAACAGGCTGGCAGGAAAAAGACTGCTACCCAGTCCGGCAATTGCCGAATGTTTCATAAATTTTCTGCGGGTACTTCTCATTGTTCTCTCACTGACGACTACTTAAACTAAAAAATATCTGTTCCATTACGGCAGTGCCAACGCCATTAATTGTTCCGGTTCGCCGCGGGCACCGCCACCTAAAGCAAAAACGATGTATTGTTTTCCTTCGGCCATGAAGGTAATAGGAGCTGCGTGAAAGCGCGCAGGCAGTTGCATCCACCAGATTTCCTCCCCTGTATCTTTATCGTAGACACCCAGACGGTTGGTCTCAAATCCCTGCCCAATAAAAAGTAGAGATTTTGTTAATAGTGGACCGCCTAGCTTTTCAAAGTTTCCCATAGGGGGCAGTTCCAGTCCTTGCAAGTCTGCATGATCGCTCGGGCCTTCCCCTACCGGAACATGCCAGAGTTTTTCTCCCGCATTCATATCAAAGGCAACCAATTGTGAATAGGGGGGTTTAAACAGGGGCAAGCCGCGGGGTCCACTCAGGTCTCTAACTCGCGGTCGGATAGTAAGATCGGAATCGCTGGCATCCGGAGGGCTGATGTTCACTGTAGAAAAGTGTGCCCAGGAAGGAACGAAAAGACGCTGAGTTTCCGGATCAAAGGCGGCTCCCCACCAATTAGCGCCGCCACTCCAACCGGGTCGAATAATGTTGTCGCCGGGAGCCGGGGGAGTATACAAGGGGCCGCTATTGTACTCACGGAATATTTCCAGCGCTTCCGCTTTAAGCTCCGGAGTGAAATCGATTAAATCATCCTCAGTTGCACCGTTAGTCAAGAACAAGGGTGGTTTAGTCGGAAACGGTTGAGTAGGGGAAGTTACTTCTTCTAACACTTGTGATTGGGGAACAGGTCGTTCTTCAATCGGCCAAACAGGTTCGCCAGTTTCTCTGTCAAATACAAAGGTAAATCCCTGCTTGGTAATTTGTGCAACAGCTTTTATGGTTTCGCCATCGATCTCTATATCAATCAGGTTGGGTGCGGCCGGTGGATCATAATCCCATACTGAGTGATGCACCATCTGGTAGTGCCATATCCTCTCGCCAGTTTCGGCGTTTAGAGCGACCAGTGAATTAGAGAAAAGATTGTCACCGAGGCGATGTCCGCCGTAATAATCAGGCACCGTAGTACCAACAGGTAGATAAACTAGCCCCAACTCTTCATCGGCACTCATCATGGTCCAGACATTGGCGCCGCCGGTATATTCCCAGGCATCGTCCGGCCAGGTATCTGCGCCAAATTCACCGGGCTGTGGAATAGTGTGAAAAATCCACTGCATTTCTCCACTGCGGACATTGAATCCCCGCACATGACCCGGTGGAGCTTCCCTGAAATCCGTACCTTCGGTCATGGCCGAACCTACAACCACTACATCACCAACAACTACAGGGGGTGAACTCACGGCATAGAGTGAGGGATCGATGGTGCGGCCCAGCCCGCGTTTTAAATCGACGCGCCCACCGCGTCCAAATTCGGGATCCAATCTTCCGGTCGAGGGATCGATGGACAATAAATAGGTGCGTCCGCCTGCGTACAAAAGCCGTTCCTGCTCACCGTCGGTCCAATAAGCCAGTCCTCGGGTCATGAAGCCGTGTACCGCCGGCCTGCCATCTACATAGAGAACAGGATCAAAACTCCACAGAGTTTCCCCATCAGTTGGATCAATAGCTGCGACCTGGCCAAGGGAAGTTGTGGTATAGAGTACGCCGTCCACTACCAGGGGAGTGACTTCATAGGCATAGCTACGAAAAGAGCCGCGTTCACGAATTATTTCATTACTCTCGCGGACTGCCTGATCAACTGAATCCCAGGTCCAGGCAACTTCCAGACGTTGGACATTGTCTGCGTTTATCTGATCGAGCGGTGAATACTTGCTGTGACCACTATCGCCACCATAGCTCAGCCATTCTGAGCCACTACTGCCCTGTTGCGCGCTGGATGTAAACGAAAGCAAACCACCCAAAGTCAGAATAACTGGTATGAAAGTTAAGCGAGTCTTCATGGTGCACCCTGGATATGCTCAGTTCATTTAAAATGTTACTTGTACGAAGCTTCTGCTTGCTTCAGAGCCAAAACTGCAAAGGCGGTGGCCGCGTCTGACATGAGCAGGCCTCGCTCAGTTGTGGGATCCCGCTCTTTGTTGAGTGACGAAGCGGGCCAGTTGCCATTGATGGGATTTTGGTTGCGTACTAACCATTCGATGGCCCGGTCGAGCTTTGCTTGCCTGGGTGAAACACCGGCTTTTTGCAGGGCAAAGGCGATTAAACCTGTCGCGTAGCCATCGCTGTCAGAGGCGGCAATGTACCCATCCTCTCCTTCGCCCCAGGAATCCAGTAAGGCAAGGCCCCAACCGCCGTCTCTATTCTGCAGGCTCAGGATTTCATCGACGATGGAACTGGTTTGTGCCTCTGTCAGAAGACCAGACAATTCAGCGGAGGCCCAAAGTAACATGGCTTTGTCGAATGCCGATCGGTCTGCATAGTCTTGCAGCAGATATTCCCGGAGTGACTCAAGCTGTTTTTCGATCTCGGTGGCGTTTGCGTAATTTTCAGGCGCAATTCCCACGGCAACAGCAGCCATCGCAGCACCGAAGTATGCTGCATCCTCCGATTCCCAGGGCGCGAGATCAAAATACAGCCAGGCCCAACCACCTTCCAAATCGCCACGGGTGAACTGCAGTTTCCACATGTTCGCAAACGCTTGTCGCGTCTCGTTGCTCAATTGTCCCACATAAGCATCACGGCTGGAGAGGACCAGGGCATTCAGAATTGACTCGACTCCTCTGGATTCACTGGTTTTGGGCAGGCCGACTCTTTGATCGGGATAATAAGGATCAATTTCATTCCATAAATTCACCCGCTTGACTGTGTCTCCCAGCAGTTCTGCTTCTGCCACGGAGGGTCCGGTTTCGCCCAGGGTTAAACGCAGTGTGGAGCGAGCCAGCGCATAGGGCACCGTGGAATGACAAGAGGCGCAAGAAGTATCATGATCGCGCTTGGCTAGTGGCCAGATCCGCCACCATGCCGCCCGTGCGTCAAGAAATTCGGCGGCGAGCTCCTGATTCCAGGCATCTGACAGTGAAGCAGGTGTCTGGGACACAAGCTGGGCAGGAATAACAATGCAGCAAACCGAAAATACACATGCCATAGCAGTTCTGTTCACAAGCTCTCTCCGATAATTGCAATCCAAACTGAGGATGCCTCCTGGCCAGTTTTTTTACAATAGCTGAATTGCAGGTCTGCGGTTTTTCTCCTGATTCAAACTACTCCTGCAAGAATCCATTTGGTTATAATGCCGGAAAATAAGAACAATTCAGGAGACACCTAATGACTGAAGAGGCTCCAGCTAAAAGCGTACGACTTAAAAAGTGGATTGGAGGTGGCCTGGTATCGGTTGCCTTACTGGGAGCTGCTGGTTTTGTTGTTTTTTCCAATATCTGTCCCTGCGCCACTATGCCCGGTGGCTATCTGTTTGGTGAAACAGTACAGGAGCCAGTAGCCAACTGGAACGACACTACGGCTAATCAGGAGAATCTCTGTCAGTTGCAAATCTGGGCAGGAATTCGCCCTCACTCCATCAATTTGAATTGCATGGCCACACCTGAGGGCGAATTGTTTTTGAGTTGTTCTGTGTGTGATCGCAAGTATTGGGCAGCTCGGGTTGAGCAAGATGAAGAAGCTCTGCTAAGACTTGGTAATCTTGTTTATCCAGTTCATATAAACAGGGAAACCGATCCGACAACCATGGATCGCGCATTCAGGGCGCGGGTACAGAAGCTTCAATACACGGATATTGAAACCATGGTGACGCCGAGGCCTCCACTCGATCAGGAACGCTTCGATCACTGGTGGACATTTCGGGTGACTTCGAGAACCTGATAATTCTTAAAAAACTTTATAGTTAACTTATGCCCTTTTTGATGCAGGCATCCAAGTCTGGTCTTTTTTGTTGCGCTTTGGTTACAAGGACGAAAAAAATTTGCCAGAGTTTAGTTTGTTGCTTTATTGCGATGGGCACTCTTTCCATTTCAGAAATTTCTTTCGCCCAACATGACGAAGAACTGGAAGAGATACTGGTTACCTCAACGCGTACTCGTCGTAGTTTTGAAAATCAACCCACCCGAGTGGAGATTCTGGGAGGAGAGGAGATTGGTGAAAAAGCCAACATGAAACCGGGCGATATTCGAATGTTGCTAAATGAGAGCACGGGAATCTATGTGCAGCAAACATCGGCAACCAGTTTTAATTCTACTATTCGTATCCAGGGACTCGATGGCAAGTACACCCAATTATTGCGTGATGGAATGCCACTCTATGGCGGTTACAGTGGCGGCTTGAGTCTGTTGCAAATTGCCCCGCTGGATTTACAACAAGTTGAAGTAATCAAAGGATCAAATTCCACGCTCTTTGGCGGTGGTGCGATTGCTGGATTAGTAAATCTTGTTACGCGAGGGCCGGGTAGCGAGCCAGAGAATTCATTTATGTTAAATGCGACTTCGTCCAAAGGCATTGATGCTAGTGGATTTTTCTCGAGAAGCAGCGGAAACCTGGGCGCGACCTTATTCACTTCTTACAACACCAGCGACGCCTATGATCCAGCAGATAATGGCTTCAGCGCCATACCGGAATTCGAGCGCTGGACTTTGAAACCGCGATTGTTTTTTGAAGGAGACAACAGCGATACCACGATGGGATTCAGTCTCGTCACTGAAGATCGCCTTGGTGGCAGCATGAATTACATCAGGGGTAGTAGAGTTCTACCTAACTATTTTGAAGACAGTGATACGACTCGTATTTCAACCCAGTTAGAACATGTGCAGCGATTGAATTCCGGCAGAGAGCTGGTTTTGCGCAATAGTGTAAGCCGATTCGAAAGGGAACTTAGGATTCCCGGAGCAAGTTTTGGTGGTACTCAAACTTCAAGTTTTTCTGAAGTTCATATGCTTGGATCCAATAGCTCAATGGATTGGGTGGTAGGCGCGAACCTCTGGACTGAAGATTTCGAACAAGATAATCCTTTGCCAGGTTTATCTCAGGACTTTAACAGTCACACATTTGGTCTTTTTGCCCAGTCTACTGCATCACTCTCTGATCGCTGGATGTTAGAGAGTGGATTACGAATAGATCATGCTTCCGCTTACGGTAGTTTTGTGCTTCCAAGAATTTCTTTGATGTATAACGTTGCGGATGACACCACGCTGCGTATTGGAGGCGGGCTGGGATACAAAGAGCCAACGCTGTTTACTGAAGAATCCGAAGCGCTACAGTTTCTAAATATTCTTCCATTTAATGAAGATCAACTGGATGCTGAGCAGTCCGCTGGGGTCAATGTCGATCTAAATCAATCATTTGAATTTTCAAATGGCGTGTCACTCAATTTAAATGCATTGATCTTTTATACCCGTGTAGATGACCCGCTGCAGCTCGTGATTCAGTCGCCGGATCAATATGCGTTCGCGCAACCGCAAGACTATCTTGATGCCAAAGGAACTGAAATCAATGCCGCCTGGTTCTGGAATGATTTCAAACTATTTTTTGGGTACACACATACTGATGTGGAGGAACACGGTCCGGGAGGCACGAGTGAAAGCAGGTTAATTCCAGAAGATCGAGTTAATACTGTTTTCGTTTACGAGCGCGAAGATGATTTTCGAATTGGGCTTGAAGCCTATTATTTTGGTCAGCAAGCTCTTACTGATGGCAGTCGTGGTCGTGACTACTGGATCTTCGGTCTCATGATGGAAAAAGTTGTATCAGATGATTATTCGGTTTTCCTGAACTTTGAGAACTTCACCGATACTCGCCAGACTCGCTACGAAGAAATTTATAGTGGCACTTTAGTCAACCCGATGTTCAATGACATCTTTGCGCCTTTGGATGGGTATGTGATTAATGGCGGGATAAAGTTGCGCCTGTAATTGTTTAGAAAAATTTTCTGAACACGATAGCAGTAAAACACCAGAGGCTAATGGGAACGAACAATGTTGTTGCAGTAACATAAGCTGCCATGAAATTTGCATCCTGTAAGAACGCATTGCCAAGAACAATAAACGAAATACCTCCAGTACCCCAGGGTGGCACGTGCCAGAACCAGTGCACACTCTGTGCTTCCTGATCTGACATATTGTATTGCTCCCACGCCATTAAAAGTGTCATAACCAGGCCTGCGATCATTCCTATGTAGAGGGAATAACGCCAGGACAATTCTTCATCGTAGTAATTCATGAGGGTAGTTGGGGTCAGTCCCAGGACTATTGCAATCGCTGAGGCCAGCACTAATGCCTGAATAAAATGACGATCGGCTTCTGAAAAGCGGCCGTCATTCTTGGAAAGAGCAATAAAAACTGCGATAAAGCCAAGTATAGTTGCCGAGATTTCTGCAACGAGGTAAAGCTGATCAATTGCGTTCATCTTTTATCGACTATTTTTTAATTCCAGCGGCACTCGTGTACCAAAATCAGTAATGCCCGATAGTCGACTAAAATAGTCATAGGTGACTGAGGAAATCTTTTCGATAACTTCGCCACCGTTGCCGCCATAATTGGACATGACTGCCAACACAAAGGGTCGATCGGGTACATCGATGATACCCCATACCGTGCTCACCCCGGTGATACTCGCCAGACTCGCTACGAAGAAATTTATAGTGGCACTTTAGTCAACCCGATGTTCAATGACATCTTTGCGCCTTTGGATGGGTATGTGATTAATGGCGGGATAAAGTTGCGCCTGTAATTGTTTAGAAAAATTTTCTGAACACGATAGCAGTAAAACACCAGAGGCTAATGGGAACGAACAATGTTGTTGCAGTAACATAAGCTGCCATGAAATTTGCATCCTGTAAGAACGCATTGCCAAGAACAATAAACGAAATACCTCCAGTACCCCAGGGTGGCACGTGCCAGAACCAGTGCACACTCTGTGCTTCCTGATCTGACATATTGTATTGCTCCCACGCCATTAAAAGTGTCATAACCAGGCCTGCGATCATTCCTATGTAGAGGGAATAACGCCAGGACAATTCTTCATCGTAGTAATTCATGAGGGTAGTTGGGGTCAGTCCCAGGACTATTGCAATCGCTGAGGCCAGCACTAATGCCTGAATAAAATGACGATCGGCTTCTGAAAAGCGGCCGTCATTCTTGGAAAGAGCAATAAAAACTGCGATAAAGCCAAGTATAGTTGCCGAGATTTCTGCAACGAGGTAAAGCTGATCAATTGCGTTCATCTTTTATCGACTATTTTTTAATTCCAGCGGCACTCGTGTACCAAAATCAGTAATGCCCGATAGTCGACTAAAATAGTCATAGGTGACTGAGGAAATCTTTTCGATAACTTCGCCACCGTTGCCGCCATAATTGGACATGACTGCCAACACAAAGGGTCGATCGGGTACATCGATGATACCCCATACCGTGCTCACCCCGGTGATACCTCCAGGCTTAAAGGCGATAGCTACATCTCGTGGCACAGGATTGCGAATAGGTCCACCCTTGTAGATTTCCAGAATTTGGCGCACTCGCTCACAACTTTGTGGGCTCATGGGTAAATCACAGTTGGCAATTCTTTCCATGATTAATGCGGCATCTTTTGGCGTGGAAAGATTCTCATTGCCTATAAGTGACTGGTCCGGACGGATCATTTTGCGTTGCAGCAACGTCTGATTCGCGCCCAGTGAAGCTGACAATCGATTGATTGCGTCCATGCCGAGTTCATCAATCAATACATTGGTTGCTGTGTTATCGGAATGGAGAATCATGTAAATCGCATAGTCTTCCAGTGAGAATGCGGAACCACCATCAGTCAGGACTGATAACACACCACTGCCACCGGTGCGAACTGCGTCAGTCATTTCAACCCGTCTGCCTAATAGCTCGGGATCGGACTCTGCTCTTCGAAACAGCTCCAGTATGATTGGAATCTTGATTGCGCTCGCTTGAGGAAATACCAGTTCATCACGATAGGTCCAACGATTACCGCTCGATAGATCCAGCACATGCACACCGGCAACACCTTCATAGTTGTTAACTATTGTTTCGATATCCGCTTGCAATTTGTCACGGATTATTTGCAGATGCTGTGCTTGTGCGATGGCATTATTACCTGCAAATAACAGCAATGAAGAAGCAATTCCATAAATTATATTTTTCATCGTTGCCTCTAATTATTAAAGATGTCCAATGGCAGTAATGCAGTTACTCCCACATTTGGCGCATCCACTAACTGACTAATGCGCAAATCAACCGCTACACTTGCTACTACATAGGCCTGATTGCGGGTGAGTCCATACTCGGTAACCATATAATCAATAATGCCGTCGATAGCATTTCTGGCGGCGAGGTTAATATCATTGGATAAGTTGCTTAAGCCTGCAACAACATCGGAATTCAGATATTGCATGTCAGGTGGAACTTCGCCCGGTTCTTTAACCGGGATTCCGGTTACTGCATAAAAACGTCGGGAAGGAATTTCCAGCAGCTGTGATGAGCCTTCGTAATGGGGGCCGCGGGAAAGGTCGGGTCCATCTTTAATGATTTCAGTGGTTGCCCAGACATTCGCAGACATTTCTATAGCGGTGCCGGACACTTCGCCATCACCCTGGGCATAGTGCAGATCACCGATAGTCAGGCCGCATCCTTCCACGAAACAGGGAAGGTAGATGGACACTCCGGCCTGTAGATAGCGGATGTCCATGTTGCCGCCGTGCTCCCGTGGCGGGATAGTGCGCAGACACTCATTTCGAGCAGAGCCATCAGGTCCACAAATTTCTGCTGGCGAAGCGCCGCCGGGAGAGGGCAGGGAAACCTGCCCTCCGGCATCCGCTAATTCCTGTTCGCGCTCCAGCATGATGCGTAATTGGTTCGGGCCCGGCAAAGTAGACACAACGCCGGGGAAGCTGGAATTGGGAATACGCACACCGGGAATATCATCACTCTCTGCGTAATCACGATTTAATCGCCAAATGGTCAGGAATTCGCCCTCAACCAGGTCCGGAACAAAACCGCCACCGCCTCCATAGGTATAGGCGTATTTTCCTGGATCGATATTTAGCAGCGTAACTTTCAGTACATCCCCAATCTCGGCCCCTTCTATATGTACCGGTCCTGCCATGGGATGAACGGCGCCAAAATCACCACTTGAGGTTTCCGGTTCGGTAGTCTGTGCGGAAACCGTTCCTAACCAATCGCCACTGTCGCGGGTACGGAATAAGATTGTTTGCCCCGGTTGAGCGCGGGCCGCCATGGGAATGTCAGGATGCAAGCGATTGACGCAACCGGGATCTTCCAGGCAATTATCCCCGCTACCACCCACGATAATTACATCACCGTCCTGAGCGTAAGCAAAACTTAAGAAGTTAATACAAATAATTACAGTACAAAGTTTTCTCATAAGAATCGCTCCAAAATAAACTAACCACCTAACAAGTGTTCCGGGATATTTAATCCAATTTCCCGGTAGTAGCGCAAAGCACCCTTATGCAAGGGAACTGGAATTCCCTGCAGCGCTTTTTCAATTTCCATCGATTTTGTTGCATTGTGAATTTCCTGCAAGACTGCGAGATTCTCCCAGAGCAATTTTGTCAGCTTATATACAATTTCTTCTGGCACATCATCCCTGGCCACCAATACGTTAGCACTGGCAGCGGTTCTAACTGTGGCATCCTGACTGGGATAAGTACCCGGAGCCAGCTCATAAAAATTCCAGATTGGATATTCCCAATTGATTGCATCCAGCTCTTCCTGATTGATACTAAGAATTGTTAGCTCATCACCTAACAACGCATGGGCCCTGGTTAAGGCGGCCATGGGAGGCCCGCCTGGCGCGTTCAGTCCTACAATATTGCCATCCTGCAGGGCATCCGCCGACGGACCGTACCCCAGGTAGGCTACGCTCAGATCTTGCTGGTGGTCTATACCAAGGGCGTCAAAAATATAGAAACCGGTAATCTCTGCTCCCGAGTTTCTCATGCCGATGGAAACTCTTTCTCCGTTAAGCCGCGAATAATCGGTAAAGGTTCCTTGTGTAACCAGCTCGGTTCGCAGAAGCAGGTGTTCTACATTGGGCCATAGTGCAGTTACACCGCGAATATGTTCCTGCGGATTCTGAATCGGTCCTTCGCCCGCATAAGACCAGGCAGCAAAAATCGAGAGCATGGTGCTAAATTGTGCCTGGTTATCCCGCAATAGTTTTACATTTTCTAATGAACCGGCGGAACTGATTGCATTGAGGGAGAAATCAAGCTCTTCTTGAGCTGATACAAGGGTGGCCAGTGCAACACCGACAGGATAGTAAGTGGCGCTGGTAGTTCCTGTCGTAAGCACGTAAGTCTGCCGCTGACCGAGCTGATCAGAACATGCCGTCAGCAGCAGGAAGAAAACAAGTATGTGGAGTCGAGTCACGTAATTTTTATTTTTTTAACTCAGACTGTTTAACTGTATTCGTCTAGCATAAGAAAGGAAGTTGATGCCTGGGATTCCGACCCGTCCTCGACCATATTAGGAATAATGACAGCGGCAACAATCATTAGCACTATGACTAGTGTCAGAACAGTTAAACTGACTTTCGCTACAAGGTTAGGATTTTTCATAATTACCCACTCCAAGGTGACGTCGCTTTCGAGTATAACAACTTCGGAATCAGGAATCCTTTCGAAAAATGACAAGATCTGAAAGCATGCAGCTTGTTTGCTGCATTGCCACAGAGCGGCATTAATGCGCTCAGCCAATTATTACAATTCAATTTTTTGTAAAAATCTGTCGAGCTGGTCGGCAAAGGTTTTTCTATCGGTTTGACTCAGGGGCGGGGGTCCTCCGGTATGTTCACCACTACTGCGCATGGTGTCCAGAAAGTCCCTCATATTAAGGCGCGCACCTATAGTTCCCTGGCTAAACATTTCTCCCCGCGGACTTAAGGCATAAGCCCCTTTTTCGAGGGCTTCTGCCGCCAATGGAATGTCAGCAGTAATAACTAGATCACTGGCTTCCAGGCGTGCCACGATTTCATCATCCGCTTTGTCAAAGCCACTTTGTACCCGCAACGAACTTATATAGGAGGAAGGTGGAGTCTGTAAGGATTGATTTGCGACTAGCACTAAAGGAATTTTCTTTCTTTCTGCCGCGCGATAAAGAATTTCCTTGATCGCTACGGGGCACGCATCGGCGTCTACCCAGATTTTCATAAATCAGTTAATCCAGCGGTAACGAATCGAGAATCAGAAAGGGTGAGTTATCTGACTCTCGATCGTCTATTCGCCTAGTCGACTAAGGCGCCGTACACCAGGGAGTGAAGTTCTCCGCGCAGGGCGCCAGTACCACGCACACCCATGTGCTGAGTCATTGCTACAACAACAATATTTTCAGTGGGATCGATCCAAAAGTTGGTTGCGGCAGCGCCGGCCCAGTAAAAGTTTCCTTTTGAGGTGGTATAGCTAACGCCGGCTGGTATTTCTATCGTGGCAAATCCCAAACCAAATCCCATAGCTGGACTAAAGCTTTCATGTTGCTGTGGGGTTAAGTGGTTCTGGGCCATGTATTCGACAGTTTTGCGTCCGATTATGCGCTCGCCGTCCAGTTCGCCTCCGTTTAGCATGGCCTGGGCAAAGCGCCAGTAGTCCTCGGCGGTAGAAACCAGGCCGATGCTGCCACCTTTATAGTCATGATCAACTGTGTAGTTGTTTACTGACCAGTTCTCCACCAGCACGCCACCAAATGGGCTGCCGTTTGTTTCGTTGATGGCCACCAATTCGCCGTCTTTCAGCCAGTGAATAGGTGCCAAACGATGCGCATTATCGGAAGTGACTACGTAACCAGTATCGTCCATGCCCAGCGGATCAAACATGCGCTGTTCCAGATACTCATCTGCTTCCATACCTGAAATAATCTCTACCAGACGCAGAGCTACGTCAGGGCCAATGCTGTAACGGTACGCAGTACCTGGCTGATTCATTAAAGGTACGGTGGATAGCGCAGTCATCATTTCTTCAAGAGAAGTTTCCGGGCGAAAGATGCCGGTGCCCACAAAGAGCTCATCATATTCGCTGCGACCCAGGCCATGGGAAAAGCCAGCAGTGTGTCGCAAGACATCTTGAACCGTGGGTTCTCTTTCCATGGCCACGGTTTCATCCAGCGGGCCATTTGGGTCTCTGAGTACGCGCAGATTGGCAAATTCCGGGATGAACTTCGATAAGGGATCATTTAATTGAAACAAACCATCCTGGTACAGCATCATCAACGCTGTCGACGCGATGGGCTTGGTCATGGAATAAATGCGAAACAGGGAATCGGTTTCCATGGGAATGCGTTGTTCTGCATCCTGATAACCAACCGCGCTGAGATGGGCAATTTTGCCATCCCGGGCAACCAGGGTAACAATGCCGGCAATCTCACCGCGATCCACTCGACCCTGGAAATAGCTTTCTATTTTTCCAAGCTGTTCCGAAGAAAAGCCGACTTCTTCCGGGTCGACAAATGTTAAACCATTTTGGGCTGTTGCTAGTGACAGCCAAAAGATGGAGGCTAGCGCAAAAAAGCTGCTTAGAAATTTTTTGTTCATTATTGTTACCTCTTAAGTTTTAACGCTAATCAGTATGCCAGTGAATAGGCTTCCCGTCTGGGGTCAGCTGCTGCGGTTATCACGCCAGTTTCTGAATTGCGATGAATCATCTGTGCGCCACCGAAAGTGGCAGTCCAGCCATCGATTAAATCCAGTTTATGTCCCAGCGCATCCAGACCGGCTAATACATCAGCAGTAACCCGGTTTTCGATGGCGACATTGAATCCTGCGGATGACCGGAAGCGGGGAGCTTCTATCGCTTGCTGGGGAGTCATGTCAAAAAGCAACATGTTGTGCACTATCTGCAACAGGGATTGAGTCTGGCTATCACCACCAGGTGTGCCCAGAGCGAAAGCGAAATCCCCACCAGGATATAAAGCCATCATTGGCGATAGCGTATGATAAGGGCGTTTGCCCGGCGCGACTTCATTAGGATGGCCGGTTTCCAGTGAAAACAGGGCGCCACGATTATGCAGGAGAATTCCAGTTTCTGATTCAAGCAAACCGGAACCGAAGCCGGCGAAATTACTCTGAATCCAGCTCACTGCATTGCCCCATTGATCGATGGCAGTGATATAGACCGTGTCTCCTGAATCCTCACGTTCTTTGTCAGACTCGGAAAAGATCTCGTCCCCGAAACCCGGGTCAACATCTTCAACGGCCATGTTGGGATCCACCAGACCAGCACGCTCGCGCAGGTAATCCGCATCCAGTAAAGCTTCAACAGGCACATCAGCCATATCCATGTCGGCTACCCAGCGATTGCGATCGGCGAAAGCCAGTTTCTTTAATTCAATAAGCGTGTGTAAATACTCGGTGCTATTATGGCCCATGGCCTGAACCGGATGTGACTTGGACATCTCCATGAGGGCGAGTTGGGTAACACCCTGCGTGTTTGGAGGCATAACAAGCATCGTATGGTTCAGATAATCCCCCCGTACCACATCGACCCAGGTGGATGTGTGATTTGAAAAATCATCCTCTCTTAAGTGGCCGTCCAGTTCGGTGATGTACGCTGCAAGCTGTTTGCCAATTGGTCCCCGGTAGAAACCTTCTTTACCATCATTCGCCACAATTTCTAATGAATCGGCCAGCGGTTCATTGATCAATAATGTGCCAACAGGGGGTGCAGAACCATTGGGCAGGTAAAGATTTTTTCCGTCTTCATTTAAATTGTCGCCCTGTTCTTCGAAGTCCATGGCCAGACGGGTTGAAACTGCAAAACCACCACGGGCATACTCGATCGCTGGTTCTAACAAGTAAGCAAAATCCAGTGTACCGAAGCGTTCGTGGGCATCCACCCAGCCAGCCACCGCACCGGGAACACTTACAGAGAGCGGTCCACTTCCAGGAACACGCGCTACTCCCGCAGCGGCAAAGAATTCGGGGGTAGCTACTGAGCCAGCGCGACCGCTCGCGTTAAGTGCGGAAATTTCCCGTGTTTCCCCATCATAGAAAATGCCAAATGCGTCGCCGCCAATGCCGTTCATGTGGGGTCGGACTACCGCCAGCACGCCGTCCATGGCGATGATGTCGTCGGTGGCGTTGCCACCTTCCTGC
>JAPPOG010000013.1 GCA_028818225.1 Gammaproteobacteria bacterium | reverse complement strand
CACTAGAGTAATCGGCTAAGGAATAGGCCACTGAAGCCGCTCTTGCAGACTAGTTAGACCCAATTTACTTAATAAAGTTGCCACACGGCGTATGGCAGTAAGTCTAGCGCCTTTTTTGATCAATTTTTAGCCAACAGTTCCAAATTTAGGCCAGAAAAAGTCGATAAATCAGCGATTTTGCCAAATAAGCCTCATTCTCGATGATAGGGATGCCCTTCCAGCAGACTAGTTGCCCGATAGAGCTGTTCTACCAGGATAATTCTTACTAGAGGATGGGGAAGAGTCAGGTCAGAAAGCGACCACTGTTCATTTGCCCTTTCCCGGCAACTCGCATGCAGTCCATCGGGACCACCTGACACGAAAACGATGTTCTGGCCCAGCGTTTTAAACTCTTCAAGCCGCCGCGCCATCTCACCAGTTGACAGCCTTGTACCTTCAACTTCGAGAGCAATGACGAAATCATTTTTCTGCACTTTTGCGAGAATGGCTTTACCTTCCTTCTCAACACTCTGCATAGTATTGGCAGACTTGCCGCGCTGTGCTAACGGAATTTCCGTTAGTGAGAAGCCCAGTGAACCTTTTATCCTTTTACCATATTCCTCTACACCATGCTGAATCCAGCCTGGCATTTTTGTGCCCACAGAAACTAAGGTAATGCGCATCAGGTAGTCAGGTAAGAATGATTATGAGAGTTGCTGCTCTTTTTGAGTTTCTTTTGGAGTATCAAAATTCCAAAGCTCTTCAAGATTATAAAGTGCCCGCACAGGTGCAAGCATAATATGTATCACCACATCTCCCAAATCCACCAACACCCATTCTGATTGCATACGCCCTTCTACCCCTGCCACGTCCTGCTTAGCTTCTTTTACTTTTTTCACTATATTGTCAGCAAGCGCTTTGATATGAGTATTGGATCTTCCTGTAGTAATTACCATATAGTCGGTAATCGAAGTCAGTTTTCTGACATCAATACAAGTGATAGATTGGCCTTTAAGATCATCTATCGCATCCATGGCTACTTCTGCCAATTTCTTACTTTTCAAAAAATTCTCTCACTTCAACTAATGGTACAAATTATTACTTTTTATATAGGAATAAACTTTATCATTGAGATCATCGCCGAGATTTTTATTTTCTAGTAATTTGCTTCGAACTTCTGTCGACGATAAATCGTAATTAAAATCCGTTGCAAAATAAAAACTGCCTGCACCCTCCTTAAAAAGGGACTCTGCCGAATCTACCACTCTGTCCTCCAGATTAATCGCTGCTGCTACATCTGGATTTATTGTTCCTCTCATTCTTGATAATACGAAGAAACAACACTGATCCAATAAACTCTCCCAGTCATACCAACTGGTTAAAGAATTGAATGCATCCATGCCCAAAATAAAAACAATGTCGGCCTCTTTATTCTTCCTGACCAGTTCCCTTATAGTATCGACCGAATAGGAGACCCCCGTCCTCTCCAATTCGATTGTATCCACCTCCAGCCCAGCTCGCCCTTCGATAGCTAATTCGAGCATGGCAAGCCGATGATGGGCATCGGTTTGAGTTTCGGCTCTATGATTCGGGATTGAGCAGGGAACCAGTTTAACCATGTCTAGTGACAGGCATTGGCTGGCATAGCTGGCAGCCTGGATGTGGCCGTTATGAATCGGATCAAACATGCCTCCCAAAACACCTATTCGAGACATCATTGTCGAATATGACCATCCCCTAGTACGATAAATTTTTGCGAGGTCAATCCTTCCAGTCCGACAGGCCCACGGGCATGGAGTTTATCTGTAGAAATTCCGATTTCTGCTCCCAGGCCATATTCGAATCCATCGGCAAAGCGGGTAGATGCGTTCACCATAACAGAACTCGAATCGACTTCGCGCAAAAAGCGCTGAGCGCGATTATGATCCTGGGTCATTATCGAATCAGTGTGCTGTGAACTGTAGTCATTAATGTGGCTTATGGCTTCATCGAGACCAGCAACAATTTTAATAGAAATAATGGGTGCTAAATATTCAGTGCCATAATCTTCTTCCGTAGCCGGAGTGACACCTTCAACTATCGCCTGTGTTTTTTCGCAACCTCGTAGCTCAACCTTAAGGGATTTGTATTCATCACAAAGTGCAGGTAATAAATCTGCAGCAATGGCTTCAGCCACAAGCAAGGATTCCAGTGTACAACAGGTTCCATAACGCTGCGTCTTCGCATTTATCGCTACCGTAATGGACTTTTCCAAATCAGCTTTATCGTCTATATACAAGTGACAGTTGCCATCGAGATGTTTAATAACCGGAACTTTTGCTTCATTGCTAATGCGCTCAATCAATCCCTTACCACCACGCGGTACGATGACATCGACATATTCAGGCATGGTAATGAGCTTACCTACTGCGTCACGGTCGGTGCGATCCAAAACCTGAACAATATGCTTACTCAATCCAGCTGCTTGCAAACCTTCAATGATACAGGCAGCAATGGCCTGGTTCGAATGCAGCGCTTCTGATCCACCACGCAATATTGTTGCGTTGCCGGACTTCAAACAAAGACTGGCTGCCTCTACTGTCACATTTGGTCGGGATTCGTAAATGATTCCAATCACGCCAAGTGGAACTCGCATTCTTCCAACCTGGATGCCGCTGGGTCGGTATTTCAAATCACTGATTTCACCGACAGGATCATCGAGGGACGCTACCTGCTGCAATCCTTCAATCATGGTATCAATACGTGCATCGGTAAGTTCGAGACGGTCCATTAACGCCGCTTCGAGACCTTTCTCGGCACCCGCCCCCAAATCTAATGCATTAGCCTGCATAAGTGCCGCACGACTTCGATTTAGCGCATCCCCAGTAGCGAGCAGGGCCCTATTTTTGTCTGCTGTTGACGCACTGGAAATTTCTCGTGACGCTGCACGAGCCTGGGCGCCCAACTTGGTGATATAGGCCTCAATATCGGTCATGTAGCTTTCAGCGCTATTCATGTCAGATGATTCCAGAGTAAATATAACCAGAGAATTCCGGCCCTCAAGGGCCGTTCTTATCGGGAAAGTGGCGAATTATACCTTAAATCCCGCCTAAACAGGTGTTCAAATAGACAGGCTACTGGCATAAGCTTTATGCTTTCTACCTTAACAAGGCTAGGTTGCATGACAGTCTCGCAAGATTCAGAATTAACGAACGCTAATAAGGCATCTCCTACGGTTTTTCAGGCACTCATTCCAGTTTCAGTACTGGTGTGCTTGCTGTCCTTTTCTGTTTATTTATTTGGGGAAGATGCCAGCTATGGTCCAAACCAGATTGCGCTCTGCGTTGGTGCAGCGGTGGCTGCATTAATTGGTTGGCGCAATGGTCAAACCTGGGGCGAGATTGAAAACAGCATAGTGGCCGGAATTACCGTTGCAATTAAACCATTACTAATTCTGTTCTGTGTCGGTTCGCTTATAGGCAGTTGGATTATGGCTGGCACAGTCCCAACCATGATCTATTACAGCTTACTGATACTGGATCCATCAATTTTTTATGCAGCCAGTTGTGTCATCTGCGCCCTAATCGCGTTAAGCATAGGTAGTTCCTGGACCGTTGCCGGGACTGTTGGTATAGCGCTTATCGGCGCATCGGCAGGCATGGGCTTATCGCCGGAAATTACAGCAGGCGCAATTATTTCCGGCGCCTACTTTGGCGATAAGATGTCGCCTCTTTCTGAAACAACAAATTTAGCACCAGCTGTAGCCGGCACAGATTTATTTACTCACATTGGTCATATGGTCTGGACGACTGTTCCCAGTATTATAATTGCACTGGCTCTCTTTACATTCATTGGCTTGAATATCGATCCATCCAGCAATGCAAACGATCTGGAAATAACCCTTAACTTACTCAACGAAAATTTCTCAATAAATTTCATTATGCTGTTGCCGGTAATCGTTTTGCTGGTGATGGCCAACAAAAAGTTTCCTCCCATACCAACAATTCTTACCGGAGCAATGCTGGGTGTGGTAATCGCATTAATATTTCAACGGCCGGCGATCATCAACCTAGCGGGTGAAGCACCAAATGTATTGCTGGCGCTATTCAAAGGCGTCTGGTACACGCTGTTTGATGGATTCGTGCTGAGTAGTGGAAACGAAACGCTAGACAACTTAATGACCCGTGGGGGTATGAGCTCGATGTTGTCAGTAACCTGGCTGGTATTATGCGCGATGGTTTTTGGTGCGGCCATGGATCATACCGGATTGCTGCGACGCCTGGTTGAGTACGCCCTTTCCTTTGTTCATAGTACCGGTAGTCTAATTGCTACAACGATAGCCACCTGTATCGGAGCAAATATTATTACTTCCGATCAGTACATATCGGTGGTGCTGCCAGGTCGCATGTACAAATTGGAATATGAGAATCGAAACCTGGATATGAAAAACCTGTCTCGCACCCTGGAAGACGCGGGAACAATCACCTCACCACTAATTCCCTGGAATACCTGCGGAGCGTATATGGCTGGCACCCTTGGCGTGGCTACTTTCGCCTATTTGCCTTACTGCTTTTTTAATCTGATTAATCCGGTAGTGGCCGTGATTTACGGGTTTCTGAATTTCAAGATTACGCCAGCAATGGCAGAGCAAGTAGCGTAATTTAGCTCGAAATTTTGAGCTCTATTATGTTTCCTTCCGGGTCATTGATATAGAGGGTTCGCCCGTATCCTTCCGCACCATAGCGCTCGACAAAATTTTCGATTTCGATTCCGTTCGCTTTGAGGTAATGAAGTAAGTCTTGCTCTGCAATAGCATTTATTTGTAAACACAGATGATCCATGTTTCTCCCATCCTGCTTCGGTGCTTTACCACCCATCCGCCCCAACTCGCTATCTACCGGCACAAGATCAATTAATGCTGACCCGGCGCGGAGCTGGACCAAGCCCAACTCTTCAAGCTCTCTTTCCAGGGGACAGTTAAGCACTCCCGAGTAAAACTTGATCATTGCGTCGATATTCGACGTACGCAATACCACATGGTCAATAGCTTTAACTTCAATCAAGTTGATCAGATCTCATTCTGTAGTTTTAATTCAGCCGGATAAGGATTCATGTACCAGGAGTTAGCGATGTATTCATTTGGAAACTTGCGAAAGAAATGATTTAACAAAGTGATTGGAACAATCAGTGGCAACTGGCCCAAACGGTATTTTTCAAATGTCTGCACCAATTCCTGCTTGTCATCCGCATCCAATGAGTTTTTCAGGTAGCCCTGTATATGCTGCAATACATTCATATGCTTACCTCGGGTGGCCCGCAACTTTAATGCCGCCATGAATGACAGCAAATAACTGTCAGCGTGGTTATTAATGTTTGCTTTTGTTGTTGTTGCTACCAACTGCCCCAACTCCTGATACCTTACCGGGTCATGACTCATGATTATTAACTTATGACGAGCGTGAAAATCCACCAGAGCCGCTACATTCAACCCATTCGCCAGCATTTGATGCCAGCGATACATGGCGAATACCCTTTGCACAAAATTCTCCCGCAATATGGCATCACCTAGCCGACCCTCCTCCTCTATCGGTAACCAGGGGAAATTTTCAATCAAGCGCTGGGCATAAATACCCACACCTTCTCGAATTGGCATGACATCGTCCCAGATTTTTACCCGCTCCATCCCGCAACTGGGCGAATCCTTTTTCAGGATGTAACCACAAAGTTGTTTCTGCCAGGCTCGCTGTTCATTGCCACAGTCAGCTAATGCGTCTGTGTAATCCAGTTCCGGATCATCGACGCTGACGCATCGAATCTGTTTTTGCTGATCCCGCCACAGACGGATCGGCTTCCGGGGTATACCCAGTCCGATGCTTACTTCCGGGCAGAATTGCTTGAATTCAAAGTAATTTCCGAACGTTTTTGTAATATAGGAATGCCCTTTATGGCCGCCATCATAGCGAACCCTTTCACCCAAAAGACAACTACTTATACCTACTGGAATTAGCTCAATCTCTGGTGCTGCGGCATCTGTCATAGTTAATTTTCAATTTCAACAAGATCTGCGATTGCTAGCCTGGAAGCAACCAGCTCTTCTTTCTGCTGGCGCGTCAGTTGTTTGATCCTATACTCCATTTTTAGCGCCTCAGATCTGCTGCCTATTAATGCTTGATAGACAATTTCGAGTGGGCCCTTTCCTCTCAGGGCTTTCGCACCCTTTAAGCCAGTGCCTTGAGCGGAGCACGAATGTTCATGGAAGCGCCGCTTAACGTCCGTCGTTATGCCAGTGTAATAGCTGCCGCTGGCACTGCGAATTATGTAAACGTACCAGCTCCCGGCAGCAGGCTCAGGCAATTTTGTAACCCAAAGCAGTGCTAACGATGCGATTATCTCTTTCCAGCTTAATTAAATGAGCCAGCAAAGTTTTCTTTGCCCAGGGTATTAAATGCTCTGCCACGTCATCGTAAACAGTAAGAACAAGCTCATCGATAGAGCATTCACCAAGCTTTTCCAGCCCGGCAAGGACTTTCGCTTCGCGTTTTAGCCGGTGGGCAATGAGATACTCTATTTCATCATAGGGTTTGTCCATAACTCCGCCATGACCGGGAGCGAGATAACGGAGCTCCAGATCCAGCAATCGTTTGAGCGAATCGAGGTAAGATCCCATGTCGCCATCGGGAGGTAAAATTACCGAAGTAGTCCCCTGCAACACATGGTCACCGGTAAATAAAAGGCCTTCCCCAACCAGGTAATAGCAAAGATGGTTTGAAACATGCCCCGGTGTGTGTACCAGGCGCACAGTGTATTCCCCACAATCGATTTCGTCTCCGTCAACCCAGCTTCGATCCGGCTGAAAGCTTTTATCCTGGGCGATGCCTTCCGGCGCCGGCAAACCCACCAGTTCAGCACCTGTTTCTTCGCGGATTCGAGCCGCTCCCGGAGAGTGATCTCCATGGGTGTGGGTAGCGAGGATATATTCGAGCTTGTGATCACCTATTGCAGCCATAAAGCTGTCAAATTGATCGGGATTAATCGGCCCCGGATCCAGCAGGCAGAGCCTGTTGTCGCCGATGAGATAGCTATTGGTTCCCGGACCGGTCATGGGTCCGGGATTACGACCCAGAATTCGCTGAACTCTCACACTAATTCCTTCGATAGGGGTCGGTACTCCTGGTTCAAATCCCTGCATTGGCTGTCTCGGATAGTTCGGAAAAGCAATGATAACCTCTGTTAATGATTCACCAAAAACTTCTCGCAAAGATTTCGAAAAGCCGCTGGAACTTGAACCCAAATCGAGACATAATTGCCCGCTTTAAAAGCTCCAATATCCCACTCCGAATTGCTAATCGAGCAAGCGGTATCACAGTAGATGGTTCAGCTAAAAGCCACAATTTATTCGCAGCAACAAACTGCGAATCCGCTACCCCTCGTTGTGGGGAAAAGTTACAGGAAAAATGCCAGGACAGGAAAACATGCATAGGATCCAAACTTTTAATGCAATCTCTGACAAAGGCCTCGATCGCTTTCCCAGGGATCAATATGAAGTAGGTGCCGAATTAGATGGCGCCGATGCCATACTCCTGCGAAGCCACAAACTGGACCCCTCAGCAGTCAATGGTAGCCTGAAAGCAGTAGCTCGTGCTGGCGCAGGAGTTAATAACGTACCGGTAGGTGAATGCACGGAAAATGGTGTGGTTGTTTTCAATACACCGGGAGCAAATGCCAATGCCGTAAAAGAACTGGTGCTCTGCGGATTATTATTGGCTTCACGAGGCATTATTCCGGGCATTGGTTTCGCCAGCAGCCAGTCTTCCATAGAAGACTACGCTGAGCTATCCAAGATAATGGAGGCCGAGAAGAAAAAGTTTAAGGGCAATGAGATTGCCGGCAAGACATTGGGCGTTATCGGTCTGGGTTCCATTGGCTCACTGGTTGCCGATATGGCAATTAAACTGGGCATGAATGTTCAGGGGTTTGATCCGGCCCTTTCGGTGGAAGCGGCATGGAGACTGCCAAGCCAGGTTAAGCGTATCGAAAATCTGAATGCTCTCGTTGGCAGCTCAGATTTTATCTCGCTACATCTTCCCGTGCTGGATTCCACGCGCAATCTGATCGACGCTTCGATGTTTGCCTCCATGAAAGAGGGCGCCTGTCTGCTTAATTTTGCCCGGGATGAAATTGTCGACACCGAAGCACTAATCGCTGCACTGGATTCTGGAAAACTGGGCAAGTATGTATGCGATTTTCCGCGCCCCGAATTCAAGACCCGGGATAATGTAATCTCCATGCCACATATCGGCGCAAGCACTGCCGAGGCTGAAGAAAACTGCGCGATGATGGCTGCGGATCAGCTCAGAGACTTCCTCGAAAATGGAAATATCAAGAATTCTGTAAATTTCCCAAATCTATACCTGGAAAGAGATGTTAACGCAGACCGCTGCACACGCCTGGCCATTTGCAATAAAAACGTACCGAAAATGCTGGGCCAGATTTTGTCAGTGCTGGCAGATCAAAACATCAACGTAATCGATATGCTCAATAAGAGTCGGGATGAAGTTGCTTACAATCTGATCGATTTGGAAAGCGAGCCTTCCGATTCTGTGCTGGATGCGATTGCGAAAATTGATGATGTAATTAAAGTCACTGTTCTATAACGCTTCAAGTAGGAAATTAGTAATGACACGAGTTTTTAATTTCGGTGCCGGACCCGCCATGCTGCCAACCGCTGTAATGGAGAGGGCACAGCAAGAATTTTTGGATTATAACGGTGTGGGAGCATCTATAATTGAGATCAGCCACCGCTCCAAGGAATTCGATACCATTATTAATGAAGCTGACGAATTACTGGTGGAGTTAGCCAATATTCCAGATAACTACAAAATTTTATATGTACATGGTGGCGCGCAGATGCAGTTCTCAGCAATTCCACTGAATCTGATTAATCGTGTTTCAGCGCGCAAAGCTGCTTATGTAGAATCTGGGAATTTTGCCAAGCTCGCGAATAAAGAAGCGGCCCGTTATGGCAGTATTGATATTATCGCCAGTAGTGAAGATACAAATTATGACCGTATCCCAGCTATTGATGCTGCATCAATCACAGACGAACACTCTTATCTACACATTACCAGCAATAACACCATCTACGGCACACGCTTCCAGCAATTTCCTGAATCCAGAGATATCCCCCTTGTCGCCGACATGACCTCAGAGTTTCTTTCTCGCAAACTCGATATCAATCAGTTTGGGGTTATATTTGCAGGTCTGCAGAAAAATCTGGGCCCGTCCGGGCTTGCATTAGTTGTAATTCGCGAAGATTTACTGGAACACGCATTACCAGACACACCGAATCTTCTGAATTACAAAACTTATGCCGACAAGCACTCTTTAGCCAACACCAATAACACCTTTGCCATATATATGATGAAGCTGGTGCTGGAATGGTTAAAAGAACAAGGTGGAGTAGCAGCGCTGGAACAGCAGAACGCAGTTAAAGCCAATTTGCTGTATGACTTGATCGATCAATCCGACTTCTACCTTGGTACCGCGCAGGCGGAATACCGCTCCACCATGAATGTCACTTTTCATCTTGCCAACAACGATCTATTGGACGATTTCCTGGCTCAAGCACTGGATAACGGCCTTTATGCGCTAAAAGGGCATAGAAATGTCGGTGGAGTAAGGGCGTCAATTTACAACGCCATGCCCCTGGCTGGTTGTGAGGCGCTGGCTGCATTCATGCAGGAATTCGAACGCAGCAACACTTAAGCAGGTTTTTGCCTCTCGTTTACAGGTCACAAGGCCTGCTATAGTTTGCAGAGAAAGCTGCAACTGACAGACTATGGTTTCGCCAAGAAAAATAATTCATTGTGACTGTGACTGTTTCTATGCGTCAATTGAGATGCGAGATAACCCCAGCCTCGTCGGCAAGCCACTCGCGGTGGGTGGCTCACCGGAACGACGCGGAGTTATTGCCACTTGCAACTACGAGGCCCGAAAATTTGGCATTCATTCCGCCCTCGCTGCGGCTACCGCCAGAAAGCGCTGCCCCCAACTAATCATTATTCGACCTCACATGGAAAAGTATCGCGAAGCATCACGGCAGATTCATGAAATTTTCCAGCAATATACGGATCTGATTGAACCACTTTCGCTGGACGAAGCCTACCTGGATGTCAGCGCATGTGAATTATTGGATGGCAGTGCCACTAAAATTGCTCAAGCCATCAGAGACAAAGTCAGAGTAAACATTGGTATTACAATTTCTGCCGGTATAGCACCTAACAAATTCCTGGCCAAAGTGGCCAGTGACTGGAATAAACCCGATGGTCAGTTTGTTATTCACCCGGAAGAAGTTGAATCATTTGTAGCTGAGCTGCCAGTTAAGAAATTACATGGCGTTGGCAAAGTTACTGCCAACAAGATGAAGCGGCTTGGGATAGAAACCTGCGGAGATTTGCGCAAGCTTAATGAAGAAAAACTACAGAAATATTTTGGCAGTTTTGGCGAGCGATTACATAACTTGAGCCTCGGCATCGATGCACGCGCCGTGCAAACGGACAGAATTCGAAAATCTGTTAGTGTAGAGAATACTTATGCAACTGATTTACCGGATCTGGATGCCTGCTTAGCCGAGTTACCCAATCTGATGACGCAATTGGAAAAACGAATGGAGCGTATCTCTAGTGACTATTCGATCAATAAGCAATTTATTAAAATAAAATTTCATGATTTCGTACAAACCACAGTAGAGATGATTTCCCAATCCGCTGAATTATCGAATTTCAGCACACTCTGCAAAGAAGGGTTTGCCAGGGGAAACAAGCCGGTTAGATTACTTGGCATTGGTGTACGGGTAACCCCCAATGGTGCTGAAAGTAGAAAAACCGATGACGCAGAAGACCAGCTTTTATTAATCCCGGAAGAAATGGAAGCGCCATAATAATGAGTCGCTACCGCCCACCACAAAAGCCTGGTGCAAAATACATCACTCCCGAAGGTGAAAAAATTCTGAAAACAGAATTATATCAATTATGGAAAGTGGAACGCCCAAAGGTTACTCAATCGGTTTCAGAAGCTGCCGCCCTGGGAGACCGATCGGAAAACGCTGAATACATTTACGGCAAGAAACGTCTGCGGGAGATAGACCGCCGCGTACGCTATCTCAGCAAGCGACTGGAAGAAGTAACCGTGGTTTCTTCAGCACCAAACGATACCAGCAAAATTTATTTCGGAGCTTTTGTAACCCTGGAGAAAGAGGATGGCAAGGAAGTCAGGTATCGCCTGGTTGGGCCCGATGAGATCAATCCAAAAAAAGGCTACATCAGCATCGATTCACCCCTGGGAAAACAACTACTGGGAAAATCTATAGAAGCTGAACTTTCCATTGAATCCCCCACCGGCGAGAACAGTTACTATGTAATTGCAATCGAATATGAAGACACCTAGAAAATGAAGCATGTAAGCATAGTCGCTGCACCCAAGGCTCTTGGCTCTACAGTTTCTATTCCACTGGAAATGATTAGCGCAGCTAACGATATTGTTCGCGCCCGCAATGAAAAAGAACGCCTAGTCACTCTCGAAGTCGTAAGTTCAGGCAACAAGAGCGTCCGCCTGAGTGGTGGCTTGCAAATACAATGTGATAAACGACTATCCCAGGTCGAGCATACTGACTTGATATTTATTCCAGGAATTTGGGGGTCACCTAAAGCCAGTATTCATAAATATCCAGAAATCTCCCAATGGCTCAGGAAAAGTCATGAGAGCGGCGCGCTGCTTTGCGGGATATCCACTGGCACTCATTTCATCGCGGAGGCGGGTTTGCTAGATGGCAAAGTAGCTACTACCCATTGGCGCTTCTTCGATCAATTCCAGCAGCACTATCCAAAAGTAAAATTGGAAAGAAAACGGTTTATAACCTGCGTAGGCAATATTTATTGTACTGGCAGCGTAAATGCTGCTCGAGATATCATGTTGCATTTCATCGAATTATTATTTGGAGAATCGATCGCAAACGAAATTTCACGGCATTTTACCCACGAGTTAAAACGCTCTTATGAGACTTTACTTCTCAACCAAGACCAGAAAAGTACACATCACGATGAAGAAATCATCAAAGTACAGGAGTGGCTCCAGGATAACTTTCAAGCAAATGTTTACGTAGCCGATCTTGCCAAGCGATTTAAGATGAGTGTCCGATCACTCAATAGACGCTTTAAACATGCAGCCAATGCGACTCCTATCCAATATCTGCAGGAATTACGAATATCTCACGCAAAAGCACTGCTTAAGCAGAGCAATCTGGTTGTTGCGGAGGTGGCCGATAAAGTTGGATATCAGGATGCCAGTTATTTCACCGGATTGTTTAAAAAACTGAATGCAGTCACCCCAAACGAGTATCGACGACTGGTAAGAAACAAACTTTTTGTTGCAGAAACACACCAACAGCCAATCCAATAAAGAACAGGCTGTTGGGGAATCCTCGATTGATAATTAATTTTTCTGCTGGTTGAATTTTTCCAACTGTTCAGCAGTAGCTTCTTGCTGATACTTTAATTTCCACTTGCTATATGGCATGCCATATACAACTTCACGAGCCTGGTCATAATCGATCTCATGACCTCGAGCTTCAGCTTCGGCGCTATACCATTTTGAAAGGCAGTTCCTGCAGAAACTTGCCAGATTCATTAGATCGATATTCTGTACTTCTTTATGACTATCAAGGTGGCTTACCAAACGTCGAAAAGTCGCAGCTTCGATCTCGATACGTTCATTTTCATCCATAGCGAAACCTTAGGCAGCTTGATTATCGAAGTTTGAACCATCTTTGTGAGGTGGAGTTTTTCGATGTTTTTTATCGACAGATTTTAGTTGACGTTCAGCTGCGTTAAACGCGTCTCTTATCGCCACATAGAGATCTTCGTGGGCATGGTTGTCATGCTGTTCTTGATTTACGCGGACTTCTTTGGAAGGAGTGTGAATTTCTAATCCGACTGAATAGACCTTACCTTTATGATGATTATTATGGGGTGAATCCAATACAACTCGACCCGCAATAATCTGATCACAATAACGCTCTAACTTATTGATTCGTTTCTGAACCGCATCGGCTATGGCATCAGTTTGGTCGATGTTGTGGAATACAACTTGGAATTCATTAGTCATAAATTTCTATCTCCTGATTTCATTCAAATATCGGTTTACTTCGACTAGCTATTTAAAAGATACCTCCTATTACTTATCAAATATTGATTAATATCATTATGGGGCAGTTTGAATTTCCTACTCACATACAGAGCTCAAAATCTCCCACCCACTACCTTGCAAGCTATTCGCCAGGCACCAACAATCGGCACTGGATAAATCGCTATCAGCAGTCAAATCTGGGTTAAAAAAGGTTTGAGTTGGGGGGCTAAATACGAACGTACCTAGGTCTTGCAAATATGATGTCGAATGCTGCACCGGGTGATTTTTGCGCATTCCCCCTCCTTCTTGTGCAATGTATTTAGATTACCCCTTTCAGATTCGTTTGTCTAAACAATCAAAAAGCCCCCTATTTATCTGGCTTGCGGAAGCACCAATGCCAGGGCTCATACAAAATGCCCAACTGATTATCTCGCGGGTAGCTCATAAAAAAGCCATGTTTATTACCATTGGTTTTAAGCCATTGAAATGCGGGCGTATTTTCAAATGCTTCAACCAGCGCATCGCAACCCGGCGTACCTATATCAACAGCCCGACCCGTGTGGTGCTCACTATAGCCGGGGGCAGCATTTGCTTGCAGCACTTCAGATATGCTTCTTCCCTCTTCAACCTTTCGCTTGATGACATCGTGTTGATAATCGATATCACGGAATGCGGAGATCAGAAAAATTTCTATGCGGTCACTGGCCGCAGCCGATTTCATTGCTGTCCATGCATTGAATGCTTCCCTGGTTAAACGTTGGGGACGACCGTAGAAATCAGTTTCAGTATCTACCAATTCCGCGGGTTCTTCGCACAAGGGCAATGCGCAGGTATCCATGTAATTAGCCGGTATACCCAGGGCATCATGTAATGAGCGCAGGCGTTCGCGATAAGCTTCAGAAATGGTCACAGTAGTGGTAAAAAAATGGCCCGCGTCGTTGCGAGCCACTCATAGTTCAAATACTTGAAAGTTTAGCGAGGATAGCTGTTAAAAACAGTAGTAATCCACGCCTCTTCACTAATAAAGCCCTGCCCCCAGGATTCAAGTTCTGGCCCTAACCCTTCAGCAACAATCTCTTCTGCGCTCATGCGCTGAGACTTTTTCACACGAATATCTATCGAAGTGTCTTTAACAACATTATAGAAATTCATCAGATCACTTTTGCTCGCCAAAGGACCATGGCCAGGGATTACCGAAGTGTCATCAGTTATCCAGGACAATACCCTCTCCAGGTTATCGATATAACCCTGCACTGTGCCACCATTGGCCAGATCGACGAAGGGAAAAGCACCATTAAAGAAGTGATCTCCCATATGGATTACATCAGATTCTTCAAAGTAAACAACGCTGTCGGTATCAGTGTGACCGCGAGGCATATGAATCAGTGTCACCGTCTCACCATTGAAGTGAATAGAGACATCATCATCATAGGTAACGACCGGAAGCGCCACCGCAGGCGCATCTCCGCCAGCCATTCTAATCCTGACGTTCTCATGGGCGACAATGACACTTTCTGCTCCAAACTCGGCATTTCCACCCACATGATCACCATGAAAATGGGTATTCAGTAAAAATTTGGGTGAATCAGAACCCAGCGCTTCGAGCGCGGCTTTAATGCGGTCAGCCAGCGGGGCAAACTGATCATCTATAATCAGAATTCCATCATCACCGGCGGACACACCGATATTGCCGCCCTGCCCGATCAGCATCGAGATATTGCCTGCAACAGGAACTGTTTCGATAGTGACATTAGCAAATCTATCCTGACCGTGCGCAGAAAAGCTCAGTAGACCGATGACCAGAGCCGAGATTTTTACCAGTAAACATTTATTTTTCATGGGACCTCCCACAGCTGAGTATGAGTGCATTGAGGCAATGCTATGTGGCTGCCTGACTTTATGCAAGCACCGCTGGTACGCAACCGCGCTTTAAACAACATAAAACATTATGGCCGATATACCATAATTGTTGTCTAATATGCCCTATTTGATTTCCAGGCTGAATCTATATAGTCCTACCAAATTCGCGGGAACCTCACAAGCAAGCGCAAATGTCCAGATTACCTGTTATTACTGGTCTCGGTGGAATCAATGCTGCCGGCCGCAGTTCCAGCCATCATGGCTATCGCCGGATGATCATTGCTGCATTGGATGAAGCCCAAGCGTTAGAAACGTACGCTGCGTTAGCAGCCCTTACCGGCCAACTTAAACACAAGGATGGGTGTTGGTTAGACACCAATGGTAATACAGTCGAGTTGGCAACTTATATCGCTGCTATCAAACAGGACCTGAATGATGCAACGCTGATTCGAAAACTCGAAAATAATCTGTTCGATCCAAACCAGATCCATTTTCATCGACGAGCTCAATTAAGCAGCGCCAATGGTGGTGGTTTCGAGTTTGAATTAAAACGAAAACAACTTCCTTCGCCATTGCCGCTAGGCTGGAAAATAATCGATAGCCCTGATGATTCTTCCAGCCAGGTAAAAATTCAAATCCAGGATAACTTCGAAGTTCTGGTAGATTGTTTTCGCAAGATAAACGTCAATTGCGCGGGGCAACTCCCAACAGGATTCGAACCCTCAAAACTCTATCAAGCACGCAATCATCCCCGGGCATTGCAGCTCACCGTCTATGCTGCTTCCGATGCGATTAATTCCATCGGCATTAATTGGGAGTCTGTTCGGCAGCGGGTTTCTCCGGACCAAATAGGCGTCTACGCAGGCAGCGCCATGGGCCAGCTAGACTATAATGGTTTTGGCGGAATGCTGCAGGCCAGGATTCTTGGTAAAAAAGTTACTTCCAAGCAAATGCCATTTGGCTATGCAGAGATGCCGGCAGATTTTGTGAATGCCTATTTGCTTGGGAATCTGGGTACCAATGGTTCTATCGTCGCCGCCTGCGCAACCTTTCTCTATAACCTTAGACAAGCAGTTAAAGATATACAGTCTGGCACACATCGAGTAGTTGTCGTGGGTACGACCGAAGCACCAATTTTCCCTGAAGCCATCGATGGCTTCGCGACCATGAACGCACTCGCCGACGATGAATCATTGCGCAGACTCGACAATCTGCATGAAGATCAGAAAATTGATTACCGTCGCGCCTGCAGGCCTTTCGCGTCAAATTCAGGTTTCACTCTTGGCGAAGCGGCTCAGTTCGTTGTTCTTTTCGATGACGAATTGGCTCTGGATCTAGGAGCCAACATTTTAGGCGGGGTAAATGAAGTATTCATCGCTGCTGATGGCCACAAGAAATCCATAACCAGTCCTGGTCTCGGCAATTACATAACAATGGCAAAAGCAGTTGCGGCTACGAAGAACATCATCGGCGAACAAGGATTGCAGCAGCGCAGCTATGTTCATTCCCATGGCACTGGAACGCCACAAAACAGAATTACGGAATCCCATATTCTAAGCCAGGTAGCTGGCACTTTCGGTATCGAGAATTGGCCGGTAACGGCAATTAAGTCTTACGTGGGTCATTCGATTGCTACTTCCGCCGGCGATCAACTGGCCGCTGCTCTCGGTAGTTTTGCCCATGGTATCTTGCCAGGAATCTTAACCATTGATCATATCGCTGATGATGCCACTACAGATCACCTTGAATTTCTCATGTCTCACAAGCAACTAGGCATCGATAACATTGACGCCACAGTCATAAACTCCAAAGGATTCGGAGGCAATAACGCTAGCGCGTCAATTCTCGCACCGCATGTGGTAAAAGCTATGCTAGAAAAACGCCATGGAGCCACTGCTCTAAAAGACTATAGGACGCGGAATGAAAAGGTAGAAGAGCAATCCAGAGCTTATGACAAGCAATCAATCGCAGGTATCAATAACACCATTTACAAGTTTGATCATAACGTTCTGGATAGCGATGCGATTGAGATAAATCCAGATACCATTAGTATCGAAGATATAACGCCAACTATTTCCCTTGACCTGAAAAACAGTTACGCGGACATGTGTGACTGAAAGTGCAAATCAGGTAACTTCGATTGCATGCTCTTCTGCAATCTTCGCTTTCCACATAGCAGGACCAGTTTGATGTACCGACGTACCATTCACGTCTACCGCAACAGTTACCGGCATTTCTGCAACTTCAAACTCGTGAATAGCTTCCATCCCCAGATCTTCAAATGCGACGATCCGAGCTTTTCTAATAGCTTTGGAAACCAGGAAAGCAGCACCACCTACTGCCATTAAGTAAACTGCCTTATGTTTGCGTATTGCTTCTATACCGACAGGACCTCGCTCAGCTTTACCTATCATGCCAATCAAGCCGGTTTTCTCTAATAATTCATCGGTAAATTTATCCATGCGGGTAGCAGTAGTTGGACCGGCTGGTCCGATCACTTCGTCACGCACTGGATCTACCGGTCCCACGTAGTAAATAAATTTGTTGGTGAAGTCGACTCCATCTGGGAGAGCTTCACCATTACGCAGCATGGACAGCAAGCGTTTATGCGCTGCATCCCTTCCAGTGAGCATGGTGCCGGAAAGCAAAAGAGTTTCTCCGGGCTGCCATTGCGCAATCTCATCGGCAGAAAGAGTATCCAGATCAACTTTTCGTGCTCGCGGCCCAACATCCCAGGTAATTTCCGGCCATTCATCAAGACTTGGGGGTGTTAGCTCAGCCACACCCCTGCCATCTAAAGTGAAATGGGCGTGCCGGGTTGCGGCGCAGTTTGGAATCATGGCAACGGGCAATGAAGCAGCATGAGTTGGGTAATCCAGAATTTTTACATCAAGAACAGTGGTAAGCCCACCAAGACCTTGCGCACCGATTCCCAATGCATTTGCCCTATCCATTATCTCCAATCGCAATTCTTCGATACGATTAACCGGACCCCTCTCTCTTAACTCATGGATATCAATAGGCTCCATTAAAGACTCTTTGGCAAGGACGGCTGCTTTTTCTGCAGTACCACCAACACCGATTCCAAGCATACCGGGGGGACACCATCCTGCACCCATTGTTGGCAGTGTTCTCTCTACCCATTCAACAATACTGTCACTCGGATTGAGCATTACCATCTTTGCCTTGTTCTCTGAGCCACCACCCTTTGCCGCTAGCTTCACCTGGATTGAATCACCGGGAACAATTTCGGTATGTATAACAGCAGGTGTGTTGTCTCTCGTATTCATTCTGGCACCAGCAGGATCTTCCAGTATCGATGCTCTTAGAACATTGTCTGGAAGCAGGTAAGCTCGCCGCACGCCTTCGTTGACCATATCCGCAACCGACATGTCTCCTTCCCAACTGACATTCATTCCAATTTTCAAAAACACAGTTACGATGCCAGTATCCTGGCAAATTGGTCGTTTACCTTCAGCACAAAGCCGTGAATTTATAAGAATCTGGGCCATGGCATCTTTTGCCGCAGGAGATTCTTCTTTCTCATAGGCTTCATTTACTGCTTTGACAAAATCCAGCGGATGGTAATAGGAGATGTACTGCAAGGCATCGGCAACGCTTTGAATTACGTCTTCATTGCGAATAAGAGTCATATTAATGCGGGTCCTCCACCCTGCTTAAGCAATGGCTTATTCTACCACCTTAAGAAGTTTCAGGCTTGAAAGATAATCCAGGCTGCGGAGATGAGCTAAAGATTAGAGTATCGATTAGCTAGTTAGGCGACAGCTCTGCAGCAACTAATTCGGCTGAGGCCGATTGTTCTTCAGGCGAGCGACGCTGATTAAAAACTCTGCCCAGCGCAACTCCCGTCGCTGCCCAGAAAGCCGCTATAGCCGCCCCTATTGCCGCCATAGCAGCTATACCCAAGCCCACTCCATCGGTCAGTAGGGCAAACGCCGAGGACCATACTGCGTCTCCACCTCGATATATAGCAACATCCACTACCGGCTTGGCCTTGAAGCGACTTTCGCGGGGTACCGCCGTAAATAACATTTCCCTGGCAGGACGCGTAACACCGTAATTTCCTGCCTGCCGAGCCACCTGCAAAGCCAACAGAACAGTAAGAATTGGTGCAAATGCCAAGATCAGCAATGCAGCACACATAAACATTGGAATAATCGCAAGAGTTGCAGGCATGCCTAAATGGGTGGCAAGCCTGCTGGTTGCAAAAAATCCAAGAACGAATGTTAGTATGTTCACCACAACTGCCAGTGACGCCAGAATCTCAGTCCGTTCATCACGATTATATTCTCTTAACAGGTTTGTTTGCTCAAAGTAAGCAAAGGAACTTATAGCTGTGTATAGAAGAATGAACGCAGCTATTCCAATAAGATAAGGACTGGTGAAAAATGTTCTAAATCCCACCAGAGGATTACCACCAATTTTTACATGGGATAAATCAGCGCTGACTTGCTCATTATGCAATTCTGCAACTTTGAGATGCTGCAAATAGAGCGCTATGGGTAAGGGACAGAGCATTAACAACGAAGCCCATAACATTAAAGTCTCGGATCCAGTAACATTGACGGCTATCGCAGCCACCAGTGGACCCACTATTGCACCGGCGCTGGCTCCAACTGCTATAAATCCGAATAATCTTTTGGATTGCTCTTTATTATAGAGATCTGCCATCAAGCTCCAGAATACTGAAACATGAAAAAGTGAAAACAGACTGACCCACAAATAGAATCCCTTATCCAGCAGAACCGGATTGGTGACCAAGCCAGAACCCAGGTAAAAACAAGCAAAGCTGACTGCGAAAAATCCATAAACTGCCGGCACCAGAAATCTGAAATTTATTCTCGAGACTGCTATTCCATAAATTGCAACAAATGTCAGACTCAGGAAAAACTGGATATTCCACAACACACTGATTTCGGTGTTTGTCCAGTCACTAGCCATCGAGTCTCTTACCGGCCGCAATATGTAATAGGCAGCCATAAGAATGAAAACCAGCGCAAATGATACCAGCACGGCTTTCTGTTCATTGCGTTCTATTAAGGTAGCTGACTTGAAAATTTCAGTGAGGCTTTTCATTATGCTTAATATTGCCAGGATATAAACAGGCGGCAAAAGGTCTACCGATGGCGCTGTTTTACTCTACTTTACAGAGTTTAGCTATTGATTTTATGCTTGGTTGCGATTTTTTGAGGCTATTCGAGTTCGTTGAGCAAAAAGTCTTTTGCCATATTAATCTTCTTGGCCAGATAATCGGAACCACCCCTATCTGGATGAAGTTTTTGCATGAGCTTACGGTGAGCCTGAATAACATCTTCTTTTTCTATAGGGTCACTTAGACCCAGAACTTCGCTTGCCAATTGATGATCCATGCGCGAGTCATCAGGTGCTGGTGCTGGACCATAGTCATGGTTACTTTGTTCGCGCCAATTCGGATGAATCCGCTCGATATAAGCTTCCAAAACCTGGCTGGAATCAGCGTCAGCCAGGCATTCATTGTATAACTCAAGAAGCTCATCCAGTTGTAACGAGGAAAGAAGTTTCCTACTAAATTTTCCTTTCAACACTTCCCCATCCATATTGCCGGTGTCATGTTCCAATTCCATAGCCAGGAATTCAGTACGAATAGTTGAGGTTTGACCTTCCTGTCGCGGCCTGGCGGACGCAGTTCTGCTTTTAAATATTTGCCACATAGGCAGCAAGCGCAGAAGCGTTGGGAGAAAGCGAAGTACGAATGCGGCAGCAGCACCCAGAGGCGCCAGAATAAAACCTACTGGTAAGCGCCCGAGCACGATTAACACGGCAATCACCAGTAGCGCCGCTACGATCAAAAATAAGAGCCTGGTTTGACGTGGCGTAAAGTTAAACCGCTGATTAACTTCTTTTACAAAGTAGTACGCGATAATTGGCAAAACCAGCAATGCCAGGAGTCTAACAATCATGGGCTTTAACTAAGAAACTATGACTTCAACTGTTGTTCTAGCAATTTTACTTCTTGTGAAGAAGATTTACTAAAATCCTGTAATGCTTTGAGACCGCCTGCGGCATAAACAGCAACTGCCTTCAGCAAGTCTTTTAAATGATCAGCGCTGGCTCGATCGAATTGGGAATAGGCTCCACCAGAAAGCCGACTTAACTCCAGAAATGCCTTCCGCGCTAGTGGATCTCCATGTTCCTGAAACATGAAAAGAGGCACGTTTAACAGGCCCAGTTTACCTGCCAGTTGCGCCAGAATATCCAGGTTCTCCTCCATGGCATCACCGATATAGACGACACACTTGATTTTCTGATGTTCATTCTCGGCAATCGCATGGCGCAATACCCGCTCAATCTGCGTAGCGCCAGCCTGGCAAGAAATTCGCGACATGATTTGGACAATTTCATCGCCATTACTCTGCCAATCGCTATTGAAAAATTCACCAAAGCCGCGGAAATAACATAGCTGCACGTTTAATCCACCCAGTGATTGAGTGCTTACAAACATTTCAGTTTGAAGCTGGCTCGCCACATCCCAGGTTGCTTCCCTACTGGCAGTAGCATCCAGCGCGAATATCAGACGAGCTTCACCTCCGGTTCTCGGCATAGTGGCAACTTTCGATAAAAACTGCTGCACGTCTTTCTTACTGGAGACGGGCAGATCAGAATCTTTCCTGGTGATTGATTGTTTGTTGCCCTGTTTGATTTGATCTTTCATGATTTCAGGATAGCGTAGATGGACTAAGGATTACAGCCAGAGAGCACTCCCTGCAATTTATATCAACAAAGAGATCACGCTTGTATAAACGGTACTAATTGGATCGTGACTACAAAATCGGTGCTTTTAACAAATTGTTTTTATAAGCCTTCGTTCTCTCTAGGCGGCAAATTCTGGCTTTTACAACCGGTATCAATTAGATCGTGCAGACAAGGCCGGTGCTAGTAAGGTAGTTACAACCAGAGCCAATAAGAGAATATTGAATTCTTGAATAAACTAAAAAGAAGCTGTTTTTGAAATTGAGATGGTGCGGACGGAGAGACTTGAACTCTCACACCTTGCGATACTAGAACCTAAATCTAGCGCGTCTACCAATTCCGCCACGTCCGCACAGATGATGATCTAATTACCATCGAAGAGGGCGCGTATTATACCTAAACCGGCTGGTTTGCCAAGGTAGTCCTAGATGTGAGTTAGATTCAGTCGCAGGGTATACTAAGGGCCTTTCAAAATCGCAATAGAACGAAGGATTTCAACATGCCACACCTCAATATCAGCAGTGAAAATGGAATTGCCACCCTAACCATGAATCGACCGGAGGCGCGCAATGCGCTGAGCATGGAAATGCGCAGCGAACTGAACGAAGCGTTACATGATATTGAGCGGGATGATTCGGTACGCTGTGTTGTCCTCAAGGGAGCTGGCGAACATTTCATGGCAGGTGGTGATGTTAAAGGCATGGGTGAATCCATCAAGCAGTCATCAGAAGAAATTCGCAAGGAATTCATTCTAAGAATTCACGATTTACATCCAATTATGTTTGCCATGCGCCGCATGCCAAAACCCATTATCGCCAGTTGCAGGGGGGCAGCGGCGGGCGCTGGCGTCTCAGTTGCCCTAGCCTGTGATCTCGTGATTGCCTCAGAAGATGCTTTCTTTACCCTGGCTTACTGCAAGATCGGCACGAGTCCGGACGGCTCTTCATCATTTCACCTGCCTCGAGCTGTGGGCATTAAAAAAGCCATGGAAATAGCTTTACTTGGGGATAGATTCGATGCGCAAACAGCTAAAGATATAGGCATGATTAATTTTGTTGTACCTACAGATGATCTGGAAGAAGAGACAAATAAGTTAGCCACACGGCTCGCTAATGGTCCAACCCATGTTTATGGCAACACCAAAGCTCTTTTTTATCGATCTCTGGAAAGTGAATTTGAATCGCAGCTGCAGGCAGAAGCTGAATATTTCTCAGATTGTGCTGCCCGGGAAGATTTTAAGGAAGGTGTAACTGCGTTTATCGAGAAACGCAGTCCTGTATTTACAGGTAAATAGGTACAGCGAAATAGTTTCGAGAGAATTAAATGCCGCTACTGGGAGCACCTGACGCTCTTTGCAGCGCCTCAATGTTTTCCTGCAGTCTAAACAAACTTTCATTTATCTGGAGTCTGTGGGCATTCACAGATTCCATGGACTGCTCGATATACTCTAATCTGCCGACCAGGCCCAGTACGGTACTATCGCCACTACTCAGGGCTGTCCTGATGCCTTCGAGGTCATCACGCATCATACCCAGCTCATCCATACTGGTGTTCAAGGAAGTTACCGATTGCGCAAGCTGATTGTATTCATTATTGAGGCTATTTAGCCGCGTCTCATTAGCCATTAATGTCGCATTAGCGGTAGCGATTGCCTGACTGTTCGTCGCTGTGGCTTCATCTTGCCCCTCATTGGTCATTTTTAACCGGGCTATCTCACCCTGTATGTCATCAAACTGCGCATTATTGTTACGCCAGTTTGCCCATAACAAATCGTATTGCTCGATGGTTCTATTGATATTTTCCATCAGGTTGTTATCCGATTCTTCCGCTGACTCACCGGCCAGAGCGAGAGCCATTTCCAGATCACTAATGCGCAGATTCGCCTGGCGTAAATCGCTTTGGTAAATCTCATAAAAATAATAAGCACCATAACCCCCTGTGCCCGCTGCCAGGGTCAGAATGGTGAGCATGATCCGCACGGGCCAGGTGCTGACTTTTATCTTTTGGGTATAATAACTGGGCCGAACGATTTCCTGCCCCTGGGCCTTTTTATTGCTCAAGTGCGTGTCCACGTCATCCCGCTCCGGGACCATGGGGGGAATATCGTGTAATTCGTCCTGGTCGTTCATGCCTCCATTATCCTAAAAATCACTATCTCGTGCCATCCCCTGCTTGATAGCGCCGTTGCTGAGCGAGTGGTAACATCACTTCAGCTTCAACGTTAGATAACCGATAAAGTACTAACGTTTTCAAAAATTAACTAATTCGGGGCTTCAACAATGGAATTTGGTGATCTACTTAACTACCTCTTCCGCTGGATCCACTTTTTTGCTGGTGTAGCGTGGATAGGACTTCTTTACTATTTCAACTTTGTACAAACTGAGTACTTTAAAGAAGCGGATGCTGCCGCTAAAGCATCGGCTATCTCCAAGTTAGTACCCAGAGCTTTGTGGTGGTTCCGTTACGGCGCGCTATTTACCTTCCTTTCCGGGGTGATTCTCGCAGCCTATCTCGGCGGCGCGATTAATTACTACATTACTATCGGCATGGTCCTGGGAACCCTGATGTTCCTCAATGTTTGGTTAATCATCTGGCCGAACCAGAAGGTAGTAATAGCCTCTAATGAGCAGGTCTTGGGCGGCGGAGAAGCCATGCCAGAGGCAGCTGGCGCACTGGCAAAAGCCGGACTAGCCTCGCGTACCAACACATTATTTTCTCTGCCAATGCTGTTTTTTATGGGGGCATCGGCTCACCTGACCGGCCTTGGCCGCGTACCAATGTCGTCTGAAGGCGGTACCAGCGGACTGGCGATAGGTCTTACCCTATTGATCGTCGCCGCATTGGAATTAAATGCAATTAAAGGCAAGACTGGCCCAATGACCAGTGTCAAAGGGGTCATTCATTGTGGCATCGGGCTTATGGCTGCCTTATACCTGATTATAGAATTACTGTAATCGCTATCGCTTCCAATCGTTTTGCAGCTATTGCTATAGCTGCAAAACGATACCCCGTCCACAGATCCTATTCCTACAACTCACTTATCGCCTTGAACACGTCGCTTAAACGATCCGCACCGGTGAGCGTTAGATGGTTGGAATCGTAATATAAAGGCCGGCCATCGGGGTTACTTATGTAGCATTCCTGATCACATAAGTAATCGGACGCATTAAACCAATAGAATGACTGATGATCAGCATCGATCTGTGCGAGTGTATTCAATAGCGGGGAAACGTAACTGTCATGCTCAGATCTCGACATCCCAACCAGTTTATGCGTGCCATTTGCCAAATAATGACTGAACGCGATGGCTGGAATACTATTTTCATATAGAGGTACTGGCGAAATGACGGCCACGATGATGGAAAATCTTTCTGCTTCTTACACAAATTTGGATAATGCGATTCCATCATCACTAGGTTTAGTCTGGTGCAAAACAATGACATCGATATCATGCCGATTAGCTTCTTCGATAATTGCCAGCCCGTCAAATCCAGATCCAATCCGATAAAATCCTTTCACGAGCCTTAAACTATGACCGGATTGGGTTATTTCTCGCAACAAAGATTCCTTAATCGCGTCCGCATGACTATTACCAGCCAGCATAAACCGCCGCGCTGAGCCTGGCGCTGAATTCAGGAGACAGCTCTCTTCGCCTGCTGCATTTGTTACAGAAACAAGCTCACACTGATAACTACCCCTATCCTCCAATGCATCAATTATTAGCAGTTCTTCGTCTGCAAACTTGGATCTGCCAGCCTCAATCGCTGGTTGCGTAACCAATAAAGCTGCTGCCGCAAATGCCGCTGACGAACCAGCTAATTGATAAATAGATATCCGGTGCCGCGTTCTAAGCTCAACAAAGTTGAAAAGAATATATGATGCGGCAAAAATTACCAGAAGTACCAAAAGTAGCTTGCCCCAGCCCTCAACCTCCAGATTTGTGCCCCCAAATGGGACATAGTTAGCGAATACGATAATAGGAAAGTGGACCAGGTATATTGAGTAACTGTACTTGCCAATTTTTACAAGGCCCAATGAGAACCAGTTATCCTCTCTTCCGCTTGAAAAGCCAAATTTAATTGCAATGCTACTCAGCATGACGACAAAGACACTCACTACGAAAGTGTTTTGAAAATCGAATAATGGCAATAGCAATAACAGGCTTACGAGACTTACTATTGCAAGCAAGCCAACAGTTTCACTTTTGGAATAACTAGTGGTCATATATTTTGCAGCATAGAAACCCGCCAAAAATTCCCAAAGACGACCAGGCAGCATAAAGAATGCTGTTTTAGGATCTATGAAACTACTCATTCCATAACCCAAAAAAGATATGGCAGCGATCAGCAAAAGCAAAAGGTTTGACCTGCGCCAAACCAGTACCAGCCCGGGAAAAAGTAAATAAAACTGAAGCTCTACACCCAACGACCATAAATTCAATAATGGTCGAAACAGCATGTAGTCGAAGTAGGCGGCATCTCGCCAAAATCCCACATTAGGCATAAAGAAAACCGCCCAGATATTGTGTTCCATCACCAGAACAATTTCATGCGGCAAGAGCAATAAAATCGCAGCGAGAATGGTGGCGCCTATAACCACAAAATAGGCTGGTAATATGCGCGCAAAACGTTTCCTGAAAAACTGTTTTACCGCCTGCATATCTTGCAAGTCTCCGTATAACAGCGCCATTAAATAACCACTGATGACGAAGAAAAGGTCGACGCCAAAATAACCGTATTGAAAACCAGGGATTTCCAAATGAAAAAGCAGCACCAGCAGAATGGAGATTCCACGGAGCTTTTCGATATGTAGTATTCGATCCTGGCTCATTGCAATTCCTTGCAAGTGTTAAGGATTAGTACGGCACTCCCTGGGCT
>JAPPOG010000047.1 GCA_028818225.1 Gammaproteobacteria bacterium | reverse complement strand
GCCTTAAGTATGGCGCCTGCCTTCGTATTTCCCACCTTACCTTTCCTGGGAATTTCTTATATCTGTGCAATCCTGTATTTAACCAACACGCTTTACCAGGACCGCAAAGAACTTAGCATCTTGTTCTGGCAGTCGATGCCCGTATCTAATTTAAAATCTGTCTTATCGAAAGTGGTCGCGATTATGGTGGTTGCCCCCATCTTTTATGTGGCAGTAATTTTTGCGCTTTACCTGATCGGAATACTCTGGCTGATTTTTTCCGGGTTGAGTTATGGGGTGGAAGTGGCAGGACTTGGTTACATGTTTCTTACCGCAACTCTGAGTCTACCGATTGTTTACTTGTTCGCAGTGACTTCAACACTCTGGCTGCTGCCATTTATCGGCTGGCTACTATTATTTTCCGCTTTTGCAAATCGTATGCCATTGCTGTGGGCCATTGGGTCCCTGGCGCTGATTCAATTTTTAGAGGGTTTCGTCTTTGACAGTAACTTTATTTCAAATTGGATCGCGACTCGATCTGATATTGATAACTTCCTGATTGTTGATTACGGGGGTATTTTTGACAGACTGTTTAGTTATGAGATGTTCATTGGAGTAGCTGTTGGATCAATATTAATTGCTGGCGCTGTATATATGCGCCGCTTTGTAGACTAATTAATTGAGAATGAATGCATGAAAGACATAATTCTTAAAAATAGATATACCTTATTGGTAACCGTGCTCGCCGCATACATCCTGGTATTAGTGGTTGAGGGAGCGATTACGGATAGACAGCCAGACTGGCTGAAGTTTGATAATTCATTGTTTACTCTCGATGTGCGAGAGCTAAGAGAACTGGAAATAATAAATATAGATTTTTAGATAATTTTATTGACAGCCTGGCATGATTTCAATAAATTGCGTTGCGCTCAGGAAGCAATAATGATTACTCAAACTTTTACAGCGAAATCCCGCCGCGCAGCCATCTGCCGCCGTGCGCGCGCATGCGCGTGCAATTGGAGTGCTGTGAGTTAGTTTTAGTCAACAAAGAAATTATAAAAACCTCTAAGCGTCTCCGACCTTAGAGGTTTTTTTTTGGGGAATTTCCAGTATTGGAGTGAATTATGGACATGCAACAGATCGAATCAGCAACCAGAACCGCCTGGCCGGCTCTTGAAGAAGTCGAGCTTGAAGGCGGCATGCTCCGTTATGCATCTGGTGCCGGGCGTCGTTCCAATACGCTCGTCCCCAATGTTGAAATGCCGTCTTGCCCGCAAAAGTTGTTGAGAGCTGCTGAGGTTTACTATAGATCCAAAGGTCAGCCGGCTGTAGTTAAAGTTCTCACTGGGGCGAATGAGCAACCGTGTTTCAGTAATCTGGATTCACTATTGGCACAGGAGCAGTATCAAAAAGAGTCACCAACTGCCGTACTTGCCCTGCGCCTACGAAACTATTTCTCAATGGAGAGCCCACTACTCGAGAATAATCTGGAGATATCTGCTAAAGAAGATTGGGTGAGAGCCTGGAGTGAACTCAGGGAACTTGATCCCAAGAACAAGTCTGTGCATTGTCAGTTAGTGGCAAAGATGACCGGTGAAGCTTATTGCCTGATCTTGAAAGATGCGCTTGGGAAAGCCTGCGCCACAGGCATGGCTGTGGCTAACCAAGGCGTGTTGGGCATATTCGGCATTGCCACAGCAAAGGAGTATCAGGGTCTGGGGCTGGCAACCGAATTGCTTTCCGGTTTGCTGAATTATGGGATCGACCGCGGGTCAGAATTTGCTTACTTGCAAGTTGAGAAAGATAACTCGCCAGCTTTAGCCCTCTATCGTAAGTTTGGATTCGAGCAGCTCTATTCCTATTGGTATCGAGTCAAGGAGCTGGAAGTAGGAGCACCTTGAAATAATTGATTTGGTACTCCCCCTTGGCATAGACTGCTGCGCCTGTTTGATTAAAGAATGGAAAGATAAATGAAAAATACACGCATGCTATTTGCCAAACGACCTTTGGGTGAACCTGACGATGAATGCTTTCGTCTGGAAGAGGCGGACATTCCCGAACTGGAGGATAACCAGATTCTGGTCAAGGTTTGCTGGCTGTCGCTGGATCCTTACATGCGAGGGCGAATGAATGATGTTAAATCCTATGTCGCACCCCTGGAGATAGGCGATGTCATGACTGGCGAATCATCAGGGGTAGTTGTTAAGTCAACGTCTGAAAAATTTGCTGTTGGCGATCATGTTGCGGTTCATAAAGGCTGGCAATCCTATATCGTTTGCAACGATGATGAAGAACGCCTGATGAAAATTAATCTGGATAACGGCAGTCTGTCGGCTCATTTAGGCGTTGTTGGTATGCCAGGCAGAACAGCCTTCTTTGGATTAACAGAAGTTGGTAAGCCCAAGGCCGGAGAGACTCTGGTAGTAGCGGCCGCTTCCGGTGCGGTTGGGTCAGCGGTGGGACAGATTGCAAAAATTCTTGGTTTGCGTGCGATTGGTATCGCCGGAGGCCCAGAGAAATGCACATATGTGAAAGATGAGCTTGGATTCGGTGATTGTATCGACTACAAGGCCGGTAATCTGGTGGAAGAACTCAAAGCGGCCTGTCCTGACGGTGTAGATATTTATTTTGAAAATGTTGGCGGCGAAGTCACCAAGGCTGTAGTGCCATTGCTCAATTCTGGTGCTCGCGTACCTATCTGTGGTTATGTCTCAAATTACAATGATGAAGACATTACCAAGGCAGAAACGCCTTTCCATATTCTTGAGCAACTTGATGAAGTGCCTGAGCATCGCTTTTTTGTTGTATTTGAATGGCAGGATCGTTACGAAGAAGCGACCGAGCAGTTAGGAAAATGGGTTAAAGAAGGAAGCTTGAAGTATCGTGAAAGTATTGGTGAGGGCTTGGAGAATGCGCCAGAACTTTTCCGCGGTATGTTGAAAGGAAAAAACTTTGGTAAGCAGTTGGTGAAAATTGCAGATGAAAATTCCTGAGTCTCGCCGTGGCTGATAATTTTCAAGTAGCCGAGTTATTTTCTCTCCAGGGAAAGACAGCCCTGGTTACAGGAGGCTCCAGTGGCCTTGGCTTGATGATGGCAAAAGGGCTACTGCAAAACGGTGTCCGTGTCATTATCGCCTCCCGGCGACAAGAGAAATGTGATGAGGCTTTAAGGGAGCTGTCTGCATACGGTGAGGTGTTTGCGCTTGCTGCAGACATGACCAAAGCAGAAGGCCGGAGCAGATTGACGACTTTTGTCACAGAGAAATTCGGTGAACTGGGGATACTTATTAATAACGCTGGTGCTAATTGGGGGTCAACACTGGAAGATTTTCCCGATGAGGCGTTCGCCAAGGTAATGGACATCAATCTCAATGCAGTCTTTTCATTGAGCAGAGATTGTATTCCACTGCTTACCAAGGCTGCAGCAGAAGAAGATCCGGCGCGTATCATCAACATCGGCTCCATGGATGGTATTCATGTTCCCATTGTGTCTCGGGTAGGTACCTTTGCCTATGTCGCTAGTAAAGCCGGCTTGCACCAATTAACCAAGGCCCTCGCGGTGGAGCTGGCGCCAAAAAACATCACGGTTAATGCCGTTGCGCCGGGATTTTTTGAATCCAGAATGACGGATTTTGTCTTCGAACATTACCTGAAGGATATTGAGGACGACTGCCCCCTGGGACGTGTTGGGCAGCCAGAAGAAATAGTCGGTATTGTTGCCTACTTGGCCTCAAGAGCCGGGGCCTACACCAATGGTGCGGTCATTCCGGTAGATGGTGGCACTTGCGTTTCCAAAGGCAAGCGCGACTGGATGGAATAAATTCGTACTATACTCTTGCATTCCGCTCTTGTCCTTAGCATGCGGCCTTGCTAGTTTAGCGCTCCATTTTTCCATAAATAGGTGCTGGTTTTAGTGCCGGTCAATAAAAGAAGTACGACGCGAAATGGAGCGGACATGAGCTTATTCAGTTTAGAAGGCAAAGTTGCCTTAATCACCGGTTCTACCAAAGGTATCGGTAAAGCTATCGCTGAACGCATGGCGGAGCAGGGTGCAAAGGTTGTCATCTCCAGTCGAAACCAGGAACTCTGCGACGAAGTAGCTGGAGAAATTAATAGTAAAGGCGGTTCTGCTATTGCCGTGGCCTGCAACATCAATTACCAGGAGCAGCTGGAAAACCTCGTAGCACAAACCGAAAAGCAGTTAGGCAAGATTAATATCCTCGTTTGTAATGCGGCGATTAATCCCTACTTCGGTCCCTCTCAGGAAATTCCGGATTCTGCCTTCGATAAGGTTATGCATGCCAATATTGGAAGCGTGCATCGATTGTGCCAGTTAGCTATTCCATCCATGGCCGAGAGCGGCGGTGGATCGGTCATTATCGTTTCATCTATAGGGGGATTGAAGGGTAGCGATGCGCTGGGTGCCTATGCCATTTCAAAGGCAGCTGATATGCAGATAGCTCGAAATCTCGCTGTCGAATGGGGGCCAAAAAATATTCGCGTAAATTGCATAGCACCGGGTCTGGTGCGTACAGAATTCGCGCGGGCACTGTGGGAAAATCCAAAAATTTATGAAGCGACGGTTTCCAAGTATCCATTAAGACGTATTGGCGAACCTGATGAGATAGCCGGTGCTGCTGTGCTGCTCGCGTCAGACGCAGGAAGTTTTACTACAGGCCAAACGATTGTCATCGATGGCGGTGGTACAATTGCCGGCTAGAAGAATTTGAAATTGAGAGGTTAAAAACATGGATTTGGGATTATCAGAAGAGCTGGTTGCGGTCAGGGAAAAGATCAGGGCGTTTGTAGAAGAAAAGGTTGAACCAGTTGAAGCGGAATACCATGCAGAGATTGCAGTCGATGACCGCTGGTCGCATACACCACGACAAGACGAGATACTGAACGGCTTGAAAGATGAAGCCCGGGCACAGGGCCTGTGGAATTTCTTTTTGCCAGAGAGTCAGGGCGGGGCTGGAATATCTAATCTCGAGTACGCACATCTGGCAGAAATTATGGGCCGTAGCCGCCTCGCCTCTGAGGCGTTTAACTGCAGTGCTCCAGACACCGGCAACATGGAAGTATTGGAACGCTATGGTTCGGAAGAGCAGAAAAAACAATGGCTGGAACCACTTCTGGCCGGTGAAATTCGCTCTGCCTTTGCCATGACAGAGCCGAGAGTTGCATCCAGCGACGCCACGAATATCTCTACCAGCGCGGTTCTTGAAGGGGATGAATGGGTAATTAGCGGTGAAAAGTTCTATATTTCCGGTGCCGGAGATGCCCGTTGCAAAATAATGATCTGCATGGTTGTTACTGATCCCGATGCGCCAAAGCATAATCGTCAGTCGCAAATTCTTGTGCCTATGGACGCGGAAGGAGTGGAAGTAGTCAGACCCATGCAGGTATTTGGGAAAGATGATGCTCCTCATGGCCATATGCATATCAAGTTTCACAATGTGCGGGTACCTGAAAGTAACATTATCCTGGGTCGCGGCAGAGGCTTCGAAATTTCACAGGGTCGTTTGGGGCCTGGTCGTATTCACCACTGTATGCGTTCCATCGGGGCGGCCGAAAAGGCGCTGGACTTGATGTGTCAGCGAGCCGTAAGCAGAGAAGCGTTTGGCAAGCCTTTGGCGGAATTAGGTGGCAACTACGATGTAATTGCCGATAGCCGTATCGAAATTGAAATGTGCCGACTGCTGGTCTACAAGGCAGCTTATTTAATGGACACCTTGGGTAATAAGGCTGCCCGCGATGCTATCTCTCAAATTAAAGTGGCAGTACCAAACATGGCATTGCGTGTAATCGACCGTGCTATTCAGATTCATGGGGCAGCTGGTGTCTCTCAAGACTTTCCACTGGCGGCCTTATGGACCAGTCAGCGCACATTGCGCCTGGCTGACGGACCTGATGAAGTGCATCGTAGGGTTATTGCTCGCAAAGAACTGGCGAAGTACAACTGAGTTATTCCAGTATGTTTAAAATGGGAACTTCGGTTCCCATTTTTATTTGCCGATGAAAGAAATAAAGCCATATGGAAAGTGTTAGTGTAATTATTCCTACTTATAATCGAGAATTGACACTCTCTCGTGCTCTTGATTCAGTCTTTTCCCAATCCTATCCAATTACAGAAGTCATCGTAATCGATGATGGTTCAACAGATTCCACTGAGTCTCTGGTAAAAAACTCTTATCCCCAGGTTAACTTTCTGCAGCAATCCAACCGGGGTGTGAGCGCAGCAAGGAATCTGGGTATAAAGCAAGCAGTGGGGAGCTGGTTAGCGTTTCTGGATTCCGATGACGAATGGTTGCCGCATAAGTTAGATAAACAGTTTGCGGCATTAGCCGAACGGCCTGAATCCAGGCTTATCCATAGCGATGAAATCTGGATTCGCAATGGCATCCGTGTCAATCCAATGGATAAACACCATAAATTCGGTGGCGATATCTTCGAAAAGTGTTTGCCTCTCTGTGCTATTTCTCCATCTGCAGCTGTTGTGCATCAGGCGTTGTTCAAGGCTGTCGGTTTATTTGATGAATCTCTCCCGGCCTGCGAGGATTATGATCTCTGGTTGAGAATTTGCTGTAAGTATCCGGCCCTTTACGTAAAAGATAAATTAGTGCGTAAATTTGGTGGGCATGAAGACCAACTTTCCAGGCAGCACTGGGGAATGGATAGATTTCGAGTAATGGCCTTACAAAAGATAATCGATAGTGGTGAACTCAATGACAGCCAGCTTGTCGCCTCAACACAAGTGCTAAGGGAAAAATGCCGGATACGTATTAATGGTG
>JAPPOG010000015.1 GCA_028818225.1 Gammaproteobacteria bacterium | reverse complement strand
CAAGAATACAAGTTTGTCGGCAGGCGAGGGCCCTGGGCTATCTATCGTCGATAGATTGGCGAAAACCTTGGCAATTCCACTGGAAATTAAATCGACAGGAGGGAGGGGTACTAATTTCAGTCTAAAACTTCATAAACTGGATCAAAAATTAATCGCTGCGACCAGATCACCAGACGCGTCATCTTTAGGCAGTTTTCAGATTGTCGTTCTCCTGAAAACGAAAATACTTGTACTCGGCTTACCGAACAACTGGAGCAATGGGGCGCCATGGTGATGGGATGGTTAGATTTGGATAGTGCTGATTCTTATACCGGTAGTCATGCCTGGCAACCTGACATGCTTGTCACATCTCAATCTCTATATGAAGAGTTACTTGAGTATAAGGACAAGGACAAGACCAAATACAAATTAGGAATACTGGGCGCAGATATAGGCAATCTTCCCGTGCTTGTCTTGCATGTTGCGAGCACGAAAGACTCCCATGCTGCTACTCGCAAGCAAGCAGAGAACCCAAGGCATCATTGGTTTGAAGATCCAATAAATCCTGGCGTCTTGCGTTCCTTTATTCAAAGGCTAGTAGTAAGTCAATTAAGTTAGCTACTCGAATAAAAGCTAGCTAGCTAACTTGCAGGATTTCTAGCGCAGCCGGTGTTTTTTTGCCTGGCGCAGGCAGTTCACGCGGTTATTCACATTGAAAGCATTATATAGATGCTGTACGTGGGTTTTTACTGTGGCTACGCTTATGTGTAGGGTTCTTGCCATTTCCTGATTGCTCAAGCCCCGATCCATGAGGCTTAGAATTTCTAATTGACGCTTGGTTAGATTTATTCTGTCCCCGTCACCATTTTAAGAAACGTCAGAGTTGGGAGCGGCCACTCGTATCTTTCTTCTTCTTTCACCCGTTTTGCCAAGATTTATGTGTGGAATTAGTTTGATTGGAACGTGAATCTGACCACTTTGGCATTGTTCTAATGCGCTAATAATTTCCTCTACGCTATAGTATTTCGGTAAAAAGCCGAGAACTCCGGATGAGTAAATCTCCTGAATTTCCTCTATGTCATCGATGGAGGACATAACTACGATAGGAACGAAATTACCCATAGCATTTAAATGCCTAATTAACTCGGTACCGCCTATGCCTGGCATCATAATATCGACGATTATCAGATCGAAATTGCTATTGCCCACGAGCGACGGTGGAACAAGCTCAGCGTCTGATTCAAAATTAATACGAATTCCAGGTTCTTTGGCATGGATGGCTGCAATCAGTCCTTCGCAAAAAGATACATGGTCATCAACTAGAGGAATATTCATCATGGGATCGGATTATTCCATGAAATTGCCTTGTTGGTTAAGTACACAGCTGTGATTAAGATTTATCCGTAAAAATTCATGTCGCAGGGTGGAATCATGGTTTAATTCTAATCTATGGCTAAATTATCTTTTTTCATAGCGGCACACAATGGTGCTGAGTATCCCGGCCTAATTAAGCACAGATTGGGTAAAGACATTAGCTACTCCGTAGCAACCACGATTGAGGATGGCGTTGCACAGTATGATGGACAACCAGTTTTACTGGCTCGGCCAGATTTCGCTGCTGCCATTCTGAACTGTAAGCCACCGATTAAATGGATTCAATCCACTTGGGCGGGAGTTGCTCCACTCATCAATCATCCCGCTCGGGATTATGTGCTCACCGGGGTTAAAGACGTCTTTGGTGCACAAATGACAGAATATGTAATCGGCCATATTCTTCACCATGAGTTACGCATTGGTGAGCGCGAACAACAACAGCTGCAAAAGCTTTGGAAGGCACGTGGCAGTGGTCGCCTGGAAGGCAAGACCATGGGTGTGCTCGGCACCGGCTCCATTGCCATTGATCTCGCAAACACCGTATCGAGACTGGGTGTTAAGGTCATCGGCTATAACAGTAGCGGCAAGCATGTTGAGCCGTTCGAACAGATTTTTACCAGAAATTCATTAACGCAGTTTCTACAACAGAGTGACTACCTTATTGGAATTCTTCCCGACTTACCTGGCACGACCAACTTGCTTGATGCTTCTGCATTTAACTCAATGAAAGAAAGTGCATTATTGATTAATGTCGGCAGAGGTAATTTAATTGATGACGATGCGCTGTGTGCAGCTCTGGCATCAAACCAGATTGCCGGTGCAATTTTGGATGTTTTTAAACAAGAACCACTACCAGAGCAAAGCCCTCTATGGACCGCGAAAAATCTGAAAATTACTCCGCATATTGCGGCGATGAGTTATCCAAAGGATATCACTGAAGTTTTTCTCAGGAATCTCGAACGCTATTTGAATGATGAAGAGTTGTTGTACCAGATCGATTTTACAAAGGGCTACTAAAAACCTGGGCAAGCCCCTCTATTATCGATAAATTAACTTCAGACTTTGTCATTGTTGCTGTCTGCAGCATTTAGGGATTCCCTAAACACTGCTCTGTTATCAGCTGATGCGAAAAAGTATAGGATGTTACAATTGCCTTCAGTGAAATATGCCAACCGCCGCAATTTAAAAATGAAAAGTGTCATAACTGGCTTGGTTTCTCTTCATTTATTCGCTGCTGCCGCAGCAAGCATGGCCGATGCTCCTCGCACCAGTTGGGGCTCACCGGATCTGCAAGGAGTGTGGACCGGCGCGACGGTAACCCCACTGGAAAGACCGATCACACTCCAGGACAAGCCGTTCCTGACAGCGGCAGAAAGACGTGACATCGAAAAAGAACGAGAAGAGTTCTTTCTGTCGCGTAGTGCCAATCCTGATCCAGGCACTCCCGGGGGATACAACCGCTTCTGGTTAGATCCAGGCACTGTCACTCTGGAAGACGGGCGTAGCTCATTGATCATCGATCCACCCAGCGGACGTATACCCTGGCATCCTGAAATGAAGCAATGGTCTGATGCGCAGTCGGCCCGCTATGGCGTGGGGCCTTTTAATGATTACACCGATCTTGATACCGGTGAACGCTGTATCTCCGATGGCATCACCATGGTGGCACTGCAGCCTTACAACATGAACTATCAGATTGTGCAGACTGAAGATACCATCGTCATTGCCCATGAGATGTACCATGAGTATCGGATTATTCCCCTGGACGATCGACCTTTCCTATCAAAAAAAATTGGTCAATGGTTAGGGGATGCCCGTGCTCATTGGGAAGGTGATACGCTGGTCATCGAGTCAAGAAATTTTGCCGACAAACTGGATTATTACTGGGCATGGCCATGGCGCAGTGCTCGGGATAGCCTGACCCTGATTGAAAGATTGACTCGAGTGGATGAGGAAAACATGGATTACCAGGTCATAGTAGATGACCCGGATATGTTTACCCAGCCCTGGACAATCTCCGCTCCCATGACAACCGACCAGGCATCACGGGGTGTCACCGCTGGGCCGATTTACGAGTTTGCCTGTCACGAAGGCAATTATGCACTTCCTAATGTGTTAAGAGGTGCCCAGGTGGAGAACAACTAGAACGCCCTATTCTTCTATTACTGCGATTGCTTCAACTTCTACCTGTAAAGCTGGCAAAACCAGACCTGAAACACCGATTAATGTGGATGCTGGCGGGGGGTTATCAGAAGAAAAGTGTTTGCTTCTTGCCGCACTGTAAGCCGCGAGTCGTTCACTATCGATAGCAACAATAAAACCCGTAAGTTTTATAACATTCGCCATGGTTGCCCCAGCTGCTTCCAGTTGCCCGGCCATATTTGAAAAAACTATATCTACCTGCTCTGCAAACGAATCAGGCACTTCACCATTATGAATTCCTACTTGCCCGGACACATAAATGGTTTTAATCCCATTGGCACTGACACTCGCAACCTGGGAAAAAGACTCGCTTGAGTTTATGAATTCAGTCTCTAGCTCTGCAGCAAAACCGGAAGTACCCATCAGGGCTAACAGAAAAAGACTGCACAGCTGTAATTGTTTTTTCATTTCAGGTTCTCCATAGGGATTAGGCAACAAAAAAGGGACAGAAGTAATAATACTTCGCCCCTTTTTGAAGCACTAAATTAGTCAAAGTTATTCGGTGTAAGGATTTACATAACCATCCGGTAAAACACGCTCTGGATCTGGTCTGATGCTGATCATCTCCACTCTCGATTCCACTGAATGCCAACCATGAAAAACACCAGCAGGAATTACTACGATATCACCCTGCCTTACCTCCCTCACCTGGCCATCACCTCGAGCGACAGAAGTTGCAAAGCTTTCCCCTACTAATACCTCGACTATATCCGTGTTGGCTGGAATTTCATTGCGGTTAAGCAAGGTTCCACCGGTTACGAGCACACCAGAACCTTTAGTTATGTAATAAACTTCGGAAACATGATCATGCACGATGCCGGTTACCGGTTCGTCGGTCGCTTCGATCTTGTCCCGAAACAAAACACCCACCGCAACATTCGAATTACCGATATCGACAACCTTTACTTGCCGATCCACGCGGCCTTCCGGCGCATGCATAACATTCTGCCATTCGGAATAAACAACATCGGTCGCTTCAGTGAGCGTTGCTTCGTGAGAAACTGACGTTAATACAAAAAACCCGCTGGCGAGAATTCCTATGGTGGCAAAAATATTTCTCAGTTTAGACATGACGCCCTCCTCTCGTTGTTTTTCTTTTTTATTCGACTTATTGATTCTCTGCTGCTCGGGCTTCGGCTTCCTGAACGCGCGCGCCCATTAAAGCACCTGTCATGCTGTAGTTACCTTCATGGCAGGCATATTCATAGATATGACCGGAATCATCCCAGGTAAACGAAAATTCTCCGCGAAACTGATCACTGTAATAAACAGGGTCATCCACTGTGTATTCATAAAACAATTCTGTCTCGGAAACACGAGTAAAGCGTTCGATAACTTTTGCTTCTGAGCTAATTAACATGGGGCGGCCGGTAGCAGCCCTTTCCGGCACTGTATCACTATAGTGGGTAGTTTCTACCACGAGCGTCTCCCCTTCCCAACGACCAACTGAATGACCCTCGAATGTGCGAATAGCATCAGGTCTGGTGGCGCCATCCATGTGGATTACCCGAAGAGGAGAATTTTCTTCGGCAACGATGGCAATTTTTTCAGGGGTTTGCACAAAGCCATAAAATATCTGGTAGGGGAATGCACGCATAGGGGGCGCACCCCATCCCTCAATGCAACGCTCAACGCCGGGGCGTTGCTCGGGTCCATCAAATCCAAAATCGTCTTTGAAATAAGCGAATGAAGAATTTGCTATTCCATGTTGGTTATAGGGCAAGATGCCATTTTCAGGATATACCAGTACTGAAGAGCGAAATTCACCCTTTACTTTGGCTAATGTCTGAGGGCCAAGAATATCGATATCAGGATCGGTATTCCCAGCAAAGGCATTGTCGTAAACTGCCTGCGCGAAACCGTTTGCCATTTCCGCGGCTAGTATGAGAGGCATTCCTTCATTTCGTTCCAGAGGTGTGCTGAATCTGGTGCTCCACACACCCTGAAAATCCGGTTGCCCGTGTTCATTACGCGGAACCTCATAAGTATTTTCGCCCTGCGAGAAACTTAATGAACTGCAAACTAAGGCTGCAATCAGTGCAGAAACTCTCTTTAATTGCATAACTAGTTAATTCCTTCTGCTTCCCTTCGCTCCTCCATTCGGGCACCGCGCAAAGTATTAATCATTCCATAGTTGCCTTCATGGCAGGCATATTCATAAATTTGACCAGCGACTTTAGTCATTGGGACTATCGCAGTGATCTTATCTGTATAAGTCGAAGGATCTTCAATTGTGAATTCATAATTCACGACATCGTAAGCAACCCGCGTAAATTTTTCTGTAAGCACCATGTCATAGTTAGTGCCTCGACTCTGAAATCCAGCCTGCATGCCATTGAAGTTTTTTGTTTTTACGACCATTGTGTCGCCATCCCAGTAGCCCACTGAGTCGCCTGACCACAAACGGATATCATCATTGAGTTCCGGCTTGTTGACCAGCGGTACAATCCTCGCGTCATGCACCATCTCGGTCATAATCACAAAGCTGTCTTTGTGCTGAATGATTTGCATGTTGTTGTTATAAAGGCTTGGTTGAAACGGAGGTCCGGCATTAAAACCCACCAGGCATCTTTCTGAAGTGCCTCGATCTTCTGGCCCGTCTTTACCAATACCCCCAACAATAAACCTCACTGGTCTTTCGCCAGTAATATCCGGGCCTAGTCCTCCAGCGATAACTGGATTCCCTTCTATAACTTCAGGCAGACGGCCATTGAGTGGATAGACAATATGGGAAGTTCTGACGTTATCACCCGCTGTTCCCATCTCGATCCAGAATGTGTTGTAACCTCGAGGTGTCTCGCCAGCGGGTGGAGGCTCAGGATCGACCACCAACTCCGCTTCCCGCGCATCTGCCAGCGCAGTTACTCGTGCTTGCCGCTCTATCTGTTCCTGTACCTGCTCCGGCGTCAAAAACTCCTGTTCGCCATAGCGTTCAGGCCGCTGCATCGGTGTGCTGGAGCTGAAGTTCCAGACACCTTGCAGGTCTGCTTGCCCGTACTCCGTCCTGGGAACGACGTAATCCGCGTCTGACTGGGCTGAAGCCGTGCCACAGATCGCAGCCAGGCTGGAAAGAAATAGAATGCATCGAATCTTCATTGGGTTTCCCCCTTGGGTGAGTCTGACTTCTAGGATAAATGGGCGGGACCAAAAGTTACAGAGAATTTTGCCCGGGAATGCCCGAAATTGCTGCATTCTGACAATTCCTGGAGACATTTATCCAGTTGCTTCGAGCGCTTGAGTTGTAGGTTCCTTGCCTCCCTTTTGATAAGCTCTGACAAAAGATCATATGGAGTAGCACAATGAAAAAGTTGATCTCCTTATTAACGGGGGGCTTGTTGTTCATCTTCAGCCAAAGCCTCATTGCCCAGGCGGATTATCAAGTTGCAAGAACCGAATATGGTCAGCCTGACCTGCAAGGTGTCTGGAATTTTGCTTCCCATACACCAGTACAAAGAAATGAGAGTTTAGGAAACCGCGCATACTTTACTCCCGAAGAGAACGAAGAGAATCGAGAGCGTTCTGTTACTGCCTTTGAAGCCAGGGCCGAATCGCACTTCGATGGCGTCGGCGGCTATAATTCATTCTGGTATGAACGCGCTACTATCGGTTATGACCTGCGCACTTCCTTAATTACCTATCCTGAAAATGGTCGACTACCTCCCATAGTAGAAGGTGCCTTTATGCAGCGCGGGGGCGTGAGCCAGGACTTTCCCAGTGAGAGACCTGTGCGCTTTGTTGTTGGCGGAATCGCAAAAGATGGCCCGGAAGACAGGGGTTTATCAGAACGCTGCATCGCGGGATTTAATGCCGGCCCCCCTTTTATGCCCAGTAGTTACAATAACAATGTGCAGATAATTCAGCATCGCGATCATATCGTTATTATGACCGAGATGATTCATGATGCGCGCATGGTGCCACTGGACACTGAGCATGAACTCAGTGATGACATTCGTTTGTGGTCGGGAGATTCGAGAGGCTATTGGGAGGGCGATACCCTGGTAGTTGAGACTAAAAACTTTAACGGTCTTACCCAGAGTTTTATTTCGTCTCCGTATGGACACTCCTATGACAAGTCGCTGGTAGAAAGGTTTACCCGTGTCAGCCCCGATACAGTTGAGTATGAATTTACGATCGACGATCCCAGTACCTTCACCGACAAGATAACAGCCATGATCCCCATGACAAAAGTCGATGGCTTGATGTATGAATACTCCTGCCATGAAGGTAACTATGGTATGGAAAATATGATTCGAGGGGCGAGGAGGGAAGAAGCAGACGCTCTCGGCTCAAATTAGATGACAGCTCAAGCGACCAAAGTCATCATCCATATGGTTGCCAGCCTCGACGGCTACATCGAAGGTGAAGACGGTGATATCTCCTGGCTGGAAGCTCCTGATAGTTATGACAAAGGTATTAGTGACGAAGACTCAGAAAAACTTTCGACTGAAGTGCTGAATTCTATCGATTGCTATGTCGTTGGTTCACGTACTTATGAGATGGCTATAAGGCTCGGATGGCCATACGGAGATACCTCCATCTATGTATTCACGACACGTGATTTTTCCGATGAAAGAGAGAGCGTGCGCTTTGTCTCCGGTGATAACAAGAAATTAATTCATGACATACGCCAGAATCACAAAAACATCTGGTTGGTTGGCGGCAGTGAATTAGTTAAGAACTTTATTGAAAGTAATCTCGCTGATGAGATATGTATAACATTTACTCCCTATCTACTGGGAAAAGGAACGTCCTTCTTCGATAATCTCGCTAATGAAAATGCATTACATTTAAAAGATGTAATAGCCTTCAAGAATGGATTCGTCGAATTGTGGTATGAAATTAAAAAATAGATACGAGTAATAATCCAGGGATTACCACACAAGCAATAGATGATCGCTCTCTAAACCCCATCCTTATATTGAATTAGGATCATGAGGACTCGACATTGAAATTTTACGACTTGCCTGCATCACCAAATACCAGACGTGTACGCATATTTATGGCGGAGAAGGGACTGGATATCCCCATGACGCCAATCAATATGATGGAAAATGAAAACAAGACCGAAGAATACCTGGCAAAAAACTCACTGGGGCGAATGCCCGTGCTTGAACTTGATGACGGCACTTGTATTGCAGAATCCGTAGCGATCTGCAAGTACTTGGAAGAATTGCATCCGGAACCACCTCTGTTGGGCAGAGACGCATTGGATAAGGCAATGGTAGAAATGTGGCAGCGTCGCATGGAATTTGAGTTACTCAATCCCATAATCAATGTGTTCAGGCACACGGCGGATTTATTCAAAGGTCGAATCCCTCAAGTGCCAGAGATGGCTGAAGTCGAAGCGGCTAATGTTAAGGAAAATATGCAGTGGCTGGAAAAAGAACTGGAAGGCAAACAGTACATAGCCAACGATGAATACACTATAGCAGACATTACTGCCCAATGTGCATTTGTTATGGCAAAGGCAGCCCTGGGAATTCGTATTCCAGATGAGATGCCAAATCTGACCCAGTGGTGGGAGCGCGTAACCTCTCGACCTACAGCGCGGGCCTGAGATCGCGAGAATTCAGGAGAGGACAATGAAACCAGTATGTTTAGTGATGGGTGCTGGAGCTGGCATAGGCGGCACAGTGGGAAAGCGCTTTGCCAAAGAAGGCTACCATGCGGTTTTATGTCGACGCAGTGACGAAGCGGGCTTGCAAAAACTCGTTGGCGAGATCCAGGATGCCGGGGGTGAAGCAACCGGATTTTTGTTAAATGCGGTCAAGGAAGACTCCTTAGAAGAAAAAGTCGCGCAGGTTGAGAAAGAGATTGGTCCAATTGAAGTTGTGATTTTTAACCTGGGTGCTCAGGTAGGAAATCGATCGCTTGAGGAAACTACCTATAAAGTCTTCGAACTGGGTTGGCGCATGGCAACCTTCGCCTTGTTCAGAATTGCATCGGCAGTCTGTCCATTAATGGAAGAACGAGGCAAAGGTACGATTCTGGTTACTTCTTCTACTGCCGCTGTGCGGGGAAACAAGGGGCAACATTCTCACGCTGCTGCCATGGGTGGCCGTCGCATGTTATGCCAATCCCTTAATGCGCAATATGCATCTAAAGGAATTCATATAGCGCACATAGTTATCGATGGATCCGTAGATGCACCAGATACCCTGGGCAAAATGCTGGGTGAAGAAAAATTTCAGCAGCTAAGAGAAAGCAAAGGTATGGGACACGACGGATTAATGCTCCCGGAAAAAATCGCTGATACTTATTACCACTTGCATAAGCAACACCGATCGGTCTGGACCCATGAACTTGATTTACGTTCGTTCTCAGATCTTGCGTGGTGGAATCACTAGGTTTTTCAGGCATATTCCTTTTTTCAATGCAGTCTTCAAACAAAACTTTGCCGTTTGCGTTTGCAGTAGCTATTTTCGGCATAGCGACTTATGCCGGCATGGACGTGGCTATGAAAGGATTGTCGCTATCGTTGGGGGCATACAATGCCATGCTATGGCGCAGCATGCTTACGGTAGTTCTGGCAGCAGCACTTTACTTCTGGCAACGACCCAGATGGCCAGATAATAGTGTAATCAAACTACATGTATGGCGGGGCATAGTCATCTCCATCATGGCCTTTTTGTTTTTCTGGGGTTTGAAGTATTTGCCTGTAGCGGAAGCGATCGGCCTGTCTTTTATTGCACCGCTTATTGCACTGTACCTGGCGGCAGTAATTTTGCGAGAACATATAAGCGGACGCTCTGTAGCTGCGTCGATAATCGGTTTAGTTGGTGCGGTGATTATCGTGACCGGCCGGCTCAGCGGCGAGTACGATGAAGAAACTGGCAGGGGTATCGCCGCGATTTTATTGTCCGCAGTACTGTATGCCTACAACCTGATCCTGCAACGACAGCAGGCATTGCTTGCGAAACCCATAGAAATTGCATTCTTTCACAATTGCACAGTTATTTTTCTTTTCGGTTGTCTATCGCCATTTCTTGCAGTGATTCCATCCATAGAATTTGTTCCCCAGATTGCTTTAGCCGCTATACTTGGACTCGTTTCATTAATGATAATGTCCTGGGCCTACGCCAGGGCACCAGCCAATAAGCTGATCCCTGTTGAATATACGGCATTTATCTGGGCGGCTATTTTTGGCTGGTTGGTATTTGAAGAAACAGTCACTGTAACTACTATTACAGGTACACTGTTAATTGTATGCGGCTGCCTGGTGGCGGCATTGCAAAAAGGCGCGCCTGTTGAACACATCGAATCTACGGCTGCTTAAAAATCTATCCATGCCTCAACTAGCAGATGGTTACGCCCGCATCAGAAGCTGGCTAGGCTTTCTCTTCTTCACTCCATTTTTATTTGCTCAAAGCACTTTTATATTTGCTCAGGATGAATGGCAAAACATAGAGCAAGACTGGTTGTATGAAGTATTGCCAATGGCAGACTCGTTTTCAGAAAAACAGGGAACACCTCCCGTTTATCAAGCTTATCGGTCAAACGGCGCTTCCAGCAACGAGCTTATTGGCTATGTCTTTACCACGCCCGACTTGCCGCCAGAAGAAGTGGGTTACAGCGGCCCAATTGATTTACTGGTGGGTATGGATCTTTCAGGTGTGATTACCGGATTAAAGGTCCTCTACTATTTGGAATCATACAAACATGTGCGCGGCGATTTCATCGTTGACTCCGGTTTTCCTGATCAGTTTATCGGCAAATCCATAGCTGATGAGTTTCGAATGCGAGTGGACATCGATGGGATTTCGCGGGCAACCATTAGCAGCTGGGCGCTGGCGCGTGGTTTACGCAATGCCACGCGCCGGATCGCAATGGCTTACCTGCCAGGATCTTCCTTTGTAATTGAGGCCAATGCCGAGATCCAAGCATTGCAAAAACTGCAGAATCAAGCGTGGGAAGATTACCTTGCAAACGGATTTGTTAAAGAATTTTCAGCACCAATAGCAGGAGAATCAAGTCTTGATTTCTCATTGGCTTATATGGGTCACTACCGACTGGGAGAATTATTGATTGGCGCCAGTGATTATTCCAATTCCGATCGCACTGCCAGCGAAATGATTGAAGATGGTCATATGCTGCTGTTAGGGCTCGGTGGCAACACCCCTCGTTTACAACAAATGCGTCTCGCTGTAATTCAAGATAATGTAGTTTATCCGAATCGGGGCGATCGGGTAGTATTTGCCGGCACTGCCCGGGAAGGCAAGATTGCAGGGCATGCACGGTTTGCAATAGCGATGTTCATGCATCCCGAAATTGATATCAATCGACCCTTCTCTGTGGTGTATGACACCAGTGAGACGCGCGGAGAATTCAGTGAGCACGTGGGAGTCGAGTACCAGGTTCCCCCAGATGTTTTAACATTGATTACAGGCAGTCCAGTAACCGAAGAAAATCCAATGATACAAATTCTATTTTTCGTCGTACTACTGCTATTAGGCCTGGTTTTATTCCTGCTAAACATTCCAAGAATGAAAGCAGCGTTCAACCAAAGTAATTTTTAAATTGAAAAACCAAATTGATATCTTGCTTGCACTATTAGCTTTAATGCTTGCAGCTTCCGCTGGAGCTGCAGTTGATGAAACTCTTATCCAGCAGGAGTATCTGCGCCTCCAGTCTGAACCTGATCATACAGTGACATTTGAAATTAGCGCAGAACAGGAATTCGTTTTCGATTTTTTAACGCAGCGTGTACACGACTATACGACCAGGGCTGATTCTGTCAGTTTCGACCATGCAAATTCAGCCATAGAAAATAACCTTGGACCTGGCTCTTTGCGCATAACCACGATGGAAAACTCGGAACAATTAGTTCAGCGATTTCTATTCTACGATCCACCAAATGGCTATGCCTATTTTACCGATATGGAAAAGTCCACTGTCGACGTTCCCTTAAGCTATTCGCTGGCACGATACGAACTGATGCGCATGGATGATGAACGAACCCGATTGCGCGTCTCTGTTGTTTATCAATCCAGCTCCCGTTTGCTGTCTTTTTTTGTCAGGAGAGCATTCAACTCGGCTCTGGAAAATGATTTCGCATCGGCTGTAGAGTTGATCGAAGCGGAGTATCCTTGAAGCCGGGTTATGGTCTTTGCTTTTAACGGTACACGAAAGTCAAACCATAAGGATCATTGCCTACACCGGTGATCGTACTCACAACTTCTCGAGTTTCGAGGTCAATCAGGTACACGTAGCCCAGTTCCTGGGAGAAAGGTCTTGATCCCGCACCACCACTAACGGCTGCATAGCGACCATCCGGTGAGATAGCTGTGCCCTTGGGCCGGGCCGGTTCCCCATCGCTGCGAGTGAGGGATACACGAGCCACTTCGGCATTCGCGTCGCCAGCGATGGCTCGCTCGATATTTACAATCGAGACATTGTTGGCCCGTAAATTTGGAACCACTAACTCGCGCCCATCGGGAGTAACGGTTGGAATCAAAGGATGGGTAGCTTGCTGTGGATCATCAGTTCCAACCAGGACTCTCGCGATTTCCGGATCGAGCCCCCGCCGAACTCGATCCACTTCCAGTATGGCAATGGTATTACCGGCCCTGGATTCATTCTGACTCCCGCCATGGGCGACAAACACATAACGACCATCTGGTGATGCCGCAATTCCCCAGGCGCCAACCTGATTGGGAATACGGCGTATTTCAGACTGGCTCTCTCCTGTTAATGCCGACTGCAGATCAATTACAGAAACATCATTGGTTCCACCATTGGCAGTGAACAAAAACTCGCGGCCATCAGAAGCAAGTCCTCTTGCAAGGCCGTTGGGATTGGGAAAACAGCCAAAGCTGGAATCCGGAGCCAGCACTGCCCTGTTTCGCGGAGGACCGTGAGGTGCAGCATAAGGAACCGGATAATCCTGGCAGCTAAATCCTGGCGATCCCAGGGCCAGTTCAACCACTCCTCTCAAACTGCCTGTTCGCCTGTCAATGAAGGCAAGTCGATTGCCACCATCTTCAGTGAGATTATTTTCTGCATTGTTAATAGCAATCATGTCAGGCAGCAATACAGCGCCAATTGCACCGAATCCGCCGGAGTCCATGTGTCGAATCAGTGCATTTTCTGTGAGATTGTTTCGAGACTGCAGCGCCGCATCTACCTCCAGTACGGCAATCTGCCCACGGCCACCGTGTTGCAGAAACTCTCCGTTGTCGATGGCGCCATGATGATTGATGACATAAATAATCTCGCCATCTTCACTTAGCAATAGATTGGCCGGATCACCCAGTAGCTGTCCGTCCAGTCGATCCAGGGCAACTTTGTTGCGACTGATAATGGCATTAGGTGAATTATTGTTTGATTCCTCCAGGGCTGCATCCAGAGAGATCCCATACAGATAAGGAAGACGCCTGCCGGTTGCAAGAATATAACCACTGTTAGAAGCAATTTCCTGTGCGGAAATTTCTGCGGCAAGGAATATGAAAATCAGGAGTATTGCCTGTCGAATTTTTGTGGATCCTGGACACATTGAATTGGCTCCTTTGAGTCAAACCGAACGCGAGCGGTCTATCATATCCTTTTCACCACTTGTTCGCCGAATCCTTGCCAATGTAGAGAATCCTCGCCCTGATTATTATGAAATAAATTGCAATAATGGCTTGCGCTTGCATCCCCAGCCACTACTATTCAGCGTCGAACAAAGTGACAGTAGTAAGCTATGGGATCCGCCATGAAATCATTGCAACAGTTCATACGAATTCTCTTCCTCTGCTCCCCCCTGGTTGCCCTCGGGGCAGAAGAAGGCATCTCTATCCCACGCATCGATGGCGAACCAACACTGGCTGATTTTGCAGGCATGGAGCCCCGCACGGCACTGGCACGTTCCATGTCAAAAGTCGAAGGATTCATCCAAAGAGATCCGGATGACGGCGAGCCTGCAAGTCAGCAAACCGAAGTTTATATTGGTTATGATCAGACCAACCTTTATGCCATATGGCTAGCCTTTGATACAAATCCTGAACTGATCAGGGCCAACTTGTCATCGCGGGAAAATATCGGCGGTGACGATCGCGTCGGTTTAACGATTGATACATTTAATGATCAGCGAACTGCGCTTTCTTTCCATGCAACGCCGCTGGGTATCCAGTGGGATGCTCGCTGGACTGAAGGTTCTTCACTGCGTGCCGGATACGATACAACTTTTGAAGCGGTCTGGGACAGCGACGGTCAACTTACTGAGCAAGGCTATATGGTCAGTATGGCGGTGCCTCTCAGGAGTCTGCGTTTTCCTGATTCGGACGAACAATTGTGGCGCGTGCAGTTTGGGCGAAACATCCCGCGACTCAGTGAATTCTCTTTTTGGCCGCAATACACCATTGAAATCGAAGGACGGCTCAATCAAACTGCTTTGCTTCGTGGCATTGAAAATGTTTCTCCAGGAAACAATTCACAATTTATACCATTCCTGTTTGCTCGTGATGTCGATGCTTTAAACACCAGGGCAGTAGGCGGCCCGAAATTTGATAACACCAGCGAGCAAGACGTTGGACTGGATGCCAAGTTTGTTTTCAATGACTCCTGGGTGCTTGATGTCACGCTGAATCCCGACTTCAGTCAGGTTGAATCTGACGAGCCGCAGGTAACTGTGAATGAGCGCTTTGAAGTACAGTTCCCGGAGCGTCGTCCTTTCTTCGTCGAAAATGCCGACTTTTTTGCCACCGATTCGAATTTGCTATTTACCCGCCGCATCATCGATCCGGAAGGTGGCATACGCTTTACCGGCAGACAGGGCGACTATGGCTTGGGCGCAATCTTTATTAATGACGAAGCACCCGGATTAAATCGCGACGCCGGTGACCCATTAGCTGGGGAAAAGGCCAATATCGGGATCATTCGCGGCTTTCGCGACATCTCGGACCAATCTCGCGTAGGCTTTTTCTTAAGTGACAGGCAACTCGCCGAGGGCTATAACCGGGTAGCGAGCCTCGATGCACGCCTGAAGCTTACCGACAATTGGATAACACAGATGCAGTTGGTTGGAACCGATAGTGAACCCACTTTAGGCGGCGAGGCCACCACGGGTTACCAGCGTAATATCCAAATTAACCACAGCGGTCGAATGGTAAACAGTCATTCACACTTCATCGAAACCACCGACAACTTCCGAACCGACCTGGGCTTTCAAAATCGATTCTTTAAGCCGGACACATCCGGTATTCACAATAATGTAACGCTGAATTTTTACCCCGAAGGATCAAGTTTGAATCGCTGGAGTACGGGATTCTTCGATGTTTACCTGAATGACAATGACGGCACCAGGATTTATCACCAGTTTGGTCCGAATCTCAATTTCAACTGGGCCACAACCGGCATCGGAATATCCTTTACAGATTATGCTGAAATTTTACGGCCACAGGATTTTCCCGGGATTATCACTAATACCCGTTATGACTATGAAACCTATCAGGTAAATATTTCTGATAACACCTTACAGACTGCAACATTTCGCGCCAGTTATCGCGAAGGGCGGGCGTTAAACCTGGTGCCGCCTGTCGGGACGCTGCCTTATGTCGCCGATACCAGCCGTTTCGATTTCACCTTCCTCTGGCGACCGATAGATCGCTTAAGCATTAATAACACTTACTTCCTCACCGAATTAGAGAATCGTGGCGGCGGAGCAAAGGTTTTTACAAATGAGATCTTTCGCAGTAACTGGAATTATCAGTTCACCAAGGAGTTGTCTTTACGCTTCATCGCGCAATACGATGAAACCGAAGCCGGGTCAGCTACCAGACTGGAAGATGATGAGAATCTAAACTTCGACGTGCTGTTGCGTTATGTGATAAATCCCTGGTCGGCTTTTTATGTTGGCTACAATTCTAATAGAAGCAACTTCGATATCATCGAATATGAGGGTGAAAGAGAACTTGTGGTTGCTAATGACTTACGCCGTGATGGTGATCAGTTTTTTGTGAAATTTTCCTATTTGTTCCAGCGCTAATTACTAACTTTCCTCCCCAAAGCTGCATTATCGCTGGAGTAGCCGCATTTCAAACCAATGAACTGACGGATCAGTTTGCATGAGTTCACAGTTAGCGAGCCCAAATTGGGATGAGCTTCACAAGTTTGACCGTTCCCGCTGGAATCAACTCTTTGTTTTAGTAGATTGAATATCACTCTCAACATGAATTTCGAGGAACATCACAGTGAATATTTGGTTAAAACAGACGCAAAGGATATTGGGAATTGGCGCTGCCATTTTATTACTGGTTATGTCGAAGGCCGCATTAGCACAGGGAAACAGCCAGGCTAAAGGCAATGGCAAAAACAAAAATGTTGGTGTGGGTAATGCCTCAGATGGTATATCCGCACGTATAATAACTGATAGGGGTATTTTTTATACTGGCGATCCCCTATCCATTAGCTTGCGCTTCAATCGTGGCGCAGAACTGGTAAGTGGCGGCGAAGTGGATGCCTACCTTGTAATATTTTCGCCAGTATTGGATGAGTCAGGGGACGATGGTGATTCGAACTCAGACTCTGACATCGTTGAAGAAACTGATTCAATAGCTGCCGATACTGAAGCTGCAGTCAATGCTCTCAGTGACGCTGTTGTGTTACCGGTTAGCGATCAGGCCAGCAGTGATGAACAGAAACTGTTTGAAGTTGAAGCAGTCGATGTGGCAGCGCTACCCGCCGGAACTTATCAATTAGGATTGATTCTGACCAATCCAGGCGGTGACCCACTGGTTATTAATGACTGGTTTAAAGGACTTCTTGGACTCATAGATATAGTCGGACTAACTGTCAGTGATGAAGCTCTTCCTTTCGATGAAGATATGGATGGACAAGTGGATGATGATACCGATGAGGACGGATTTTCAGATGATGATTCTGAGGAAGAAGAGGAAGAGGAAGAGGAAGAATCAGAGGATGATTCCTAGACTGATTAAACTCTTTGTGAATCTCGCTATTCAGCACAAAAAGGCCGCATATGTATGCGGCCTTTTTTATTGCTAAGCATATCGAGGGGGGCTGATAGCCCGTGATTGTCACAGCCTGGTTCGTACTGAGAATCTATTCACCTTTACTGCTCACAGCAATATCCAATTTGACCATTGGTATTCCCTTGTTCATCTTCTTTTTTTGAGCGCAAACTCGCTGCACCGAGCATACTCCGGTGATCCAATTTTCAAAGATGAACGTTGCTACATTTAATTACATCAGCAAATCTACATGAGCTGATTGCCGGATCATTGTTCAGCTCATCGAAAAATAATTGGAGTAAAGTCGAATGATTAAAAAGATTGCTGCTTTATCAGCGCTAGCACTGTCAGCTTGCACTTCTACCGGAGGAAACCCTGCCGATGGTACCTGGGATTTTTCCATGTCCAGCCCTATGGGTGCCGTTGATGCAATTGTCACAATGCAAGCTGACGGTGGTGTATTAACGGGTGAATTTGATCTGGGCAACGGCCGAACATGGCCAATTGAAGATGGAACGATCGCAGGAGATGCCATTGCATTTACCATTAATCGCGACGGAGCATCCATGAGCTATGCCATGAGCGCTGAAATTAGTGGCGATTCGATCAGTGGAAATGCTGCGGCAATGGGCACCACGGTAGGATGGTCAATGACCAGGGCAGAGTAGTTGCCGACGTCGCCAACCGGCAAAAAGCCTTTGCTTACTTTTTAGCGCAGCGTTAGATTTAGTATTTCAACTGACCTGAGCTAACAAGGTGTAGCAAGTATGCTTACTCGGCGCGACTTGATCCAGGCTGCTGGTGCAGCTACGACACTGGGCGTTAGCACTGCAGTTAGTGCCCAGTATAATAATACTCCGATCCCTACTTCGATCCGGCTTACTGGCGACGGTATTGGCATTCAACCGCAGGAATTCTCTGCCCTGCTGCACTCACTGTGCGAAACCAATGAAATCGAGCCTGATAACTACCTGCTTGGTGGTGAGATAGCAGAATTTGAACAGTATTGTGCCGATCTTCTGGGTAAGGAAATGGCAGTCTTCATGCCCTCAGGCACACTTGCTAACCAGCTGGCTTTACGTCAGTTAGCAGGTGAAAAACGCCGGGTGATTGTGCCGGCCCTGAGCCATGTCTATAACGACATCGGGGACGCCTCGCAGAATCTTTCCAACCTCACTCTTATTCCACTTGCCCAGGATCGCGCGACTTTCACCCTCGAAGAAGTCCAGGCAGTAATTGATCGCACAGCGGGAGGAAGGGTTACAGCGGAAATTGGTGCCATTCTTATTGAGAGCCCGGTGCGGAGATTATCCGGCGAGATGGCCGACTGGGAAGAAACCAAACGCATTACCGATTTCGCCAGGGAGAATGGAATCGGCACGCATCTGGATGGCGCTCGCATGTTTATCGCGTCCGCTTACACCGGAATATCGCCGGCTGAATACGCCGAACCCTTCGACATGGTCTATTTTTCTTTATGGAAATATTTCAACTGCGGCATCGGTGCAATTCTCGCTGGCAATAAAACTGACCTGGAAAACATGTATCATACCCGGCGCATGTTTGGCGGTAATCTCTATGCTGGCTGGTCCGCAGCATTGGTTGCGCGACATTATATGGAGGGATTCGTCGATCGATTGACTGCGGCCGTCGCAATTTCCGAAGATTTTTATACTGCGATCAATCAGCATCCCGCCTTTAACGTTACGCGAATTCCCAATGGCACCAATCTAGCCAGGGTAACACTTGCTGGCACTGACGGCGAAGAATTCAGAGAACGCCTGGCAGAACAGGAAATAATTCTGGGCCAACCTAATGCCGACAATCGATTTACCCTTGGGGTCAATGAGACCTGGAATCGAATTGGCGCCAGTGAGCTTGCCCTGGCATTTACCAATGCGATTTCATGAAGTGTGCCAACTAACGTAAATTACGAATTCGCATTAGCTAAATAATGAATTCAAGCGGAGCAATTCCTGATGAAATTTTCTCCATGCGTTTACTACCTGTTTTCTGCAACATTATCGCTGTTTGCCGCGTACGCATCCGCTCAGGGTCAGGGCAATGTGACTGATGAGCGCGTGATAAATTCTGCCGAAGTCGAACCGGGCTCCTGGCTCACCTACGGCCAGTCCTTTAAAGAGCAACGCTTTTCCCAACTGACCCAGATTAATACCAACAGCATAGATCGACTGGGGCTTGCCTGGTCCAAGCAAATTGGTGATTACAATATGCGCATGCAAGGCACACCACTGGTTGTGGACGGCGTCATGTATGTCTCCAACGGCTGGAGTGTGGTCTATGCCCTGGACGCAACTAACGGGGAAGAAATCTGGAGATACGATCCTGAGGTCGACCGCAGTTACATAAGACTGGCTTGTTGCGGGCCCGCCCATAATCGTGGTGTCGCAGTGTATGAAGGCAAGGTCTATGTGGGAACCTTCGACGGACGGCTGATTGCGATTGATGCCAATAACGGTGAAGAAGTCTGGGACATAGACACCTGGATTCCGGCTGGACTGGGCAGGTTTAATATTACCGGCGCACCGCGCGCAGCGGCCGGTAAAGTTTATATAGGACAGGGCAGTGGCGAATCCGGCCATCGGCGGGGCTATGTCACTGCCTATGATGCCGAAACCGGTGAGGTGGCCTGGCGATTTTTCCTTGTGCCCGGTGACCCAAGCAAGCCCTTCGAACACCCGGAAATGGAGATGGCAGCCCAGACCTGGGGTGGTGAATGGTGGAAATACGGTGGCGGTGGTACCGCCTGGAATTCCCTGGTCTATGACGAAGAATTTAACGCCTTATACATAGGTGTGGGCAATGGCTCGCCCTGGCCGCGGGACATTCGCTCTCCCGGCGGCGGTGACGATTTGTTTCTCTCAACCATTGTGTCGGTTGATGTGGATAGCGGTCGCATGCACTGGTATTACCAGACCACACCTGGCGATAACTGGGATTACAGTTCCGCCATGGATATGTCCCTGGGCGAAATCGAGTTTGGTGGTGTCATGCGCAAGGTTGTTTTGCAGGCACCAAAGAATGGATTTTTCTATGTCATCGATCGTACCAATGGAGAACTGTTAAGGGCACTTCCCTATACCGATGGCATCGACTGGGCTACCCATGTGGACATGGAAACCGGTCGCCCGGTTGAAAATCCCGACGTCGTTTACGAAGTAGAACCACAGTGGATCATGCCAGCCAATTCCGGCGCCCATAACTGGGAACCGCAGTCCTGGGATAACGACATGGGGCTGATGTATTTCTACTACCATGACATCGCCAACTTCTATTCCCTGGACGAGGGATTTGTTGAAACTGGTGAGTACCAAATACGAGAACGGGGTTTAAGTCTGGGCTGGGGTGAAGGGGAATATCGCCGACGCCTGATAGAACAGGCTGGGCCGCGCCCTCCTTCGCAGGCCTATGTAGGCGCCTTCGATCCCATCACCGGCAGCTACAAGTGGCGACATGAGCTTGAATCAGATTATAACGGCGGCGTTGTGGCGACCCGGGGCAATGTCCTGTTTCAACCGGAAGGAACCGGCGTATTTTCAGTACGAGATACAGAAGACGGGGAACTACTCTGGCAATACAGTGCACCGGGAACTTTTCGCTCAACTTCCGTAATGACCTATGCGATTGAAGGCACGCAATATGTGGCGACCATGATGAATGGCAATCGTGCGATTGATCTCGGCGGCACGGTTTTAGTGTTTAAACTGGATGGCGAGCATGCGCTGCCTGTGCCAGAGATTGCACAGGCAATCGTTCCCGAATTACCGGATGATGTGTATAGCCAAGAACAATTGCGTGAAGGCGATAATCTTTATCATGCGCAGTGTGCCAGTTGCCATGGCGGTATTGGTGTTCCCAGCGAAGTTGCCATCATTGCTCCAGACTTGCGCCTGATGAATCTCGCTACCCATTCTGACATGGCAGACATCGTCATTGGCGGCAGCCGGGCGCAACAGGGCATGCCAGATTTTGAAGGCACGGTCTCGGCTGAACAGTTGGAATCAATTCGAGCATTTGTCGTAGAGCAGGCACGACAACTGCAGGAGTATCAGCAGCAAAACCAGGAAGCGATCGAGGCAGCGGCAAACGAAGCAGCATTAAACCGCGCCTAGATTCATTTCCAGCTAAATAGCCTATCCAGACATGGCATAATAGGTTCATGTCTGGCGTCATCCCTATTAAAGCTATCCCTGCCTTTAGAATCGGAATCTACCTACTTTTCTGCTCCTCATTCTTGCTAGCCGCTGAAGAAGTACTGCTAACAATCGATGGGAACTTGATTGACCGCGTCGAGTACCTTGACGCAAACAGCGATGCCGACCAGATTATCAATACTTACTATGAATTCCTCCCTGAGGATGCCCAGGCGGACATAGACATTCGCCGCACTCGCCTCGAACGTCTGCAACCGGATTATGAAGTCGCTTATCTCGCAGCGGACAGCGCCGAGATGGCGGAAGTGCGCGAGGACATTGATGAACAATGGTTGGTTATCCAATCGATTCATCGCTACTTTTTTACTGCCAGGGTTGTTGAGATTTTAAATCAGGCCTACATACGAAATTTCGATGGATTATTACCGGAAGAATCTATCGGGCAGGAGCTGCAATAATTTGAATGGCTTAGACACAAACTCAGAACCATCGATTCGCATCGGGGTCTTTCTATTTTGTTTGGCACTGCTAATGCTTATGGAGGTGATTTCTCCACGCAGAAAGCTCCACTATGCCAAATCAAAACGCTGGACTACCAACTTTGCGATCAGCCTTACCAATGCACTTGTTGTAGGTGTGCTGTTGCCCATTGCAGGCGTAAGCGCAGCATTGCTGGCACAGAATAATGATTGGGGTTTGTTCAACCTGATAACTGTCTCCGCCTGGATAAGTATTCCCCTCTACCTGCTGCTGTTTGATCTTACAATTTATTTCCAGCATCGAATTTTCCATGCCGTTACCCCACTGTGGAAACTACACCGCATGCACCACACCGACCCGGATTACGATGTCTCCACCGGAATTCGTTTTCATCCGCTTTCGATTGTAATTTCAAGCCTGGTAAAGCTGGCACTCATTTTTATTCTGGGTCCGCTGGCAATTGCAGTGCTAATGGCCGATGTACTGCTGAATGCCACATCCATGTTTAATCACAGTAACTGGAAACTGCCAGAGCGCGTTGACAGGGTATTGAGATTATTTGTGGTTACACCAGATGTACACCGTGTGCACCATTCCACTAATCACAGCGAACACAATCATAATTTCGGCTTTAACTTTCCCTGGTGGGATAGAATTTTTGGCACCTATCAGGCGCAGCCGTCTATGGGGCATGCACAGATGGAGATTGGTATAGAGAGTTTCCAGGATAGCCAATCCACTAAGTTTCTGCCTTTACTGAAGCAACCATTCAAGAAAGATTGAATAATCAAAAAATTTATTTGCCTCAAATAATCAATTTGCAAGAGCAAGAGTTTTGAGAATGTAAATTCTCACTGCAATCAATATACCCAGGGCAGAGTAGAATCTTACTGGATAGCGGGCAAAGAAACCTGATCAAAAAAGGACGAATCGTTAGCAAGCTTTACTTAGCATATACATTGCGTCTAAAAAATAAAAAAGCGCAGACAAAAAAAAGCCGGAGCAAGCTCCGGCTTTTCTGATTCCAGCAATTAGTTGTTTTTACCTTTTCCGTTATTTTTCTTACCAACATCGCTTTGCGCGGCGGCAGAAACAATTGCTTCACCTTCTTCTTCAGTGAGCAAACCTCCGTCTACGGCAGCGTCGACCGCGTTAGAAACACAAGAGACGAACTGGCCATGATTTTTCCAGTCTCCATCTGCATCACAGGCGGTTTCAACAACATCAAGACCTGTGCAGCCCTCTGCATTCACCACTGCGCCTGCGGGGGTAGCTGGGCACGCATCAATTGCATCATTTACACCATCACTGTCTGTATCCAGTTGCGATAAGGAACAACCGTCTGCATTGGCGTCTTCACCATTCGGTGTAGCGGGACAGGCGTCAATAGCGTTACTTACACCATCACCGTCGTCATCTAACTGAGACTCGGCACAGCCATCTGCATTGACCAACTCACCAGCCGGGGTGTTTGGACACAAGTCTTGGACATTGTCCACACCATCTTCATCATCATCGGCTACAGCTGGAAATGTCTCTACACTGAAATCTCGGAAGTACGTTCCCACATGCGTATTACCGAAAAACAACATGCTGTTGGATGCATTAAGCGGATAATCTCCCAGGTCGAATGTTGCAGTCGCACCAGTATCGACAATCATGAGCGTGATGACAGTGCCCTCTAACTTGATGCCAAAGGTCATCTCATCATCTGCATCCCATAGGTTGCCATTCTCATTTCCCCAGACAGGATCTACCCAGTAAGTTAGTGGGCCAGGAACAACCCCAGTCATATCAATTTGATTAGCATAGCCCTGGAAATTATTGCTATGAATTCGAAACACGACGGCATTAGAGGGCTCATTGTAGGCAGCAGGACTGCCTTCGCCAAATCCAAACCAGATTAAATCTGCAACGGCTGATTCAACAGTAATGTATGCCTCAAAATCCACACTGTTAAATTCAGCGTAATTCGTGAAGTTCATTGGCCTGTCTATGTTACTCAAGGATAAGCCCCTTTGTAGTCCTAAAGGAGTAGGAACGTACTTTAGGTAATTAATCATCAAGTGATGGGAGGGCCCTGTAAGCGGATCCGTAAAATCTGAATCAGTTTCAGTGGCATAAGCCACCCATGAGACGGAATATGTAAGCAGCAGGACACTAACTATTCTGATCAGTTTCATTTTAGTAATTCCATTGAGGTTGAATTGATGCTGTTGAATCAGCGCTACGGGGTGGAAGCTTACAAAAAAGGCAAAGTGTCGCGTATCAACCGAAAGGATGATTTCGTGACAGAGAGCACGCATTCCAGCGCTTTTTGTGAACCAGTTCACATTATTTCTGTGAGCCAGCTCACAGCAGGTATGCACAGGGTGTGCAGCGGAACGAGGCGATCGGAAGGGAGTGAAAAAAGACGATTTATGCCCACTTTGGCCGCACGCTGAGTAATCGGCAGAGCATGTGGGACTAATTTCTGACCGTCTCAGCAAACAGCGCCATTAATGGGAATGGGGTTGTAGCCAAACCGCGGTATCGTGGAACACGGCGCCCCCGATCCCGTGGCCCGGATCGCTACTAACCAGTGAATTAATACCAACACCTTCGACAAATTTGTTATTCGGCCAAATGCTTTCGACGATTACTACATCCTTCTGCACATCGTCATACACTTCGACGTGAACTAACACCGAGGCCTGCTCATTTCCTATACGCACTAAACCATCATCTTCTAAACCCAGTGCTGCACAGGTGCTAGAGTGAATCTTTGCGCTAGGTCTTCCTTCACGGCGCTGTGAAGTTGGTGTCTCAGTGAAACTGCTGTTGAGGAATTGACGAGCAGGCGCCGTTATCAGCCGAAAAGGTTTTTCTTCCGAGCACTTGTCAGTGACTGAATAGTGATCGGGAAATGTTGGCATGGTGGCATTGACTTTACCCAGGCGCGACCAGTCTGGTGCAAAATGAAATTTCTTATCAGGAGTTTCGAAACCATTCAGAAAATGTGCTTCTTCAAAGTCACGCACACAATCCAGCCATTTTTGTTGATAGATTGTTTCTGCATCTGGAAAACCGCTGTTCTTGAGTGTGGTATCAATAATTTCCCAGGTGCTCATTTCAAAGCCGGCATGTTTGGCGCCGAGTCTCTTCGCCAACTCACAGATAACATAATGGTTAGGTTTAGCATTCGCATAAGGCTCGATAACCGGTTTCGCTACCTGCAGAAAAGTATGGCCACCGGCCACATAAATATCTTCATGCTCCAGAAAGGTTGTTGCCGGCAGGACGATATCAGCCATTGCCGCAGTTTCAGTCATAAACTGTTCATGGACACAAATAAATAGATCATCACGCTCAAACCCCTTCTTAACTTTCAGAGATGAAGGAGACACCATCATCGGATTGGTGTTCTGAATGAGCAAGGCGGTAATGGGTGGGCCGCCTTGCAAGTCGATCGGATTACCACAAAGAATTTCGCCGATACGGGACTGATCCAGAATACGCGTTTTAGGATCGATCGCATCGGTACCCATTATCAGGGTCTTGTCCAGTTTGAATAATTCGCTATTGCTATAAAGCGCACCCCCGCCCTTGTATTGCCATGCGCCAGTCATGGCTGGAAGACAGGAGGCAGCATGCATATTGAAAGCGCCATTACGGCTGCGGGTAAAACCGTAGCCGAACCGGTAGTAGGTTTTCTTGTTCTGGCCAACCAGGCGCGCGAACTCGATGATGGTTGCTACCGGCACCCCGGTAATTTCAGCCGCCCATTCGGGTGTTTTATCGGCCAGGTGAGATTCCAGTTCTGAATTAAAGTCGGTGTACTCGGCCAGGTATTCCCTGTCAGCCAAATTTTCTTTTAGCAACACATGCATCATGGCGGTTGCCAAGGCGCCATCACTTCCCGGCTGCAACATGATATGCAGATCGGCGCGTTTGGCGGTCGCGTTGCGGTAAGGATCTACAACAACCAGTGTACAACCCCGTTTACCGGCCTGGGCAACGTGATGCATGAGATTGACCTGGGTATGGACGGCGTTGGTTCCCCACAGCACAACAACATCACTGTGCTCGCCAATCTCCCTGGCGTCGACCCCGCGCTTAACGCCTGTGCCGGCTTTCCATCCCGCATCGGAAGCGGCGGAACAAATAGTCGAATGCTGGCGGGAGTAACCCATAGCATGGCGCAACCGCTCGATGCCATCTCTTTGCACCAGCCCCATGGTGCCGGCATAAAAGTGAGGCCATACGGTCTCCTTGCCGTATTTATCACTTTGTTCTTGAAAGCGGGTGGCGACTTCGTCTAATGCTTCCTCCCAGGTAATTTCGCTAAAGACTTCGATGCCTTTCCCCTTTTTGCCAATTCTTTTCAGGGGGGATTGCAGACGATCCGGATGGTGGACTCTCTCGGCATAGTTTCCGACTTTCGCGCAGAGCGTGCCGGATGTATAGCTATTGTCCTTGGCACCGTACACTCGTCCGATCGTTTTCTTGTCCAGCTTTTCTACTTCCAGGGCACAAACACTGGGACAGTCATGGGGGCAAGTACTTTGAATTCGAATTGGCTTTGACATATGCGCCACGACAGTTGCGGTAATTCAGTTTGAAAAGGAAGAGTACACTGTTCCTGAGATTCTAGAAACTGATAAAGAATGGCGGCCAAACTTGCGTCTTTTCCTGCTTTAACTCTTATAATGCCTGCTGTTTTGTAAACCAAAGAAAGGGAAAAGATGTTCTACGAACCCAGAAAAAAGAACCACGGATTACCAAAAAATCCTTTCAATAGCCTGGTAATCCCCCGGCCAATTGGCTGGATTAGCAGCGTAGATAAAAATGGCGTATTTAACCTGGCTCCTTACAGCTTTTTTAATGCCGTTTCTTATTCTCCACCAACGGTGATGTTTGCCTCGGGCGTGGGGAGCGCCGATGACAAAACCAAGGATTCCGCCCGTAATGTTGAAGCAACAGGCGAATTTGTCTGCAATCTCGCTACCTGGGATACCCGGGAGCAAATGAACCAGACTTCTGCAACGCTTTCTCCTGAAACTGATGAAATCGCCCTGACCGGATTAACCCCAATCGCTTCAACCCTGGTTGCCGCACCGCGGATTGCCGAAGCACCAGTGCACCTGGAATGCAAATACCTGAAAACCGTAGACATGCCAGGCTGGAATGAAAATGATATTTACAAGGTTTTATTTGGTGAAGTAGTGGGTATTCACGTCAACGATGAATTTATTACCGACGAGGGACTGATTGATGTTGCCCGGATGCTACCCATCGGGCGCCTCGGCTATAACGACTACACACGAGTTTATGGTGAATCTACCTTCACCCTGGATCGACCAGACTAAGCGACAAGCGTTCAGGCTTCAGGGTCAAGCGAAATCATCTGGGTGGGATGATAGCGTTCTCCCCATACAGCATCGTTTGCAAAAATAGCGCCTGCGCGATGCAAGTCATCCTCACTAATGGTCAAGTCAGCGGCCTGGGCATTTTCTTCAACGAACTTCACATGCTTGGTGCCAGGGATAGGCACGAAGTCAGCATCCTGAGCCATCACCCAGGCCAGGGCCAGTTGTGCCGCCGTGCAGGAATTATCCTTGGCGATAGTTGCAAACTCGTCCACGAGTTTTAAATTGTGGTCGAGGTTTTCATCATTGAACCTGGGCATGGTCTTGCGCATATCGCCCTCTTCCAGCTCATCGATGTTGCGCACTACACCGGCCAGAAAGGCGCGACCCAATGGGCTAAAGGGCACAAAACCGATCCCCAACTCTTTGCAACAGTCCAGAACTTTGTATTCCGGATCACGGGTCCACAAAGAATACTCTGACTGCACTGCACAGATGGGATGCTCACCATGGGCCTTGCGAATTGTTGTCGAAGAACATTCCGATAATCCGATGTATCCTATTTTGCCGGCTTTAACTGCCGTGGCTAAGGCACCAACACTTTCTTCGATGGGTACGCTGGGATCTCGACGATGCAAGTAATACAGATCGATATACTCCATGCCCAGCCGTTGCAGACTTTCATCCAGCGTCTGCAGCACGTTTGCAGGTGTACAATCAACACCGCGTTTGCCATCTCTATTAACAATTCCGCATTTACTGGCGAGTACGAACTCGTCTCTCCGTGAACCCAGCACTTCACCAATCAAGGTTTCATTATGGCCAATGCCATAAATACTGGCGGTATCGAGAAAGGTATAGCCAACATCCAGTGCTCGATGTAATGCTCGCTCTGATTCATCCCGATCAGCGCTGCCATATCCCTGAGACATACTCATACATCCCAGACCAACTGCCGAAACTGAAAGCTTTCCAATTCTCCTTTGTTGCATTGTTACTCCAAAATATTTTTTGTTATCTATGCAAACTTATTCGACTTTACCTAACTGAAAGTTGCGGGAATCTCTTATGAAATCGGCGCCAATGGCTCGCCCTACTTTTGCCGCCATATTCTTTCGCGTGAGACTGATTGTAATATCCAGAGATTCCAGGTGATGCCACCATCCTATGGGAATAAAAAGTATCTCCCCGGGCTTAATCTCAAAATCATAAACTGTCGCATTCTCAAAAAGCGGATGGGCCGAGAGGTCGGGATTCGCGGCATCTACGTCACTATACACATGATAATCGTTGTATACCCAGGGCATGCTCCAGGACGGAACCATGCGCACGCGCTTGCGACCCATAATCTGGCAGAACAAATTATTAATCATGTCGAAATGCAAGGGTGTTATCGTACCTCGCGGGCCTATCCACAGACTTCCATCTGGAGGACCCTCAAGATAACCATCTCCAATATTGAGCGATTCGCAATCTGCAAAAATTTTAATGAGACTGTCTTTGTGCTCACTCATGTTGCCAGCAGTCATGTAAAAATCGTTGGACCTTTCGGTGCTGTCCAGTCGATCCAGGAATTTTGAAAACTTGATCTCACTACGATGGAATTTCTGATTACGCTCGAAATGGGGATCGGAGTCTCTGCCATCCTGGATACTGACAATACTGTTTCCATGGGCCTGGCGAAAATAGTCCAGGTTCCACTTCTGGAACGCTGGCCATTGTTCCATGGCGCCGGACAGGATTACCGGCCTGTTCTTGCTTACATAATCCGCAATAAAGTCTTTGAAAGGCGGTGGAGGGATTCTTTGTATTTCGCCAAAATTCTCATCAAGTCGCGATAGTTTCTCATATAGCCCCAGTAACCACGCCTGGTTATTGGCAGCCTTGCTTTCGGCATGACTCTGATCCTCCAGTTTGAGCATCTCTCGTTGATGAACCTCGCTTGCACCTTTCAAATAAGGGCTTTGTTTGGCTCGCGTGATTTCATCTGCAATTAGCTCTCTCCCGTAGCCTTTCTCTAGCAGGCTTGCCGTAATCGATTCTTCCGGATGTTCCATTAACAAACACTTGGCAATCCAATGGCGCCACTTATCTTCCAGCACCACTATTGGATCATCGCTCTCAGGTTGGTCTCCTAACCAGCTCGCAATACGGTTGTAATAAACGTTAACAGGAAACTGGTCCTTGTTGACATATGGCCATCCTTGTTTCTTCTTGTCGAAAATTTTATCGACAGAATAATGAGCAATATAGTGAGATGCTTTTAATTCATTCTTGCCTGGAACGTAAGTGCCATTGATATCCTTCATGGAAATCTGGCAGTTCTCACAGGCAGCCTGAAGTGCATACATGCCCGCCCACCACTTCAAGCGATCTGGAATATCGCGCGTCAGGATATCGACGTGGATTTGCGCCCAGGGTTCTAACAGTCGCTTGATAGTTTTCGCTTTTCCAATGATTGGAACGAATCCACCATTATAATAGGCACCCTGGTTTTTAAAGTATGGGCTGATAATCGCCTGCCGCTCACCCAGACTGTGCAAATGCCAGGCCTCATAGATTGAATCAACATAGATCTCATCCTCGGCAAGTTCCATTGAGGGAGCAGGTCGCAAATGAAACATATCGCAATCCAGTACTTCCAGGAGTTGCTCGGGATCATAGTCATCGATTACTTGTAAAATTGCTGCCTGAATATTGAGGGGTACATTTACTCCAAGACTGGGACAGTCAAAAGTTTCGTAAAAAGGTTTTACAACGGTATAAGGCGCACCCATATCATCCAACCAGGTAATATCAGTGGGATGGGGTTCTGCTGCCAGATTTTTTTCTACCCAGAGGATCTTGGCGCGCTGGTAGGCTTGCTCTCCGTACACTTCACGATGAGAGTACCAAAACAGGGAAGCCTGCTGCCGAAATGATGATTTGGTAAGTACGGCAACCGGCAACGAGATCAATGATTGGGCAGGGTTATTCATGGCATTTCTTTATAAATCCTGGCACTTAGCCTAGCTCGAGCGGCGATGGGATTCCAGTGCTAACATGGGCCTTTACCTGGGATAAAATAGGCCAAAACGGCCGATAAAAATATACATTGGCAATGGAATAATTTTTACTCCTATGACTCCTCTGCGATACATCACTACCCTGTTCCTTCTTTTGTTCCTGTCATCCTGTGATTTCACACCCGTTAGCGTTGGAGTTTGGGATATCACGATTGAAACCGAGCAAGGGGACCGCAATACAACGTGGACTATTACCGACGAACCTGCTCTGACGATCATGGGAAACAGTGAGCTTAGCGTTGAGGAAATCGACCTGGCAGGTAGCCGCATTACATGGTCTACAGAAGCATGGGACTTTCCGGATGCGGCAACAGCCGAACGGGTAAATTTTCGCGGTACAGTGGATGGTAACCGCCTGGCTGGTACTGTTTATACCCAACAGGGTAACTTCACGGTAACGGGCAGTCGCCAATGGGCCTTGCCGTGATAGAAAATTCTCTCCCGGTTGGCGAAGTTCGCCATATTTCCCCAATCTAAGCCATTCGCAGCCATTTTGATTACATACCCGGAACACAGGGAAGCCGCGCAAACCATGGATTTCCGCGAATTTTTTGATGTCTGGCGTAGTTTTTGCAGCGTTGTTGAAACTGTCCAGGCATTGGATCATTTTGTACCGAAAAACGAACTCAAATAGACTGCTAAAGCAGCACTCATACGGAGAGTACCATGGCTAAAACCATACCTTTTCCACCCAACAACAACGAGCAGGATACAGAGACCCAGACTGAGAAATCTGACTCACCGGTAGAGGATCGTCATTATTCGAGCGATGAAGTCTCGGCAATTATTCGCCTTAGTTTGCAACAGGACAATGCATCGACTTCAGAATCAATTGATTACGAAGAATTACTCTCTATTGGCAAAGACATGGGAGTGGATGCAAGCAAGATTGATAACGCCATAAAATTACTGGCTGAAGAGCAGCGTACCAAAGCCAAGGAAGATGAGCTCTGGTTAAAGTTTAAGGCTCATTGTTTCATTTCAACTTCAACCATCGTTCTCTGCATACTGTTGAATTTTTTAACCGGTATCGATGTTTTCTGGGCCGGTTATCCACTTCTGGGCCTGGGATTTTTTATGCTCGGCCACTATGCCGGTCTTCGTTATGCCCCTGAGTTTGTTGCCTTGGCCACGGAGCATACGATGAACCTGGCGAATTCGAATATGGCATCGTTCTCCACCGATGATGCCAATGTCACATTCAAGATTTCCGATGACTTCGGGCTCTCGGAATCTTCGGGCATGATTTATGTTGAAGATGAGCATTTGCTAATCGAATACCAAAATTATGATTCAATTCTTGGCCTGTTGAAATCCAGCATCAAAGAAATTGAAATTCCAATAAGCGAAATTCGGCGAGCCCGGCTGGAACAAAAATTCTGGAACTCTGAACTGGTGTTGCAAGCAAAATCCATGAAATCATTTCGCAGGCTTCCGGGAGAAACTGCCGGCACATTTCGAATTACAGTCACCAAAGAATCGCAGAAAGCTGCAGAATCTTTAGTTAAAGAAATTAATGCCCTAATGCAGTAATCCGCTCAAGGAACAGCTCCCAACCAGTTGCTTGTATGTTAGCATTCGGGCTCACTCTCAGGGCGAAGCCCTGCTCTTGCTTTAGAAACTTTTGTCAGTACCAAGGAGCCTGATGTGGAAAATTCTCAGTCTGCTTATTCCAGACCAAGGGGACTTGCGGTCGTAATTGCAATCATCGCCGTACTCACCTTATGGCCCGGTGTAATTCTTTTGTTAGCCGGTGGTTCTTTCTATTACACCCTTGCTGGTTTAGTGCTGGCAGCCTGTAGTTATTTATTATTTAAAGGAGACAAACGCGGCGCTCAACTTTACGGAATTTTTCTTATAGTCACCTACCTTTGGGCGATTTTTGAAGTTGGTCTGGACGCCTGGGCCTTAATGCCGCGAATTGCCATGTTTAGTGTCATTGGCCTGTGGTTTCTTCTTCCGCATGTGCGCCGGGGCTTATTGCAGGAACAACCCGTTTCCCTTTTTAGTAAAAAGGAAACAAAGATTGCCGCCGGTGTGTTAGCCGTATTATTCATTGCTGTCTACATCAGTAATGCAAACTATTATGTAGGCACTCCCAGCGCTGCAGGTACTGGTGTTGTTAATAATGACACTGGCGAATGGAATCACTACGGGGCCACCAAGAAAGGTACCCGCTACGCGCCCAGTGACCAAATTAACCTCGATAATGTGGATCAGCTTGAAAGAGCGTGGCAAATACGTACCGGCGTACCGGGAGAATTCAAAGGTACGCCGATACAGGTGGGAGACGGGCTGTATCTCTGTACCGGCCAGAACATCATTCTCTCTCTGGATCCTGATAGTGGCGAAGAACGCTGGCGCTTCAATCCGGAGATCGATACACCACGCATAGGATTCTGGGATACCTGTCGAGGCGTAACTTACTTCGAAGCACCAAATTTTCGTTCACTGGGCATATGTGAGGAACGCATATTCACGGCAACTACCGATGCACGATTGATCGCTGTTAATAAAAATACCGGGGAGCCCTGTAGCGATTTTGGTAATAACGGCGAAATCGACTTGCTCGCTGGTATGGGTGAAGTAGAACCAGGTTTTTATTTTGTTACCTCCCCACCAACTATAGCAAGTGGTGTTCTCGTTCTGGGCGGATGGGTTTTTGATAACGTCCGTACCAATGAGCCTTCAGGAGTTGTCCGCGGTTTCGATCCCATTAGTGGTGATCTGGTCTGGGCCTGGGATATGGGCCGCGAGGATCGTACCGGATTACCGCCGGAAGGTGATACCTATACACGTGGCACACCGAATGTATGGAGTCTTACCAGTGCCGACGATGAATTGGGATTAATCTACCTGCCCACTGGTAACGCCACACCTGATTACTGGGGAGGTCATCGCACGGAAGCCATGGAGGAATATGCGAGCTCAATAGTTGCATTGGATGCCAGCACCGGAAGAGTAAGGTGGCATTACCAGACCACTCATCATGATATTTTTGATTATGACGTTCCATCACAACCTTCCCTGGTTGATATCCCGATTAATGGCGAAATTCGCAAAGCGGTTATCGTTCCAACCAAGCGGGCTGAAATTTTTGTATTCGATCGTGAAACCGGCGAGCCCCTTACTGAGATAGCCGAACTACCGGTGCCACAAACGGACCTACCGGACGAAACTTCATCACCAACTCAACCGTTTTCTGTTGGCATGCCAAATTTTGCCCATGACTATATTCGGGAAGCGGACATGTGGGGAATTACACCAATGGACCAAGCACTCTGCCGAATCCAGTATCGTAATCTCCGCTATGAAGGACCTCTGACTCCACCAACTACTGGAGGAACGCTGCTCTATCCTGGTGTTGCTGGTGGAATGAACTGGGGAAGTGTTGCCATTGATGAAGTTAACCAGTTAATGGTTGTTAATTCGATGCACAATCCAAACGTCGTTCGCCTATTTCCACAAGACGAAGTTACTGGCAATGAGATACTCGGAATCGGGGGCACACAGCTAGGCACACCGTATGCAGCCTATTCATTCTTCTTCTTATCACCAATTTTTACACCTTGTTTGAAGCCTCCCTATGGAGAGATGGCTGTGGTGGATCTGGCGAATCAGGAAGTATTATGGCAACGAGGATTAGGCACAGCAAAGGACCAGGGTCCGTTAGGCATTCCAAGTCGTCTACCCCTGCCTATGGGTATGTTCTATAACGCAGGTTCCATGGTAAGCGGAGGCGGACTCATCTTTATGGGCGGCGTCGTTGATAGAACCATGCGGGCCATTAACATTTTCAATGGCGAAGAAGTATGGACTGATGCGCTTCCCGGCTCATCTAATGCCACGCCAATGTCCTATGTAAGCCCGGAAACAGGTAAACAATATGTCATTGTTACTGTCCCCGGTGGTGGAGGCGGCCTCAGCCTGGAATCACAAATGGACAACCTCGATGAAACCCTGGCACCAGGTGGCTATGTTATTGCTTACGCATTACCCGACTAACAAACTAAAATAAAAATAAGACAAAGTAGTTATGGATTTACAACTTAAAGACAAGGTCGTGATCATTACTGGCGGTAGCGAAGGCATTGGTCGTGCGGCTGCCGAAAGATTTTCACAGGAAGGTGCGTTAGTTGCACTCGCCTCCAGAACTCAGAGCGACCTCGATACCGTGGCCGCTGAGATCTCTTCCCAAAGTGGTAATGAGGTTATTGGTATAGCTACCGATGTGCGTGATGAAGAATCGGTAAAGTCACTGATCAAAAAAGTAGTCGAACACTGGAGCAGAATCGATGTGCTGGTGAACAATGCCGGTACTTCGTCTGCTTCGCGACTGGAAGACCTGACTAATGAGCAGCTCGATGAAGACTTAAACCTGAAGGTGAAAGGCGCCATTTACTGTACTCGCCATGCCTTGCACTTTTTAAAACAAAGCAAGGGCTGCATTTGTAATACCACCACACCCGGTGGCAAGGCGCCTACCGCAGGTACTCAGCCTACCGCCCTGTCTCGTGCCGCCGGAATATCATTGACCAAGACCTGGGCCTTTGAGTTCGCGCAACATGACATTCGAGTTAACACCGTCTGCGTTGGATTCCTGCGTAGTCGCCAACACAAATTACGCTGGGAAGCCGCAGCTGAAACGGATCCCGAGCTGACCCTCGATCAGTTTTACGATCAGTTTAATGCGAGAATTCCAATGGGAAGAGTTGGAGAAGCACGGGAAGCCGGTGATGTTATTGTATTTCTCTGCTCAGGCATGGCGAGCTATGTTACCGGGACTGCCATAAATGCTGACGGAGGCATGTCGCCAGTAGTCTGATCACCGCTGTTTAGCAACGGATCGATCTCTTTCCCCCTGGCCAGGGACCCGACCCAGTTAAAGCTGCCCTCATTCAGCCTTTATTTACCGGCAACTAAAAGCAGTTTCACTGCTACTCGCGAACGCCGCATACTGGCATGGGTTACAAAGGATCTCCATGAGACTCCCATTATTTTTCCCTGATGTTTTTACTCATGCTTGAGTGTATTGATTAGTTCATCGCTTTGCGCGAAGACCATTAATCTGGAGATTATGAGAACATTAATTCGAGAACACAGTTATCGAGGAAAATTTAAAAGCGCAATGTCATGAGAGAGAAAGCAGGAATCCATTTGCGTGATAGTTAGTCGCGCCACTGGATAGCCTTACTTCTCCGGCGGATACCAGTAAGAAATAGTTGCATTTCGCAGTGTACGCCAGCGATTTCCTCGAAAGCGTGGCCGAAAAATCATCATTTCAACCGCATCGCTGCCATCGACTTTTGGCTGCCTGGTGTCTGGTTCCGATGATTCCACATCCGGCGTCCTGGTTTCTCCCCGGGAATAAATCGTGAAACGTATATCTACTCGATGCAGCTCCTCTTCGAGATCGGCAAGAATAGCTGGTGGCGCAGGTTTGGCCGCGTTCAAGAGAGACTCGTTCCAGGCTATGAAATTTCCCAGATGAACCATCGGATCTTCATCTTCAGTGCCACGCGTAAAGCGATAACCCGCCGCATCCTGTGCTGCAATGGCTTCCTCCATGGTGAAGAAATACTCGGTTACCGGTAGTACGATGGGTCGGGAGAAAAAATCTGCAATCTCCTGTTCACTTTTACCCGCTTCGGCGAATAACTCCATTGCTTCACGATAAGACCTTTGTGCCAAGCCCATGCCCAGCAACATTCTATAATCTCCCTCATAGACTGCTGCCATGGCATCCGCTTCGATGTTGTTGGATTGCTGCACTATTTCGCGAATGTCCTGCACGATGTCATAGCCTTGCCTGAGGTAAGCTTCAGGTTGAACCTGTTCCGGCTCGAAGATGTCATCGTAAGCATCCTCCCCTAACTCGTCATGAGAAAACAAAAGGGTAAGCAGGTGATACTTCTCTAATGCTGATTTATAGAGATAAGGAATCATCTCAGGAGATTCTTCGCCAAACTCATCTTCCGCAATTGTCATCATGTCGTCGAGCAATTCCCTGGAAAGTCGAAAATAGTTAATGCGGTTTCGTTTCTCGTCCAGATTAAAGGCCGTGAAATACCAATGGCGTAATTCATCCATGGCCTGCAATTTTTGTTGTGTGGTCGATGCAGGGTTGCGTGTATAAACGAATCGAATATTGTCGAAGTTATTGTTTGCAGATTCGAGATCGTTCATGCGTACATTGTTAGCGATCATCTTCTCGATAATCGGTATCTGGCTGAAGGTCTCCGGGCCTTCCGCAACATGGGTTAGTTGTAACTGCCTATCTAGAAGCCTGTTTGCTTCTTGCAGATTTCCAATATCAGTGTAGAGATCTGAAAGTCCACTCAAGGGTTCAATCAGTGATTGGTCTAAGGGCCCATACTCGGATTCCAGCTCTTCAATCTCAGTGCGAAACATTTCGATCTGCTGGTTTTGCTCGTTGCTGCTGGCAACCAGGGATAACTGATCCTCAGCGGCAATAACTGGAAAAGAAAAAACGAAGCACGAAAAAAAAAGCGCGTTGAAATCTAACAAAGACCTGAAAGTAATTTGTCGACTCGGCGCCGGATTAGTTGCAAAGCACTTGGTCATCAGCCAATACCATCTTTGAACGCTGCTGGTCTTAAGTATGACCGGATCTTTGTGAAACTGCTTCGCCGGAGTAATACTCCGGCGAAGCGTTACGCCCTACTTGAGATTAGAGTAATCAGTGGTACTCATCATATAGGCTTCAATTGAAAGAGGAACGGGATACTTCTCCCTCAACGCATGCCAGGCTGGATCAGCTGCAAACGCGGCCCAAACTTCCTGGCGATGTGCGCGATCACGATAGGCTAGCATCCAGACCAGTGTGTTCGGGTCATCCAGGCGCTGCCAGACTGCAACTATCTCGGCGCCATGCTTCTCAAAGATAGCTACCTCTTCTTCACGAAATCGCTGATGAAGATTATCGATACCACCCGATCCATCGGCTGCTGTCGGTTCTGCGGTATACATGCGCAGTTCGAAGCAGCGGGCATTAGGATCGACATTATTGGAGAACTCCTCGGAAAGGTCACCTGCTGGCCCACAGGGCTGAGGAGCTTCTCCAGCATTGGCAAATCCGGCTAAGCCGAAACAAATTAGAAATGCACTTAGGATTTTTTTCATTGTTAACTCCATGAATTGAGAATCTTATTTCTGATAAAGCAGTACGAATTTATCGGTGCGGCCTTGAATAGCGGGGTCGAATACACCGATATCCAATGGATCACTTTCGTTACTGTGCAGGTTTGAACTACGGACCAGCGAAAGCCCTGCGCCTTCTGCCAATTCGACAATATGACCTTCATAAATTCTATGGAGGCTGCCCCCTACATCGGTTCCGGAATCAGCAGCAGCGTCGTGATCGATGGCCAGGAAAACACCACCTGGCTTCAGGACGCGTTCGATTTCGGCAAAAGTACCTGCAGGATCACCGAGGTTCTGACCACCAGGCTCAAACCATAATTCATGCGGGCCCAGAATCCAGGTAACCATGTCAACTGAATTATCATCAGCTTCCAATTCATCGAAGTTCACTCGGCTAAAAGTTACATTTGCAAGACGGTTATTTGCCAATCGCGCCTGCACCGCTTCTCCGGAAAAACTGTCGAAAGCGGGAGGGTTCTGCATGATCACACTGCCATTGGATCCTACTGCACGAGAAAGAATTTCAGTGTAGTAACCACCGCCAGCCTCCATCTCAAGGATAGTCATTCCAGCTTCAATACCAGCGAAAGAGAGAACTTCAAGGGGCATGCGGCGAGCATCATCGGCTGCATCCTCTGCCGGTCTGCCGCTGGCATTTAGCGCATTTTGCACAATTTCCGCTGAAGTCTGGGCTTGTGCCACTGCACTTGCTAGTAGGAAACTAGTAATAGTGCATGTGAAGAAAAATTTTCTAAAAATCATTATGTTTACTCCTGCCTGTATGGCTCAACTCGGTCTCATGACGAAATTTCAGTGTTCCGTATCAGGGAATGCTGAGTGTATAGGAAATTTTGAAAGAAAAGCAGTAAGTCTGACTCAAGGCCAGACCAGATCGGATAAATGGGGCGTGCGTTCTACTAACGGGATCACTTTGGGCATATAGAGTTCGGTGAAGGCTTTTGCTTCCTTATGGAGAGCCAGCAATTCTTTGGACTCCCACTGCTCAATGAGAAGAAACTGTTGCCGATCTGCCTGTGAATGATAAACCTCAAAGCGCAGACAACCCGGCTCTGCACTGGAAAGGCGGGCTTGTTCAGCCAGAAGCTCTCTTACAGTATCAACATCATCCGCATTTTTTACCGTAAGCATTACGTTGTTATAGATCATCTCAGTCCTCGTGTCTTAAGCACTATAAATTTGAGCTGAAAAGAGCAGAGTACCCTATGTCAGAAAATCCAACAATTTCCAATGGATTCTTTGAGGGAGTGTGAATTAAGGATAGAATCGGCCCCTGCTTTTCAATTGAGAACGCAATGTTCAGACGGCTAAAAAATTGTCATAACGTAGACGACCTGAGGTTACTGGCTAAGCAGCGACTACCTGGTCCCATTTTCCATTACATTGATGGCGCAGCCGATGATGAGATTACTTATCGTCGCAACACTTCTGCATTCGATGATTGTGACCTCGTGCCAAATGTGTTGGCCGGCGTCGAGAACATCGACATGTCGGTCGAGGTGTTGGGACAAAAACTCGATATGCCGGTGTTTTGTTCGCCAACTGCTTTGCAGAGGTTGTTTCATCATGATGGCGAAAGAGCTGTCGCCAGAGCCGCGGAAAAGTTTGGCACCATGTTTGGTGTTTCCGCGCTAGGAACTGTTTCACTGAAGGAAATTGGCGAAACTATTTCCACACCGAAAATGTTCCAGTTTTATTTTCACAAGGATCGTGGACTTAACGATGCAATGGTTGAAAGAGCCCAGGAGGCAGGTTTCAATGCCCTGGCCTTAACAGTAGATACAATTACCGGTGGTAACCGTGAAAGAGATTTGTACACCGGTTTTACCTCGCCTCCCAGATTAACTCTGCGTAGTCTGATGAGTTTTGCTGTGCATCCCAGCTGGGCACTGAATTATTTTTTCAGAGAAAAATTTGAACTGGCCGAATTAAAAGACTTCGTACAAAAAGGCTCAAATGTCGCCGTGTCGATTGGTGACTATTTTGCCGAAATGCTTGATCAATCCATGAACTGGACTGATGCAGAAGCACTGCGCGCAAAATGGGGTGGCCCGTTCTGCCTGAAAGGCGTGATGAGTGTGGCGGATGCTCAGAAAGCGGTGGATATTGGTGCCGACGCAATCATGGTTTCCAATCATGGTGGACGACAGCTCGATGGGTCTCGATCGCCTTTCGACCAGATTAGTGAAATTAGCGATGCTGTTGGCGACAAGATTGACGTGATACTGGACGGAGGTGTGCGCCGCGGCACTCATGTGCTTAAGGCTATTGCTGCTGGCGCCAAGGCCTGCTCTGGTGGTCGCATGTATTTGTACTCCTTGGCCGCAGCCGGTCAACCCGGTGTAGAAAAAGCCCTCGGAAATCTGCGCAAGGAAATCGAAAGAGATATGAAACTATTAGGCGTCACGAATATTTCCCAGATTAATCGAACCATGCTCCGCTATCGATAAACCCCGTTTTACAGGAATTTACTTATGGCTCCTATTGCACCCGAGTCTAAAACGAAGATTGTACGCAGTGATAATCGTGCAGTTTATGATCGGGAGTCCATAGAGAAAGTACTCGATTCTACTTTTCTTTGTCATGTTGGCTTCACCATCGATGGCGAAGCCCGGGTAATTCCAACGGCTTATGTGCGGATAGATGACGCTGTTTATTTACATGGACATTTAAAGAATCAGATGCTGAATGCATTACTCGACGGACAAACTGCGAGTATCTGCATAACGCTTACGGACGGGCTTGTCCTGGCTCGCTCTGGTTTCAAACATTCGGTCAACTATCGCTCCGTGACCCTATTCGGAAAAGCGGAAAAAGTAGCTGATGATGAGAAGGCAGCGTTGCTGGATGCATTTGTTGACTTCATGGTTCCTGGAAGATCTGCGGCACTTCGAAAAGCAAGCCAGCAAGAGCTGAATGCAACCCTGGTGTTAAGAGTACCTATCGACGAAGCGGCAGCAAAAATCAGAACTGGCCCACCGCTGGATAAAGATCCCGATTATGCAACTCATATCTGGGCTGGTGTTGTGAACCTGGAAACTCGCATTAGGGGCATAGAAAATTGCCCCAAGTTAAATGCAGGTATCGAAGTGCCAGAACATATTTCAAAGTATGTAGCACAGGAAACAATTTTCGATTAACAAAATAGTCTTAACCGGAAACTAATAGATGCGACGAGTTCTTAAATGGTTTGGTTTCAGTTTTATCGGTGTAGTGTTTGCCGCTGGGCTCTTCTTTGTCTATATGCGTCTGCATGATGGACCCATCGAATTCTGGCCAGGATTTACCATCAGCACTGGCGGCCCTTTTCGTAGCGGTGAACTCGCTGCCTCTCCAGCAGACTGGACTTTTCTCAAAGAACGGGAAGAAATAGAGATGGAGACTCTCAATCTGGGCACCAGTAAAACCATCTGGACGATGGTTATAGACGGCAGACTCTTTGTCGCCAGCGGCCGACGCCAGACCTGGTACGGACAACTCTGGAAGCAGTGGCCACAACGAATCGAAGACGACGATCGAATCATCCTGCGTGTGGATGACACGCTGTATGAACAAAAGCTGGTACCGATTACTGAAGGCGAAATCATTCTGCCGGTATTGCGCGAATCCTGGCGCAAGTATGGTCGTGGATCAGAACCTACTTCCGATATGGCAGTTACCGGGGAATTTATGTGGCTTTTTGAGATTGTTGATCGCACCTAATCTGGCAATCTGAATGCGAACACATAACCTCCTAATGGGTCTTCTTCCTCAGCGCTGAGTGGTTCATAGCCTGAACCACGGGTGGAATTAAATACGGGAACGACCACGATTAAAGTCTGTTTTCCCTCTGGTGAAAGGTAAGTCATCGGTGTTCCCTGCGCCGTATAAGGAATGGCATGATTCCAGAGCTCCTCGCCGTTCATCAAATCGGTAGCCCTTACGGTATTGTCAAACGCACCGGCACTAAAAATTAAGCCCCCGGCGGTGGTAACCGTCCCTCCGGTTTGCGGTGTGCCAATGGTAATAGGTAATCGAGTTGGAATATTCAGTGGGCCGGTAGCTTTCGCTGTGCCAATGGGTCTTTGCCACAATAGTTCTTTGGTTTCCAAATCTACGACACCAAGGGTGCCATAGGGCGGCTGCATACAGGGCACATGCAAGGGTGACATAAAGCGTTGTGTATTATGACTGTAAGGCGTTCCCAGCTGACTTCCCACTACGCCTTCCGGTAGCTGATCTCTTGGCGTAAGGGTCAGTTGGTTAGCCATATAAAGCGGATTAACAATCATGAGGTTGTTCGCTTCATCGACACTGATTGATCCCCAGTTAAAACCTCCGGTGGCACCAGGATTTTGCAGAATCGTTCCAACTCCCGGCACGGTGAAATGACCTTCATAACGCATCTTGCGATATTCGATACGACACCACATTTGATCCAGCGGCGTGATACCCCACATTCTGGTTTCATCCAATTGCATGCGCCAGATTGGCAGGTCCATGGTGAATGGCTGGGTAGCGGCAACGTAATCTTCCGGTACGCCGCCGGTTTGGGGAACCGGAAGTTCCTGAATATCAAACAGTGGTTCGCCGGTTTCCCTATTCAGTATAAAAATTTCACCACGCTTGGTAGGCTGGATTACCGCTTTTACTTTTTCGCCATTATTTCCTGGTAAATCAATAAGCGTCGGTTGCGAAGGCACATCATAATCCCAGATATCGTGATGCACCGTTTGATAGGACCAGCGCACGTTACCTGTGGCGCCATCAATTGCTACTACTGAACTGGCGTATTCATCGCTGACTTCCATGCGTAAGCCGCCAAAATAGTCAGGTGTTTCATTGCCGGTTGGTGCGTAAATGAGGCCCAGCTCTTCATCGACACTAAACAGCGACCAGACGTTTGGAGTACCCCGCGTGTAGACCTCCCCTCTGAGTGGTTCAGTGGTCATTCCCGGTCTACCCATATCCCAGGCCCAGGCAAACTCGCCGGTGATGGCATTAAAGGCGCGCACTACACCAGAAGGCGGTCCAACTGATCGATTGTCAATTACCCATCCGCCAACCACGGCATTGCCCCTCACAATTCCTGGCGGTGAAGTCTGGAAGTTGGCGATGCGGGGATCGTTACCCATGCCGATGGTTAGATTCACCTCACCCTGATCGCCAAAAAGTGAGCAGCGCTCGCCACTTAATGCATCGACTGCAATTAATCTTGCATCGGTAGTATTGGTTAATATGCGTGCCTGGCATTCACCGTTGTATTCCGGTGGTGCTTGGTAATAGGAAACACCGCGACAACCAGTGGTGAAGTAACGGGCCTGATTAAGGTGAGCGGAGTCGATCAGTGGATCGAATTGCCAGGCTAGCTCACCACTCTCGGCGTTGAGGGCAACAACACGATTACCGCCAGTGCACATATAAAGTAATTCACCTACCATCAGTGGCGTTGCTTTAAATGCACCACCTGCCCCGGTGCGGTAAGTCCAGGCAAGCTCCAGGCCACCGACATTGTCAGCGTTAATCTGGGCTAATGGAGAATAGCGAGTGCCTTTTAGAGAATTTCCATAACTCGGCCAGTCTGTCTCGCTATTGACAGTATTGATACCACTTCGCGGTGACATCTCCCTGACCTCGTATCCCGTACCCTCGACGAAGACAAAAATTATGATGACAACAGATAAGGGCACAGCGGCTTTAGCAATGGAAGATGCGAATAAGGGTGGCGGATTACCAGCGTAAAGATTGTTGCGCACCCACGGACTCAGAAATGGAATGCCAAGCACTGCCCAGGGCAGGATACGAGGCGCCAGGGCCCAGAGATTGGTGCCGGACTCCATGAATGACCAGGCAATAGTGAAGAAGAAAAGGAACCCATATACCAGCGATCCCTGAGCATCTGCTGCCCAGAGGCGCCATCCGCTATAGGCCAGCGCGACGCCAGCAATCAGGTAATAAAAAGAACCGCCAAGAAAAAGAAGTTGCAGCCCACCCAGTACGAGTGGTGCTGCAATGATGAGCAGTAGGATCGAGAAAAATTGTATGAAGCGATTGCTATCAGACACAGTTAGATCCTGAAACGCAATCAATCTTCTTTCGGTACCCACTTTTGCAAACAACCGCCGGAGGGACTTTGGTCACAGCCGCTGGTTAATCCAGCAAAGATATTGCCGAGATTGTCTGCTGCCATTCCCTCGGGACGGGTACCGGGAACAAAATATTGCAGTGAGCCATTCACTCGTCCAACACGAATGCCAACCTGGGTGCCGGGATTGCGAGCAACTCGCCCTTCACCTTCTGGTGAAATGGCTGGCCCGGGAATTGGCACACCTGATTCTGAATCGGCAACAACCAGCGTACCGTCTTCGAGAATCGTAATGCCACTGGGTCGGCCAAAGTGGCGCCAGTCATCAAGAAAGTTCAAGTCCTGGTCAAAAATCTGCACACGATTATTGGAACGATCTCCGACGAAGATCCGACCGTCTGCCGCAATGGCCAGGGTATGGGGACCCATAAATTCACCAGGCCCAGCACCCATGGAGCCTACGGATCTTACAAATTGACCGTCAGGAGTAATAACGACAAGGCGATCCCCGTCTTGTTGCGCATTTGACGGTCGCGGCCAATGGCCATCGGCGATCAGAATATTGCCATCAGGCAGAACGGCACAGGCTGTTGGTCCAATAAAGCTAGTTTCTGTTGCACGGGAGACTCCAGCTTCACCAAGGCTCAACAAATGCTCACCATCCTGGGAAAACTTGTGAATCTGGAAACCGCGGCCGGCTGTTGAAGGATCGTCACCGAAGGGCCCACTATCACCGGCCCATAGATTGCCATCATGATCCATGCAGAAGCCGTGGGCCTGCACAATCATGCCGTCGCCAAAACTCTTGGTGATTTGCCCATCGGCGTTAATGTAATTAATTGGCGGCTCAGATCGAAACATCATCCATAGGCCGCCGGTATCATCGGGAATTAATCCGATTGCGGCACCCCATTCCTGCCCCGGCAAGAGTGTTGGCCAGTTTTCTACCAATTCATAGGGATTTTCCATGGTGCTGGTAGGACGGAGAGAGAGTTCCTGATTCTTCCGCACCTCATCCTCTGCAGTCTGACCAAAGACTGCGAAGGAAAAAGTGAATAGAACAACAAACGAGAGCGGTTTTTTCATAGTAAGTTTCATGTCTTACCTCTTATTATTTATTGTTTTTTCTTAGAATGGAGTAAGCCTATTAACGAGGATTATTTGTGATCTTATAAGATTAGTCCGGCGCTGGAATAGCATGGCCAATCATGGTCTCACCTTCGAATACGGCCAGATCCATGACATTACGATCATCGATAAAAATAAAATCCAGTGCGCCATTATTATTGGAATCAGAATGTAACATGACAATAAACATCTCACCCGCTTCCAATCCCCTGTGCACGGTAATCTCAACATTTTCGTTTTTACCACTGGTTAGAAAAGTTGAAGCAACGACACGATCACCATTCGGTGCACCGTTTTCGAAAGGATGAATAATTAGAAAGCCGTTACCCTCAATCTGTACTTCAGAAAAGGTAAGTGTTCCATCGTCGCGCTTTACATCTTCGACATTTATCCAATTTTTCTGGCCGTTGCCAATAGTGAGTTGGGCATTAACCAGCGCCTGACTAACCAATGCAGCCAGGCACAATACGGCTGCTTTTAAGACTAAATGCATTTACAACTGACCCTCGGCAGCCAAGCGCTCTTCAACCCTGGCTCCACGTAAAATATTTTCCATGCCATAGTTACCTTCGTGACAACCATACTCATACAGTAGTCCTGCTACTTTAGTCATGGCAACAATACCAGTGAACCTGTCGGTGTAGGTTGATGGATCATCAACCGTGAATTCATAATCCACTGTATATGGCCCTACCCGGGTAAATTTTTCCGTTAAGACCTTGTCATAGGATGTTCCTGCCTGCCCGAAGCTCGCAGAGAGGCCGTTGAAGTTTTTAGTTTCAACAACCAGGGTGTCACCATCCCAGTAGCCGCGAGAATCACCGGTATAAAAACGAATATCATTATGAAGTGATTCCATTTCCTCTGCTGAATCATAAAGAGGAACGATGCGCGCATCATGAATCATCTCGGTCATGAGGACCGCGGTATCTCGATTCTGGAATATTTGTAGATTGTTGTTATAAAGACTGGGGATTAATGGCGGTCCGGCATTAAAACCGATAATGCAACGTTCAGATAGCCCCCTGTCTTCCGGACCATCCGCGCCGATACCACCAGCGGCAATTCTTACTGGGCGGGATTCCCCGGTAGTGATACCGCCGTAAACACCTTGTTGCTCAACGACACCTTCCTGCAATTCTGGCAGACGACCATTTTCAGGATAAATTATGTGTGATGTGCGAATGTTGTCGCCAATTCCAGCATTCTCAACCCAGAAATCGTTATACGAACCATCTACCCCTTCTATTGGTAAAGCTGCATCGGAATTGGCATCTGCAGCTGCGCGACGTCGCGCTGCTTCTTCAACTTCTTCCGCTGTCAAAAATTGCCGGTCGCCAAATCGAGCTGGCCGCTGCATGGGCACATTAGAGGACCAGTTCCACACACCTTGTAAATCCGGCTGGCCCCACTCAGTGCGGGGAACCTCATAATCCTGAGCCGCAGCACCCACAGCGATTACCGAAACCAGGGCAACCGCAATTAACGAGCTTATATTTTTCATGAAATGCTCCGTGATTCATAAAAATTCAGTGTCAACACAATAGCTTAATCGACGTTCGAAAGCACCTGTTTCAAGCCCTCCAGGGATATCTTCATGCCCTGTTCTACAGTAGGAGCAGCGCGCTCTGGGGCAATTTCTGTGGTCCACTTGAACTGGCACTTGCCATCCAGATCGGCAAGCTCGATTGTCGCCAAATGGTGTTCCAGAGGATTAGGTGTCTTGATAGCGGAATACTGCAGTCGATGGTTTTCGCCATCGTTGATTAGAATTTTTTCCTGTATTTCGCCAATGCCTTGCATCGAAAATGATCTGATGCCATTCACCTCACTTATTTCATCCACCGCGGGCACCCAATCTGAGCGGGTGACATCACTAATGATTTCCCACACTGATTCCACAGAATGGGGTAATAGCTCTTGCAATTCAACGATTTCCATATTGTTACCGCCTCAGCACATAGACTCCATTTAAATCCAATTTAGCATCGATTCAGATATTCAATAAACTCTCTATTTTGTATGCTTAGTATACAGCACCAATGGAGGCTCTGAGTTCGGACCTTCAGGGTAAGAAGAAAAATACTAATCCCAAGGAGGTTTCGATGAATCATCGGTGCCCGCAAGTTAGACTTTCATTTCAATTCCTAATCTGTGTCTTACTCAGCACTGCTGCTTACAGCCAGTCTGGCAGCTATGACTGGCCCAGCCAGAATCTTAATATACACAACAGTCGTTATGCGGAACTGGATCAGATCAATAGAACCAACGTTTCCAACCTGACAGAATCCTGGACTTTTTCTCCGGGGCCGCAGGATTCCATTTTGCAAGTCACACCACTGGTAGCTAACGGAGTCATGTATCTGCATTCTGCCAACACCATGTTTGCGCTGGACGCCACCAGTGGAGAAGAAATTTGGCGACGCCCCTTAGACAGGGGACCTGCGGGTGGACCGGTCAGAGGATCGACGTATGCCGATGGTCGAATCTATGCCTATCGCGGCGCCGATCTTTATGCTTTCGATGCCGAAACCGGCACGGAAATTCGTTCCTTTGGCGATACCGGATTCGTACAAGTCATCACTGATGCTCTCCGCCACAAGTATCCGGATGTTTACCCGAGTAATACCGATCCAATCAATCTGGGGTATCGCTTAACAACTCCCCCTACTGTGCATGCAGGCAAAATGTATGTCGCTGCGGCTCTTTCCGAAGGCCATATTCCAGGCGGCCTGGTCATTCGCATCGATGCGATTAGCGGGGTCGTGGAATGGGTGTTTAATACGGTGCCACAGGTACCCAGCGATTCCGGTTGGGAAATTGCACGAGATACCTGGGGCACCGGTCAACGCGCCGGTGGGGGGGTGTGGACCCCTCCTGCCATCGATACCGAATTTGGCCTTGTTTATGTCAATGCTGGCAATCCATCACCTGACTATGATGGTTCTGCTCGCGTGGGAGCCAATCTCTTTACCAATGCCACCATTGCACTGCATATCGACACTGGCGAACTGGCCTGGTTTTTTCAGGCAGTTCATCATGATCTGTGGGACTGGGATCATGTGACAGGCCCACTATTGTTTGACGTGACCAACGAGGAAGGCGAGATCGTCAAGGGTGTCGCGGCCGGTGGAAAGAACTGCCTTTTTTACATGTGGGACCGGGAAACGGGCGAACCATTGTTTCCAATGCCGGAAACTGCCATGCCAACTGAAACTGATGTACCAGGCGAAGTGGTGTTTCCAACCCAACCTATTCCCCATAATGCTCGCGGCATACCCATGGACCCTCTATGTGCAACCTTTATTCCCTTCGATGACCCTGAGCTGGCAGCACGGAGTAAACAAATCTATTGGCCTTATTCTCTGACCGAACCGTATATTGTTGCCCACGGTGGTTCGAGTTTCGGTTCAGCTTCTTTCAGTCCCAGAACTCAACTGGTTTACATCACAGGGAAAAACGGTGCCATCAGTTTAACTGTGCAACCGGTGGGGGATTCTTTAACTCCGGGGCCAGATAGTCGCGGTCACACCGAAAACTACGCAACCCTTGATCGTGTATCCGAAGCCTACCCGCCCTCCACTACCGTTTCCGCATACAGTCCGGTTGATGGTGAACAAGTGTGGCAAGCAGAGCTGCCTGCACAATCAGCGATTGGTGCCAGTGGTAATCTGGTGACTGCTGGCGATTTGCTTTTTCAGGGTCTGGAGAATGGCGATTTTCATGCGCTAGATGCAGAAACCGGCGAATCCCTGTTCAGCTATCCGACTGGTCGACAAATTCGCTCCAGTCCCCTGGCCTATGCAGTAAATGGAAAGCAATACGTCAGCGTAATATCGACTAATACAATCCTGACCCTGGCCCTTCCCTAAACAAAGAAAAGATACTAATGCGCGGACTCTTGTTTACAATTTTTTTCATTGTCCTTCTGCCATTTTTTCTATTTGGCATAGCGCTTTACACCTGGCGAATTCGCCGGATTTGTGTCCCGCAAAACATTTCCGGCACCGCTAACGAACCGTTTGGGGGTCGACTAGCAATGCATATCGCCGGATCTCGCAGCGACGAGACTACCTACAAGATCGCAAATTATCTGCCTTCTTATGGCGGCGTGGTGCGATTCCTTTTGATCGATACTATGAGACTTGCCTGTCGAGTGAGCGGCTATAAAGGTTCTATGTTGAGTTATCCAGGACCTCGCCCATCTACACTTGCCACTATGATGTCTCACCGCTCTTACTTTTTTGACGAGTCCATTAAGGAAGTGCTTACGCGGAAAGAAAATCCTGCAACGCAATTTGTTGTATTAGGTGCCGGTTATGACACCCGCTGTTACGACTTGCCAGAAGATTTGGATATCAAGTGTTTCGAAGTCGATATGCCGCCGACACTCAATACAAAAAAGAAAGCCTTAGAGGCAGCGGGCGTACCTCACGATCACGTAACTTTCGTTGAAACTGACTTTAATCAGGAAACCTGGATGGAAGCGCTGTTAGATTCTGGCTTTAATCCCAATCTAACAACTTATATTCTGTGGGAAGGTGTCACTATGTATCTGATTGAAGAAGCGGTACGTGACACCTTTAATTTAATTGCAAGCTTACCTGTTGGAAGTGCAGTTGGCGCCGACTTTTTTTCCCATGATCTAATCGTGGGTAATCCTCCCTATGAAAAGTTTAGTAAGGCAATGCACGGAGGCATTAAATACTATAGTGAGAATCTACAGTTCGGTATTCCTACGGGAGAAACACTTTCCTCAGGTCTGGAAGAATTCTTGAAGGAAAGCGGATTGACTCTAACCAGGTTTGAGCATGTAGGCACAACAGAAGATAAACGCCCACCCTGGTATTTCTTTTCTCATATTGAAAAACAGTAGTTACTGCTTCTCATATTTCCTTAGCCGCCATGGCGCGACGTCTGCAGCATAGACAACAGAATCATCGTGACTCGAGGCAATGCCAGAGGCACCAGATATGCGAGTTTGGTCTGCTAACACCAAATCAGGATCAGGAATGAAGTATTGCAGCTCACCGGAGCTGGCACTACCTACATAAATTCCTCTTCTTACGCCTGGATTGGTGCTGGAGTTTGAAGTGGAGTCAGTTGCATACAGGGTGTCAGTGGCTTTATTGATATAGATTCCACTGGGCCTACCAAAGTGTGTCCATTCATCAACGAAGGATCCCCCAACACCACCTTGAAGCAGCGATGATAAACATAGACATTTTCTTCCGGACCAACTCGCACCTGGATCATTTCCCCCCAGCGACCAGCGTTTAGATGGGTTGGTGGTTTAGGTGCCTCTACCAAACAATAGGGATTAATTTGTGCATTGGAAATAGCTGGAAAAAGTACTCCAACTGAAATCATAAATGAGCAAATTAGTTTAGAAAGCGACATTTAAACTACACTAAAATAGTAGAATTCATTCAGCGGCCACGCTGCCATTGACTGCCTCCATCTACCGCAATGCCCGTTCCTGAGACATAACGCCCGGTATCCGAGGCTAAATAGACGATCGCGTTAGCTATGTCATCGCCCTCTCCAAAGGTGCCAAGAGGAATGCTTCTGGTAACCTGCTCTTCAAGGCCCTGCTGGATAATAAGCCGATCAACTCCTTCGGTACCCTTTATTGGTCCGGGGTTAACCCAGTTAGCACGAATACCGTATTTACCCCATTCAACTGCAAGCGTCTTCATCAGGTTTTGTATACCCGATTTGGCAGCACCAGCGTGGGCAGCACCGGGCCAACCAAATTCTGCCTGTCCGGTACTGATGGATATGATGCGCCCACCATCTTGTGACGCCTTTAAGTGCATAAGTGCGGCCTGGCAGCAATTAAAAGTACCGTTTAAATCAATCTCAATGACTGTGCGCCAACCATTCCAGGAAAGTTCTTCGGTCGGACAAATAAAATTCCCTGCTGCGTTGCACACCAGAATATCGATACCACCGATTTCTCCCGCCAGTTCATCGAAAGATTGCTTGATGCCCTCGGGGTCGCGAACATCACCGGTTCGCCAGGCCACGTCGATGCCATCTTCTTCTTTGAAGTCTTTAACTGCCTTAATCAGGTTTTCTTCCTTGCGTGAAACGATACCGACCTTGGCGCCCAGGCTTCCGAGCTTGCGCACAATGAAACTGCCAATTCCAGTCGCACCACCAGTAACTATCGCGGATTTACCTGTTAATATTCCCTCTGCGAAACTCAAGTTTTACTCTCCTTTAAATCTTACGGTCTAACTCGAATATATTTCTCGAAACGTTGCCGCCCAACCTGTCCTGCATAGATATTGCCTTCATTGTCAGAAGCCAAAAACTCAATGCCGCTGCCAGTTTCAACTTCATAGTCCGGTATAAACTCGGTAACGTATCCGGTTGTCGCATCACCAATGCGAATGCCTCTTTCCCAACCACGATTCCATTGCTCACCAGACATGCCATCGGCAACGAAAATCTTGTCGTTTGCATCGATCCAGATGCCACTAGGCCGACCAAACTGGGTCCAGATGTCCAACAGTTCTCCATCCTGATTAAAAATCTGGATGCGGTTATTGCCACGGTCGGCTACAAACAATCGTCCCTGCGAATCCATCTTCAAATCATGAGGATCATTAAATCTTCCGCTTTCCCGACTGGTATCAGAAACTCCACCACCCAGCTGAAATAGAAACTCTCCACTGCTACTGAATTTAATAATGCGGTTATTTCCACCGCGATGGCCGTCAGCTATCCAGAAGTCGCCATCAGCTTGCACCAACACTGCGGCGGGACCATTGAAATGCGTTTCATCATCGCCGGGAACTCCCGCTTCCCCTAATCGCATCAAGACTTCGCCATCCTGATCTATTTTAATTACCTGGTGTCCCATGCCACGCTCTGCACCTGGTGCGCCTCGCGCGTCGCCATCGGGTGCTCCTTCCGTTACCCAGAAATTGCCATCCGCATCCATGTCAAAGCCATGGGGCCAGGCAAAAATGCCTCCACCAATACTTTTTATGGTATTCCCTTCTTTATCCAGCTTATGTATTGGATGGCGATCGGTGCCGGCACATTGATTAGCGCTGCAGCGTTCAATTATCCAGATGTGTTCGCCATCGGGATCGGGATGCACACCGGTGACCACACCCATCGGCCTGCCACCGGGCAGTTCGCCCCAGTAATAGACAACCTGGTACGGGTTATCCTGGGCAGAGCTCTGCAGTGAGAAAATAAGCCCACAAAAGAGTAAGGCCAGAACTTTGTATTGCTTAAGGAGAGATGTGGATTCGGGCATGTAGCACTCCTCTTATTGTATTTTTACAGGGCGATCTGCAAGACGCCCATTCTTATACGCTGCGCAATGAACTACAAGAGTAATAAGCAGAGAAAAAAGTATTGCTTGAAAGGGAGTGTTTTACTTACCGCAATTGAGATCGGCCACCAGTTCGTCGGACTGCTGCACCGTGCGGTCTGGAAAGAAATCGATTGAAACCATTTCCTGCAGTTGCTCCAGGTCAACCACATGGCCGCAATAGGAATCAAACTGTCCTAATTCTTTAGGAAATACGAAGGCGATATAACTATTTTGCTGGGCTACTATTTTGAAATACGCAGCCGGTTCAATCACAGTAGAGGTTGGCGTAGTTGATAAATTGCTGATTAAAAACAGCGGTCCGCTAATGACCTGCAGTTCTTCTTTTCTCATTACCAATTCATTCAGTCTTTGTTCCAAGTGCAACCAGGGACCAAGCCGCAACGCTCTGGGCATTGGCACCATATTGGAGAGGTTATTCAAGTCAGACCAGTATGGCGTATTGGCGAAAGAGGTCATTGGCGCCAACCTGGCACTTTCCTCTTCCTGTTCCGGTAAATCACCCAGCCCGGCGTAGGGATTATTGCTTACAGCGATTTCAGCCAGGCGTAATTCTGAAGAAGTAATCTCCAAAACGTCTTCAACCCCGGAAAATTCCAACAAGCGATCTGGCTGCCAGACTCTGGGTAATAGTGACGCAACACCAACGGCATCTTTAGTCAGACGATAAGAAACCCAATCTGCCAGGCCGGTATCGCCATTTAATCCAGCGGCGTAGACGTGGTGGATAACCACATTAGCCCGGGTTGCCGCCATGGACGATTCGTACTGGGGACAGGCACCATCACAGTGAGTTACGACAATATCCTGACTATAAACATTGGACACCAAAGCCACAATGGCCGTTACCTGGGCCAAAACTACAAGTAATTTTCTCGCTGCTCTGCACATAAGCTCAACATACCACCGGAAAAAATCCGGCATGCCATTATTGGGGCGAAGTTGCTGAATTTTACGTTAAAAAAGCCCGTGAGCTAAGAGGGGAATGGCAATTTACAGGATTAGCAGAAACCTACCACCGGCGTTGCTGATGAGATTTGGCATATTTGAATCTGCGCAAAGCAGAGAAGCTGGTGGTGCTTCCCTACCCCTCAGGTAATAGCTGATTTCTTCGAAAACCAGTCGACAGTCTTCCAATCTTTGAGTCTCAACTCTCAATGTTTCGGCCTCTGCGGTTTCAAACAGCAGGGGAAACGAATAAAGCAGCATCGCCGCAAAAATCATGGTGGATGAACCACCAACACCAAGCCAGATGAACATGCGATCGCTTTCACGCCGGCGTGTCGGAGGAATGAATGTCTCTTCTTCCTTTTTTGCGGCGACTGGTTCTACTTCTGGCCGGTTGAATTCTCTAGTTTGGGTTTTAACAAACTCCTCGTTGCGAATCACTTCAGCGCATTTTTCGCAGTATTCTCCCTGGTCAAGGAATTGCGCGCACTGACCGCACATCTCCAATCCACATCGATTAAAGTGAGCTGCAGTAGGGGCGTTTGGATGGTTATAACAAGCCAACAGTCTGATTCCTCGATTTTTACAAGTAAAAAAACGGCTCGCCGAACACTCTAGCGCGGGATAAACCGGCTTCCATACATAAGTATAGAGTAATTATGACACAAATTTTTAGTAGAAATTCCACTAATATGTGAACTCCATTAACTTTTTGCCGGGGTATATTTTCTCTAGTTAATCCAGACCCCGCTGGTGATTTGGCAATCGACAGAGTCGAGCAGCATATGGATTAGCAGGCCAATTCCCAAATAACGAGTTTTTGGGTGCAATGTTAATAGAATATATACAGGAAAAACCGCAGGTTCATGCAGTGGGTGGTAGCCAATACTGCAGCGATCAGGATCGAATACGGGTTCGGCTAGCAAGTGATCTAGGTCAACCAGCATCGTCGACATCATAACCAAAAAAGCAATTTGCCACTGCTTACGAAAGAAGGCAGCAATGGTGGCTGCAGGCACCGCAAAATGCAGAAATAAATGAAGAGAGAATAAAGCCAAGGAATACGCTGCGCTGCAAATAATTGTAATCAGTGGTTATAAACGGCTAGCATTTTCGTCAATCGCTAGGGTAAAGCAAAACTAATCATCTCCGCTGAATCAAATCTTCCCCCGGCAACGGCAATGTATTGTTTTCCTGCGTGGAGATAAGACATAACTGGACCATGTAATCGGCGATCTAACATAACCTCGCCCACTTTTTCGCCAGTAAATTTATCGTAAGCTACCAGCACAGAACCGTCGGCATCTTCATGTACCTCATCTTTCTGGGGCAGATGGGAAATTACCAACCCCTTGGTCACCAGAATACCGCCTTCCGCGGATACATCGGTAAACACGCTGCCCAAATCTGGTAAATCCAGGTGCGCCAGAAGTGGATGGTTGGCCGGGCCCCTGCCGAAGGGGATTTGCCAAACATGCTCACCGGTATTTAAGTCAATCGCGGTAATACGGCGATAAGGTGGTTTGGTTAGCGGTAAATCCATGGGACCTATATTGCGTTGAACATTGATGACATAGGGCCAATCGGAATCCGGATCATCCGGCGGTACCAGCGACATGGCATAGGGACGAGTATGGGATGGTACATAGAGAATGCCTGTTTCCGGATCAACGTTAGCACCGGGAAAGTTGGCGCCTCCTCCGGCGCCGGGCAGGAACACCGTTGCATCTTTACCGTCCGTCCCGGCAACAATCGGTGGTGTAAATAGCGGCCCTAACACCAGTTTCGCAGCAATCTCCCTGGCTGCCGCATGAATCTCCGGTGTGAAGTCGATGAGATCCTCTTCAGTCATCCCCTGCTTCTCAAAAGGTGCGGGTTTGGTTGGAAAAGGTTGTGTCGGGTGCGCTCTTTCTCCCGGCACATTGCTGGGAGGCACCGGTCGCTCTTCGATTGGCCAAACAGGCTCTCCAGATAGACGATCGAATACGTAGGTAAAGCCAGTTTTGGAAACCTGGGCAAGCGCTTTTATCGGTTGCCCATCGACGCTGATATCAACCAGATTGGGAGCCGAGGCGACATCGTAATCCCACAAACCATGGTGCACCGTCTGGAAGTGCCAAATGCGTTCGCCGGTATCCGCATCGAGAGCAACAATGGATTCAGCGAAAAGGTTTTCACCCAGGCGCTCTCCACCCCAATAATCATTGGTTGGCGTTGAAGTGGGCAGGTAAACAATGCCAGCCTCATCATCGGCGGACATGAAAGTCCATACATTGGTATTGCCCGCTTCCTGCCAGGAGTTGTTCTCCCAGGTTTCGACACCAAATTCCCCTGCCTGGGGAATGGTATTGAAGCGCCATTTAAATGCACCGGTGTACGCGTCATAAGCACGCACATGTCCTGGCGGACTGCGATTAAACAGGGTGTAGTCAAAAACCTTGGAACCAACAATCACAGAGTTCCCAACTGCAATTGGTGGCGCACCATGAGTGATGTTATCGATCTCAAATTCCAGTTTGCCAAAATCACCACGAAGATCGACATAGCCGTTATCGCCAAAATTCGGATCGGGCTGCCCAGTATGTATATCAATCGAAACGAGTTGCTTACCAAGCGTGGCGATAAATATTCTTTCGATCTCGCCATCAGTCCAATATTCGATGCCACGGGTTTGGGCGGGCGAGAAAACTGGTCTGCCATAGGCATAGCTTTCCGGATCGAAGCTCCAGATGAGTTCACCACTGGCGGGATTTAGCGCAACTACCTGGCCATGGTTAGTGTTGGTGTACATCACTCCGTCTATATAAAGAGGTACCGCACGAAAATGTCCCGTTGCATAGGCGAGGTTTCTTGGCAGGTTTACATCAATCGACTGCCAGCGCCAGGCAATTTCCAGGTCATTGAAATTGTCTCGGTTTATCTGATCGAGGGGTGCGTATTTATCGGAAAAATGACTACCGCCAGCATGGTGCCATTCACCAATGTCTGCAACAGCAGTCTCTTCAACTGCGGGAGAACAGGCGTGAATTAAGCATACAAGACAGAATGAACTACTCAGTTGCTTCATTATTGCTATTCCTTCCCTGAATCGTCCGGTAGGACAATCTACCGTAAAAAACAGACGGAACTCCAATCAAGATTGCTTGATACCTGCTAAGCAAACATGTCGAACGGTTCAAATCGACCATTCAATAATCCTGACCCGGCGTCATGGCCTAACCAACCCTGGATCATGGTCTGATAAACCTGTCTGAAGTCCGTGGTATAAGCCAGGTTATCCTCCGGATTCAGATTGGTGAGGCTTGGAATATCACCGTAGTGGCCACCCTTCACCTGATTACCTATGACGAACATGACATTGGCAGCACCATGATCGGTTCCCAGGCTAACATTTTCAGGAACGCGGCGACCGAATTCAGAAAAGATCATGAGAGCCACATCGTCCGCTCGGCCGATTCTTTCCAGATCTCTGATGAATGCCGCCACCGCATCAGAGGTATAGGTCAAGAGTCGTCGGTGCACGTTGTTCTGGAACACATGCGTATCGAAAGCATTATTTCTATAAGAGACGTAATAAAGCTTAGTTGGCATGCCGGCATCGATTAAAGAAACGACTTTTGGTAAGTCGAGGCTGTTTACTCCGTAATCGACTGGCGAGCTGTAGTTTGACCAGGCCTGTCTTACTAATGCAGATGCATCATTGGCACTGCGGGCAATGTTCAGGAGATACCGCCGGGAAGGATTATCTACATTACCAACATCCGGCACTCTATCCAGCGCATCTCTTTCCTCATGGAATGCTTCGCGCATGAATCGATTTGGTTGATCAAAAACCACTGGTACATGGCGTTCACTGCGCACCGCCAGCGATTGGCGTGCCGCCACGTTCACTACATAATTTGACGGCGCCGCCGGTTCCATGTCATCGGCAAGTCGCCCGACCCACCCATACTCCTCACCGCTGTTAGGTGCAGCGGTGTGCCAGTAGGCCATGGAAGTAAAGTGTGAATAGGATGGGTTCTCGTAACCACAGCCATGGACGATGGCCATCTTGCCGTCTTTATAAAGGCTCTCGAATCCCGCCATACCCGGATTCAAACCAAAATGGTCATCGAGAATTCGCAGTCCGTTTTGCGGCAAACCAATTTCCGGACGATGGCGATAGTAAGCATCATCACCATAAGGCACGACTGTATTCAAACCATCATTACCACCTGACAATTCCAGGATAACCAGAATCTTGCCATTAGCAGCTGCAGTCGCAGCTGCTTCGGCAACGCGGCCAAACATGGATGGAGCCAATGCTGATCCAGTTAGCCCGGCAACACCGAGTGCTCCCAGGCCTTTGCCCAGCACATCCCGACGCTTCATTTTGTTCTTAAACAGGTCTTTTGTTTTCATAAGATTCTTCTTGGGATTTATCCTGCAATTAACTTAATTGATACTCAGGCTGACTAAACAATAAATGTAATGTCATGCGCAAAGAATCTTCCATATAGGATTCTGCTTCTACTATATTTGTTGTGCCGATTTCGTTGCTCAAAAAATCTATCAACATGTTTCTGGCATCGGCACCGGGCGCTACACGCATAAATCTTGCAATAAAATAATCAACTACCTCTGAGGTACTGGTAAGTTGTTGATCCAACACCATCTTGCTGAGATTTAAACGCGCCGTGTGCCGCGAAATAGGCTTGACCCTCTCAATCGCCATCTGCCAACCGCGAAAACTACCATAGCGTGTATTAAAGTCTTCGTCCCTATCCGCCAGCATGTTTGATTCCGCCATTACCTGCCCTTCGCCAATACTTGAAGGCTGCGTGGCTGAGGTTATATCCATTCCCTCACGAATACGTTGCGCGACGCTTTGAATCTCGCGGCTGCCGTTACGTCGATCGGAAGGAATAAAATTTATATCCGGAAACAATACGTCCCGGGCAAAATTGCCCCGCTCCAATAATAAGCCCGGGGTGATCCAGCTGCGGCCACCGGCCCATCCAGCGACAGTGGGAGGCCTGAACAGGGTCTGTCCCAATGCTCCGGTTGCTGAATTAAAATCGGGCACACCTGGCGCATCATCCAGGCCAAGCTTTATGTAGGTCGATACTGCCAATTCAACTGGACTCTTTATGTGCGTACCAACGGTCGCTGCACTGTAAAAATCTTTGGAAAGAAAAATTGTTTCCAATAAAGCAGTTACCTCGTAGTCGTTATCGCGAAATACATTGCCAAGGTCAGCTTGCAGCTCTGCACTCAATTCATCTCTGGCGAAAAAGCGATACATCTTGCCTGCAATGTACTCAGCAGTAACTGGTTGCTCCATGATGATATCGATGACCTCTATACCATCGAAATCGCCACTGCGACCGAGAAACTTTTTTACCCCATCATCGTGTTGTTCTTCATTGATAACAAATTCAAGATCGACATAATTCCATCCAGTAAAGGCACGAGCGGCTTCACGAATATCTGTTTCGCTATAGTTGCCTACGCCCATTGTGAATAATTCCATGATTTCCCGCGCGAAGTTTTCGTTTGGTGCACCTTTTACATTTACACCTGCATCGAGAAAAGAAAGCATGGCTGGGTCCTGTGCGACTGCAACCATCAGGTCACGAAAGTTTCCGGTGCCCATTTCATGAAACAATTCCAGTTCCATTAACAACTTGCGATAGTCGCGCACTTTACTTTCATTCACGGCGTAATGACCGTGCCAGAATAGTGCCATTTTTTCCTGCAATGGATTGTTAGAGGCCACCATTCGGTTTGCCCACCAATAGGCCACACGATTGGTTTCCAACACGCTGGCCCGAAGCCAGTAGAAAAATTTGTTCACCACCGGTTGCAGGCGACGATTACCCGTAGGTTTTACCTTTACGCCCAGTGCTTCACCGGTTTCCCTGGCAAGATCAGTCGTCGCAGGTCGACTCGGAGGGAAAGGCTCCAACCCGGGATCGTGAATTCCGGAATGATCAAAAGGCCGCAGATGACTGTTAGCTGCTGGATCAAAATACACCAGACTGCGCACTGCCTCCCGGGGAGACATGGCAGCGAGTCGCTCGATGTCATCAGGCGTGCCACCAAATCCAGCTCTTTCTAGTAAATGGGCAGCGCGATCATAGTTCCAGTCAATATTGGCAATAGGCGCCAGGTCATCTTGCCAGGAATCGATGCCATCCTGGGCGAACGCTTGCTGAGTGAACACGGTACTGACAAGTAGTAAAACCGCTGCGCTCAGGCCCTGCAGGGCTCTTGTTCTTGGTCCTCTCATGAGGTTGGCTCCAGCTTTTCTCTGGTTTTTATGCGGATATTCACTTTAGTCTATTTTGCGACGCTGGTGAACTCCGAAATGGTTGATGTTGCACTGTGAGCCAATTTGAACACTATCTAAGATTTTCGAGAATAAGTATAAGTTTGACTAGTTTAATCCGTGCTACGGCCAGGGTGGAGTATTGTGTTTTCGTTCCATTGGGCCATCCCTGGCCCTCCCGCGCTTCCCTCCCTGGGCGCTAGTCACAAAAACACAATACTCCACCCTTGCCATTAAGCTGCAGTGCTTGATTAAAACATAAGAACACGATTGTAAGAGGCTTGGCACAAGCGATGGGTAAGCCATTACTTTACTTCAGCATAAGAGCGCAGCACCGACCGAAGAAGAGAGACCGTATTTCAGGGCTCGCAAACGAGGGAGGGAAGCCAGAATGGCTGCAAGCGCTGAAACAAAGTAATGGGTTGCCCAGTGCGGTTCTGGTTTACGACTCTTACCAGGTAGATTTACTTATCCCTGCTTTTTTACTGCTACAAGCCTGGTAAGGTAAAAACCAATAGCTCGTCGTCGTTATCTCTACCGCCACCGGCTACGGCAATGTATTGCCTGCCATCAACCATGTAACTCATTGGCGGGCCGTGTAGTCGTTGCTCCACCAGAATTTCACCGACAGTTTCCCCGGTCATCTTGTCCAGAGCCACCAGTATGGAGCCATGAGCTTCAGGATCGATCTCATCTTTCTGGGCAAGGAAAGAAATCAAAAGTGATTTGGTAACCAGGATGCCGCCTTCAGCCACTACATCATCGTAGACACTGCCAAGTGGCGGCAGATTGAGATGCTCTAGCAATGGATGATTTGCCGGTCCCATGCCGAAAGGAACCTGCCATAGGTGATCGCCAGTATTTAAATCGATAGCAGTAATTCGGCGATAAGGTGGCTTCAGCAATGGCAAACCAAATGGTCCAACCTGTCTTTCCATTTGAATCACATAGGGCCAGTCGGAAGTACCCTGTGGTGGTTCGATCAAAGACATACCATGGGGTCTTGTTGCGGACGGTATATAGAGAACCCCCGTTTCAGGATCAATACTCGCACCAGGAAAGTTGGCCCCGCCACCGGCACCGGGAACGACAAAGGTTGCAAGTTTATCATTGTCACCACGCACAATTGGCGGTGTAAAGATTGGTCCTAACACAAAGTTGCTGGCAATCTCCCGGGCTTCCGCTGCGATCTCCGGAGTGAAGTCAATCAGGTCTTCTTCGCTCACACCTTGTCGATCAAATGGCGCCGGCCTGGTGGGAAAGGGTTGGGTTGGATGCGCGCGTTCGCCGGGCACTGTGCTGGGCGCAACGGGTAGTTCTTCGATGGGCCACACCGGCTCACCGGTTACACGATCGAACACGTAGGTAAAAGCGGTTTTAGAAACCTGTGCTACGGCTTTGATTGGTTCGCCATCGACAACGATGTCGACAAGATTTGGTGCCGATCCAATATCGTAATCCCACAGACCGTGGTGAACAGTTTGAAAATGCCATAAGCGTTCGCCGGTTTCCACATCCAGTGCAACCAGCGCTTCGGCAAAAAGATTTTCACCAAGGCGCATGCCTCCCCAGTAATCATTGGTTGGTGTCGATGTCGGCAAATAGACTATGCCTGCCTCATCGTCTGCAGCCATGAAAGTCCAGACGTTCGTGTTTCCTGCTGTGCGCCAGGAATCGTTTTCCCAGGTTTCGGTAAATTCTTCACCTTCCTGGGGGATGGTATTGAACCGCCACTTTAATTCGCCGGTATAAGTATCGTAGGCACGAACATGACCCGGCGGGGAGCGGTTATACATGCCGTAATCAAAGATCTTTGAGCCGACGATCAGGGAATTGCCAACGGCAATAGGTGCTGCACCGGCGGTAATAAAATTAGATTCGAACTCCAGCCGACCCAGATTCTGACTCAGGTCGATGTAGCCGTCTTCACCAAAGTTAAGGTCCGGTTGCCCAGTTTGTGCATCGATAGATAACAACTGTTTACCAAGGGTCGCGACAAAGATTCGTTCGATGTCACCATCGGTCCAGTACTCGATACCACGAATCATAATATTGGTTTGAATAGGCGGACCGTAGCGATAACTTTCCGGGTCGATCAACCACAACTCTTCCCCGCTTGCTGGATCGAGGGCAACGACCATGCCGTGATTGGTATTCACATACATGGTGCCATTCACTACCAAGGGAACTGCACGGTAGTCTGCAGTGCCATAGCCCACTCCTTCTGGTAAGCGCAAGTCCGCAGACTGCCAGCGCCAGGCTAATTCCAGCTCGGCAAAGTTGTCAGCATTGATTTGATCAAGTGGGGCGTATTTAGCCTGACTGTGGTCACCACCAGCATGGCGCCAGTCGACGGCTGATTCGATTTGTTGCTCCAGATCCTCAGAACTGCAGCTGGCCAGGATTGAACAAACCCCAAGAAAGAAAAATAAATGAGCGGCAATTTTCATTGTTTTTGTTTCGCCAGAATGGTTTCGGTCAGTGTACCAAAACCACTAACTGGCAGATATGAAAGTTACCGACACTGCAGCGCTAGAGGTTGCGCCGATTGGCTCTTTCGCGACCACCTCCTCCACCTGCGGCTGGAGACCGGCGGCTTGAAAAAGAGGAAGCCGATCGATTGGAGCGCGGCGCTGGTTGGCTTCTGGCTTGCGGTCCTGAAGCTTGTGGTCGCGATCGCTGTGGACGTTGCATCGAGGAAGCTCCGCGCCTGCTGGAATTGAAGGAACTGGAACTCCTGCTGCTATTGGAGCGAATACTCGGTTGTGTTGAAGGCCTTGAGATTTGAGCCCGTGAGCGATTGGAAGGCTGACTCTGAATTGTCGAGCGTCTCGTGCTCTGACCGGAAGCACTGCGCTGGGAACGCTGATTATTGAAGCGGCTAACATTATTTGAAGGCCTGGTAGTTTGTGCTTGCCGTTGTGGCTGCCGCTGGATTTGAGTCGGCCGGCTACGGGAGTTAGTCGTAACACTACGCCGTTCCCGGTCAGAACTAATTCGCGGTCTTGCGCTTTCGCGAGTTGGCCTGCGAGTTTGTGTGGTCGTTGTGGTCCGGTTTGAAGGCGCCACCAGGGATGAACTGTTTTCTCGCGGCGTAATACTTCGAGTATTGCTTCTGGTAGTGACATTTCGATTGCGGGAACGATTGCGAAAGGCATCAAAGGTCGCACCCCTGTTTTCCTGAGCGTTTTCCGGAGACCTTTCTCGTAAGTTCCGTTGCGTGTTTTGCCGCGTGTTCGCTCGTGAATTCTCCCGGGGGTTTTCCTGGCTTAGCGCAGACCGATCAGAGGATTGCGTACGAGCAGTTTGTGTTGCGCCGTTTCTCAATGCATTAAAACTCTCTGCATTTCTGCCGTTTTCTCTTCGCGTGCCGCGGGGGATTGGTGAAGTGCTTTGTGCTGTTCGCTCACCACGGGCTCCGCGCCCTGCGCTTAATGCATTGGCATCAGTGCCGGGGCTGGTCAGTTGTTGACCGCTCAACCTGCCACCACCGCGACGATCGCCAGGACGTCGGTTGGTTTCAGCCCCAAAACCACTGGCCCGAATCGAGTTGGCGATCTGCGTTCCATTCAATTGTGAGCGGCGACGATCATCGGCAAAATCGGCAACAGTGCGTTGGCCTCCCCTTGCCCGGTTGTAATTGCGGTCTCCAACATCGCGACCACCGACATAGTAGTTGTTATAGCGATAATCATAGGGCCGGGAACCGAAATGTCGCTGCGGTCGCCAGTAACTACCATAACGATGACGATCGCTTATGCGACGAAAGCTATTATCAACATAATAATTATTAAAAATATTTATGCTCGGGCGTCGATAGTGATAGTCGTTATAGTAATAGCGTCGACCGTAGTAAGGATGGTAACGATAGCTTGGATGGTAGACATGTAAAAAATAATCTGACCAGCCAATGGAGAATGCTGTCGTTACTCCCCAGAAAAACCCGGAATGAAATCTATGTCCAACCGGATAAGGGTAGTAGTAAACCGGCCGCGGTATTGAGTGATAGTGATATACCGGAACCTGTTGTTCGACGATGACTTCTTCGACGATGTACCTGGGTACGTAAACGACTTCTTTTTCAACCTGGGTAATAACGATTGCTTCTTGCTCATCTTCCTGTACAACTTCTATGGTTTGTCGTTCATCGCTTTCGAGATTGCCTGCGTCGTAAGCTAGCTGACGAAAATCTTCGATGGCCTGTAACACATCTGATTGCTGACTGATTACCGCTTCACCGAGTTGCCAGGTGTCATCGATATTGTCATTCATCATCTCAATAACTTCAGGGTAATTGAGCAAGGCCACAATGGAATCATCCCATGATTCTTCAGGCTGCAAGGAATCATCTGCCTGTAACTGCTCGAGAAAACGTGCAGCTAACACGATCTCAAGGGGATAAGTCGCGGCAGGAAGCACAATGGCCAGAAGATCATCCGGGTATAGCGCATAGGGTCCAACCAGCGTCTGGAGTTGATCCTGTGTATAAAGCGCTTCTTCAGCGGGCAAGCCGCCGAGCTCTGGAGCTGTAGCTTGCTGCAGTTCGGCTGTATCAGTGGCGCTATCAGTAATTAGCGATGCGCTGGCGTCGATGGCGCCGGAGGAAGTGGTGTCGGTGTCAGCATCCTGGGCCGATACAGCGTGGCAGGACGCCACACTCAATCCTGCCAGGAAAAAGTAAGGTTTTAGCAAACTCGAAAAATTGCGTGTTGTAATCATTGTAGCCCCCTGTTTATGGTGAACCGCAGCGAGTCGGCGGGGATTCGCGAGTATCAGATTACAACAGCCAAAATGAATAGTTGCTTAAGAGGTCTAAAGATTTATTTATCGTTCGTTCAGGTACCTGAACGAGATTTGAGGGCAGATAGCCAGTCGAGAAAACCGCGTTTCTCCTGTGGCTATATCTTTAGTTTGGCAGAGCAAACACCAGCAGTTCGTTGTCGTCGTCGCGACCACCACCGGCAACTGCAATGTATTGCCTGCCATCAACCTGATAGCTCATGGGAGGTCCGTGGAGTCGCTGATCTACCATGACTTCCCCTAACAGTTCTCCAGTCATCTTGTCATGAGCGACCAGTATGGAACCATGGGCTTCAGGATCGATTTCATCTTTCTGGGCCAGATAGGAAATCAACAGGGTCTTGGTGATCAGAACCCCACCTTCCGCAACAACATCGGTGAAAAGACTGCCTAATGGAGGAAGATCCAGATGTTCCAGCATTGGATGATTGTTGGGGCCTCGACCAAACGGAATCTGCCAGACATGCTCACCGGTATTTAGATCGATTGCAGTAATGCGCCTATAGGGTGGTTTTAACAACGGCAAACCGAAGGGCCCCACCTGGCGATCCATCTGAATCACATAAGGCCAATCCGAAGTGTCATCCGGTGGAGGTACCAGCGACATACCATGAGGTCGCGTTGCTGACGGTATGTAAATTATTCCGGTTTCCGGATCGACAGTTGCACCAGGAAAATTTGCACCACCCCCTGCTCCGGGAACAACAAAAGTCGAACGTTTGCCATTGCTGCCACGGACAATTGGCGGGGTAAAAATCGGACCTAGTACAAACTCCTCTGCCAGCTCTCTTGCTGCTGCGGCAATCTCCGGGGTGAAATCAATCAGATCATCTTCGCTTACACCCTGACGATCAAAAGGTGCGGGCTTGGTAGGAAATGGCTGGGTTGGATGTAATCTTTCCCCTGGAATTGCACTCGGAGCAACCGGACGTTCCTCGATTGGCCAAACCGGTTCACCAGTAATGCGATCGAAAACATAAGTGAACGCAGTTTTGGAAACCTGGGCAACGGCCTTGATTGGTTCGCCATCAACAACTATGTCAACCAGATTCGGTGCAGACGCAACATCGTAATCCCACACACCATGATGCACAGTCTGGAAATGCCAGATTCTTTCACCGGTTTCTATATCCAGCGCAACGATAGATTCGGCAAACAGGTTCTCGCCTAAACGAAATCCGCCCCAGTAATCGTTAGTCGGTGTTGAAGTTGGCAAATAAACTATTCCCGCTTCTTCATCGGCTGACATGTAAGTCCATACATTAGTGTTGCCGGTCACTCGCCAGGAATCGTTTTCCCAGGTGTCATTGCCAAACTCTCCCTCCTGCGGAATGGTATTGAAGCGCCATTTGAACTGACCGGTGTAAGCGTCGTAGGCACGAACATGTCCCGGCGGGCTTCTGTTAAACATGGAGAAGTCATAAATCTTTGAACCAACGACCACGGTTGAACCTACGGCGATCGGTGGCGCTCCATGGGTGATGTTATTCATTTCAAATTCGAGACGACCAAAATCCTGTCTCAAGTCGACGTAACCATCATCGCCAAAATTCGGATCAGGTTGACCAGTTTCAATATCAACAGAAACCAGTTGCTTACCATTGGTTGCAATAAAAAGACGTTCGATATCGCCGTCGGTCCAGTACTCAATGCCGCGAGTTTGCAGCGGTGAAAAAAGCGGTGGGCCGTATTCGTAGCTTTTGGGATCGAATATCCAGTGCTCTTCGCCTGTAGCCGGGTCGAGAGCAGAGATTAATCCGTGATTACTGTTGACGTACATCACACCGTCGATAACTAACGGCACGGCACGGTAGTCACCGGTTGGATAGGCAAGTTCTTCCGGCAGATCGAGATCGGGACTGCGATAGCGCCAGGCTACTTCCAGTTGTTCAAAATTGCTGGCGTCGATTTGATCAAGTGCTACGTATTTTTCACCGCGATGATTCGCACCGTGGTGACGCCATTCACCAATTGCTTCTTCGGTATCAGTTTCTTCTGGTGCACAAGCGACAAGGAAATGTGCAGCAACAAAAAGTGATAACAATTTTTTCAATTGGAAAAACTCCTACCAAGTTATCTTCCAGATTCTGCAAATCCACGTTCTTCGACACGAGCACCACTCAGCCGGGTTTCCATTGCATAGTTGCCTTCATGGCAGGCATATTCATATTGCGTGTAGTCATCGTCTTTCAAATAAGGAAAGGCAACTGTCCAGGGCGCCTCGTAGGTGAGGGGATCATCAACGGTTAATGTGTAACGTAAGGTATTCTCATCCTCGAAGGTAAAAGTTTCGATCATCTTGCGCCCTTCGTTTTGGGGAGGATTACCTCTACCGGGCGCACGCATGTTGCGCACATACTTGAAATTAGTTGATTCAATAATAAGCGTATTGCCTTCCCAACGACCGCGGGCATCTCCTTCCCAGAGTTTTATCTTGTCATCGATATGATCGCCAGCATCGATAGGAATGATTCGGGCGTTATGAATCATTTCACTGTGGATCATTACATAACCGGGGGATTGTATGATCAGCTTACCGTTGTTATAGGCGGTGGGCATCATCATGCCGAATACGCCGCGGGACAAACAACGATCACCGGATTCGACGGTGGCTGCTGAGTCATGTTCTTCCACGACGTTGAGTCGAATTGCTTCCTGTGCTGCAGCGGTATAGGCGGGAATACGACCATTGGGGGGATCAACCACAAGCGCTGGCGCATCGGCTACGGCGTCGGACCAGTACCAGTCGAACCAGTAATTTTCGTAGGCGCCTACGCCAGTGCTGTTTTCAAATCCTTGCCAGACATTGCCTTTGCGCGCCTCGTCTCGGCGAGCAATAAACTCGGCTAACTCCTCCGCGGTTGGTACCCTGCCTTCAAACTCATCGGGCATTTCCACGGGAGTTGCCGTGGCTCCGACATTGTTCCACATGCCAGTAATATTGGGCTGGCCGTCGGAAAGGATTTCGGGCTGCCAATCCTGGGCACTGGCAATCGTAGTTAGAGCAAGGGTGCAGACTGCCACAACTGCTGTACTTGTAAGACTTCTGGTAAATTCAGCTGGGTTTCTTTTCATTGTTCGCCTCCGCTGTCCCGGCTTTTCTCTGTATTTGCCGAGCTATGGGCTTACTATAGCAGAAGCTATGGGCCCATGGCTGCAAGTTCCGGAAGCTCCAAGCCAGTCAGTGTCCCATTAGCTCTCGCTAATTCGTCCAGGAATTGAGGCACTGGGATTGGCTCGCGCCGGGAATTCATACTGCAATTACACGCTGTAAGTAATAGCCAGTATGGGGATTCTGATTACCTGTATCCAAGCAAGAACACGATGCAATACATATGTTTGCTGTATGAAGACGAGTCAACACTCCCCCGCAAAATCTGAATAAGCGAGACTATAGCCTTTGCCGGAACATTCAGCAGTTTAGTTTCCTAATGGCAAAGGCTACACTGCGCCCATGAAAATCGAACCACAGGTTGCATGGATTGCTGGCTTTCTTATCTTGTCTGGATGCAGTTCCAATCCGCCTCTGCACCCACAGACGGAAATTTCCAGCGGTGAGCTCAGTGCTCTGCAAACGGCGTACGACGTAAAACATTACACATTAAGTATCGAGATCGATCCTGATCGGCGGTTTATCACTGGTGATGTACAAATGCGCGCTGTGGCTATTGAGTCTCTCGACGAAATAGAACTTGATTTTGATCCCCGCTTTACCATTGAATCGGTTGCAATTAACAACAACCCTGCTGTGTTTGAAAAACGGGGTGGCAAACTGCTCTTGTCAGGTCAGAATGTAAGATCAGCTTCCTCTTTTACTACCTCCGTAAGTTACAGTGGGCGTCCGTATATTGCGGAGAACCCTCCATGGGACGGTGGCTTCGTATTCGACAGAACCGACAGCGGAGAACACTGGATTGCCACGGCAGTGCAAGGACGGGGTTGCGATCTCTATTGGCCCTGCAAGGATCATATATCCGATAAGCCAGAAGAAGGTGCCGACATGCACATAACGGTTCCTTCGAATCTTGTGGCAGTAATGAATGGCTTACTGGTATCGGAACAAATTACTGGCGATCGAACGACTTACCACTGGCGTACCACAAATCCTATTTCTACTTACCACCTGGCAATCAATATCGGTCCGTTTGAAAAATTCGAACTTGAGCACCGTAACGGAATAAGCGGAAACAACGTTATACCTATCATCTTCTACCATGTAACAGATGACATGGAGAAGATTGAGAAATTGATAGCGGATGATTTCGTAGAACAGCTCGCCTGGTTTGAGAGAGTGTTGGGTCCATACCCATGGGGAGAAGAAAAAATTGGTATCGTCGAAATTCCCTATTTGGGAATGGAACATCAAACCATGAATGGTTACGGCAATGGTTTTACTTTAGATCCCCATGGTTTTGATTGGCTAATGCAACATGAGTTTGCCCATGAGTGGTTTGGCAACCTGATGACCCAGGAAGAAAGTCGTGATTTCTGGCTGCATGAAGGCATGGCGGCACATATGCAACCTCTCTATGCCCGTGATGTTATAGGCGAGGCTGGCTACTGGAGCAGGATGTGGGATAACTACAACGAAATTCAGAATTGCAAACCGGTTGTACCTGAAGGACTCGTCTCGCAAAGCTATCATGATACCAACGATCCCTACTACAAAGGCAGCTGGTCATTGCATACACTGCGCTGGTTAATGGGCGATGAAAAATTCTGGCGATCAATTCGCCGCTTGATCTACGACACTGCAGATCCCTGGTCTTTGCATTATCCAATTACCCCAACCCGACGCAGCACTGAAGATTTTATTCGTATCGCCAGCGAGGAACATGGCGAAGACCTGAACTGGTTTTTCGATATTTATATAAAGAAGAAAGACTTGCCGGTATTAAAAGAAGAAAGACTGGACAGCGGTATTCGTATATCGTTCGAAAATTACCCGGATTTGCTATTTGATATGCCGGTTGAAATTGTTGAGGGTGGACGCAGTAGAATGGTTACTATTCCCACTGACGGCAGCTTCTACCCCATCGCTGCTGACGCCTCTCTGGTCATTGATCCAGACACAAAAGTATTTCGAAACTTTGGCACTTCAGAAGCCTGCACCTCCGACTAAACGAGGATTTTCCATGACTATTAGTAAAAGAATCAGAACATGTTTGTTGCTAATTTCCAGCTTTCTGGCTGGCCTGGTAAACGCACAGAATCCTTCTGCATTCTATATCGCTAATGAAGGGGTTATGGTCAGCGATGGCGAAACCAAGATTCTGTTTGATCCCCTTTTTCCCAACACCTATGGCCAGTACTTATTACCCCCAGAAGAAATGAAAGCGGCCATTTTTGCCGGAGAGATTCCTTTCGATGGCGTCGATGCCATTTTTATCAGTCACTATCACGGCGATCACTTTTCTCCCGAAGAAATTTACCAGCTTATGGAAGCACAACCGGGCATCCAGCTGTATGCGCCCAACCAGGCCATTATCGCCATGCGTTCGGCCGCCGGGGACAGCGGTTCAGCGGTGTTTGGTCGAGTTAATTCCGTAATCCTGGCATTCGATGATGCGCCCGTAAGGTTTACCGAAAATGACTTGCTGGTGGAAGCTGTTCGTATTCCCCATTCCGGTTATCCGATGCGGATGATGGATGTGGAAAATATTGCCTGGCGAGTGACGCTAAATAACAACTCAACCGTCTTACACCTGGGAGATGCGGACCCAAGAGACGATCACTTCGCTAACGATGCAGAATACTGGGATGAACGCACGCCACATATGGCGTTTCCGCCTTACTGGTTTTTAAGTACTGCTGCCGGACGAGACATTTTGGATAATCGCATCAAAGCACTCCGCAATGTTGGTGTTCATGTTCCAGATACGATTCCCACAGATCCAATTCAAAGACCACCGGAACTTCGAGGCCAGGATATTTTCCTTACCCCGGGGGAAACCCGCCCCATACCTGCAAACTAGGCCTAATTAAAGAAGAGCAATAAGTCGATGGCATTGGGTAAATTTCGCTACATCACTATTACGGCTGTCATTGTTGCCAACATGATTGGCACCGGGGTGTTCACCAGTCTTGGTTTTCAACTGGTAGACATACGCTCTGGGTTTGCTCTTTTACTGTTATGGGCAGTGGGCGGGCTTGCCGCGCTTTGCGGGGCAATCTCCTACGCTGAATTAGGAGCAACCTTTCCACGCTCCGGTGGCGAGTACAATTTTCTGTCGCGAATTTATCACCCGGCAGCCGGATTTGTATCAGGCTGGATTTCTGCAGCTGTTGGTTTTGCTGCGCCCACCGCGTTAGCTGCCATGACCTTCGCCGCTTATTTCACTTCTTCGCTGTTTGGAGGTGCTAGTGATACTGTCGAAAAGGGATTTGCCATCGCCCTGCTTATTGTCCTGGCCGCTGTGCATGGAACCAATCATCGTTACAGTGGCGGTACGCAGGTAATCTTTACCGTGCTTAAGGTTGTGGTGATCCTGGTCTTCATTCTGGCAACATTGGTGGTTGTAGACTCACCGCAGCCAGTAACGTTTGCGCCAGTAACTGGTGATTTTAGTGTCATTACAAGCGGCACCTTTGCGGTCGCCTTAATCTATGTAAGCTTTGCCTACTCCGGTTGGAATGCGGCAACTTATCTCTCCAGTGAAATTGAGAATCCGAAAAAAACTTTACCCTGGGTATTAATAACCGGAACAAGTATCGTCACAGTCCTGTATCTGGCATTAAATTTTGCATTCCTGTACACCGCTCCGATGGATGCCATGGTTGGCGAAGTTGAAGTCGGAGCAATTGCTGCGCAAGTTGCTTTCGGAGAAGTTGCCGGTAGTGCATTTGGTGTTGCCCTGGCATTGCTCCTGATTTCGACAGTAAGCGCAATGACTATGGCCGGCCCGAGAGTTATCCAGGTAATAGGTGAAGACTTTCCGCGCTTGAAGTTTCTCGGCAAAGTAAACTCTTCCGGAATTCCAACAACGGCAATTTATATCCAATCCTCAATCGCCATTCTATTTATTCTTTCTTCGACTTTTGAATCCATACTGGTATTCGCTGGTTTCACCATGGCACTGAATACTTTCGTAACAGTGCTTGGATTATTCGTTATGCGTTTTCGCCATCCAGACGCCCAGCGGCCATATAAAGCATTTCTCTATCCACTAACGCCTATTATCTTTCTTGCGCTTACCGGATGGACGCTGACTTTTACCCTGCTCATGCGACCGGTTGAGGGACTGTTTAGCCTTGGCGTAATCGCTTCAGGATTATTGTTTTATTTCCTGACAACTGACAAAAGCCCCAGATAGCCCCAAAATTGGCGTAATTTTGTAGAAAACAACGCACAACAGTACCATGAGTACTGCTAGGATGTGCTTTTTTAGCAATACCAAGATTAAATGCCTGATACATCGCAAGACGAACTAACCGAGCTGTTATCGCTGCTTGATCAAGCGCATAAATCCCTGGCCAAACACTGGTTAGGGGATGACTTTGTGATCGAGCTTTTATTGGCGAGTGTTATCGCCAAGGGTCACGTGCTGGTGGTTGATGTACCCGGTGTTGGTAAGACCACTCTAGCCAAGAGCATGGCGCAAATTCTTGGGCTAGACTTCAATCGTATCCAGTTTACCAACGACATTTTGCCCGCCGATGTTTTAGGTGGCGCGGTATACAATCAAACAGAAACAAAGTTTGAATTTTCACCCGGCCCTATATTTACAGACTTCCTCCTGGCAGATGAAATTAATCGTGCGCCAACTCGTAGTCAGTCTGCTTTCTTACAAGCCATGGAAGAAGGTTTCGTTGCTGCCGATGGAGTGAACTACCCACTGTCAGATTTGTTTACCGTAATCGCCACGCAGAACCCGATCGATTTCGATAGCACAAATCCCTTGCCGGAAGCGCAGCTGGATAGATTTCTAACGTCCATCAGTCTCGGCTATCCCAATCTCGAATCAGAGCTTCACTTATTGGGAGATTATGGTGATGCAACCCGGCATGATCCTGCGCCGGTGCTAACTGCAGACTACGTGCGCGCACTTCGCAGAAATTGTGAAGACGTTTTTCTGCATGAGGATCTGGCCCGGTACATCATCGAGTTATCTCGTGCAACGAGAGAAGACCAGGGTATCAAACTTGGTATCTCGCCACGAGGCTCCATGCATTTAGCCACAGCCTGTAAAGCCTATGCCTTAGTGAAAGGACGTAACCAGGTACTTCTGGAAGATATCCAAAAATTAATTCCACCAGTTTGGGATCATCGTGTTCTGCCACGACATGGCCGTGACAGCGATAGCTCTCATGCCCATGAATTATTGCAAAATATTATCAAGCACACTGCGGTACCAAGATGATCAAGGGTTTGCACCACAATGCCTACCGCTGTCGTGATACGGAAGAGACGCGCCAGTTCTATGAAGACTTTCTCGGGCTCAAGCTAATGCATGTGCTGGAAATAAAGACTACTAAAACTGGTCGAGCCAGTAATGTATTACACAGTTTCTTCGAGATGGGAGATGGTTCTTACCTGGCATTCTTCGAAGCACCCAGTGAGCCATTCGAATTCAAATCACAGCATGATTTTGATTTACACATAGCACTGGAAGTTGACTATCAGCATATGCTTGCCATGAAGGCGCAAGGTGAAGAAGCCGGCATTGAAACTCGAGGCGTTGCCGATCATGGATTTATCCATTCAATTTACTTCCGGGATCCCAACGGCTACGTTATCGAGCTCACCGCAAAAACTGCAGAAGGGACATCCTCCTTCGATAGCGCTGAAGCCCACGCCCAGCTAGCCGACTGGCAGTCCAACAAACATACCGGCGACTAGGGGCAGCTTTATTGTTTGGCGGCCTGGCTCATCCTTATCCAGGCAACTAGAGAAAAAATTAATCTTCTCTACTTTATTCCTTCCTGGATACTCTTCTTCCTGCACAATACGATGGGTTTATTGCTCATTACCAGTTCATCATTCTGGTTAAACATTTCGTTAAGCATAAACACGGAACCCATTTCGGGACGGGAGCGGGATTCTCTCTTGTCGAGAATTGTTGTTTTCATGCGCAATGTGTCACCGGGAAATACCGGCTTAATCCAGCGCAACTCATCGATTCCGGGTGAGCCCATCGTACCCGTATCCCCCTTTGGCATATTGTCAACGATCATGCGCATCGCCATAGAACAGGTATGCCAGCCGGAAGCGCACAAGCCGCCAAAAAGTGTTTTCTTGCCTGCTTCATCAGATAGATGAAATGGCTGGGGATCGTACATGGATGCGAACTGCAAAATTTCTTCTTCAGTTACATGGTATTTACCGAACTCATAAGTCATACCTGCCTGAAAATCTTCAAAATATGCCGGACTAGCCATCGCGGTGTTTCTCCCTGAATCAGTACATTTCTGCGGGGAAGGATTATAAAGGGTGCAGCCTTTTTTCGCTTGCACTTATAATCGAGCCATGGACTCCTTATTGCTTAATGAAGAATCCAGTAATTCGGTCTACCAGCCACTGGCGGCACGCTTGCGCCCGGGAACTCTCGAAGACTTTGTTGGTCAAGCTCACCTGTTGAGTCCGGGAAAATCCATCTACGAAGCCATCACCAATCAACAACCCCATTCCATGATTCTATGGGGGCCTCCAGGTGTGGGTAAAACTACCCTGGCAAGAATCATCGCAACTACCTGTGATTGCCATTTCGAATCCATATCAGCCGTACTTGCCGGTGTTAAGGAAATTCGCGCCACTATCGAGCAGGCAAAGTTTCAACAATCAAACAGCGCGCGAAAAACATTGCTTTTTGTTGATGAAGTACATCGATTTAATAAGGCGCAACAAGATGCGTTTCTACCCCACATCGAAGACGGTACAATTTTGTTTATCGGTGCAACGACCGAGAACCCTTCATTTGAACTTAACAACGCCTTGCTTTCCCGTGCTCGTGTTTACTTGCTCAAGGCATTAACTGAAGCAGATTTACTCGGGGTCATCGATAAGGCAGTTGGTGATTCTGACAAAGGCCTGGGTCGACTAAATCTGCAACTGACCGATGAACAGAAACTTGCCCTGGCCAGAACCGGCGACGGAGATGCGCGCCGCACTTTAAATTATCTCGAAGTGCTAAGTGATATGGCGGAACTGGTAGATGGCAAATGTCAGATAAGCGATGAACATATCGCGCAAGTGGTAGAAGAATCCTATCGGCGCTTCGACAAGGGTGGTGACAGTTTTTATGAGCAGATTTCTGCCCTGCATAAATCGGTACGTGGTTCGTCACCCGATGCGACACTTTACTGGTTAACGCGAATGTTAGACGGTGGATGCGATCCGGTTTACATCGCCCGTCGCCTTAATCGCATGGCAACTGAAGACATTGGGTTGGCGGATCCCCGTGCACTGCAGGTGACTTTGAATGCCTGGGATTCCTATACCCGACTTGGAAGTCCCGAAGGTGATCTTGCTCTGGCCCAGGCTGCGGTCTACCTTGCCAGCGCACCAAAAAGTAATGCCCTATATGAAGCTTTTGGCTTGGCCCGCAAAGCGATCGCCGAACATGGTAGCCTGGAAGTCCCGCTGCATCTACGTAATGCCACCACCAACTTGAGCAAGGATCTGGGTTACGGCGATGAATATCGTTACGCGCATGATGAGGATAATGCCTTTGCAGCGGGCGAGAATTATTTACCGGAAGAAATTCATGAAGAGCAGTACTATTATCCTAAAGAGAGCGGTTTGGAAATTCGTATAAAAGAAAAGATGGAGCAGTTTCGCCAATTGAATCAGCAGGCGAAAAACAAGCGGTATGAATGAGCTCGCTGATAGACCGGTACGCGTACCCGAAGAAATTATTCTCATCCATTGGTGGAGAGTGTTACGCTGGTTCGCTAATCTGCGACTGGTACCAAGGCGATTTGAACTTCGCGCAAGGTTATTGACCCGATTCCTGAGGCTATTTTATTACGACACTTTTACCCGAGCGGGCAAAGTAGTCTTGTTGTGCTCCTTCTTCATTTTTATTTTTAGTTATCGGGTGACCAGTGACTATTTATCGTTTACTGCAGCATTTGGAATTGGCCTATTAGCCTGGAGCCTAATTTTAGTATTCGTTTTCAGACCAAAAATTAGTCTGCGCCGTGATACACCTGCTACTGCTGTTGCGGGCGAAGCACTTACCTCCCAGATTAGTATTCGTAATAGCGGCAGATTTACTCTCTACAACTTTTCCGTCAGAGAGCTTTTCGTGCCTTATGGTCACTGGCCTCGTGAATGGTTTTTACCGCATCAAATAGCACTCGCTCCGGATCAACAGATTACTCAGGCCATAAGTTTCGAACCGCAGCGAAGAGGCTTGCTGAAATTATCCGGCGTGGCAGTGCAAACTTATTTTCCATTCTTTCTTACGCGTTTTACCAGGCGGATTGCCGAAAAGAGTAATGTCTATGTTTTACCGCCGACCTTGAAAGTTTCGATTCCCTCGCTTCGACACATAGCGGATCAGGCAACGAAAAAACTTGCGCTGGGAGCCGACAATTCCCGCAAGGGTCCGTCCCTCGAATATGCCTATTCGAGACAGTGCCAGATGGGAGATTCCCTGAGGCGCCTGGATCATCGTGCCGGAAGTCGCCTCGGCAAGCCCATGAGTAAAGTATTCGAAGGTGCAGAAGAGATTCGCCGCGATCGGGTTCACATCATTGTCGATCTGACTCTGAAAGATTTTTTACCTTGGCAGCGTCGGCCCGTAGACGATACACCATTGGATGAGCGTCTGGCATTGGCTGTAGAAATTGGATTGTCGGCGCAGAATGAAGGTTTTACCCTGACTGCTCTGGCAACTGGTAATAAATGGCATGGTGTGGAATCCCTTCTCGATTTTTATAAGCAAATAGCAATCTGTGAACCACAGCGAGCCTGTTTATCTGAGGGCAAAGTTTTTCCGCAGCAGGCTTTAGAAGACAATGGCTTGCAAATACTGGTTATCGGTCGCTGGACTGAAGAAGCACGATCACTGGTTGAGCGCTGGCAGAGCAAAGGAATTTTGGTACTGGTATTCCTCGTTCCTGAATCAAAAGAGGATATAGACAGTTTACCGATTGGATCAAATTTTATAGAGATTCAAAATCATGCTGATGAAGGAGACACAAACTAATGTCTCCCAGTCGATTTTTAATTGCCGGATTCCTCGTGCTCTTATCCCTGCACCTCGGAATCGCTATGGAGCTTCCGCTTGTATACTGGATTGGCGGTGGAGCGAGTTGCATAGTTTCGACCGGTATTGTTAATGCTGCTCGTCCAACCTGGGGATTACTGTTTGTGCTATTTGCCACCGGAGGCTTTCTGGGTAACCAGATTCTTGAAGATTGGGCTATAGAAGGATCCTGGGCACAGACCAACAGCCTGGGGGCCGGTCTAACTTTAAGCTTGTTACTCTATCTACTCTGGTTGTTTGCAGTAAACAAGGAACAGGATTCGCAAACTGTCATAGATAAAGATACCCAAACCATCCTGGTGTGGGGGCTCATTGTAATCCTATTGCTTGGACCACCTGACAGCACTATCTATATGCTGGGCGAAATCCCTATTGCACCAATTTCCCTAGCGGGAATTCTGCTGGCAAGCATGGCACTGCTGGCTGATCGGGTTGGCGGATACTTTTATAATAGGATTCTTCTTTTACTTCCGCTGGTAATCATTGTTCCTGCGATGCTTATTGTGCTCGGTATAGGCCAGAGGCCAGTCATAGCAGCCCTGTCGAACATGTTTCCCCAGGGTGATGGCTTTTCACAAACTGGATTTTCTCCATACCAGCAATTACGCGCATCAGTTTTTTTACAACCCTCTAACCGCGCGGTTATGCGTATCGAGTCAGAACAACAACCAAGCCAATACCTGGCTGGGAATAGAATGGTCTATCTCGATGAAAATCTTGTGTGGCAACCTGCACCGCGAGCACTGCATTCATTGAGCGCGATCGATGCTGAAAGTTTGGCTAATGGGGAATTACGCTACCCGATTGATAACAGCCATGCGGTTAATAGTGCTTATCAGTCACAAAATATGACCATATATGGACTGACCAATGAAAACTATATTTTTGTTCCACCAGGAACCAGTTCTGTTACTGGACGTTTTTCCACAATGAACAAGAATGCGGCGGATGTCTGGACACTGGATTTTGTTCGTGGCTCTGATCGACGCTGGGAAGTTGAATTAGACAATCAACCTTTCCCTGAAGAAGCTTATCCGCAGCATTTATTGATGCCCGATTTTTGGGACGCGGAGTTACAAGTAAGAAGCGAGCAGTTTGCTGCGGAAACACAACAGGAAACCGTAGACAATATTATCAGCTATTTTGTAGGCCGACAGTATTCGCTGGAAACAAACTTCGATGCCGACGCACCTTTTCATGATTTTTACCTGAACGACAAACCGGCCTATTGTTTCTGGTTTGCTACCGGTGCGTCTCTGGCGCTAAGGGCCAATGGCATTCCGAGTCGCCTGGTGGGTGGCTATGCCTTGCATGAACGAATTTCTTCAGAACTCTGGTTAGTGCGGCAGCGTGATGCCCATAGCTGGGTTGAATGGCAAGATGCCGAAGGTTACTGGCACACTATCGATCCCACGCCACCAAGTATTTCTGCATTCTTCGGTGGCTACCAGTCCTCAAGCCTCAGCATCCTTTATCACCGGCTGGCAGGTCAGTGGCAGCTATTTATCGATCGAATTCTGGAAGATGAGTTAACAGCCAATCTGGTGCGCTATGGTGGATTGTTGATCCTGGCATTCCTGTTTATCAGGGAATACAGAAGAATTCGTGGCCAGCAGGCAGAGCCAGATACACGTAAACAACGCTGGCAAAAACTATGGCAGCGATTCCTGGCACTCACCAAACTGCCGGCCAATTCATCCTGGACTGCAACTATGTATTCGGACTGCCTGCCAATGAACTGGTCCGAAACGAATCAGGAAATAGTGCGGGAATTCTTGCAGGCCTACATGCTAAAACGATTTTCAGTGGATCAGGACCAGGCTCTGTTGGAAATGGAAGAATCATTCCGAAACTGCTCAGATAAATTTCAGGCAAGCTAGTTGAGTTAGCGTAGCACTCAATGGCATGATTTGACCCATTGCCAAAGAGCTCTGACTATGTACAAGCAATCCCCCGGTGCGTTAACCGTCCTTATTCTTACTATCGCGATTTTCCCGGCACTGGTTCTCGCCCAGACTACTGATTACCGTGCGCCACGCACTGAATACGGCGTACCGGATATACAAGGCTTGTGGGAAAAACGGTTCGCCACGCCAGTTGAGAGACCCGAGGCGCTTGGTGACAAGCGCGCCTACACCGAGGAAGAGGCAGCACAATTTGAGCAATTAGCTATTCAGCGCAGAATTGCTCGAGAGGCGCCGGTAGACCCAGACCGTAGTGCCCCGGAGATAGGCGGCATCATAGAATTTCGTACTGATACCAATTTCTTGCCTGACTTACCTGTCGAAGTCGCGCGTATCAACGGTGAGTTACGGACGTCACTAATCATTGAACCGGAAAATGGTCGCTTACCAATTAGAAACGAAAACATGGAGTTTAGGACTCGTTATTTCGAAATGATGAATAATAATTTCGATGGACCGGAAGCGCGCCCTCCCGGTGAACGCTGCCTTCATCTCGGACCACCGTTGCCCACCATGACAAACTTTGATGGCACCCATTTGCAAATAGTACAAACAGAAGACTATGTGATTATCTACAGCGAAGAGGCAATACAGACTCGTATCGTAAAACTCAATAAATCACATCCGGAATATCCTATACAAAGATGGATGGGTGATTCTATCGGACACTGGGAAAACGAAACACTGGTAGTTCATACCAATAGTTTCAGACCCGAACATACCGTAAGCCAGATCGCGACTTCGGAAGCATTCGAAGTGACAGAACGAATTACGGCGGTATCAGAAAACGAACTACTCTATTCCTACACCATTAACGATCCGATTACTTATACTGAACCTATAGTGGCAGAGCTGCCATTCACGCGCATGCCTGCTGGACAAAAACTATACGAATCCGCCTGTCATGAAGGTAATCGGGCAGTCATGGATATTTTGATGGGGGCTCGAGTATTAGAGCAGGAAGCGCTGGAGCCATAGTGAAAATAGGGACAGATTTATTTTTATTCAACCGTACTGCGGTAACGAAAGAAAAAATCTGAAAAAACAAATCTGTTCCTAGTTATCTCTCAATCTCAAGTGATAATCGAAGGCAGTACCGGGATTAATTTCACGGAATCCGATCGCCAGCCTCAACATTTCTTCCAGATATTCCGCCGCTGCCAGTGGGCCAACGTCTATTGGCTCCAGACCAACTTCCCTTGCCAGCGCCGCGACCCTGAGCTTGGCAGCGCGATTATCACCAGCTATTGGCACGGAAACTGGCCCATCGCTAATTGCTGGATCTTGCATCACTGCAACATTCATTGTGTTAAACGCCTTCACCACATCTGCGCCAGGTGCCAGGGCCTGAACCTGTTGTGCCAGTGAATCTCGTGGATCCCGGGGCGAGATTGCCCAATTATTTTCAAAATCCCACCAGTTAGTTGTATCGATGATTAGCTTGCCATCGAGATTGCCGAGAGTAGCCATAACTTCAGAAATCGCGGTAGGCGGAATCGGAAGCATGACGATTTCGGCACGCCGAGCTGCATCGGGCTGAGTGGTTGACATGGCATTCGTCCCTGTAGCCCTGACTAACTGCTTTACTCGATTGGAGGTAGGCGAACGAGATCCGTAGATAATTTCGTGACCCTTTGCCGCCCAGATTTTTCCAAGCGTTGAAGCAACGTTTCCAGTACCGATGATTGCAATAGTTTCGCGATGAACTCTTGATTCGCTCATGACTGTTATCAACGACAGCGGCGCGACGATGCCAACTAGAACGATTAACACAAGACCTCTGGCTTTCATCTCAATCCTCCGGGCAAAAGGGAATTACGGTAGTTTTTACACTGAATATAAAAATGATGGTACCTTTAAGTATCGAATTATCGGGGAACACCATGTTGAGAACAGTTAAATTTCTTTTCTTTTCCATTAGTTCAGCTCTGTTTTGCACTTCTGTTATGGCTGCAACCGGAGATTCAATTCTTCCCATGAAGGAGCGGGCGGAAACTATCGATCGCCTGTTAGCCGTGCGCCTGGAAACGCTTCCTGCCCAACTTATGCGCAGGCAAGGCATCGATATGTGGATTCTGGTGGCCAGAGAATATAACGAAGATCCCGTCGTTATGACCATGCTTCCCGGTGATGCCCATGCGGCAAGAAGACGAACCATCCTGGTATTTTCAGATGAAGGCAGCGATGGCGTAAAAGGCTACGCAGTTTCCCGCTATGCTGTTGGCGATTACTTTCAAGCCAGATGGAATCCCGAGGAACAACCGGATCAATGGCAGGCACTTTCCGATCTCATTACCGAGAAAAACCCCCAATCTATCGGCATTAATGTTTCTTCTGATTTTGCTTTGGCCGATGGTCTTACCCACGGTGAATACGAAGGATTGGTTGGCGCTTTAACTAATGAGCAGGAAGCCAGATTGGTTTCTGCGGAAAAACTCGCTATCGCCTGGTTGGAAACCCGCACACCTGAGGAGATGGAACTCTATCCATCCATTGTCGAGATCGCCCACGACATTATTCGCGAAGGCTTTTCTAATGAAGTAATCACGCCCGGAGAAACCACGACGGAAGATCTGATGTGGTGGTATGAAGATCGGATTCGTGGATTGGGATTATTAGCCTGGTTTCATCCCTCCGTTAGCATTCAGCGACATCAGCAGGATGTTGGTGAGTTCATGGATCTGTTTACCGATACGGAACGACAAGGCGTAATTCTGCCCGGTGATTTATTGCATGTGGATTTTGGTATCAAATACCTGCGCTTGAATACAGACACCCAGCAGCATGCCTATGTCTTGAGGCCAGGTGAGACGCAGGCGCCGGCGGGACTGAGGGTCGGACTGGCTACCAGTAACAGGTTGCAGGATATTCTCACTAATAATTTTGTTCTGGGTCGTACCGGAAATGAAATACTTCGTGCCGCTCGTGCCCAGGCCATTGAAGAAGATATTCGTCCTTCTATTTATACCCATCCGATTGGCTATCACGGACACGGCGCCGGACCTACTATCGGCATGTGGGATAACCAGGGCGATACAGTCGGAAGAGGTGATTACCCTCTTTATGAGAATACTGCCCATTCCATTGAATTGAATTCCACTGTAAGCATTCCGGAATGGGATGGCCAGGATGTGCGCTTCATGCTGGAAGAAGATGCTTACTTCGATGGAGAAAACACCTACTACATCGATGGGCGTCAACTTGAGTTTATGCTTATCGAATCTGAGTGACGTAAGCCAGAAATAAAACTCTATTATTCCAAATCCAACTTCTTCTCAGCTTACGCTGGTTGCGGCGCGATCTCTCCCTGAGTCTCATCCTCAAACGCAAATGCAACCAGTGCCGCCGTTAACAATGCGATTACTGACAAGGTGAACCACATTCCAGCAAAATCTGTTACTACCCCTGCCTCACCAAATACAGCTCCCAGAATTCCCAGGAAAGGTCCTGCCAACATTGGACCCAGGCCGAGAATTATTATGCCAAAAACAGTCTGGGCAGAATTGCGGATATCATCATCGGCGATACGATCGACATACATGTATGCGGAGGCAAAGAAGCAGGCATAACAAATACCGTGCAAGATCTGGCTAAAAATGCCAATCATCAAGGGGGTAGTCCAGACGAATTGACCCGCCGCATCAACCGACGGACCAGACGCTTCCTGCATACTGATCAAACCCCAGATTGCATAACGGGCGCAGTAAGCAAGCGCTCCTATCGTTATGGTCCAGCGAAATCCTAACTTCACCAGGAACAAGCCAAGAAATGCCATGACACCAATTTCAGCAAACTGCCCAACTGTCATTGCCGGTGCAATATAAGTAACCAGTAAACCCAATTGGTTTTCGAAGAATGGGCCAGTTTGCATAAAGTAGATCTGGTGGATTACTGCGATCGGCAAACTTGCAGCGACCAGAATTGCAAATGACCTGTGGGAAAGCAAACTGAAGGCTTTCTTGAATGCCAGTTTTTCCACGCCCTCTTTCTTTGGTGGCGTGTTTGGCAGTAGAAAACAGAATCCTGCATAGAGAATTGAGATCGTACCGGAAACAATTAGCGTGTCTGCCAGTCGCGCAGTAGCATCGGGCACTTCGGTACCAACAAAAAATGGTGGCAGTATCTGAAACTCCAGATTGGTCTGTAACCAGACCATCGGAAATAACCAGCTTGCCGCAATCCAGCCAAAGGTTCCCATAACGCGGATGCGAGGCCATTCACTGTCTGGATTCTTGAGATGAGCAAAGGCCATGGAATTAGTCAGCGACAGCGTTGGCATGTATAGGACACTGTAGACAATAGACAGCATTAGCCATGCATTAAACGTTTCCTGAAAAGAAAGCGTGATCTTTACAATGCCACCACATACTAAAAGCAATGCGAGAAATTTTTCCGTGGAGAAATAGCGATCGGCAAATTGGCCGGCAATAAAGGGAGCCGAGATTGCACCGGCTGATGCGGCAATACCGATGATCCACCCCACTTGCCCTGATGTGAATCCCAGTCCTCCTTCTACGACAGGCGATTGCAGGTAAGTGGCCAATACCGGCAACCAGATTCCCCAGACTGAATACTGAAGAAACATCATCATGCCCAGACGGCTCTTTATGGAACTCATTCTACTTTCTCCCAATCATCTCAAAATTTTTCTGAGTATATTTTTTAATCGCGCAAGTGTAGCTCTAATTAAACCTTTGTTCACATGCCAATCATTAATTATTGTTGCGTGTTTGCCTGCAAGAACGCCTCTCGAATTAGCCCTACTCCCGATAAATTAGTAACCAGAAAGACTTCATTCGGACGTGGCCCCCGTCGAAAATAATCGAACAGCGGGTTTATTGGTTCAACCAGCGAGCCATCTCGCGGATCGAAAGGTCGCAAATCATGCATGGCTTCCAGAGCGATAAGTTTTTGTCGCTGCGCTTCCCTATCGAGTTGATGAGAATAGATGCCAGTGAGGTAAAGATTATTTTCGTTCCATGGGGGAAGCCCCGCCAATCCATCCCTGGGCCCAAGCGGAAATGCTTCATTGCCAACGGCATGATTGGTATAAAGTAAGATGGTTACTTCACGACCCCAATTTTGCAGAGCTTCGAATAAGGCGATAGCTGCGTACTGATGATCGCCATGTCGGTCAAGAAATGGATGAGGGGCAACAATGATATCTGCTTGTACTTTTTCCAGCTCCGTCTCGAGGTCATTGACCAGTGCAGGCCAATTCGAAGTAAACGGTCTCACACTTAACTCTGCGTCGAAATTAAACTGGCGAAAGTAAGCAGGATCTTCCAGGTCAGCCAGCGGAGCTGGAACGATAGCGGGGCGTTGTTGGTATAACTGACGCAGAGTAGCATCGTAATAACCGAGATTCCTGATCTGTTCCGCGCGAAGACCTGCCAGTAAGGGTACAGTTAAACTATCAAGAGTTCTGATTCTGCCTTTGGCACGATATTGCTCGCCAGAATCCGGCCACACCGCAGCAAAGTTTGAGCCCCCGGCATCACCCGCTGTTATCGTTACCACATCTGCTTGTGTCGTCAGGTATAAACCATAAGCTGCGATTTCCGCATCATCGGGGTGCGGAGCTATAACAAGCGTTCTACTGTTCTGGCTAATTTGATTATCGAAAGTAGCAAGAGTCGCTTCTCCTGATTCCCAGGCCGCTCCTTCTGATCTAATGCTAACGAAATCGCCCGCGGAGACATTCGTGGGAATTAGTGGAGAAAGGTCGAGGTAGCGTATTCCGCTACCGCCTTCTTCAAAGTACTGAACAAATGACGATGATTCAAAGTTGACACGAATGGCAGGATTTTCGCCCTGAGTTTCACATAAGCGAAATTCCAGTAACACGGTGTCTGCAGTTGGAACATCACTGGGCCAGGTGAAGCCATTATCATTCAGGTTAATTGCAATAAGTGAAGCGTTCTGCAAAAAAGAAAGAAAATAGTTGTAGTCGTCCTGGCGATCGAATGGCTCCAGTTCATTCTGCATATCCGTAGTCGCACAGGACGACAACAGCAGAACAATGCCTAGTAAGCAGCTATTTCGAAAAATCACTTTCAATCCCACACCAATTTGACCTGCAATTCCATTTCGACCTTAATACATGACGAATGCAAACAATCTTTCTCTGACTGCAACCAGTAAATACTGCCGACCATCTACCATAAAGGTTTGAGGTGCATTACTTATGTTACCGATGCGGGTATGCCACAGTAGATCACCATTGACTCCATCAAAGGCCACCAGGTTGTTGCGTCCGTCACCAGTAAAGACCAGACCAGTCGCAGTTGTTAGTACGCCGGCATTTACGCCACCCCCTCCAGGCCATTCGTGACGCCAAACCGCTTCGCCGGTTCGATAGTCGATGGCCTGAAAGGCACTGTCTATGGAGCCTACTTCGGCACGAATCTTTCCACCCAGTCCCATTGATCCTCTTGGATCAGGATCAGACAGGTAGAGCATATTAAAACCATTGTTTTCCTGGGTGTAGAAAAGCCCATACTCAGGATTAAATGCCGGTGGTTGCCAGTTAGCGACACCGCCTTCTACTGGGGAAACCAGGGTGCCGGGAATCAGTGCTTCTTTATCAGGATTCGGTTCCGGCTCGCCTGTTTCCCTGACATGGGAATACCAATTAGCGGTGCGGGAATATTTATTGGTAACGATGTGCTCACCGGTAACTCGGTCGACAGTAAAGAAGAAACCATTGCGGGCAGCGGTAGAAACCAGTTTGCGCGGTTGTCCATCTATCACACCATCGATGAGGATTGGTGTTTGCGCCGAATCCCAATCATGAGTGTCATGGGGTGAGGTCTGGAAGTACCACTCCAATTCTCCGGTTGTTACATTGACCGCAACCAGTGAACAGGTGAACAGGTTATCTCCTCTCCTGGCAACACCGGTGTATCCCGGCGTTGGATTGCCAGTACCAAAAATATAAAGATCCGTTTCCGGATCATAGACACCCGGCACCCAGGCATTGCCGCCACCGTGACTAGCAGCATCCAGGTTTGGCCAGGTTTCGATGCCGGGATCATCTTCACTCATGGGAACCGTATAAAAACGCCAGATGAGTTCACCTGTTGCTGCATCGAATGCCTGCAGGAATCCAGGCTGATCGAGATCATTGCCGGTACCAACAATGACACGATCACGTATGGTGATAGGCGCCATGGTTGAAAAATATTGCAACTCAAATGGGGCGATTTCGCTGTGCCAGTTTTCTTCGCCGGTGTACGCATCTAAAGATACGAGATAATTGTCCGGCGTTTCGAAGATTACCGAATCATTCCAGATGGCCACACCGCGATTAGCGATGTGAGTTCCACCGCGAGTTTCCCAATGGTAATGCCAGATTTCACTGCCATCCCGCGCATCCATGGCCCAGACATGGTCCGGCGCAGTGACAAAGAGAATGCCATTAACTTCGAGAATGGATCCTTTGATTGAGCCACTCCTAATATCAATATCGCCGCGGCCTTCGCCGCCCATTTGAGTAACTATGCCAGTGCCGGCTATGTTTCCCCTTCGCACATTGAAATTAACTTCGGTAGTCCAGGCCAGGGTTAAGTCCGAAACGTTTTCTTTATGTACTTGAGTTAGACTGCTGAAACGCCTTCCTGAATAATCCCCTGAATAAGTATCCCAATCTCCATCCAGGGCATTGGCTATATCCGCCGGATCAACAACCTGTGCAATTGATACAGTTGCAATAAACAGTTGCGCAATAAAAAGGGTCAGATATCTCATTTTATTGTCTCCAGGTAGGCTGTTACATCGTGAATGGTGCTATCACTCAATTCTGACCAAAGCTCCCTATGGCGATAAAGTGGATCATCCAGTTCCACCGCTGGTGAATCTCCACGTCGGGTAAAACTGCGATAAGCACCTTCTTCGGTTCGTAAACTTACAAAAAAATCGTCATAGCGCAGCAAACGGCCGGAGATAGTTTCGCCAGCAGCTGTTGATACCGTAACAGTAGACTGAGCACCGCCTCGCCCGGCCTGCCTTCTTCCCCCTGCAACCCAGGTATTCTGCATGATGTAATCATCCGGAATCCGAGTAGCGATGCCACTGAGGTCCCCGGTCACAGAATGGCAACTGGCACATTCCTGGTTGAAAAATCGTTCACCGGCATCAGCATTTCCAACCAGTATGTCGAGATCGAAGTCAACAGGGGGCGTGCTGCCCTGGCCTTCCGAATCGAATTTGATTGAATGAATGTAGCCTGCGATGGCAGCGATATCATCGCTACTGAATTGATTAAAAGTCGGCATGCTACCCTGGCCTTCCGTGATCACCTGACCAATGGATTCACCGGCTATATCTACCAGCACTACATCTGAACGCAACAGATTTGACCCTCCCTGGTCACCACCTCTCAAGTCTGGCCCATGACAGAGTCGGCAGTTCACCTGGTACAGAGTCTCGCCCCGCTCAATGACTTCCGCTGGCGGTAAGGCCCTCTGCTGCTGCAAAAACATTGCGTTCGGATTGGCGATTTCAATTTCTGGCCGGGCATCCTGTGCGGCCACATGGACACTGGCAAGCAAAAATACAATTGAAGGAATTATTAGTCTTTTTCTCATTTGCGCGTTCTCTATTTAATTAATTCTATGCAGCGCCCTTCTTTTGCACTCTGGAAAGCGGTATCAACGATTTGCTGACCAATTCTACTGATTTCCGGTGACAAAGGACCCTCTATGGGCAGCTCATTTTCAATACAGTGAATGACATATTGCACCGGATTCTGAAAAGGCGGTTCGATAATATCGCAGGCAATTTCAAATCCCTCCGGTTTTTCCCGAGTTTGTACATTAATCGATGACTGATAATCGTAATTGGCGATTGTGCCTTCAGTACCAACAACTACAAATCCGCACTTGGGTTGCGGTTGATTTGTCCAGGGATCGGAGAATGTACCCCAACGCGTTTCAAATTTGGAAAGCGCTTTTTCATAGCGGGCAATAGTTATGCTGTGTTCGTCCACTTCCAGCCCACCCGGAACATGCATCATTGCGGTCACATCGATAGGTGCCTTGCCTCCATGAAACCAGGTTCCCAGGGTGGTGCCATAACCCAGGTAGTCCAGCAATGAACCACCACCCAACTCGGCCTTGTAGAACCAGCTATGGGGTTTTCCCGCTTCAACTTGTTCGGCGGTAGTTTCTTCCTTATCAGCAACATGCCAGAGCGGTCCACGATTACCGTCGTAATAATGCACTTCAATGACTTCCCCAATTGTCCCTTCGTCGATGAGTCGCTTGGCAGTAATGTGAGATTGATGCCAGGCCAATGGCCAGTTAATGGCCAGTCTTTGTTCAGCTCCCATTGCAGCAATCATGCGATCTGCTTCCGCCAGGCTCGAAGCAAAGGGTTTTTCCATGATGATGTGGGTTCCATAGCTCGCAATTTCTTCACATGCTTCTGCATGTCGTCCTGTCGCCGGACAGAGAATTACGATATCTGGCTTGGTTTCTTCCATGCAGGCTTTGATATCGGAGTAGATTCTGTCTTCGGCAATGTTGAAATTGCTAATGCTCCATTCCATTCTTTCGCGGTTGTCATCACAAATTCCAACGATGTCTACCGCTGGATGTTCCTGGGCCATGCGTAAATTGTCACCCATGTGGAAATGTTCGAAATCTATACCCGCAATGCGCCACTTATTGCCCATTTTTTCTCCTTGTTTTGCTCTGCCAGCCTGAGCTGGAAGTGACATGTTGGACGATTACCGGAGTGAAGATCAAGTCAGTTCTAATTTACTTTCGCAGGTGGATTTCATACCGTAGTTACATTCAGAGGAATTTGTTAACGATGAAAATTCTAATCTCATTACTTCTTGCCGGCATGCTGGCCTTATCCGGCTGTACTACCATTACCCAAAATGAAACTGGCTTCCTGGATCGAACAATTTCTGTAGCCGGCGAAGAGCATCGCTACCAGGTCTATCTTCCAGCAAATTACGACCCCGGCATGCGCTGGCCGGTTATCCTATTTCTGCATGGGGCCGGAGAACGTGGTCAGGATGGATTAGCGCCAACCCATGTTGGACTGGGCCGGGCTATTCGCTTCGACTGGGAGAGTTGGCCTGCTATTGTCGTATTTCCACAGGTGCCCGCAGGTGAATCATGGCAGGGAACTTCAGCCGATGTAGCAATAGCGGCGCTTGATAAAACACTCAATGAGTTTTCAACAGACCCAAACCGGCAATACTTGACAGGTTTATCTCTGGGCGGCAATGGTACCTGGTATCTTGGTTACCACCATACGGAGCGCTTTGCTGCCCTGGTTGCTGTTTGCGGCTTTGTGGATTTAGACGGTCGCTTTCCCAATTTTCTGGGAAGTAGTGCAAATTCGTTTGCGGCATTGGCTGAAGATCTTGTTAACAAACCTGTATGGATAGTTCATGGTGATGCAGATGTAGTTGTTCCCGTCGAACAATCCAGAAACATGGCAGAAGCATTAAAAGCGGTGGGAGCTGAAGTTCACTATTCAGAACTTCCGGGTATTAATCATAATTCCTGGGATGCTGCCTACAGCGATGGGGAATTAATTAGCTGGTTGTTTGAACAGCGTTTGTAGTCGCGTTATTCTCGTCATGATTCAACATGAAACAGCTTGTTATAAATTAACCATTTGCCATCGACTTTTATAAACGAAAGAGTATCGAGAAAAGTTAAGCCAATATAATCATCTCTTACTCTGGCCACAGCAGTATCACCAGCAATATCCAATGACAGTGTTTCAAGGACAATAGGATCGCCATTCTCTTTGTGTGATGGTGACTTGGAATCAACGAATCTTGCAAAATCATCAACACTCATTTGTTGCAAACCATCTTTCGTGTAACCGGTAATCTTGGCAGCAGGATGAAAGGCTTCATAAGCTTTTGCTCCAGCAGATTCATACATGCAATCAAAGTAAGTTTGAATAGTTTGTTGAATTGCTTCCTGGTCTGACATTTTCATTTCTCCAAAAAAAAAGCAGGGTTAGTCGTAACCCTGCTTTTCATGCCTAAATTCGCTTTGCTGTGTAATTACCGGTATTCATCATAAGCACGAAGTAGCCACTGATTGGTTCCATCGCCCGCAGGCGCGAAGCCGTCAGCTGGTTCTGTTTCCAGCATTTCTGCTGGTGAGAGACCCTGAACTTTTGCACGAGCAAGATTTCCTCTAATCGTAACCAGCATATTGCGATAGTTAAGCAGATCATCACGGTTCGATAATTGTCCATGACCGGGAATAATTATTGTTTCGTCGTTAATGATGCTGGCCAATCTATCGGTTGCCTCAATCATTCCATCAAGCGATCCGCCATTGTTCTGATCAATAAAAGGAAGCACGTAGCGAACAAACATATCGCCGGTATGAATAACATTGGATTCCATAAAATAGACCTGGGCATCTCCATCGGTATGGCCCGGGCCAGTGTGAATTAGCTCAATCGGTTCATCATTAAAATAGAAACGCATGGTATCGAAGAAAGTAATCTTCGGCAGGCCGATATCATCATAAGCTTCCTGTGCTCGCCCACTGGCTAATACCTGTGTCGATTCCATGCGACGCCGGGCATTATCCTGGGCAACGATGAAAGCCCCAGCTCTGCCAAAATTTTCATTACCGTCTGTATGGTCGTAATGAAAGTGGGAGTTAACGACAAAAGTTACCGGCAACTTTGTCAAATCTGTGATTGCAGCTTCGATCTTGTTAGTTAATGGCGCGAACTGATCGTCAACAATCAATACACCATCGTCGCCGACGATGACTCCGATATTTCCACCACTGCCCTCCAGGTAATAAATATTATCTTTTACGTGGTTAGTAGTAATTTCGATATTGTCAAAGTCCTGAGCCATGCCCTGAATGGGTATAATTAGAAACCCAAATAGGATTACTGCGAGTAGATTCTTCATTCTTTTATATGTCATAGCGACCATCTCTTCATAGCATTGTTTTGGAGCCAACTTTAGCACTGTAGCGCGGTCCATCGACTGAGTAAACAACCTTTGCAGCTCAGGCGGCAAGCACCCGACGCTGTGCTGCCTCATACTCCTTTCTCAATCGTTCAACCAATTCGCCTGCTGGCACTACCGACTTGATTGCATTAATTCCCTGTCCGCAACCCCAGATATCCTTCCAGGCTTTGGATTTACTGCTGCCTCCGGAGCCAAACTGCATTTTCGAAGGATCGCTTTCCGGCAAATCATTGGGGTCAAGTCCGGCAGCCTCAATAGAGGGTTTTAAGTAGTTTCCATGTACACCAGTAAAAAGATTGGTGTAAACAATATCCGATGCCGCATAATCTACCAACGCCTGTTTATACCTGGGATCCGCATTGGCTTCTTCCGTGGCAATAAAGGCCGAGCCTATATAGGCAAGATCAGCTCCCATAGCGAGCGCAGCAAGGACGCCATCGCCGGTCGAAATTGCACCGGATAAAAGTATTGGCCCGTCAAACCATTCCCTCACTTCCTGAATAAAGGCCATTGGTGAAAGCGTCCCGGCATGCCCTCCTGCTCCGGCAGCAACGCAGATTAATCCATCTGCGCCTTTCTCTATGGCCTTGTGGGCAAAACGATTATTGATGACATCATGTAAACAAATGCCGCCATAGGAATGAATGGCATCGAATACTTCCGGTCTTGCTCCCAAAGATGTAATGACAACTGGCACTTTATATTTAACACAGAGTTCAACATCATGCATAAGCCTGTCATTGGACCCATGGACTATTTGATTAACAGCGTAAGGCGCCGCGGGATTGTCCGGATTTGCCTGATTGTGCGCATCCAGTTCTTCGTTGATGCGAATCAGCCACTCCTCCAGCACCTCAACTGGCCGGGCATTTAATGCAGGAAATGACCCCACTACCCCTGCCTTACATTGGGCAATAACCAGATCAGGGTTAGAAATAATAAATAGCGGTGCACCCACTGCAGGAATCGACAAGCGTCCTTGCATACAATCAGGAATAGACACGAGATTTTCCTCTGTTAATTAGAATCGAGCGGTATTCTATACTATCGATCCCCATGATCGCAGTTCTTGTTGCATCTGCAGGTTCTCCGACCATTTTCCTGCAATAAAATGAAGATTTATTTCGAGGAAAGGGGCAAACTAGAGATCAAACTATAAGAGAGATTTAACAGTGAGCTTTTTTGAATACCTCGATTCTCCTTACCCGATTCGGGAGGACATTAAGACTGAGTTTACTAAATTCTGGCAGCGACTCGCGCAGCCCGGATCCTGGTGGACTGGCGCGGAACGAATTGCCATTGCCAGGGAAACCCGGTCAGCTATAAGTTGCAGCTTTTGCGCTGAGCGCAAGCAGGCGCTTTCACCCTATAACGTTCTTGGTGAGCATGATAGTGATTCACAATTGGATACAGCGGCTGTTGATGCCGTGCATCGTATCATTACCGACCAGAATCGTATTACTCGAGCCTGGGTAGAAAGCCTTCCCCAGTCAGGCATTAGCACTGAAGCCTATGTAGAACTAGCCGGCATCGTGGTGTGCGTATTCAGTATCGATGAATTCCATCGCACACTGGGCCTGGATTTGGAAAACCTACCAGAAGCAGTTGCAGGAGCGCCGTCCAACTATCGACCAGCCCAGGCTGAGCCCGGTACTGGTTTTGTACCAATGCTACCAAGAGAAGGATTAACCGGACCGGAGGAAAATTTATGGCCCAATGGTCGTAACGCCAATGTCATTCGCGCGCTTTCCCTCGTACCAGAAGCTGTGCGGGACTGGTTGGCTTTGGGCTCTGCTATCTATCTGTCGGTTGAGGGCATGGCCAACCTGGTTGGTCAGGAAGATCGCGCAATCAATCGCATGCAAATGGAACTCATTGCTGCAAGGGTTTCAGCGATTAATGAATGCTTTTACTGAACTAACGCACATTCTTCGATGCTCCGTGCGAGCTCAATGACAACAAAAACCGATGTAGATCTACAAGGAGTTAATGGCGACCAGGAAGCGGCAACAGTGGGAATACCCTATGGCAAAGAACTTATGTTATTGGCTGAGGCAGTCGCTACGGGCAATCAGGAGTTACTGAAAGAAACTCGCCAGAATCTAGTGCATCAAGCTGGCGCTAGCGTGTTAGTTGATGCTGCCGGGGTAGCGGCCAATTTCCAGCGCATGGTACGTATTGCAGATTCGATGGGAATACCTGTAGATGACATGGAGAGTGATTTAGGTAAATCAGTGAGATCAGAATTAGACCTGACCCGTTTTGCCTCTGCGGCGAATACATTGCAGGCATAGGCTACTGTATACTAACAATTAACCACCGCCATAGACTCCGGAAAAACCATGACAATAAGAAGTCGGAAAAAGCTGTGTTGTTTACTAACTGTATTTTTCTTTGTTCCCGGAGTGCTGACTGCTCAGCAATCCGATTGGTCCTATTGGGGATCCAGTCATTTCTTCCAACGCTATTCATCTGCAGCACAAATTAACGCAGGTAATGTTGCTGAGTTGGAGATCGTCTGGCGACGTCCTGCCGTCGATCAATCAATTACTGACGCTTTTCCCGGTTTACGGGTATCGGGAAACCTGCGTGCGACACCGATTTATATCAATGGTGTTTTGTATTCTTCAAATGGCATAGGACTGGTCGAAGCCTTCGATCCGGCCACAGGTGCAACACTCTGGGTACAGCAGCCCGATGAAAATTCCATGGCGGAAGTGCAAGGACAAAGCTCGCGGGGAGTTGAATATTGGAGCGATGGCAGGGAAGAAGCTTTATTTGTAATTCGCAAAGGCAGCTTGCTTGCGCTAGATCCCAAAAGCGGAGCAATCATTTCGTCATTCGCTAATGACGGGCGGATCAACCTGGTACCGGAAACTGCAAACAACTTCAGTTATGTATCCGGTGGTCCAATTGTTGTCAATGATGTAATCGTCATTGCGGGAACTATCGACGGTGCCGGCGATAGCGGTACTCGCTGGCGCGGTGTTGCCTCCGAAGATGTTCGGGGATATGACGTCAGAACTGGAGAGCATCTCTGGACCTTTCACGCAGTTCCGCAGGAAGGTGAATTTGGCTACGACACCTGGGCGAACGATTCAGCACGGGAATCAGGAGATCTTGGTGCCTGGTGTTGTTTAAGCGCCGATCCTCAATTGGGAATCGTCTACGTTCCTTTTACCGCACCCACCGCAGCTTATTATGGTGGGCATCGGGGAGGAGACAATTTATTTTCCAATAGTCTGGTTGCAATCGATATCGAAACCGGCGAACGGGTCTGGCATTTCCAGATGGTGCATCATGATGTGTGGGAATATGACAATGTCGGGCCACCGGTTCTGGGCAACATCGTTGTTGATGGCAGACCAATACGGGCTGTTATGCAAGCCAATAAGACCGGTTTTATTTATGTCTTCGATCGCGCCACTGGTGAACCCGTCTGGCCCATAGTAGAAAGGCCTGTGCCAGTATCCGACGTGCCGGGGGAAATGCTTTCCGCGACTCAACCATTTCCAACCAAACCGGCACCGATTGCAACCCAGGGAATTACTCCCGACGACATAATCGATTTTCCAGAAATCGGACAGATTGCCCGGGCAGAAGTTGCCAACTTTGTTATCGGCCCTATTTTCACACCGCCAACTCTAATAAGTAATGAAGTGGGTGGTACTCAGGGCACTCTCACCCTGCCCGGTTCCTGGGGATCAGCAAACTGGAACACTGGCGCCTTTGATCCCGATAGCGGTTACTACTTCGGTTTTGCCAATGATATTCCGCGGGTCTATCGACTGGAACCTGCCGAGCAGGAAGATACCGAGATGGAATACTGGAGCCCAAATCGGGAAGCACCTTATATAGATGGTATTCCTCTTACCAAACCTCCCTGGGGCAGAATTACCGCAATCGATATGAACCGGGGAGAGCATGTCTGGCAAGTTGCCAATGGCGATTCGCTCGGTGATCACCCCTCCCTGGAAAACCTCGATCTGCAATCGCTTGGGATTGCCAGCAGACCGGTGGCGCTGGTAACCAAAACACTGCTGTTTATCGGCGAAGGCAGTAATCTCCATGGCGGTACAATGCCGAATATGTGGGGGACCAATTTTCGAGCCTACGATAAATCCAACGGCGAGGTGGTGTGGCAAATGGAACTGCCATCCGGAACGACTGGCGGTCCCATGAGTTACCTGCATGATGGCAAGCAATTTATAGTCGTTGCGGTGGGTAGCTATGGTGATCCAGCAGAGTTTATTGCGCTGGCTTTGCCTTAATGCTATAGAAAGTCGTTAAGCCTAAAACTTAATTGGAGATTTGCATGAAAAGTTATCTAGTGGCCAATTACAATGTTACTAATGAGGAAGGCTACAACCAGTACCTGGCGGTTGTAGGTCCTACCATCATGTCACATGGTGGCAAAATTTTAGTAGCTGGCCCAAACAGTACACAAATCGAGGGAAATCCAGGGGCGATTACTGTTGTATTGGAATTCCCCACACGTGAAGCCCTGGAAGGCTGGTATCACTCAGCTGAGTATCAGGAAATCATTCATTTGCGAACAGATAATTCAGAAGGCGGGCTAATCTTCGCTGACGAGTTTCAACCGCCCGCCTGATAATGTATGACTTGTTAATAAAAAATGGGCTGGTCGTCGACGGTAGCGGAGCAGAACCTTTTCATGCAGACATTGCAATTCAAGATGGTGTAATAGCTGAAGTCGGCACCATTAGAGAAGAAGCCACGCAAAGCATAGACGCCAGCGGTTTGATCGTTACGCCAGGTTTCGTTGATATTCATACTCATTACGATGGCCAGGTCACCTGGTGTGAAGAGTTAACACCGTCATCCAATCACGGTGTGACCACAGCAGTAATGGGTAATTGCGGCGTTGGTTTCGCTCCCTGTCGGCCGGCCGATAAAGAACGACTCATCTCGTTAATGGAAGGTGTGGAAGATATACCTCATCCGGTTCTGGCAGAAGGCCTGCCCTGGAACTGGGAAACCTTTCCCGAATATCTGGATAGCCTTTCCAAACGTCAATACGACATCGATTTTGCAGCGCAAGTCCCCCATGGACCCTTGCGGGTTTACGTGATGGGAGATCGCGGCGCTAATCGTGAAACAGCAACGAACGAAGATATCGCTAAGATGGCGGAACTCACTACCGAAGCTATCGAAGCCGGTGCATTAGGTTTTTCAACTTCAAGAACACTCAACCATCAAACCGCCGACGGCGATCCCACGCCGACGCTGTCAGCGGAAATAAATGAAATGGTGGGCATAGCCAAAGGGGTTGGCGCGACCAATTCCGGTGTTATGCAGGTGGTTACCGACTTTAAAGGCAGTGACAGTGAATTTGAAATACTGCGGCAGATGGTTCAGCAATCAGATCGTCCATTGTCTGTCTCCGTAGCGCAACATCATCGGGTTACCGATGGCTGGCGAAGTATATTAGGAACAATAGAGCAGGCGAATAAGGAAGGCATCAATTTAAAAGCCCAGGTATGTGGTCGGCCGGTTGGTGTGTTGTTCGGCTTGGAACTGACTAACAATCCCTTTGGTGCTCACCCTTCCTATCAGGCGATTGATCATTTGCCATTGGCGGAAAAACTGGCAAAGCTTCGCGACTCTGCATTCAAAGAAACACTCTTGAATGAAGAGCCCCAAGTAGAAACCAATGCGTTTATGCGACAGGTTCACAAGCGTTATCAAGATATGTATTTGATGGCGGACGAACCAGATTACGAGCCATCTCCCGCCAAAAGTATCGCCGCGCTTGCCGCTAAACGGGGAATCCATCCGCTGGAACTCTGTTGGGAAATTCTTACAGAAGGCGATGGCCGCAATATGATCTACTATTGCTTTCTCAATTATGGCGAAGGCAGCCTGGATCCTGCCAGGGAAATGATGGAGCATCCCGATACCATTCTCGGGTTAGGTGACGGTGGAGCTCATTGCGGTTCAATCTGTGATGGCAGTTTTACGACCCATATGCTCACCCACTGGGTACGTGATCGTAGCCGTGGAGAAAAACTCCCACTGCCATGGGTAATAAAAGCCCATTGCCATGACACCGCTCACGCCGTTGGACTTTATGATCGTGGTGTCATCGCTGCAGGCTACAAGGCTGATATAAATGTTATCGATATGGAAAAGCTGAAACTACATAAACCGGAAGTGCATTACGATTTGCCTGCCGGAGGGCGACGCTTAATGCAATATGCTGACGGCTATGTGGCAACCATCGTCAGTGGTGAGACTATTTACCGCAACGGCAAGGCAACCGGTGCGAGACCAGGTCGACTGGTTAGAGGCAGTCAGCCAGCACCAGTCAACTAAGAACCAGGAAAGGAGAGATGAGTGAGTTTTGGAATTACCAAAACAATTCCTGCGACACGTGGCGATGAAGGAATTAACAAACTCTTCGATGGGTCAATCAAAGAGTTTGAATTCCATATGGCAGGCAATCCATCCAAATTGAAAGTCGGTGATTTTGTTTATACGATTTTTAATGACGAACTGCGGGGTCGACTAAAGATTACCGAACTCATTCCCGGTGCGACTAATCCCAAATCAGGCCGACCGCGCACGCTAATAATGGTTAAGTGTCCTGGTGAGAAGATCAAGAAAGTGGTGGCTCGCAAAGGGCATCGCGGGACACGCTATTATGATGGATCGGATTGGTAATAGTTAGAGTATGTTTGGGTTCGCACTTTTATTTTTTACGAGCATTCCAGCAAAACGAAGTAGGTAGTGTTCTTAGCCTGCTCATCAATCGGGCTTTTCCTTAAGTAAGTTCGAATGCAAAATAACTTCGCAAACTTAACCTTGACCTCGCGGTTCAAACTCAAAAACCCAGGTTTCACCAGAACCAATCATTTCCTGTGTGAGTATGCCTCCGTACTTGGCGATTTTCGCTTCGATTACCCAGTCAAGTTCAGGCCCTTCAGTGATTCTTCGCATGGTGCGCAGATAACGGGTATCGCCGATGCGGATCTCGGCGGCCCCATCGCCCTCTGCTGCTTCCACTGCCCACTTCTTCCATAGTCTGCCTAATACCGTACCCATGTAATCCGAAGTTACAAAGATTCGGCCATTGCTTTCGATGATAAAAGTTGTGCGTGAATCTCTGGTGGCATTGAGTTGAAGTTCGATCAGGCGAATTTCATCGGTAAAGCTCCAATCCGGTTCGGGTCCTTGATAAATTTCCCCGGCAGTAAATACACCACCACGAAAAATGACAGAAGGCCCGTCGCCACCTCTGGCATCGAGCCACAGGGTTACGATGACTACCGCCGGTACCAGGATGAACAAACCCAAGACCTGGGCAAGTGATATGAGAATTTTCATGGAGTGGGCTCTTGTTCCACTAACTATACCCTATTGCGATTAGTAACGAGCTAGCCAAGTTGCAAATTCTCACAATTCAGAAGGCTAATTGTTGATGCTTCACCACCCTGAATTTGTTAAGGTTTTCTGCAGAATAAGAAGTCCTGTAAAGTCCGCTTGGCAAGCCAAATCAGGTCTTAAAATGGCACTAGAAATTAAATCATGTCCTTCCTCTGCAGCCCGCAATATTGCTGCGTTTGCAACGCTCGGGCTAATTCTTGCCAGTAATCCAAGCAGCGCCCAGCCAGAAACACAAAGCGGCCAGGAATATCGCCAGCTGGTGGATCAGTACTGTGTGGTTTGCCATAACCAGCGCACTATTGATGCCGATCCCGATGCCATAACCGACCCGCTCGGTAGCCAGCTGCGGGCACTGGGGCTGGCGCTGGATACGCTGGATGTGAACGACGTTCCCGGAAATGCTGACCACTGGGAAAAAGTAGTGAGGAAACTGCGTGCCGGTTTAATGCCACCTGCTGGCATGCCAAGACCCAACGATGCCGAGCTAGAACAATTCAGGTTGTGGCTCCAATCTGAATTGGATATAGCCGCGACCGTTAATCCAAACCCCGGTCGCAAAGCTACCCTCCACAGACTCAACCGCGCTGAATATAAAAATGCCATTCGCGATCTGCTGGCACTGGATATTGAGGTCGATAACTTTCTGCCAGCCGACGATGCCAGTTATGGCTTCGATAACATCGGTGGTGTATTGCGGATGTCGCAATCTTTAATGGAACGTTATCTTGAAGCGAGTCGCACCATTAGCAGACTTGCTGTCGGCAGTCCTCCACCGGCACCAGTCTCTCAAACATTTCGTACTCAGCAAGATGAGCAACAACATGCCCGCAGAAGCGGCCTTCCAATCGGTACTCGTGGTGGTATGTTGGTTTCCTATCAGTTTCCTGTCGAAGCGGACTATGAATTTACTGTCCAATTAAGTGGAACGCGTGGAGTTGTAGATACTCACAGGCTGGAGATAACAATCGACGGTGTACCTGTTGAAACAATTGAGGTTGGCAACGCATCTACAATCGATCTGCGTGTACCTGTAGCTGCCGGACCCCGGGATGTTGGTGTTGCCTTTTATCGAAGACCACCGGCATTAGTCGAGCAGGTTCGCGAACGGTTTGAAAATCCGCGAACTTCTGGGAATTCAGGTGGGCCATTAGGAACAATGCCATTCGTTAGCAGCGTAACGATTGAAGGGCCTTTTAATTTTCGCAGCACAGGCAACACACCGAGTCGCACAAAAATATTTACCTGTACTCCCGCCAATCCCAGTGAGGAATCAAACTGTGCCGAACAGATTCTTTCAGACCTCGCGCGGCAAGCCTACAAACGACCGATAAGCGAATATGAAATTGCGATATTGTTAGACTTTTATTCAATGGCTCGTGATGACGGAGGAAGTTTTGAAGATGGCATTGAGTTGGCCTTACGCAGACTGCTGGTTAGTCCGGAATTTCTGGTAAGAATAGAAACCGACCCTGGTGATATTGAGCAGGGGGCACCCTATCCGGTATCCGACATTGAATTGGCATCACGCCTATCTTTCTTTATATGGTCTTCTATCCCCGATGAAGAATTATTAGCGCTGGCCGAGCGCGGCGAACTAAGTAATCCGGCAGAACTGGAGAAACAAGTTGCACGCATGGTTGCGGATCCGCGCTCGCAGGCATTAACGCAAAACTTCGCCGGCCAATGGCTGCAACTTAGAAACCTGGCAACTATCGTACGACCCGGCGAGCCCTATGCGGTTGCGTTCGATGAAACCCTGCGACAGGCAATGATTACCGAAACAGAAATGTTTTTCGACAGTGTTGTGCGAGAAGACCGAGGTGTGCTGGAATTGTTAACAGCTGACTACACCTATCTCAATGAACGGCTTGCCGGCCACTATGACATTGCCAATATCAAGGGCACCCATTTTCGAAAAGTCGAGCTAACTGAAGACAGCCCGAGAAAAGGCCTTTTAGGGCATGGCAGTATTCTTACCCTCACGTCCCATGCTATTCGCACATCGCCGGTGCTGAGAGGAAAATGGATCCTGGATAATATTTTGGGTACTCCCCCACCGGATCCGCCACCGAATATTCCCGCGCTAGACGACAGGAAAACATCAGCAAGAGTCGCGACTATGCGTGAACGCATGGCGGCTCACCGCTCTAATCCTGTTTGTGCTGCCTGCCATACCATGATCGATCCAGCCGGATTTGCCCTGGAAGGATTCGATGCTATCGGTCGCTACCGACAGGTAGACGAATGGTTTAACCGCATCGATACTTCAGGAGTGCTGCCTGATGGGACTTCGTTTGATGGAGCCGCGGAACTGCGGCAAGCCCTGGTGGCCCAACCGGAGAGATTCGTCAGCACCTTTACTGAGAAGCTCATGACTTATGCCCTGGGCCGTGGCCTGGAGTACTATGATATGCCAGCAGTCAGGAAAATTGTGCGAGACGCCGAGGCCAATAATTATGGAATGCAGGCTATTATTACCGGTATAGTAGTCAGCTATCCTTTCCTCCATAGGAGAGCGGAATCATGACCTTTATTACCAAGAAAGCCTTGCCCCGACGGACTGTGCTGCGCGGTATGGGCACCATGATGACTCTGCCACTTCTCGGCGCTATGGTGCCGGCTATGACTGCCATTGCCAATACCCCGGCAAGCCCTTCGCCACGGCTGGGATTCTTCTATGCACCCAATGGCATGTTTCTCCCCAACTTTCATCCGCAAGGAGATGGTGGAAAAAACTATCAGATAACGCCAATACTTAAGCCACTGGAATCCTATCGGGAAAAGATGGTTGTGGTAAGCGGGCTAAGTAACAGTTCATTAGTAAGTCCAAACGAAGGTGGTGGTGTGCATACCCGTGCCCACGGTGGTTGGCTCAGTGGCGTACTTCCGAAACGTACAGAGGGTGCCGACATAGAAGCAGGAAAGACTATCGATCAATATGCTGCCGATGTTTTAGGTCAAGAGACTTCATTACGTTCATTACAACTTACTACCGATTCAAACTATACCGTTGGTAATTGTGAAAACGGTTATAGCTGTACCTATCAGAATTCAACTTCCTGGAGTTCTCCTACTACACCTTTACCCCATGAACGGGATCCACGGGTTGTTTTCCAGCGATTATTTGGCGATGGTGGTAGTGTCGAAGCTCGCATGGCCCAAATGAAAACCGACCGCAGTATTCTTGATTCAGTTTCCGACAGCATTAGCAAACTGGAGAACGAACTGGGACAAGGGGATAAAATTGTAGTGGACGAATACCTGACTGCTGTCAGGGAAATCGAAAGGCGCATTCAGCGTACGGAACAAAACAACGCGAGTCGCCCTTTGCCTGCGGTAGAACAACCGGATGGTGTTCCCGAAACCTACGAAGAGCATGTCGATACTTTATTTGAAATGTTAGCGCTTGCCTATCAGGCAGATGTAACTCGAGTAAGTGTATTACAAATGGCACGGGAATTAAGTGGAAGAGCCTATCCTGATATAGGTGTACCTGAAGGACACCATACGGTCTCACATCATCAATTGAATCCCCATAACATTCAGCAATATACGCGAATTAATACTCACCATGTGTCGCTATTCACAAAATTTGTAGATCGACTTGCTAATACCCAGGATGGCGATGGCACCCTTCTTGATCACAGCATACTGCTCTATGGTACTGGGATGGGTGATGGTGACCACCATACACCGTATAACTTACCGGTCATCCTGGTTGGTGGAGGACGTGGCAAACTGGAAGGCGGACGTCACCTGAAGTATCCAATGCACACACCGTTTATGAACCTTGGTCTATCATTATTAGATAAGGTTGATGTGCAGGTAGCCAGCATTTCCGATAGTACCGAACCTTTAAGCGATCTCTAGTAATAATGCTCGCTTCTCTTGCTTTTCGCATACTCAACCGACTTGTTTGCATTAGCATTCCACTTGCATTTTCATTTAGCAGTTTTGCCGCAACGGAAAGCGAGTTAATTAAGGCGATTAACGAAGGCCGAATTGATTCAGTGAGTGCCGCATTGGAATCTGGTGTCTCGGCTAACTCCACTTCAGCAGACTCTACCTCTGCATTGCAATGGGCAACCCTCAGCAATAACAGTGATATTGTTCGCTTACTATTGGGCAACGGTGCTGATGCTAACGCTTCTAATCGCTATGGTGTAACCGCCGGGGCACTTGCTGCTGAAAACGGTAATAGTGAAATAATGTCGCAGTTACTCGCTGCAGGTATCGATGCCAATCAGGCCATGCCGGAAGGCGAATCATTAATTATGACGGCTGCTCGCACCGGCGACGCCGATACGGTTCGAGTCTTGCTTGAGCATGGTGCCAATCCTAATCAGCGTGAAAATTCTCGTGGACAGAATGCCCTGATGTGGGCAGCCGCAGAAAATAATGCTGACGCTATTCGCGTTTTAACTGAATACGGCGCCGATATTCATATTAAAACCAATAATCCTTCCCGTGGATCTACACGCCCATTTGTTTACCCACCTCCGACTGGTTTTTCAGCGCTGTTGTTTGCGGTGCGCGCTGGTCACATGCAAGCGGTAATAGCCTTATTGGATGCGGGAGCAAACATTAATGATTTTGTATCCGATGGCCAAAGTGCTTTAGTAATAGCAGCAGCGAATGCCAACTGGGAATTAGCCTCGCTTCTAATCGATCGCGGTGCTGATGTTAATCAGGCCAATGCCGGCTGGAATGCCCTTCATCAAACAGTGCGTACGCGAAGAATGAATCTGGCATTTGGCACACCGGGCCCGTTCGCAGCCGGTACAGTTGATAGCATCGAACTGATGAAAAAATTATTGGACTCGGGCATTGATGTAAACGCGCGCATGACTCGCAATGGCATCCGTGATGGCCAGCGTAATCGGTTCAATCGCCTGGGTGCCACTGCTTTCATGTTGGCAGCAAAAGTAACTGATGTAGAAGCCATGCGCTTACTCCTCGAATACGGTGCTGATGCCAATATTCCTACTGCCGATGGTACAACTCCCCTGATGGTCGCTGCTGGTTTGCATATCTGGAATCCCGGTGAAGATGGTGGCTCCTTCACTGGTCAGGAAGAAGAGGTACTGGAAGCAGTTCGTATCTGTGTAGCTCAGGGCAATGATGTAAACGCACGCAACTATCGTGGCGAGACAGCTTTACATGGTGTTGGATTCCGTGGTGTTAATCTGGTTGTAGATTACCTGGTAGAAAGAGGCGCGGACTTAAGTGCACTGACCGATGATGGCTGGTCTCCATTAGCGATTGCACGAGGCTTTAGTTACACCGACTTCTATAAAGCACAACTTCATACTGCCGAGCGCATGGAAGAACTGATGCTGGCAAGAGGTATGGATACCCAGGGAGAAGAACATTTTGTGCCGGGTTCGGTTTGCTATGACTGCCTACAAACCAGGGCTGACCAGATTCAAGCCGTTGCCACCCGTGACCAGTGGATGGAAGAGAATTTTGATCCAGCCAGCATGGAAATACAGATGCTGCCTTTCTGGAGCTGGCTACCCTATCCTGATCCTTCACAAAACTCTTCTGTGGATGTCTCGACTCCCCGTTACCGGGATCAGTAATTACTAGCAATAAAGAAGAAGTAACGCGACTGTTCTGCAAGCTACAGTCGAGTAGAGCTGATTATTTCAGCAATAAAAGCGAAGCACCGACCGACTTAGGAAGACCGCATAGCAGGGCTTCCTACCGGGGGAGGGAAGCCTGGAGGGCTGCAAGCTGCTGCAGTAATGCATCCCGCTAGTCTGCACTTACATAAAGCAGCAGTGCACACTTGATCCACGAGTTTGTTTTCGTGACACGCCGTAAATACATCCCTGCAGGCTTGGCGCCCGCTCCCTGCGGGCGACAGTCACTCAATCAAACTCCTGAATCAAGCCGAATGTATTTGCGATGACTTCGGCCCTAATCATCTGATACTCTGCCAGACTCGTTTTTATGAACTAATTAGAGGAATGTAATCTTGTATAGCCATGTCATGGTCGGCGCAGATGACGTCGAAGCAGCAAAAGCATTTTACGATGCAGCACTAGGGGCCCTGGGCATAGAACCGGGATTTATGGATGACAAGGGTCGCGTGTTTTATCGCACCGCCACTGGAGTGTTTGGAGTATCAGTGCCAATCGATGGCGAACCTGCTACTTATGCTAATGGTGGCACAATTGGATTTGCGGCAGAGAGCACTGATCAATGTGATGCCTGGCATGCAGCCGGACTGGGAAATGGCGGGGTGGCAATTGAAGATCCACCTGGAATACGTGAAGGTGGTGGGATGAAAATGTATATCGCCTATTTACGTGATCCTGCCGGCAACAAAATCTGTGCGCTACATCGTATGCCATCCGAGTAGCTAAAAGCGCAAACTTGATCGTTATGCGAATGAACTTATTAAAGGCACTGACAATCTATTTTTGCTATGCAATAAGTTCATTCGCATTTTCACAAGAAAATTTAAACCCCATCATTAATAAACTCAATGCGGGTGAAGCAGCCATTGGTACCTTTACCCGCGATCCTCGCTTCGATTTAGACTTCGTTGTAATCGATGAACAGTATGGTGATATTAATGACAGTTTATTGCGAAGAATGATCTATGACCTAAGCGATGGTGATGGCTCACCAGTAGCCGCACCGGTGGTGCGGCCTCCGCTGAATATGAGAGATACACCAGAACAAGTAATACCAGGAATAATAGAAGCGGGCGCCTATGGAATTCTATTTCCAGACATAGAAAACAAAAGCCAGGCTGAAGCAGCAATAGCTGCGATGCGCCGGGATAGAGATGAAGTTTGGGGCTCGGCAGACTATGGCGTATTGGTCGCCATGATAATGATCGAATCACCGGAAGGAATCGCCAACCTGCACGAAATCGTCGAAGTTCCTGGAGTCAGCGTGTTATTTGTTGGACCGACTGATATGGCAAGCTATATCGATGCAGAGGGTCCTAACGCGCCAGAGGTAGAAGCGATGGTGCAGGAAGTCTTGGCAGTATGCCTCGATAGAAACATAGCCTGCGGCTATCCTATCGTTGCTTCCAGCCCTGCAGACGCGCAACAACAAACGTCGAATCGTTTGCGGCAGGGATTTAAAGTGCTCGCGGTAATGACCAGAGCCCGCTAGATTAAGTACCTATAAAAATATGAGCTGATCCAGCCAGGACTGCGCCATGCTAATAATCAGAGATTGCATTTACCGAAGATGCGCAATTTGTTTTTTTTCATTTTTATACCTGCCGCTGCTTGCTAATGGACAACCATTGGAAGACGGTGGCTGGAGCTATTTTGGGGGTGACAATAATTTTCAGCGTTACTCACCACTGGATCAGATTAATGCAGAAAATGTGGCTGATCTGGAAATAGCCTGGCGTCGTGATGGCACAGCAGCCTGGTTGAGAGAACGCTACGAGGGGTTGGCTGGCACGAAAAATCTCCGCTCCACTCCCTTGCTGATTGATGGTGTTCTTTATGCTCACAATGTTTTCGGATTAGTAGAAGCCTTCGATCCGGCAACAGGTGAAACTATCTGGACACAGGATCCCTATGAGGCCACTCTTTTGGAGGCAGCAGGAATTAGTGCCAGAGGTGTTGCGCACTGGGAACAGGGCATTGATCAACGCATCTTGTCGGTAAGAGGAAACTATCTCTATGCACTGAATCCGCAGACTGGAGAACCTTTTCCAGATTTCGGTCGCGAAGAACCTGGCCGGGTAAATCTTACTTACAATTCAGAAGATGCTAACAACTTCGCGCTCACGACTTCACCTCTTGTAGTTGGTGACACGGCGATAATCGGTGGTTTTCTTAATGGTGCCGGCGACGGTGGTTCTATAAAAGAAGCAGCACCAGAAAATATTCGCGGCTTCGACGTGCGATCCGGCGAACTCAAATGGGAATTTAATGTCGTTCCAAGACCAGGAGAATTCGGTTACGACACCTGGGAGGATGGTTCAGCAGAATGGTCCGGAGATCTCGGTTCCTGGTGTTGTTTATCCGCTGATAATGAACTCGGAATTGTTTACGTTCCCTTAGGCGCTCCAACTTCTGCCTATTATGGGGGGCATCGTCCTGGCGACAATCTGTTCGCAAACAGCCTGGTTGCGTTGGATGCGGAATCCGGTGAAAGACTCTGGCACTTCCAGATGATTCATCATGACCTGTGGGAGTATGACAATTCCAGTCCGCCAATTCTGGGCGACATCAATGTTGATGGACGTGAGATTAAAGCAGTAATGCAAGCTAACAAGAATGGATTCGTTTATGTGTTCGATAGAACTAATGGCGAACCAGTCTGGCCAATAATTGAAACCGCAGTGCCTCAGTCAATAGTTGAAGGGGAAGCTACTTCGGCGACCCAACCAATACCGTCCAGGCCCCCTGCTTTTGACCGGCAAGGGATTAGCGAAGAAGACCTGATCGACTTTACTCCGGCGCTACGCGAACAAGCACTTGAACTAGTCGCTGACTTTACCTTGGGGCCTTTGTATACGCCCCCATCACCGTGGATTGAAGATGGTAATCAGGGAACGATTACCCAACCTGATGCCTGGGGATCGGGCAATTGGAACACCGGTGCCTTTGATCCGGATACAGGTTTGTACTTTGCTGTCTCCTATACCAATCCAGGTAACTTAGGAATAGCACCGACTACTTCAGCCTCAGCAACCATGACTCATACAACTGCACAGGGATCTCCGGATGCACCAAACATTCAGGGGCTACCTATTGTTAAGCCACCTTATGGTCGTGTCACCGCATTGAACATGAATACCGGTGAACTGGAGTGGTCGGTCGCTAATGGTGATGGCCCCCGAAACCATCCACTGTTAAGGGATCTGGGCCTTCCTCCCTTGGGGATACCCAATCGCCCTGCTCCATTAGTAACCAGCAGTTTGTTGTTTGTTGGCGAGGGAAGTGATGCGGTTATTGGTGTAGTGCCCGGTGGTGGCGCCTATGATCCCAGCGGCTCTGGCTACGATGAATCCTGGCGGTGGGGAACAATCTTCCGGGCTTATGACAAAGCAAGCGGAAATGTAGTTGCTGAGTTTGACCTGGAAAAAGGAACCACTGGCGCCCCGATGACTTACATGCACGAGGGCAAACAATACATTGTAGTAGCAGTGTCATCGCGAGCGACGGATCCAGAGTGGGTAGCCCTGGCTATCAATCCTTAATCAATTTCAACATGCCTGCGGTCATAACAGGCAACCCAGCTCTACAATCCCGCTCGGTTTGCACCGGGAATGTTGCTGTACTAAAAAAGCGCCCAACGAAAATTCTTCAAGCAATTCATGCACAAGAATCACAAACAGGTTACCCATACAGATCTTTAGTTTGTTGCTAAATCGAATTATCCCGGGAAAAACAGCGCATATTAGTGATCAAGGTTTTACTGCGGAAACCTGGCAATACCAAAACTGCCATAGATACCACCGATCCAGATCTCATCGTCTGCATCGATCGCCACGGTACCGACATTGAAAAAACCATTGCCTTTGTAGTCAACAAGCTGTTCTACTGCAAAGGTCGAAGGGTGAACTTTAGCAACGCGAGCAGCGGAGAGCTCGCAGGGGTTTACATCAGGGCAGCGGGTAATGTGCCCTGCAGCAATGACCCTTCCATCATTACCCCAACGCACGTTGTCCACATTAAAACCCACGGGAATAAGGTTAACTTCCACTGGCGACTTGCCTCTGGATACTCGCACTAAAGCGCGATCACTCCATCCACCTACGTAATACCACTCACCATCTGCAGACGACACTAACCCGTTGGGTCCTGGCATTGATGAACCCGGTACTTCTATCCAGTCTGTTGAGGGATGCCATTCCCACAACTGGCCGCCTGCAGTATCGAAGTTGGTTGCGCCCAGATAGCCGCCCGGCAAAGCAGTAATGGAATTTATTCGGCGAGTTCCTTCCGGTGCAGGGATACAACCAGTCCAACTCAGGCCTGGAATCTCGCTGCTCATATCGAGATTAAATACTTCAATAGCTTCCCGTTCCCCGTGACCAACCACGTAAAGCGTGTGATTACCATTATTGCCTTCTCGCAGCGTGAGCCCGTGAGGTTGAAACACAAGAATAGGTCCAGGACATTCCGAGTAAATGTTTTGATTAAAATCTGGAATAGCTGCGTTATGCGGATATATTTCCTCAACCTGATGGTTGTTTATATTTACCGCATAGATGGGACCCGCATAATCAGAGATTCTACCTGATGCAATTACCCAGTCAGTGCCAGGAACCTGATACAAGTCCTCGGGATTGATCAAACCGCAAACGAAGAAGGTATCGCTGTCTGGATCACATGCTTCTGACTGTGCCGGATAGGAGCCCTGTGCCAAAATCGTTTGTGAAAAAAAGCAGGCTGCATAAAATAAAGAGAGAAGAACGCTTTGTTTTAGTCTCATTTTTGTTTCCTCTTTCTATAACTAATCTATAAAGATTCCAAAAACTCTAATAAAAGTCGATTCGTATCATCCGGTGCCTGTTGTTGATTACGATGACCGATACCGGGTTGCAAAATCACTCCCCTGAGATCAGCAAAATGAGGATCTGCCGCGGCTTGTAATTCTGCAGCCGTAGCACCGCGATTTACGATGTCCAGTTCACCGGCAATAAAGAGTGCAGGTTGCGAAACTTTTGCGCCAGCCAGTTCTGGTGTTAGATCCCAGTTTAGGGCACCGTTGCGATAATAGTTAATGCCACCTCTAAAGCCTGCGTGCTTAAATTCTTCAGTGTAATAGTTAAGATCTTCTTCGCTTAACCAATCAGGCAATCGAACCGGTTCTCCCAAACGGTTTAACCATCCTCCTGCGCTGGCTCTGGTATCAGTGACTTCCGGTGGATGAGTCGGAGTGCCAGGGGAACGGGAAGTATAAAGTCTCGCGATCAGTGCACGGGGGTGAGCATCAAATTCAGCTTCAGCGATTCCGGGTTCCTGGAAATACCTGGTATAGAAAAAATCCTCATCGGGATCTTGCCGCAAAGGCAGGTTCGGTCGAGTTTGCGAGCGGCCGCGATAAATAACACTGAGTCCAACAACCGCACTCACTTTTTCCGGATACAACAAGGCTGTTTGCCAAACAATAGGTGCACCCCAATCGTGTCCAACCAGGACGGCACTCTCTTCACCCAGTGCGGCAATCAATCCTGCTATATCGCCTGTCAGCTCTTTAATATTGTAATCATCGATTGCTTCAGGAATTGTCGAACCACCATAGCCACGCATATCAGGTGCGACCACTCGATATCCTGCTGCACTTAAAGCGGGAAACTGGTGTCGCCAGGAATACCAGGACTCTGGCCAGCCATGCACTAATACCACTAATGGCCCGTCACCAGCTTCAACTATACGAAGATTTATTCCATTACTCTCAATGTTGCGAACATTGGCACCATACTGTGCTGCCAGTTCAATCGTTCGACTATCTATGTCATTCACCTCGCTCAAATCAGCTTTAGGATCAAATCGGAAAAAATAGCGTGGCGGAAATCCCGTGAGAAAGCGGAATGCAATAGGTACCGAAAAATCGATTGCCGCCTGATCATGGGCACTACCTTCCAAAACTACCGCAGTGTAATTCCAGGTTTCACCATCAGCAGTAATTTGGACGTCAGGATTGCGCTGGATTCTTCGAGCCCAGGCACGTGGCCAATGATTTACGGCTACAAACAATTCACCGTTGCGGTCCAGGCGTGATACTACCCGATCAATAGGTTCACCCTCGTCACTGAACGAGGTCAGGACAATTGTTCCACCAGCCTGAGGCTGGGCTACGCCTAACAGAGTTTCAAATATCACCACAAGGGCGATGTAGAAAGCTACGATTCCGATGCCGATTCTTTTCGCCCACTTTCTAGAGATAATTGCCATCTCAGAACCTCTCTACAAACTCTCCGCATACTAGCTAAAACCGCTAAATGGCACCAGCGCATCCAGCACCCTGCAGACGGTTAGGCCTTGACTGTAACTTCCGGTAGGTCCAATCTAGGAAGATTGAGAACGGTAAAGAACCAATAATGAAAAGCTCGTTCCAGATCATTGCCTCTATTTGCCTGCTTGCTGCACCACTAATGGGACTCTCCCAGGGCAACTTAATTGATGCCCCATTACCCCATAGTAAGGGGCAGAGCGTATCCCCTTCCTTCGAAGGCTGGTATCCCAATGCAGACGGAAGCTTTAGCCTGGTATTTGGCTATTTCAATCGAAATTATGAAGAACATTTATCCATTCCAATCGGTGAGAACAATCGATTCGAACCAGGACCGGAAGACCGCGGACAACCAGAGTTTTTTTATCCCAGACGTCATACCGGTGTCTTCGCCATCGAAGTGCCCGCTGAGTTTGGCGATCAGCAATTGACCTGGCGTCTCAATTCGGGAAGTGAATCCATCGCCATACCCGGACACTTGAGGCCGGAATGGGAAATCACCGCTCTGGAAGAAATCACTAGCGGCAACACGCCACCGCTAGTGCGGTTCAGCAGTAATGGTGAGCCCGGCCAGGGACCTATGGGCGTGTATTCGCCAACTATTACAACCACTGCTGGAACAAATACTGAACTGACTATCTGGTCAGTAGATGACGGCGTGAAAAAATCCCGGTCTGTGGGACAGGCGGCAAGAAACGGATTAGTACTGGGTAAGTATAGAGGCACAGGCAAGGTAGAATTTGCCGACGAAACACCGGACCTTGTAAATGGTAAAGCAACAACCACAGCCACTTTCGATATGCCCGGGGAATATGTATTACGCGTATTGGCCTGGGATGATTCCGGAGGGCAGTCTTTTATTATGGCAGGTGGTTTTTTCTGTTGTTGGACCAACGGCTACATCAAGCTTAACGTTGAATAAATATCGATTCGATTGATACAGGTGCAGATCATGAAAACAGCTGGGCATACGCAAACAGGATTATTGGCTGGTATCTTAATGTTTGGTGTAGCAGGCACTACAAACGCACAAGAAGAAATTACGTTTAGTCGAGATATCGCTCCCATACTGCAGGAAAATTGTCATACCTGTCATCGTCCCGGGCAAATGGCTCCCATGGCCTTGATGACCTATGAACAGGTCAGGCCCTGGGCACCGGTAATCAAGGCACGAGTTGAAGCGCGGGAAATGCCACCCTGGCATCTGGACAAAACCGTTGGTATTCAAGAATACGATAATGATGTTTCGCTTACCGATGATGAAATTGCGACCATCGCCGCCTGGGTAGATGCGGGAGCACCTCAGGGTAATCCGGAAGACTTACCTGCTCCCATCGATTGGTCTGCAGATGATATCTGGAGACTGTCGGAAAAATACGGCCGTGAGCCAGATTTAATTATTCGCTCCACGCCCTGGACTCAGTCGGCACAGGGTCAGGACCAGTGGTGGACGCCAATAATCGAAACCGGGCTTACCGAAGACCGTTGGATTACCGGTATGGAAGTGAGACCAACCATGGAATCCAGGCCGGTTACACACCACGCCGTAGTCTACTTACAACAGGAAGAAGAGCCTGGCGATTTTACACCGGCAGTGGATGTGCCAGGTCGTGGCAGCTATTTAACAGAATTCGCAGTGGGCAAGATTGGTGACGTGTTCAGGGAAAACACCGGTAAGTTAATAAAAGCTGGTTCGCGCATCGCTTTCGACAATCATTATCACTCCGTAGGACAAGAGATTACTGCACAAACTGAATTAGGCATCTGGTTTCACGACGCAGGTTACGTGCCCAAGTATCGTGTTTACTCCCAGGCTCTTGGCGTAATGCAAGCCATGGATACCCTGGATATTCCACCGGGCAAGATTACTACTCACCATGCCTACGTACCTCTAGCGACTCAAGCCAGACTGGAAAATTATCAACCCCACATGCATATTCGTGGAAAGGCCATGTCAATGGAGGCGATTCTGCCTAACGGCCAGGTACAAATGCTGAGTCATGTCGACAATTTCAATTTCAACTGGCATGTAAACTATGTGTATTCAGAAAATTCAGCGCCGGTGCTGCCAGCAGGAACGATATTGAAGATTACCGCCTGGCATGACAACACTGCAGACAACCCCCATAACCCTGATCCGACACAATGGGTTGGTTGGGGGCAACGCAGTTACGATGACATGTATCATGCTCATGTCAATATCACCTACCTGACCGACGAAGATTATCAGCAGATCATTAGTGATCGTCGTGCCAGTGGTGGTGGAAATGACTAGTTCTTCTCTTAATACTTACGGCTAGCCAACCAATTCTTACTCTGGACTACTTTAACCCCTAAGGTATTCAGCTAATCAAATAGCTGAAGTTGATTCTCTATGTCTTCTTACTTTATTCATAGAAGATAAACTGATAACTCAAGTAGAATAAGATTCCTGGATTAACTTTTTGGATTGGTTTCATATATTGAGATCAATGCTTTTGAATCTATTTCAGCAGTATCTAATCGTCCTTTCCTTTTCCCTGGTGGGGGTGCTGCTGTTACGTCGTGTTCGCATGGCAAGCATCGTTGCCTACATGATTGTGGGTGTACTAATCGGCCCCTCCGCTATCGGATTTATTGGGGATCCGGGTCAGTTCAGTTTCATCGCTGAATTCGGTGTCGTCTTTCTCTCGTTCTCCCTGGGCCTGGAATTCAACTTCAAGAAGATGATTCACATGCGCTTTGCCGTGTTTGGTGTGGGCGGATTCCAGGTCGTGGTTTGCACAGCACTGTTTTTTACTGCGGTATATCTTTGGGAAAACGATGTTCCTGCTGCCATTGTCATTGCCGGTAGTCTCGCTCTTTCTTCTACAGCAATTGTCACCAGGGAACTTTCAAATCTCCGTCAACTACACAATCAGCATGGCCAGCTTTCTATTGGCGTGCTGCTATTTCAGGATCTGATAGCTGTTGTATTTCTGGTGCTGGTGCCGGTACTTGCCGGTGGCAGTGGCGAACACCTGGGCAGCGCCCTACTAACTGCCGCGGGCAGCGCGATAGCCCTGGTTGCCATATTACTTGCTATCGGAACATGGGTATTACCTCAGGTTTATAAAGAAGTTAGCAAGGCGAATTCTGAAGAAATCTTTCTGCTTACAACCTTGGTCGTGGTTTTACTGGCGGCATGGCTAACGCATATGTTTCATCTATCCATGACACTTGGTGCATTCATTATCGGCATGATGCTTGGAGAAAGTTCTACCAAGTACCAGATCGAAAGCGACATTCGGCCCTTTAAAGATATCTTGCTGGGATTATTCTTTGTAACCATCGGAATGAACCTGGATCTGGCTTTACTGTTTGACTATTGGCCCCGCATTCTTCTTTTTACAATTGGCCTGGTGTTAATAAAAAGTATTACCGTCACGAGTATAGTAAGACTATTGGGATTTTCTCTTCGCGACGCAACAACTGTCGGACTAAACCTGGCGCAGGCCGGGGAATTTGGCCTGGCTCTATTGACCCTGGCACTGGTAAATGAAGTATTACCGCCGGATCAGGCTTCTTTCATTATCATCATTGCAATATTCACCATGATAATAAGCCCTTTCCTGATTCGTCATGCCGATGAAATTGGTCAGAAGATTTTTCCACAAGGGTCAGAGTCCTCCCGCAGCCTGCCTGTAAATCTGCAACTCGAGAATCATGTAATCATCGGCGGATTTGGTCGCCTGGGAAACTTGCTAGCAGGATTTCTGGAAAACAATGCTATTCCCTATGTTGCTATAGAAGTGGATATCGATACAGTAGAGAAGAATCGTGAAGATGGACGCAATATCGTTTACGGTAATAGCAATAATATTGAAATATTACGCCACTGCAGGCTCGCCTCAGCAAAGCTCATGGTACTTACATTCAAGTCACTAGAGGAAGGTAAGAATGCCATCTCCAGAATCCGACAGACAAATGAAACAGTCCCCATAATTGTGCGCTGCCAGGATCATGGCCATTACGAAGAACTTATCTCTCTTGGCGCGAATCAGGTATTTCCGGAACTGCTGGAATCCAGTTTGCTGATCACGCGTCAGGTGCTGGGCATTCTGGACGTCGATGAAGAAGCCATCGATATGCAATTAAAAGACTATCTCGAGAGCTTGCCGGTCTCCAGAAAACGAGAAACGCAGTAATACCTGTCCTTAAGCTCTTGGCGCCCTTCTTCCTGCCAGGATAGTTTCAAAAGGGAATAATCTTTGAGCACCCATTCGTATGTTTTCGTAGTTATCAACGAATTCAAAATTGCCCTGCCTTAATTCCAGAATGGCGATGTCTGCAGGAGCGCCAACATGAAGGGTTCCTTTATTGCGCAAGAAGGGAAAGACTCGCGAAGGATTCAGCGTTGACGATTTAACCACCGCACTTAATGGCATGCCGAAGTTGAGAAACTTGGACATGATGTTGGGATAGTCTCTTACGCTGGGCGCACTGCGACTGGTAGAAAACCCATCAGTCGAAATAGTGTCAGGCCAGAAACCTGTTGCCATAATGGCATCGAAGGTATCCCAGCGCAGATGATCAATCCGTCCATTTGCTACGTCGAAGAAAATACCCCGTCGTCGTGCTTCCAACACTTCGGGGAAAATGTTGCCATTGTCATCGATAATGGCATTGGGCGGTGGTGCGTACATATGGGTGACTACATCACCGGGCTTCAGCTCTGCCAATAAATCTGCCATGGGAGAGGCGGACTGTCCCATGTGAATCATTAATGGCAGGTTAAAGTAACTGGCCACTTCCTGTGCCCGTCGAATAACTGTTATGTCGTTGGCGGTAACACCTTCGGTCATGCGCGCTTTTACCCCAACCACATAATCGAGGTTGCGGGCTATCGCCGCCTTGGCCACCTCAACATTGGCCAGCGATATGTCTGCCGTATCTCCTTCAGGAATAACGCCTCGCCTGCCAATATTCAGGAGTATGCGCGCTGGTTGTGGTGCGGACCTGGCGACTGCCACGATCTCGTCCACATTGTCGGCGCCCGCTGAGCCGGCATCGACCCAACCTGTGACACCATCGGATAGGCAGATGTGTGGCCCTTCAGAGTCCCGGGCGTAATGGGCATGAATATCCAGCAGGCCAGGCGTGACGATTCTATTCCTGGCGTCAATTTCCGTGCTGCCGGTTTCACCCAGATTGGGCACTATTGCCGCGATGCGATCACCGATAACACCGACGTCTGCGACGATATCGAGATTGAGTGAGGGATCGATAACTCGCCCGCCGCGAACAACTAAATCGAAAGATTGTGCCAACAGACTGGAGGGATTGAATAAAAGTGCGGCGCCCGCGCTTACCTGAATAAATTTTCTGCGTTTCATAGCTGCTTCTTTTTATTAATTGCCTGAGATCAGTGAGTAGATGTTATCCACTCTCTGGTGCAATTCAAACCAATTATGGATAAGTTGCACTAAAGCAGCAGTCGGTTTAGCCTTTAATGCGACCCTTTATTGAGCTAAACGCCATGTCAGCGATAAATCTAGTAGTGTCTGGAAAAAGAATAATTCTCTCTGCCGCCATACTGGTTTTTCTCCAGGCCTGCTCAAATGACAATGAACAACAGGCAACCTTAAATGACTACATGACCCCGGAATTAAGGGTGCGTGTAGAGCAACTCAAATCCGACCTGGCAGTTGAAGCCACCAGCGAATCGACTATCGTGGAAAGAGCTGATTTACTCGCTGACTGGGTTGATGCCTATGCCTTGGCCGGCGGCGAGGTAGGAATAGATGCTCCAAGAGTACGCTTGCAGGCAACCATTCCTCCAACAGGTCAGCAAGCTGTAAACCAATCCCGTAATGTAGATAGATTTATTCGTGAGTTTACCTTGCGGGATGAAGCAGGCTCTCTTGGTCTGTTAACGAGCGACTCGCTTGGTCCGCATGAAGTCAGTTCCATGGTTGAGATTCGACAGACCTGGCGAGTCGGCACTCGCCCGATGACCACAGGCGGAGGATTCTGGGTAGCAAGACATTTCAACGCCAATTGGGGAAGCTTTCAGACTGATGATCCAGGCGCAGCTGGTTTTGTAAGTATCACTACCGATGATGATGATGCGGTTTTTGAGCGAGAAACCATTATGGCCTCTGGTCCCCATGGTGGTTTTCGCAACCCACAACCAGCAATCGCCTTTCGCCTGGTTGAGGGCGAATTAGATAGGGGTTCAAGTGTCACAATTACCTATGGCGATCGCAGCCAGGGTGGCCCTGGACTAATGACTCCAACATTTGAAAGCGAACGCATGCCGCTTCCGCTCTATGTTGATTTGGATGGAAGCAGCGAATGGCGTTCATTGCCTATCACGCCATTTGAAATCGTTGGTGGTGAAACCGCAGGCGTTCACGGTTTTGCACCGAGCGTGGTAGAGCCCAGCGAAGTGTTTGAGTTATCGGTTCGAGCCCAGGACCAATACTTTAATCGGGCTACAGGAGAAATACCTGCATTTGAAGTTCTGTTAAATGATGAAGTAGTTGCAACAACGGCTGCCGGAATCGATGCCATTACTGTTTTGGAAATAGCTATCGACGAACCCGGCTCCTACTGGATCTCTATTCGTAGCATTGATGGCTCAATTACCGGCGGAGGAAACCCGATTCTTGTAGAGGAAGACCCAGAGTTCCGAATCTACTGGGGCGACACCCATGGACACTCGGGTTACTCGGAAGGAATTGGCACTGTCGATTATTTCATGCGCTTTGCTCGCGATGATGCGCGGCTGGATTATGTGACTCACTCTGAACACGATATCTGGCTCGATGCGGGTGAATGGGAGCTTATCCGTCGCACCAGTGCGGAATATGATGAGCCAGGAAAATTTATTCCTTATTTGGGTTGGGAGTGGAGTCGCCATGCTCGTTTTGGCGGCCACCATAATGTCTTGTTCCGTAACATCGAAAATCAGACACCGGTTTCGGCCATGGAGTTTCCAGTGCTGTCTTCCCTCTATGCCGAACTACACGAACGACATGATCCCAACAATATTGTCATTATTCCCCACGCCCATAATCCCGGTGACTACCGTCAATCGGATCCCCAACTGGAACCCTTAATCGAGATAATGTCCATGCATGGGTCGTTTCAGTGGTTCATGCAAGCCTATCTATCCCATGGTCATGAGGTGGGGGTGATTGCGGCATCGGATGATCATTTGTCACGCCCTGGTTACTCCGCTCCCCATCGGGATTCCCTGGCTCAACGCGGTGGGCTCGGCGCGGTGCTGGCCCCGGAACGATCGCGCGATGCTATCTTTGATGGCATGAAAGCAAAACGTACTTACGCGACAACCGGCGATCGCATCATTTTAGATTTCGATGTCAATGGAACCGGTATGGGCCAGCGAGCTCCTTATAGCGTAAACAGGTCTATCAGTGGAAGTGCTATTGGTACAGCACCGATCAAGTCAGTGCAGTTACTTAAAAACGACGAGATAATCTGGGAAGAGGAGTATCTACTGGAAGTAGATGGCAGTGATCAGCAGGATATTCTCGTCAGCTTTTCCTCTGCTGCGACACCTTTTTATAGTGGTGATGCACCCAGAGGTTGGCGTCACTGGCGCGGTGACCTGGTAGTTAATGGCGCAACGGTTGTTGCTGCCAATTCCATGGACTTTTTCAACCCGACTACCCAGGCAATGATGGTCGAAGACAACAGAGTCAGTTTCAGAACTATTAGTCGTGGCGATACCAGTTCAATATTACTGTCTCTGTCAGATATAAGTGCGGATACAAGCATTCGTATTGATCTGGAAGAAGCGGCTGAGACCGGTTCTGCGCCTCCATTTTATCGCGAACGTGCAACTATTCCCGCGACCCAAACGGAATTCTCACTTAGCGAGTTGATGGATGGAAAAATTACCAGAACTCTGCCAGCACAAGACTATCCCGATGATGCTATTACTTTACGCAGAGTGATTACGGAAGGTCGCAGGGAAGTGAGCTTTGCCTTTGAAGACCCAGGCTTTCCTGACCAGGGAGACTACTATTACTTCAAAGTAGAACAGGCAAACGATGCCATCGCCTGGTCCAGCCCAATCTGGATAGGTGGACTATCTTCGCGCTAACTTCGCGCTGCAGACACAAAAAAGCCCCGACGAATCGGGGCTTTCTATTTTGAGCTTCTGTTTCTTTTAAGGCTTTCTGAAAACCAGGAAGAACCTATCGGTCATATTTGGAATCTCACCGACCTCTTTAGTGAGATCATCACTTTCCTGGAAGAACATGTCGGTAACTCGATCCAATACAAATCCTGCCTGCTGTACCTGGTAAATAACAGTCACAGGATCTTCACGTCTACCGAGTGCACGCGTCTCTTCCTGCATATGACGTCGAGTATGATCGATGATCACGTATTCACCACCTGACTTTAAGGAATCGAATACAGCCGCATTGATACGTGCATTATCTTCGGCATTAAAGTTGTGATACTCACGGATATATAGGAACTTGTCTGCCGTGCCTGCCGGTAAACCAAAATTCAATTCACCGATCTCGTAACGGCCTTCGGCACCGTTGTAACTCATCTCTATGGGAATAGGATGTACCATGCCCATTTCCGGCATTTCGATCCAATCGCCCCAGCGCTCGAAAGTGCCGGCACTGTCGATGGCCATGAGATGGCCGTTATCACGCAACAATGGCCCCAGAATTTTCGTGTAGTAGGCCTGTCCTGCAGGAATAAACTCGATAATGGTCATGTCAGCTTCAATACCCATGAAATCGATCGCGTTAACAGGATCGCGGTCATCATCCCGGGCCAGCTCGGCATCGCTGCGATGGTCCATGGCCATGATCTCCTGCACCTTCTGTTGAACCGGCGACAATTGTGCGCTGGCCAGTATGGGTGCAGCAAGCAAAATAATTGCAAGGAAAAAGTTAATAATTTTCATCGTAATCCTTCTCGTTAAAGTTACATTTGTTTTTTTTATTATTCTGGAGTTGAGTTAATCAACTACGGCACAAAAAGTCTAGTGGTTGCGTAATACAATGCTAAGACTCAGGTATATCCAGATCGCTGGCATCATGCCGCTCCGGCACCTGATATTCTTCCGGTCCCCAGGTTCGGTTTACTCGTCGGCCTCGCATTACCGCTGGCCGCTCTTCCACTTCTTTCGCCCAGCGTACAACGTTTGTATAAGAAGCCACATCGAGAAATTCTTGCGCCTTGTATAGCGTGCGAATTACTAGTGGCCCGTACCAGCCATAAATCGCAATATCAGCGATATTGTATTCATCACCACAGATGAAGCGCCTGTTCGCCAGATTCTGATCCAATACATCGAGTTGACGTTTTACTTCCATGGCGTAGCGATTAATCGGGTATTCCCAGCGCTCGGGAGAGTACACATAAAAATGGCCGAAACCGCCGCCCAGGAAAGGTGCCGCGCCCATTTGCCACATTATCCAGGAGAAACACTCGGCTCTTGCCGCTGGCTCCGTTGGGATAAACTCATTAAACTTTTCTGCCAGGTAGACAAGTATTGCACCGGATTCAAATACGCGGGTCGGTGGATTAGTACTGACATCCAATAAGGCTGGAATTTTTGAATTGGGATTAATGGCAACAAAACCGCTGCCAAATTGTTCGCCATCATTAATCTTTATTAAGTGTGCATCATACTCTGCACCTTCGTGACCCAGTGCCAACAATTCTTCCAGCAGCACAGTGACTTTCACACCGTTTGGAGTACCGAGTGAATACAACTGTAGTGGGTGTTTACCAACTGGTAGTTCCTTTTCGAATTGCGCCCCTGCTGTAGGTCGATTTATGCTTTCGAACTTTCCGCCACTGGGTTCATCCCATTTCCAAACT
>JAPPOG010000073.1 GCA_028818225.1 Gammaproteobacteria bacterium | reverse complement strand
AGGAGGAATCATACCCGTAAATTGGAAAAATAGCGCGCTCTGATTTGATTCGCTGATACGTTTTTAAGTTACTGAAATAAATGAGAAAAATATAGAAATAATTTTGTGTTTCCTATGTCATTTCCGGGCTGTTTTATGGTACAATTTTAGGTAGATTCGAAGGCTTAATAATCACTCTTTTTTGGTGTCAAAAAAATCGCCGAACCATGGCTGGAAATAGATAGCATCAGTGCTAAAAACACTAATGGAAAGTAATAATTCTCTTGCAAATAACACAGCAAAATTACCCTCTAGCTACTACGTATTACCCACCACTCTTTTAGGAAAAAGTTAGTTTATGTCTGAGTTTGCCAAACAGGTTATGCCTGTCGCATTAGAAAGTGAAATGCGTGAATCATATCTTGCCTATGCGATGAGTGTGATTGTCGGTCGCGCGTTGCCAGATGTCAGGGATGGACTAAAGCCGGTACATCGACGTGTGCTTTTTGCCATGAACGTGCTTTCCAATGACTATAACAAGCCTTACAAAAAATCAGCCCGTGTGGTGGGGGACGTAATTGGTAAGTACCACCCCCACGGTGATTCTGCTGTTTACGACACTATCGTGCGCATGGCGCAGGATTTTTCCTTGCGCTATCCGCTGGTTGACGGGCAGGGTAATTTTGGCTCCATTGATGGCGATGCTGCCGCTGCAATGCGTTACACAGAAATACGCATGGCCAAAATTGCCCATGACCTGATGGCAGATCTTGATAAGGAAACTGTCGATTTCTCGCCAAACTATGATGGTACGGAAGACATTCCCGATGTTTTGCCGACCCAGATTCCAAGTCTGCTTGTAAACGGTTCATCGGGGATCGCGGTGGGAATGGCAACCAATATTCCACCGCATAACCTGAATGAAGTGATTAGTGGATCAATCGCCTTGCTCGACGATCCTGACATAGAAGTCGATGCTTTAATGGAGCACATTTCCGGGCCGGATTTCCCAACAGCCGGCATAATAAACGGTAAGGCCGGCATTATTCAGGCCTATCGAACCGGTAGAGGGCGCATCTATGTCAGGGCTCGTGCGGAAGTCATCCTTGATGAGAGGTCGGGTAAAGAAAGTATTATCGTTACGGAGATTCCCTATCAGTTAAACAAATCGAAGCTGATCGAGCGCATTGCGGAACTGGTAAAAGAGAAGAAGCTGGAAGGCATTACTGAACTGCGCGATGAATCGGACAAAGACGGACTGCGAATAGTTATTGAGCTGCGCAAAGGCGAGATGGGTGATGTGGTACTTAACAATCTGTATGCGCAGACGCAGATGCAGTCTGTTTTTGGCATCAACATGGTTGCTTTGGTTGATGGCCAGCCCAGGCTATTAAATTTAAAAGAAGTTCTTGATGCATTTATTCGTCACCGTCGCGAAGTTGTTTCCCGTCGCACCACCTTTTTGTTGCGCAAGGCGAGAGAGCGCGGCCATATTCTTGAAGGCCTGGCCGTTGCGCTGGCCAATATAGATGCAGTCATCGAGTTGATCAAAAGTTCTCCCAGTTCGGCAGAGGCTAAAGAAAAGTTACTGGCGCGATCCTGGAAGTCCGACAGCGTTTTGGAGATGCTAGGTGAAGTCGGAGCCGATGCCTGTCGCCCTGATGAATTAGAACAGCAGTATGGATTAAAAGACGACGAATATTTTCTTTCGCCGGAACAAGCCCAGGCCATACTCGAATTAAGATTGCATCGCTTAACTGGTCTGGAGCATGAAAAACTCATCAACGATTACAAAGAGCTGCTGAAGCAGATCGCGGACTATGTGGATATTTTAGAAAATCAGCCGCGATTGATCAGTGTGGTGCGGGAAGAGTTGGAGCAAGTACGCAAGGAATACGGGGACGAAAGGCGGACCGAGATAGTGGGATCGCAACAGGATCTCACCATGGAAGACCTGATCTCGGAAGAAGACAGAGTAGTTACTATTTCTCAAAGTGGTTATGCCAAGACACAACCGCTTGCGGACTATTCGGCACAGCGGCGAGGCGGTATGGGCAAAGCTGCTGCTTCGGTTAAAGATGAAGATTTTGTCGAACATCTCTTGATCGCCAATACTCATGACACGCTTTTGTGTTTCAGTAGCGTCGGAAAAGTATATTGGTTAAAAGTATTTCACATCCCGGTAGCCAGCCGTACTTCCCGCGGCAAACCGATTGTAAATATTTTACCCCTTGAGGAAGGTGAACGAATTACCAGCATGCTACCTGTAAAAGAATATGATGAAGATCATTTCGTATTCATGGCGACTGCCAACGGCACAGTTAAAAAGACTGGCCTGAATAATTTTGCCCGACAACGAAGCGTAGGATTAAGAGCGATTGAGCTTGAAGAAGGTGATGAGTTGGTTGGTACAGCGATTACCGATGGGGAAAAAGATGTCATGCTGGTAAGTACATCGGGTAAAACGATTCGCTTTAAAGAGTCAGACGTCAGGCCCATGGGGCGAACTGCACGAGGCGTCAGGGGAATCAAGATAGCGGCGGAATGCCGCATGATTTCCCTGATTATCCCGGCTGAAGATAAACAAATACTGACTGTAAGCGAAAATGGTTATGGCAAACGCACTAATACCAGTGATTACCCCGTTTATGGCCGCGGTGGGCAGGGTGTTATCGGTATGCAAACCAGTGAACGCAATGGTGCTGTTGTGGGCGCCGTTCAAGTCTCTGATAACGACGAAATAATGCTGATTTCAAATAAAGGCACACTGGTAAGAACGAGAGTTGAGGAAGTTTCTGTGCAGGGAAGAAACACCCAGGGCGTCAGGCTGATTAAACTCAAGGAAGGCGAAAAGCTTGTGGGCCTTGAGCAGGTAGATGAACCTGATGAGCAATTACTGGAAGCTGAGCAGTCAAGTAAGCAGGTAGCAATAGAGGAAACTGATCAGGAATCGGTCCGGGGCTCGGACCAGGAATCTGGTGCAGCAACAGATTCTGAGTAATTTGTTGCGCAGGTAAAGCCCGCTTTAAGCAATAGATTCTCGTAACCCAATTCAAAAATCTCTGGGGAATAAATCTTGAACCACCAAGTGAAAGTAGCGTATCTGGGACCCAGAGGTACCTTCTCACAGGCAGCCGTATTAGCTCACTTTGCTGATAATTGTGAATTACATGAATGCTCTAGTATTGACGAAGTCTTCCGAGCTGTTGAAGAGGATATAGTGAACTATGGCGTCGTTCCGGTTGAAAATTCAACAGAGGGGGCGGTAAATAATACCCAGGATTGTTTGATCGATAGTGATGTAAAAATTGTTGGCGAAGTCGTTGTGCCCATCGTTCAGTGCCTGTTGGCGAATGCGGACGCATCGAGGAGTACAATCGAAACCATAGTTTCCCATGAACAATCGCTGGCCCAATGCCGACATTGGATTCAGGATAATTTTCCTTCTGTTAAGCTTTCAGAGTGCCCAAGTAATGCCCAGGCCGCAGCTCAGGCTTTAAACGACCCGAAAGTTGCTGCGATCGCAGGCGCTTTGGCCGCGGAGGAATACGACTTGCAGGTTTTACAAGCAAGTATTCAGGACCAGCGGCACAACAGTACTCGATTTCTGGTTCTGGCCAAGCAAGATACTCGAAGTAGCGGCAAGGATAAGACTAGTGTACTGATCTATACCGAAAACAAACCCGGTGCTCTGTTCAGAATTCTGGAGCCTTTCGAGAACTTGCAGGTGAGCTTAACCAAGATTGAAACGCGGCCAGCAAAGGTTGAGGCCTGGGCATACGTATTTTTCATTGATTTTGAAGGCCATATTAAAGATGAAGTTATTGTCGAGTTGTTTGACAAACTTAATGCCTGCACTGCGGAAATCAAAATTCTGGGTTCCTATCCGGCATTTGTGAATGGCACTACCTGAGTAATAGGGAAGGCAGAATTTTGTCTGAGATCTTCACAAAACGGATTCTTATTATCGGTCTCGGTTTAATTGGGGGCAGCATTGCTCGTGGTCTGAAAAACGCATGCAAAGAAATTGAGATCTTTGCTGCTGACTCTGACGAAAAAGCTTTGGAATCCGCTAAAAAAAGTGGCGTCGTTGACCGCTCAGGCTCATTGGCAGAACTATTGCCCAGGGTGGACGTGGCAGTTATCGCGCTGCCATCAATGACAAGCGCTGAACTGATTGCAGCAATTGCTGATACAGCGAATGATCATTGCATCGTCACTGATGTAGCAAGCGTCAAGACGCTTATCGTTGAGGCAGTCCAGAAACAACCCGCTGCTTTTCAGGAGCGCTTTGTTCCAGGCCACCCTATTGCTGGTTCTGAACAAAGTGGATTCGCTGCTTCGACCGCTGATTTGTTTGTAGATCGAAACGTCATTCTTACTCCTCATGGGAATTCATCTCCAACGGCAATCGCTTTGATAAACGATTTATGGCGGTCATTGGGGGCCCATGTGCTGGGAATGGAGCTCGGTAAGCACGATGAGATTTTGGCTGCCACCAGCCATTTGCCGCATCTATTGGCCTATGCAATTGTCGATGTTTTGGCAGAGCAACATCAAAGCGAGAGTATCTTCAAATATGCCGCCGGAGGCTTTGCCGGATTTAGCCGTTTGGCTTCCAGTAATGCAAAAATGTGGTCTGACATATTCGTTGCCAATGCTGACGCTACCTGCAATGTGCTGGATGCTTATATTGAACGCTTACAGCAGTTCAAGGAAAAGATTACTGAGCATGATCATGATTTTCTATATAACCGCTTTGCCAATGCAAAGATAGTTCGAGACGAATTCATAGATAGATATTTTGGTGGCAAGGTGAATCAAGTAGCGCGGGAATCAGAGGTAACGTACCTGGTTGAACCCGGGGGTACTGTATCGGGTTGTATCAGGGTGCCGGGAGATAAGTCTATCTCGCATCGATCGATAATATTTGGTTCTATCGCTGAAGGAATAACACGAATTAGTGGTTTTCTGGAGGGTGAAGATTCCCTTAACACATTAAATGCATTTCGAGAGATGGGAGTTACCATTACTGGTCCAGATAATGGTGAAGTAACTCTGTATGGCGTAGGCAAAGATGGATTAAAAGCGCCAAGAGTCCCTTTATATATGGGCAATTCAGGCACAGCGATGCGGTTGTTAGCGGGATTATTGGCAGCCCAGAATTTTACTTCGGAACTTACCGGAGATGAGTCTTTGAGCCAAAGACCCATGTCGCGAGTCGTTGATCCGCTACAGGAAATGGGAGCAGTGATCGATGCAGCAGAAGGAGGTACGCCTCCACTAAGAATTTGCGGAAGTAACCTGAAAGGCATTGACTACAAGATGAATATCGCCAGCGCCCAGGTTAAATCCTGCCTGTTACTGGCGGGTCTGTATGCTGAAGGCGATACTACCGTGAGCGAACCAGCACCATGCCGGGATCATACCGAGCGCATGCTGCAAGGATTCGGTTATGAACTGGAAAAAGATTTGGTAAACGGTAAAACGACTGTTAGCGGTGGTGGAATTCTTAAAGGAACAGATATCGATGTCCCAGCAGATATTTCTTCAGCGGCGTTTTTCCTGGTAGCTGCGTCCATTACGCCGGGTGCGACACTGAGACTGGAACATGTGGGTATGAACCCAACCAGAACCGGCATCATAAATTTACTGCAGGCTATGGGTGCAAAAATTGAAGTAAGCAATGAAAAGCTGGTAGGGGGAGAGCCTGTTGCTGATTTGCTAGTTTCTTCTGCTGAACTTCAAGGCATAAATGTGCCAGAAGATCAGATTCCATTGGCAATCGATGAGTTTCCTGTGTTTTTTATTGCCGCGGCCTGCGCCAAGGGAGTGACTGAGCTCCATGGTGCGGAGGAGTTGCGAGTCAAAGAGAGCGATCGACTCGAAGCAATGGCGACGGGATTACGTATTCTTGGCATCGAGTTGGAAACTTTTGCGGATGGCATTCGCATAGAAGGAGGAAATATCGGTGGTGGAATGGTCGATAGTTTTGGTGATCACCGAATAGCCATGGCTTTTGTTATTGCCGGATTAAGAGCCAATGCCCCAATCCAGATTAGAAATTGCGCCAATGTAGCCACTTCATTCCCCGGATTCCTCAATATTGCTCGTGAAGCAGGCATAAAGCTTGCCGAATCGACTGAACGGTCCTGAATGAGTGCAATTCCAGTCATAGCAATCGATGGACCGTCGGGTTCTGGCAAAGGCACAGTCGCCGCAGAAGTCGCCAGTCGTCTGGGGTTTTTTTTGCTGGATAGTGGAGCCTTGTACCGAATCCTGGGTATCGCTGCGCATAAAGCCAACATAGATCTCGATAATCACAGCCAAGTTGCTGATTTAGCAAAAACTTTAGATATTGAATTCGGTAGTGCGGGCCGGGGCTCCGTCATGCTCAATGGAGCCGAAGTCTCCCGGGAAATCCGGACCGATCTTGGCAGTGACCTGGCATCGAAGGTGGGGGCTATCCCTGCTGCCCGGGAAGCGCTTTACGAACGCCAATTAGGATTCCGGAAATTACCCGGATTAGTGGCCGATGGTCGCGATATGGGTACAGTTGTTTTTCCCGATGCGAACCTCAAAATCTTCCTCACTGCAAGCGTCTCTGAGAGGGCGCAAAGGCGATATAAGCAGTTGATTGATAAGGGTATTGATGCTATTCTGCCCGATCTTTTGCGAGACCTAAAAGAGCGGGATAGAAGGGATAGTGAACGTCCAGTCTCACCACTCAAACCCGCTGCAGATGCTGTGATTTTAGATTCCACCGACCTGACTATCGATGAGGTGGTCAATAAGGTACTCAATCTGTTTGCAGCCCAGACCGGCTAAGATCTCCAAAAAAAACCGGGTATCGACAGTTCGCAACACCAGTCTTGGCGAGCTGACGATGATTATTAACTGACCCACGAGAACTGGATTGTGGTTGGTTGCAATATAGATTAACTATATATTGCAACTTGTTGTATATATTGGATTTATTATGAGTGAAAATTTTGCAGATCTGTTTGAGCAGAGCTTAAGCGAAATAGATATGACCCCAGGTGCCATCGTTACCGGCACCGTAATAGACATCGATACGGACTGGGTAACAGTCCATGCTGGCCTCAAGTCTGAAGGCGTAATTCCCAGAACACAATTTCTCGACGAGCAAGGCAACCTGTCCCTCGAAGTAGGGGATGAGGTGAAGGTTGCGCTGGAAACTGTCGAAGATGGTTTTGGCGAGACCCGATTGTCTCGCGAGAAAGCCAAGCGAGCTGAATCCTGGATGGAACTGGAGGCCGCTTATGAAAAGAATGACATAGTCAGCGGCATCATTAATGGCAAGGTGAAAGGTGGTTTCACCGTTGATCTGAACAATATCCGCGCCTTCCTGCCGGGTTCCCTGGTGGATGTACGACCGGTCCGAGACACACTGCATCTGGAAGGGCAGCAATTAGAATTCCGCTTAATCAAGCTGGATCGCAAGCGCAACAATGTTGTGGTATCGCGGCGTGCAGTTCTGGAATCTGTGAGCACAGAAGAGCGTGATGCACTGCTGGAAAAACTGCAGGAAGGTATGTCAGTCAAGGGTATTGTTAAGAACCTGACTGATTATGGTGCGTTCGTCGACCTGGGTGGTGTGGACGGTTTGTTGCACATTACCGATATGTCCTGGAAGCGCATCAAACATCCCAACGAAATTGTTAATGTCGGCGACGAGATTGACGTAAAAGTGCTCAAGTATGATCGTGATCGAAACCGTGTTTCCCTGGGACTGAAACAACTGGGTGAAGACCCCTGGCAGGCGATAAAGCAGCGCTACCCGGAAAATACACAAGTCAAAGCGGTAGTGACTAACCTGACTGATTACGGTTGTTTTGCTGAACTGGAAGAAGGTGTTGAAGGTCTGGTACACGTTTCTGAAATGGACTGGACTAACAAGAATATCCATCCCTCAAAAGTCGTCCAGCTCGGGGATGAAATTGACGTCATGGTGCTGGATATCGATGAAGAGCGTCGCAGGATTTCACTGGGTATTAAGCAGTGTTTTCAGAATCCATGGGACGGCTTTGCTGAGAGCTTCAAGAAAGGCGACAAGATTTCTGGCAGCATCAAGTCAATTACTGATTTCGGTATCTTCATTGGCCTTGATGGCAACATAGATGGTCTCGTACATCTTTCAGATATCTCCTGGGATGAAACAGGCGAGGAAGCGGTTCGCAATTACAAAAAAGGCGATGAAATCGAGACTGTAATTCTTTCTATTGATCCAGAGAGAGAGCGAATCTCACTGGGTATAAAGCAATTAGAAGATGACCCTTTCATGAATTATGCTTCTGAATTCGAAAAAGGAAGCATCGTAAAGGGAACGATTACTGCCATTGAAGCAAAGTCCGCAACGATAACTTTGCAAGAAGGAGTAGAAGGAACACTGCGGGCGTCTGAAATCAGCAGGGATAAGATTGAAGATGCGCGTAATGCCTTGAATGAGGGCGAAGAGATTGAAGTTAAAATCGTTAGTGTCGACCGCAAAAACCGCGTTATCAGCTTGTCGGTTAAAGCAATTGAGATTGATGATGAAAAAGCGGCAATACAAGAACATAAAAACCAGGATGCCAGCGATGTTTCACCGGGTACGATTGGTGATTTGATCAAGGCAGAAATGGACAAAGGTTAGCTGAAAGTCTAACTATCTGATATTGTTAGGCTTTGAACCCGAAGGTATGGCTTAGAATCCTTGCATTTCGAGGATTCTGGCTATCACTCAGGAGCATGGGTTTAACTTCTGGTTAGAACAGGGGAAAACTATGACTAAGTCTGAACTTATCGATCGCATAGCGGGTAAACAAACGCAGTTATCATCGAAAGATGTTGAGCTGGCGGTCAAAGCGATTATGGAATATATGTCTCAGGTGTTGGCCGAAGGAGGCAGAATCGAAATCAGAGGATTTGGCAGTTTCTCGCTGCACTACCGAGTGCCAAGAATTGGTCGCAATCCAAAAACAGGTACTCCGGTTGCCCTGAGTGGTAAGTATGTGCCGCACTTCAAGCCAGGTAAAGAATTACGTGATCGCGTCAACAATAGCATGTTGGCGGAAAAGCAAATGATTTAATTCTTTAGTTTGGTAAAGATTAATAGAGCGGCATAGCCTTTTGGGTTATGCCGTTTTTCTTTCAGCTGAATTTATCTGAACAATTCAAAATTTTGGCAGGCAGGAAAAATTTGGATGCATAAGATCATTAATCTGCTCTCGGGTTTGTTCCTTATACTGGTTTTTACCGCCAGCATAACTTTCTCCTATTTCAACACAACGCCAGTAAGTATTTCTATTGGCGCCTGGAACTTTCCTGCACAGCCAGTATCGATTTGGATAATTGGTGCTTTCGTTGTCGGGGGTGCTATCGGCTTATTGCTTGGCCTTGGATTTTTTAAGAATTTAAAGGCTCGCTCTGAAATCAAAAAGCTCAACAAGCAACTTGCTGATGCGAAACAGGAAGTTGCTCAGTTACGAGCGATGACACTGAAGGACTTGTAAGTCGTGGAAGGTCTCGGCATCTATTTTTTACTCCTGATTGCGGTAATAGCCGGCTGGGTGCTTGGGCGTTTATCAGCACCAGGCTTTAAAGCCAAGCCGCGGGATACAAATGATATCTTTGCCGACTACTTTGTCGGTTTGAATTTCTTGTTAAACGATGAGCCCGATGAGGCGATAGACACATTTATAAAAGCACTGGAAATAAATAGTGAAACTGTAGAAACCCATCTTGCCCTTGGTGCCTTATTACGCCGACGCGGCAAAGTTGATAAGGCTATTAAAGTTCATCAGGCCTTGTTAGCTCGACCCGGTTTAGACAAATCATTTTCTGATTCCACACGTTTGCAATTAGCAATTGACTACATTTCAGCTGGTTTACTAGACCGTGCTGAACGTTTGCTCAAAGAGGTTCTCGGCGAAGGCACGATGGCGCAATGGGAGGCCCTAAAACATCTGATCATTATCTATCAAACAGAGAAAGAATGGCATAAGGCTATTAATTGCTGCTCTCAGCTTCTCAGCAGCATCAACTATAAGCGTGACAGTGAGATCAGAGCAGCAGCCGCGCATTACTGTTGTGAATTGGCAGAACAAAGCCTTGATGAAGAACAGAATATTAAAGCGAAAGAACAAATTAAAAAGGCGTTTACATTCGATCGGAAAAATGTCCGGGCATCGCTGTTGTTGGCAAAAATTGAACAGCGGCTTGGAAACTATAAGGCGGCTATAAAGGAGTTGGTCAGGATACGCACTAACAACCCGGAATTTATTAGTCAGGTATTAGGTCCATTAGCAGAATGCTATGAACAGATTCATAACATGCCAGAGTATGAAAAGTTGTTGACCAACACCCTACCTGAAGAGCCAGATGTAAGTGTAGTCCTGGCCTTGTCTGACCTGGTAAAAAATCGCGCTGGCGATGAGGCGGCCATTGAATTTTTAAATGATTACCTTACTCGCAAGCCGTCCTTAACCGGGCTGGTCGAGCTGTTAAAGCTACAGATTCCTCGCACAGATGCAGCTGTCAGTAGCAACCTGAACTTACTACAGCAAATGATTGATAAGTTAGTCCGCAAAAATCCGGTTTACCAGTGTAATCACTGTGGTTATGAATCCAGGTCTCTCTATTGGCTATGTCCGAGCTGCCAAAAATGGGATCGCATAAAGCCGATATTGGAGGCAGGAGGGGCCTGATTTAGGGTAAAATAATGAAGTCTTGCTTCAAGTCATCGACACAAAGGTTGCAGTAACTCTGGAATACGCTTGCTGTGAGTAAGAACATAATCATCGCGCTTGATTTCCACTCCGGAGATCAAGCACTTTCATTCCTCGATCGACTCGATCCGGATCTCTGCAGGGTTAAAGTTGGCAAAGAGCTGTTCACCGCCAGTGGACCGCAACTGGTAAAGGAGATCGTGGCACGCAGGTTCGATGTATTTCTCGATCTCAAGTTTCATGACATTCCCAACACTGTAGCTAGCGCAATTTCTGTCGCTGCTGATCTCGGCGTATGGATGTTAAACATCCATGCATCGGGAGGAAGAACCATGATGGCAGCAGCCCGGAAAGCACTGGACCCGTTCGGTGACAATAGACCATTACTGATTGGGGTTACGGTACTGACCAGCTTAGCGAAAGATGACCTGGAACAAATCGGGATTCCCATTAATCCAGAGGAACAGGTTAGCAAGCTGGCTTTTCTTGCTCGTGATTCCGGCCTGGATGGCGTAGTCTGTTCTGCAGCGGAAACAAAACTACTGCGGGCACAACTGCCAGATGACTTTGTTCTTGTCACTCCCGGCATTCGCCGCCCTGAAGATGCCAGTGGTGATCAGAAACGCGTCGTGGGGCCAGCCGAAGCTATACAAAATGGAAGTAATTACCTGGTAGTGGGCCGTCCCATTACCCGCGCTGAATCACCAAATGAGACCCTCTTGGCGTTTAATTCTGCCGTGGCTAGCGTTAGCTAGCATCTCTGCTAGACTCAATTTCCCAGTGCTGGAGAGTGGCTCCAACACGATTCATACGCGATAAGGAAATTACTATGAAACAACTCGTATACATGCAGGCGGTTATTGCCGCGCTATTTTTAGCCTTCATGCCCGTTGCCCAGGCCGCCGACGAAGCAGATTCGACTACCGAGCAAATCATCCAACTTGACATTAACAGTGCCAATGCTGAATCCATAGTCAATGCGCTCGATGGGATTGGCATGGTTAAAGCGCGGGAGATTGTTGCTTACCGGGAAATGTTTGGTGATTTTCACACCGTCGAGGAGCTGGCTGAGGTGCGCGGCGTTGGAATTGCCACTGTGGAGAAGAATCGTCACAAGATCGTCATCGTGAGCGACTGATAGTTATCTCCAAGGCACTTTCATAAATTTATGAAAGTGCCTGATTTTTCTAGTAAAAAAATAAAAGCTTTCGATATAATAAGGGCCTCGAATTCAGCATGGAGTAAGGAGCATGTCCTTGCTGCCTCTGTATAGCGGTGTATTTTTGGCAGCCCTGTCACTTACCTGGTTGTTGCAGAAATACGCGCCCAGATTACACCTACTGGATGCACCAATCTCTCGCAGTGCTCATAGTTTGCCGACTCCCCGGGGCGGTGGATTAAGTATCTGCCTCCTCTTCGAATCTTCTGTCGTTTATTTCTATTTCTCCGGGTTTATTCCGCAGGCCGAATTTTTAGCAATTTCCGGAGCGCTGCTTATAGCCTTGCTAGGATTATTGGATGATGTTTTGACTTTACGGATGCGCTGGAGATTGCCGGTGCAATTTCTCACAGCTATTTGGGCGGTATATTGGCTGGGTGGTGTTGCGGCAATCGATTTCGGCTTGTTTACATTAACCAATCCACTGATCTTGAGTGTAATGGGCGTATTCGCAATGGTCTGGTTGCTAAATCTTTACAACTTCATGGATGGTATTGATGGCCTTGCGACGACTGAGCTGCTTTTTGTCAATGTAATGTCATTATTCTTCGTCATAAATAGCGGCGATCAGTTAATTGGATTGCTTTCGGCTGTCTTATTATCTGCTGGTGCAGGCTTTTTATTCTGGAACTGGCCGCCTGCTAAAATCTTTCTGGGAGATGTGGGGAGCGGTTTTATCGGATTCGTGTTGGGTACGCTGGCAATCATCTCGATGCAGAGTGAAAGTTTTACGGTTTGGACCTGGTTTATTTTATTGGGAGTTTTTGTGGTGGATTCAACAGTGACCTTGTTGATTCGCCTTGGCCGCAGAGAAAATTGGTATGAAGGCCATGCCAGTCATGCCTATCAAAATGCCGCCAGAATGTATAAAAGTCACGCCAAGGTGACGATAAGAGTATTAGTAATTAATTGCTTGTGGCTGGCACCACTGGCATGGTTGTCTACCCGGCAACCAGAATATGGGGTACTGTTTTGCGGCATAGCCCTTGGTCCCTTGATTTTGCTGGCTTTACGATTAAATGCCGGGAAATTGATGGAGTTCGCAAATTAGAAGAATTAGCCTGACTGCGCTAATGACTTTCGGATTAGCTTGAAGCCATGGTGTTTTGGTATACAGAAAAGGGTGGATTTCAGCCCGCTATCAGGATCAAATAAAGGAAGATACAGGGGATAACTATGGCATTGTTTACGATTCCGGTCTCGCGAACTATAAAACAAGGATTAATGATGCTGGCCGACAGCATCATGCTCGTATTGGCTCTGGAATTTTCATTCGAATTGCTGGACAAAGAGTTCATGGCCCAGGACCAGAGTTTTTATTTCTACCTGGCGCTGGCCACAATCCTGAGTATTCTTGTTTTTATCCGCATCGGTCTCTATCGTGCCATTGTGCTTTATATGGGTTTGCAGTCTGGCTTTGTGGTGCTTCAGGGCGTAACAATTTCCGCTTGCCTATTCGCTGTTTCCTATTTTTTCTCGCAAGCGCCACAAACTTATGATTATTCATTCCTGCCAATTTTCTGGATGATTGCGCTTTTATTCATTGGCGGAAGCCGCTTTGCTGCAAAAGTAGTTCTCCAGAATTTGATTCAAAACTTCAGGCCGAAAGAGCCTGTTATTATTTATGGGGCGGGTAGTTCTGGCATGCAGTTGGTGGTAGCGCTTCAGAACGGCGACCAGTATTTGCCGGTTGCCTTCGTTGACGATAGTCATCGCATGTTGGGCAGCACCGTTCATGGAATCAGAGTCTATAGCCCTAATTCTTTATATGAATTAATTGAGAGTTACGCCGTCCGTCAAATTCTCCTCGCCATTCCATCGGCAACGCATGCAGAAAGAAAGCAGATATTGAATCGATTGGAGCATTTACCTGTCCATGTAAAAACTGTGCCTGATTTGTTTGACATGGTCTCAGGCAAGGTTGGGGTAGATGAGATTCGCGATATTGATATCGAAGATTTGCTGGGTAGAGATATCGTGCCACCAAATCCAGAATTATTAGGCGCATGTATCAATGGGCAGTCCGTAATGGTAACCGGTGCAGGTGGATCAATCGGTTCCGAGCTTTGTCGTCAGATTATCACGATCAATCCTGCGCGCGTGATCCTGCTGGATTCTTTCGAATACGGACTTTATAAGATTGAGAGTGAGCTAAGAGATACCTTGCGTACTATTGAGAATGGCGAACAGATTGAAGTAATCGCCTTGCTTGGATCTGTTTGTAATCGGGCGCAAATGGAAAATGCCATCAAGAGTTTCAATGTGGATACGGTTTATCATGTAGCTGCCTATAAACAAGTTCCGATGGTTGAAAAAAACATTGTTGAAGGTGCTCAAAATAATATATTTGGCACCTTGATTTCAGCACAAGCTGCTAAGAAGTTTGATGTTGCAAACTTCGTTCTTATCTCTACCGACAAAGCAGTACGCCCAACTAACTTCATGGGAGCCACTAAAAGATTTGCAGAGCAAGTCCTTCAGGCTCTGGCGCAAAGGGAAAGTCGCACCAAATTCAGCATGGTCCGCTTTGGAAATGTATTGGGTTCTTCTGGTTCAGTCGTGCCACTGTTTAGAAGGCAAATAAGCACTGGTGGGCCGGTGACTGTTACCCATCCGGAAGTGACTCGCTACTTTATGACAGTGCAGGAGGCAGCACAGCTGGTGATTCAGGCAGGATCAATGGCAACCGGCGGCGATGTCTTTGTATTAGATATGCATGAGCCGATCCGAATTGTGGACCTGGCCAAAAAGATGGTGCATTTAATGGGTTATGATATTAAAGATGAGAATTCCTACCGCGGTGATATCGCTATTGAATACTCAGGTTTGCGTCCAGGGGAAAAACTCTACGAAGAATTGTTAATTGGCGAATCAGTAACCGGCACTGAGCATCCCAAGATAATGCGCGCCGAAGAAGAAACCCTGAGCTGGGAATCTCTGGAATCATTACTCGACAGGCTGGAAATGGCTTGTCAAAAAATTGATCTTCAGGAAATCAGGTCAGTTTTAGTTGAAGCAGTTGATGGCTTTGAGCCTAAGGAAGAGGCAAGCGATCCGCTCTGGGAAGTTTATTACGCCAATGCGAATCATAAAGTTGTCACTTCCCAGAGTGATGTCGGCCAGGAGCAAAAAGTTACTCCCTTATTTAAAGAGTAAGACTATCAAGCAAAAAGCCTGATCATTAAGTCCTATTCTCTTGTCACTGATATTATCGTAACCGGGTCATTTGGCACGTTCTGGTAGCCCCGCTGGTTGCCGGTTGCAACCTGGGCGATGGCATCTACTACTTCCATCCCTTCGATAACCCTGCCAAATGCTGCGTAGCCATAAGAGCTGGGGCTAACATAATCAAGCCCGCCGTTATCAACGTGGTTAATAAAAAACTGGGATGTCGCGCTGTCTACTACACCGGTTCTGGCCATGGCTATTGTGCCTCTGGCGTTGGAAAGGCCGGTATCCGCCTCGTTCTTGATTGGCTCATAGGTAGAGAGCTGATTCATATCGGGCGTAAATCCACCACCCTGTATCATGAAGCCGCTGATGACTCGATGGAAAATCAAGCCGTCATAAAGGCCTGCATCGACATAGCGGAGAAAATTTTCGACGGTGATTGGTGTCAGGTCTGGGCGTAGTTCAATTTTGATTGTTCCTGAGGAAGTCTCCATTACCACCACAGGGTTGTCCTGGGCAAAAACAGAGATGCTAATGGTAAGTAGTGCGACTAGTAACAGCGCGCGCATAGTGATTCTCCTAGAATGCTGTGCAAAACAGTTCGCTACTATACATTATTTCCATTTCCCTTAACCACAGGTGAATAGAATTGCCTGATGTCCAGTGTAGCGACGCACGTGGAAAGACGAGAGGGACATTGGCAAAAGAGAAAGTTTCGGGGGGAAGGATTTGGCTGCCCAACCTGGACTCGAACCAGGAACCAAGTGATTAACAGTCACCTACTCTACCATTGAGCTATTGGGCAGCAAAACTTTGAGATTGAGTATAGCTCGAAAAGGCGCGTAGTCTAATGAGAAATGAAATCTCGGTCAACACTTGCCGTGAGTCGGGACCTGTTCTGGTGTAGTCTTAAGGGTTCGCTTTGAGGCACGCAAACAACATGGATAAACTGTTCAAAATCGAATCTAACTTCGGTCCTGCTGGAGATCAGCCGGATGCTATCGCGCAGTTGGTCGAGGGGCTCACTGACGGACTCCATGCGCAGACCTTGCTCGGGGTAACCGGTTCCGGAAAAACATTCACCATTGCCAATGTAATTGAGCAAGTGCAGAGGCCTACGCTGGTAATGGCACCCAACAAGACTCTTGCAGCGCAGTTATATGGCGAGTTCAAGGAGTTCTTTCCAGGCAATGCCGTCGAGTATTTCGTCTCCTATTACGACTACTACCAACCGGAAGCCTATGTTCCATCGTCGGACCTTTATATTGAAAAAGATGCATCGATCAATGATCACATCGAACAGATGCGATTGTCTGCTACCAAGGCATTACTCGAGCGCCCTGATGTAATCGTTGTGGCGACAGTCTCTGCAATCTATGGCTTGGGCGATCCAAACTCTTACCTGCAAATGGTTGTGCATCTGGATCGTGGGGGGCATATCGATCAGCGCAAATTGCTAAAGCGTCTTGCTGATTTGCAATACACCCGCAATGATATGGAATTACGCCGCGCTACTTATCGAGTAAGAGGAGATGTCATCGATATTTATCCTGCCGAATCTGAGCGGGACGCGATTCGTATCGAGCTATTTGATGATGAGATCGAGAAACTGTCCTACTTCGACCCGTTAACTGGAAGCGTCATTAAAGAAGTGCCACGACTAACGGTCTTTCCTAAATCTCACTACGTAACTCCGCGAGAAAGACTTCTGGGAACAATCGATACAATCAAGGCAGAACTAAAAGAACGCCTGGAGCAGTTGAATCAAAACAATAAGCTTGTGGAGGCTCAACGCTTGGAACAGCGAACAAAGTATGATCTGGAAATGATTCAGGAACTTGGTTACTGCAATGGCATAGAGAACTACTCCCGTTATCTGTCAGGCAGAGATGCGGGAGAGCCTCCACCCACCCTCTATGATTATCTGCCCGATAATGCGCTGATTATTGCCGATGAATCCCATGTTTCAATACCGCAATTGGGCGCCATGTATAAAGGCGATCGATCCCGCAAGGAAACTCTGGTCGAATACGGCTTTCGTCTTCCCTCTGCACTGGATAACCGGCCGCTGCGATTCGAAGAATGGGAAAATCTGACTCCTCAAATTATCTTTGTTTCTGCAACGCCGGGACCTTATGAAGAAACTCATGAGGGGCAGCAGGTAAGACAGGTAGTGAGACCTACCGGTCTGCTGGATCCTCAACTGGAAGTGCGCCCGGCATCTTCGCAAGTAGATGATTTGTTATCGGAAGTACATCGAGTCGTTTCGCAACAAGAGCGTGTGCTAGTGACAGTGCTTACAAAAAGAATGGCAGAAGATTTAACGGACTTTCTTGCTGAACATGATGTCAGGGTTCGCTATCTCCATTCGGATATTGAAACTGTAGAGCGTTCTGAAATTCTGCGAGACTTACGCCTGGGCAATTTCGACGTTCTGGTAGGGATTAATCTCTTGCGGGAAGGCCTGGATATTCCGGAGGTTTCTCTTGTAGCAGTATTCGATGCAGATAAAGAGGGATTTCTTCGCTCAGAACGCTCATTAATTCAGACCATTGGGCGAGCTGCCAGAAACCTCAATGGCAAGGCGATACTTTACGCGGATGAGATAACCGGCTCAATGCAGCGGGCTATTGACGAATCAAATCGACGTCGTAACAGGCAACTGGAATATAACAAGGCCCATAACATCACACCGATCGGCGTGAAGAAAAAGGTGCTGGATGTGATGGAGGGTGCGTATGCCGCGCCCGCTACGCGGGGCAGGCAGCGATCTCGGGCAGTTGCTGAGCCTGCGGGTGCCTACGGCAAGTTCGATTTTTCAGACCCGTCCCGGGTTAAGAAGGAAATTGGTCAGTTGGAATCCCTCATGTACGAGCAGGCAAAAAACCTTGCTTTTGAAGAGGCAGCAACCACCAGAGACCAGATTGCCGAGCTAAAAAATAGGCTCTTAAAACAATAATTTATAGGAAAAAAGCCGTCGACACTCAGGCGAGTAATTCCGTATAATCGCCAGTCTTTTCTATCGGGATCAGAACCGAATTATACGGCGATGATGCATCGCCATAAATTGGTTCGAAAAGGGTATGTAGTATAGGCGCGTAGCTCAGTTGGTTAGAGCGCTACCTTGACATGGTAGAGGTCACCAGTTCGATTCTGGTCGTGCCTACCATTCCATAGAAGTATGAAAACTCACTCTATTGACTATCGTAAAACCATAAAGCTAATGGTAGATGAGACGCTATTGAGTGTAGAAAACAGGGATTAAATTGCTATGCCACAAGTAACCCTACCTGACGGCAGCAAACGGGATTATGCAAACCCCGTAACCGTTGGAGAGATTGCAGAATCTATTGGTGCTGGACTTGCCAAGGCAGCTTTGGCAGGTCGGGTCGATGGTGCCCTGGTGGATACTTCTTATCTGGTAAACGACGATTCCGAAGTAGCCATCGTGACTGAAAGAGATGCAGATGGTATTGAAGTACTCAGGCATTCCTGTGCCCACTTAATGGCCCAGGCAGTGCAGCGCTTGTTTCCGAAGGCTCAGGTTACTATCGGCCCGGTTATCGAAGATGGTTTCTTTTATGACTTCGCTTTCGAGCGCGCATTTACTCCTGAAGATCTTCAGGCCATCGAAAAATCCATGAATGAGATCGTGCAGGAAAACCTTCAGGTGGAAAGATCGGTATTGCCTCGCAATGAAGCGATCAAGCTCTTTAAGGAAATGGGTGAGGAGTACAAGGTCGAGATTATCGAGTCGATTCCCGGCGATGAAGATCTTTCTTTTTATCGGCAGGGAGAATTTATCGATTTATGTCGTGGCCCCCATGTTCCAAGCACCGGAAAATTTAAGGCTTTTAAATTAACCAATGTTGCCGGCGCTTATTGGCGCGGCGATTCCGATAACGAAATGCTGCAACGGGTTTATGGCACGGCATGGGGGTCGAAAAAAGATTTGAATCTTTATTTGCAGCGACTGGAAGAAGCTGAAAAAAGAGATCATCGGAAACTTGGTAAGCAATTAGATTTATTCCATTTTCAGGAAGAGGCACCGGGGATGGCATTCTGGCATCCAAAGGGATGGAAGATTTATCAAGTCATCAAGGATTACATGCAGAATGTTCAGAACCAAAATAGCTACAAAGAAATTAATACGCCCCAGTTGGTAGATTTTTCACTGTGGGAGAAATCTGGTCACGCCTCCAAGTTCGCCAATGAAATGTTCAATGTGGAATCGGAAAATCGTATGTATGCGATCAAGCCGATGAATTGTCCCTGCCATATCCAGGTGTTTAATCAGGGCTTAAAAAGCTATCGCGATCTTCCTCTCAGATTTGCCGAGTTTGGTTCCTGTCATCGCTATGAGCCGTCAGGGAGCATGCATGGCCTTATGCGGGTGCGAAGCTTTGTGCAGGATGATGGTCATATCTTCTGCACTGAAGAGCAAATCCAGGAGGAAGTTGCCGATTTCATGGATTTATTGTTCTCCGTATATCGGGATTTTGGTTTTGACGAGGTCATTCTGCGCCTTTCCACCCGGCCGGAAAAACGAGTTGGCTCTGATGAGCTATGGGATGAAGCAGAGCAGGCCTTGAAGGATGCGCTAAATGCCACCGGACTGCCCTGGGAGTTGGTGCCGGGAGAAGGGGCCTTTTATGGACCCAAGATTGAGTATTCATTAAAGGATTGCATGGGTCGCATCCAGCAATGTGGCACTATTCAGGTGGATTTCTTCTTACCGGAACGCCTGGGCGCCCAATACGTTGCGGAAGACAGCAGCCGCAAGACTCCAGTTATGTTGCATCGGGCTATTTTGGGCTCTTTTGAGCGCTTCATTGGCGTATTGATCGAGCATTATGCCGGCGCAATGCCAGCCTGGCTGGCACCGGAACAGGCGGTAATTCTCAATATTACCGATAAGCAATCTGAATATTGCCAAAATCTCCAAGAATCCTTGAAAAATAAAGGGTTTAGGGTCGCCTTGGACTTGAGAAATGAGAAAATCGGCTTTAAAATCCGCGAGCACACTTTGCAGAAGGTTCCCTACCTTCTCGTGGTAGGGGATAAAGAAGTGGAATCAAATTCTGTGGCGGTCAGAACGCGCGGAGGTGAAGACCTGGGATCGATGACATTCGATGAGTTTTGTACTCACTTAAGCCAGGACATAGCCCGTTTTGGTCGCAGTGAAAACAAACAAGATAATTGATAGGAAAGTTTCTATTGGTAAGCATCGAAAAGCAGTCTGAGAACTCCCGCGCATTATGAGGAGTAGTCCCAAAAAGCCAATAATCAATGAATTCATTGAGGCTGACGAGGTACGACTGGTCGGAGCAGATGGTGCACAAGTGGGTGTAGTTGCCATCGAAGAAGCTCTGGCTGCCGCGGCAGATGCAAAACTTGATTTAGTGCTAATTGCGCCAGATGCAGACCCTCAGGTCTGTAAGATAATGGATTATGGCAAGCACGTTTTCGATTTGAAGAAACAGAAAGCTGCCAATAAGAAAAAGCAGCGGCGTGTGCATGTTAAAGAAATTAAATTTCGACCAGGGACGGAAGAAGGGGATTATCAGGTAAAACTGCGCAACCTGATACGTTTCCTGACAGATGGGGATAAAGCCAAGGTGTCATTACGATTCCGTGGCCGCGAATTAGCCCATCAACATCTTGGGCAGGAGCTGGTTGAGAGAATCAGAGAAGATCTCTCGGAGTACGGCACTGTGGAACAGGAACCCAAGATGGAAGGCCGGCAAATCGTCATGGTGTTGGCGCCGGTCAAGAAGCGCTAATTGCTGCAAGGGTCAGTGTCCATTGATCCGAGTGGGTTAATGGACACTGGCCTTTTACGTTAGGAATAGGCATTAATTATCAAAGCTTTCTAAAAAGCTTTAGATCACGTTTTTGATTGATGAGATACGAGACGTAGTTAAGCGAAATTCGAGACATACCAAATCGGTAGGCGAGGATTGAGCGAAATCACAACGAAGTAGATCGCAATCAAAAGCGGGAGATTAAGTTTTTTAGCAAGGAATGCGGAGTTAGAAAAGACATGGTTGGAAAACTGAAAACCCATCGTGGTGCTGCGAAAAGGTTCAAGAAAACCGGTTCCGGCTTCAAACGCAAGAGCGCATTCAAGAGTCATATCCTGACTAAAATGACAACGAAGCGTAAGCGTCAGCTGCGTGGTACTTCCTCTGTTCATAAATCAGATGTACCTGCAGTGAAACGTATGCTTCGTGACAATTAATCAGTCGGCAAGGAGAATCTAAATGGCTCGAATCAAACGAGGCGTTGTAGCAAATCGACGTCATAAAAAAGTTTTAAAAGAAGCGAAAGGCTATTACGGTGCACGCAGTCGTGTTTTCCGCGTAGCTAAACAGGCGGTAACGAAAGCTGGGCAGTATGCTTACCGCGATCGTCGCGCAAAGAAGCGCGTGTTTCGTTCTTTGTGGATTACGCGAATTAACGCGCAAGCCCGTGAATGTGGAATTACCTATAGTCAATTAATCGCTGGACTAAAGAAAGCGAATATAGATATTGATCGTAGGGTTCTCGCAGACCTCGCGGTGCACGACAAAGCAGCTTTTTCAGCAATAGTAGACCAAGCGAAAACCAGCCTGGCTGCCTAAATAACGGAACGGCTTATGGCTGATACCGATTCCCTTCTTGCGGAAGCTTTGCAAGCTATCAGCGCAGCATCAGACGAAGCTGCTCTGGAATCCTTGCGCGTGCAGTATCTCGGTAAGAAAGGAAGTTTTACGGCACTGCTCAAAACACTTGGCCAATTACCGGCGGAAGAGCGGCCAGCAGCGGGCGAAAAAATTAACATTGCAAAAACCGGGCTACAAACAGCCATAGAATCTCGCAGGGCTGAGTTAGTCAGCGCGAGTCTGGATGCAAAGCTCAGCACCGAGAAAATTGACGTCACTTTGCCGGGAAGACGACAAAGCATCGGTGGATTGCACCCGATAACTATCACCATCGATCGTATCATGGATATTTTTCGTGCCGCTGGCTACGAGGTAGCCGTTGGGCCAGAGATTGAGGATGAATACCACAATTTCGAAGCGCTCAATATTCCTGCGCACCATCCAGCCAGGGCCATGCACGATACCTTCTATGTTAGCCCGGGAACTGTTCTTAGAACCCACACGTCACCAGTGCAGGTGCATGTAATGGAAAATGGTGAGGCGCCTTTTAAGATGATTTGTCCCGGCAGGGTTTATCGCTGTGATTCTGATCTTACCCATACCCCTATGTTTCATCAGGTGGAAGGATTGCTTGTTGACGAGCATGTAACCTTTGCCGACCTGAAGGGCACTGTGGTGAGTTTTCTCCGAGCCTTTTTTGAAACTGACTTGCCGGTTAGATTCAGACCTTCCTATTTTCCTTTTACGGAGCCCTCGGCTGAGGCTGACATGGGGTGTGTCAGCTGTAGCGGAAGTGGCTGTCGAATCTGCGGCAACACAGGATGGTTGGAAGTCATGGGCTGTGGCATGGTACATCCACGGGTACTTGAAATGTCCAATGTAGATACTACCAAATACAACGGCTTTGCTTTTGGGTTGGGTGTAGAAAGATTAGCTATGCTGCGTTATGAAGTAGGTGATTTAAGAACCTATTTTGAAAACGATATTCGCTTTTTAAAGCAGTTTAATTAGGAAATTAGGCACAGTGATTTTCAGTAACAGCTGGTTAAAAGAATGGGTAGACCATCAAATGTGTGATGAAGATTTGATGGAAAGCCTTACTATGGCGGGCTTGGAAGTAGATGGCTCGGCGGCTGTTGCTCGACAATTCTCTGAAATAGTCGTGGCTGAAGTTCAATTGGTCGAACAGCATCCAGACGCTGATAAACTGAGTGTCTGTTCGGTTAATGATGGTGAAAAAGTTTTTCAGGTTGTCTGTGGGGCAACAAATGTAAAGCAAGGTATGAAAGTGCCATTTGCAAAAATTGGTGCTGAAATTTTGGTTCCGGATGAAGACAAGCCTTTCAGAATCAAGGCGGCAAAACTCAAGGGAGTAGAATCACAAGGCATGATTTGCTCAGCCGAAGAGATGGGTCTTGAGGAAAAGTCTGAAGGCATACTGGAGCTTTCCCCTGAGGCAACTCTGGGAGAAGATATACGAGGTACACTTGATCTCGATGATTTAAGTATAGAGTTAGACTTGACTCCTAATCGAGGAGATTGCCTTGGTATGGTTGGGCTTGCCAGAGAAGTGGGTGTATTGACGCGAAAGAATGTAAACGATCCTGGGCAGGTTTCAGTTGCAGCGAGTTGCAAAGATGAGTTTCCGATTTCTATTACTGCTAAAGATGGATGCCCACGATATCTGGGGCGAGTGATCAAGAATATTAATCTGAATTCATCTTCGCCGCTTTGGATGCAAGAAAAATTACGTCGCTCAGGGATTCGCAGCATTGACCCGATTGTAGACGTAACAAATTTCGTCTTGATGGAATTAGGCCAGCCAATGCATGCATTCGATTATGAAAGATTGCATGGTGGTATTGATGTGCGCATGGCAGCAGAGGGCGAGAAACTTACTTTGTTAGATGGTAAGGAAGTTGAGCTGAACCCAAACATTCTAGTTATAGCGGATCATGCGAAAGCAGTGGCTATGGCAGGCATAATGGGAGGACTCGACACAGCGGTCTCTGATTCCACTAAAAACGTGTTTCTCGAGTGTGCCTATTTCGATCCATTAACTATTGCGGGAAGAGCTCGCGCTTTCGGTATGCATACAGATGCCTCTCACCGTTACGAGCGAGGTGTAGATTACCAGCTTCAACAACGTGCCATGGAACGGGCAACTGAATTGTTGTTAGAGATTGTAGGCGGTGAGGCGGGCCCGATTACCGAAGCGATCGGTAATCTGCCGACAGCAGCACAGGTAAAGCTCAATTATCAAAGCGTACCTGATCTGCTAGGCATTGAAATGGAGCGCTCAGAAATTCGCGAAATTTTGGAGCGTCTGGGATTTACCGTATTGGAAGACAGCGATGACTACCTAGCACTCGAAATACCTCCTTACCGTTTCGATATCAGTATCGAAGCTGACCTGATTGAGGAATTGGCGAGAATTTATGGCTATAACAATATCCCGGAGACTTTGGGAATGGGCCAGCAGGTATTGGAGACAGCGCCCGAAGCCGAGTTACCTGTTCGGCGTATTCGTCAGCAATTAGCAACCTTGGGCTATCAAGAGGTAGTCACCTACTCATTTATCGACCCAGCGCTTTCCAAACTTGTTATGGGCTCTGAATTCAAGGCTATTCCTCTGCAAAATCCTATCTCGGAAGACCTGTCGGTCATGCGCGGCTCATTGCTGCCTGGCTTGCTCAGCACTTACCACTACAACGCCAATCGGCAGCAAAGCAGACAGCGCTTATTCGAAACCGGGCTGGTATTCCAGCAGGAAGGGCACGATATTCACCAGAGAGCCATGCTAGGCGGTCTGATTAGTGGTAATCGTTTACCTGAAATTTGGAGTAATAACAGAGGGATATCAGATTTTTATGATATAAAAGGTGATGTTGAGACCATTCTCAGTCTACAAGGCCAAAACAGCGGGATTTGCTTCGAAATAGCAGAAAAACCCGGGTTTCATCCGGGACAATGCGCCAAGATCCTTCATGGGCAAGGGACTGAAATCGGTTACCTGGGAGCTCTGCATCCGGCCATTGCCCGGGAACTGGACGTGGATGCCACTGTCTATTTGTTTGAATTATCCCTCGATGAAGTGCAGAAAGGTGAGATACCTAAAGCAAAAGCACTCTCAAAATACCCGGAAGTGAGTCGTGACATGGCTATTGTCATTGCTGAAAACATCACTTCTGGTGAGATTTTGAGCAATGTGCAGGAAAACGCCGGAGAATTCCTGGTAGGCTCGAGAATATTCGATGTTTATCAAGGGGATGCGGTGACAAAAGGCAAAAAAAGTATTGCTTTGGGCTTGACGTGGCAGCATCCTTCACGCACTCTTAGTGACGATGAAATAAATACAATAATTAGTAGATGCGTCAACGCACTAGAAGAACAATTTAATGCAAATTTGCGGAGTTAAACTGGGGAATTGATTATGGGCGATGGAGCACTCACAAAAGCCGATATGGCTGAACGCCTGTTTGAGGAACTCGGATTAAATAAACGTGAAGCCAAGGAAGTGGTCGAGCAATTTTTTGAGGAAATTCGCCTGTCCCTGGAGAGAAACGAGCAGGTTAAGCTGTCGGGATATGGCAATTTCGATTTAAGGGACAAGAAACAACGCCCTGGTAGAAACCCAAAAACCGGCGAAGAAATACCAATTAAAGCCAGAAGGGTGGTGACTTTCCGGCCCGGTCAGAAGCTAAAGGCGCGAGTGGAAGGATATGCTGGAACCGAAGAATAACGACGAATTACCCCCGATTCCCCCAAAACGCTATTTCACCATCGGTGAAGTTGGTGAACTGTGCGCGGTTAAACCCCATGTACTTCGTTATTGGGAAGCTGAATTCCCCCAATTGAAGCCCGTCAAGCGTCGCGGTAATCGCCGTTACTATCAACGTCAGGACGTAATTCTTATTCGCCAGATAAAAAGTCTTCTCTATGAACAGGGCTACACCATCGGTGGCGCACGTCAGAAGATGAGCGATGACCCGGAAGAAGTGACCAAGTCAGCGGTAAATTCCAAGGAAGTGAAGTCGCTGGTGAGAGATTTGGAAGACGTTATTGCCAAGTTGTAGTTTGCAATGATTCAACTTTCCATGCTAACGACCCATTGCTCACAGTAAGTACAATAAATTTTTCTTCCTGATTTGTGGCGCCCCTAAGTTTGATTTGTCTTATGTCTCTTTGTGTATGGCAGTTAATCAGTATAGATCGCCGGTAGTGCTGACACTGGCGGGAACTCAAGCAGAAAAGAAGTAGTAACGGATAAAATATCGTAGTTAAATTCTTATCGCTTTGCAGCAATGCTAATCGGGGTGTAGCGCAGTCTGGTAGCGCACCACACTGGGGGTGTGGTGGTCGTCGGTTCAAATCCGGCCACCCCGACCATTTTCATATCCCACGACATCTTCTAAGATACTAATTGTTATTAAATACAGTATCTTAAATACATTTCTTAATCCTAGATTGTCTCCTAAGGTATCATGAAATACCGTAATAATTACGGTATATCTTACGGGATATGCCATAATGCTCGCAGTTTATACCGTAAATTGAGGGTGGACCTTGCAAAAACTTACGGCAATTCAGGTAGATAGAGCGAAACCTGCTGACAAACCAAAGAAATTGGCAGACGGTCGAGGTCTGTATGTGTTTCTCCATACAAATGGGGGGAAATACTGGCGCTATGACTATTCCATCTCAGGCAGACGAAAAACACTTTCCTTGGGAACCTATCCAGATGTCAGCCTTGCAGATGCCAGACTGCAGCATCAGGCGGCCAGGGAGGCTGTGGCTAAGGGAGAAGACCCCGCAGAAATGAAGCGGCTTAAACGGCTAACCCAAAATATTGCGGCTGGGGAGACCTTTGAAGCCATAGCTACTGAGTGGTTTGAGACTCATATGGCAGATAAATCAGAGAGTTACCGCTCTAGAAGCCTGCGAATCCTCAAGAAAGACTTATTTCCTCCTCTTGGACGTCGTCCTGTATCGGCGCTCGCAGAGCCTGAAATCCTTTCTGCGTTGCGTACAGTTGAGCGAAGGACGGTTGATATATCGCATAGAGCCTGCCAGCTGGCAAGCCAAGTGCTTGATTATGCGAGGATTACAGGAAGGTTAGAGCGAAACCCCGCTTTAGGTCTCTCCAAAGCACTCAAAAAGGCTAAAGTTAAGCACTATGCCGCCTTAACTGACCCGAAAGACCTGAAGCGCCTTCTCCTAGCGGCTCAGGATTATAGGGGCCTGGGCGTCGTTGCCATTGCTCTACGTCTTTCAATCCTATTGTTCCAGCGGCCAGGCGAGATAAGGACCATGCGCTGGAGCGAGATAGATTTTGAGAAGTCCTGGTGGGTGAGGGCGTCCGCCAATCAGAAGTCTAATCGTGACCATATTACGCCTCTACCCCGTCAGGCAGTGGAGTTATTAGAACAGGCTAAGCATTTCTCTAGTGGTAGTGAATACGTGTTTCCTAATGCTCGTGGGAAATCTAGGCCCATGAGTGATAACGGTGTTAGGACCGCACTGAGGACAATGGGGTTTAATAAAGATGTCATCTGTCCGCATGGGTTCAGAGCGATGGGTAGGACAATCCTGGAGGAACAATTGAAGTACCGTTCGGTACTGATAGAGCTCCAAATTGCTCACAAGGTTAAAGACCCTATGGGCGATACCTACAACAGGACAGCATTTATTGATGAGCGCACAGAGATGATGCAAACCTGGGCTGATTACCTGGATACTCTACTCGTAGAAGATTCCTCTGCGTAACGTCCTATCTTTGCAAAACCTACCTGCATAGGGCGGCCCTAATCATAAGGGGGCGGGAGGCCGATTCGCCTACTGAATTAATTATAGTACCTTCCCAGACTTGCTTAAGCCGATTTTGAAAAAAAAGTGAGTTTTATGATGGGACGCAAACGACATGACTGACGACACTAAATCAGACAAAGATATGCACAAATCTGGCTGGATGGTGCCGCCAAGACCGAATGTGCCTAGAGAAATTGAAGAAGCGAGACAAATAGCAAAAGACACCTATCGCAAAGCGAAAGCCAGTAATTAATCGGAGAATTAAGATGGAAGTGACTTCTAAGTTCCAGAAATTATGGGAAGGCTATTTTCGAGACAGATTCGCTGTGATATCCATTTTGCTGGTTATTTTCATAGCATTGCCAAACCTAGGTCCGTATTTTGATATAGGAATTCTTATAACGACCCTTGCACCAACTATGATTTGTGCCGAAATTTTGAGTCTACGGAATAAATACCCGATTTCCGAAACATATTTAGCAATGGGTATGCCATTAGGAATTATGTCTTCATCCTTAGGTTTGGTGGTTTTTGGTGCGAACGCTGAACAGCTCAACGTAGCCTTGGTTGGTGCAATTACTTCTCTGCTCTTGTTGGGGGTAATGTGGGGAATTATCGTATCAGTTATTGGATATTTTCTAAGTAAAGGCTCAGTTACTCATGATGAATATCTGCCAATAGATAAGAGAACATTTTTCCAACTTTTGTGTGTTTTTTTTATTTTCCCGATTTTGGCAATCTCTTTAGCGGGTGTTAGCTGGCAAGAGCATATAAATGCATTTGTTCTGACAAAACCGATGCTTCTTTGTCTCGGTCTTCTAGGCCTGCTAACTGTATTACGGAAGGGCGTAGAAAACGTTGCAATAAACTTATCTGATGCATCTCTGGCGACAATGGTTCTGGGAG
>JAPPOG010000009.1:8572-28671 GCA_028818225.1 Gammaproteobacteria bacterium | reverse complement strand
GTTCTCATTGTCGATAGTTTCAATTTTCTTGCTATTTAATTGACTATAGGATTTGTTACTAAATGGATATACCCGGTCATCTGTATTTTCTCTAGCGGCAAGATTTAGTAAAAAGCTACTGCCCCGGAATTCCTGTTCGCCATCATTACGGCAATAACTGGCGACGAATTCAGAATTGCATGAGTGCAGCAACAGTTGAAATTGAATTTGCGCAGTAGTCAGCTGGATTCCACTGTGGCTACCAGGAATGTCCAAATCTTTTTGCAAGGAATACGGCAGGAATGGCGACGGACTGACCGGCTGTGGCCAAGCCTGGTCATTCATACCAAGCATCCAAATCTTGTCAAATTCCAAGCCTATCGCTTCATTGATGGAAAAAAAGGACATAGCCAGGGAGGGGTCGAAAGAATTTCTCAGCATTATCTTGCCGGCTAAAAGTCGGAGTTTGCTTAAAGCATTGGGGTAAGTAAGCAGAGGAAAAATGTTTGTGGTGGCGCTAAATACTCTCAAAAGCTCCTGCCATTGTATTAGCAAGCTTTCTTCTTCATGTTTGATAAGTCTACCTGGCCAGCCAAACTCAATTAATGTTTCCTTAAATAGATGGGTCCACTGTAAGGGTGTGGCTTGTTGTTTCAGCCTTCGTAGCTTGGTTCTTAGATTTACCAGTTGTGAGGCAAGCGAGTAACAATGAAATCTGGAATTCTTATCTTTTATAAGCTTGAGTAATTCATGCTCGCTGATATTTGGCTGTGCCTGTTGTCGTAAATAGGCAGCAAGTTTAATACGAACCTCGTTTTCTTCATCATCAGCACCATCTATTTCGCCATGGCTCAAGCAGATATAAGGGGATTGCAATAGCCTTATAACATCCGTGCTCGAATACTGATTCTTGCCCAGGCCAAGAATTAAAAAGGCATCATGAACTAGTGCCCGGTCCAGAAGTCTTTGATCACTACTCGTGGTATTGAACAGTGGTTGCTGCGTCAGGTCCGCAAACAAATCATTTGCGCGAAATTCATTCTTAAGTGCTAGCTCTAACTTGCTACGAAAGAGATCTTTGTTGCTGGTAATTATTCCTACGTGAGCAGCTGGAGAATCGGCGAGAACCTGCTTTGCCCAGCTCGCACATTGGCGAACTTCCAACTCAAGATTTGGGCATTCAGCCTGAGCTATAGAGCGACATGCAGAGTCTGTATCAGCAGAGATAGTTTGTATGCGCTCAGCATCAGGCAGTGCAGAGAAAAGCTTTTGATATAGAGGGGGAGGATCAAAAAAGTTTACTAGCACAATTTTACCAGGGGGCTTCGGTAAATTGCCCACAACAATCTGCCGCGTCAATAAAAGTGTAGCATCTACCAGGCTTATCACGCTCTTGCTATTGCAATAGGCCTGGAACTCATTTACCCAGCGCTTAAATACTGCAATATCCCTGATTCCAGAGTTTGACAATAAACATTCTGTTAAATTGTCAGGCTCTACCCATTGACGCGCAAGACGATAACTATGAGCTACGGCACTGGCAGTCTCATCGGGATTTAAGAGTGGGGTCGTATCGAGTGAGGCATTGATTATTTCATTCCAGACCAGAAATTCCTCTTCTGGAGATAATAATTGAAGGCCGTTATAGGCAGGCATTGCCATTCTGGTAGCAAATTCAAACTGCTGTTTGATAAATAGATCAATTGGTATTACAGCGGGAGTAGGTGCAATGCCATGGGGTTGTAATTCCAGGTACTGACTAACTATCGCATCTTTGATGCGCAAATTAGGAACTAATAGAGTCGACCCGGCTTTGATGTGGGGTGTAAGGTTCTCTGTATTAATTCTTTTAATGGCCATGGGGAAGTCTAAATACTCTTATCTATTCTTTCGCTCCAATCAAGAAACTCGGAACTACTGCCGCGGAATACGATGCGCTGGGATTTTTTTTCCAGCTGATACTCGTACATTGGATCATAGTAGTCCTGCAGTAGCTTGCAAATCCATGCGCGGTGAAGCTCAGCACTTTTGGCGAAATCGATTTCAGACAGGGCGCGTTCCATTAGCAGCTTGATTGAGGTATAGGGCTCCACGCCAAGGCGGCGTTTAATTCGAAGCAAGGCCGATAACAAAGAGTCTGCAAATATGTCTCTGTAGCTATGCGGAAAAAGAGCGTTGTATTCTTTTAAATTTGAATGGATATAGTCATTGAGAATTGTGTCTACTCTAAACTCAAAATCCTCTTCGATAATTGCAAGCGGGGAGTTGCTCATAGATCGATGGAGGGAATGAGGAATACTGAGGGAGCCAATTGCCCGACTTTCATCCTCGACGAAGATCTTATTAGCCTTTGCAAACTCGATATTATTCAAATCAATGGCAATCTGATTTTCAAAATTGATTTGATTGGGTTGTTCCTGGGAACGACGACCAAATGCTGACCCCCTGTGATTGGCGTGTCCTTCTAAATCCAGGGCGAATTTCAGTTCCTTGAGTAAATGGGTTTTCGCAGAACCTGTTTTACCTCCTATTACGAGGAATTTGTCTGCCTTGCTCGCCTGTTCAATAACATTCAGGCAAAAACGTCTAAGTGCTTTATAACCACCTCTGATTAGGGGCGCGTTTATCCCTTCTGCAGCGAGCCACAACTGCACGGTTTTAGAGCGAAGACCTCCCCTGAAACAGTAGAGCGCAGCGCCAGGGTTCTGGTCGAAATATTCCGACCATAGGGCTAAACGTTCCGTTCTGGTATCTCCGGTAAGCAATTTCTCGCCAAGTGCGATCGCGGCAGACTGGCCTTGCTCGCGGTAACGAATACTGACGGCTTTACGCTCGTCATCATTTAGCAGGGGAAGATTTGTAGCAACGGGAAACGCACCCCGTTCAAATTCTGCAGGTGCTCTAACATCGAGAAGGGGTTGTTTATTCTTGAATAGAGGGCTGAAAGCTGAAACTGCTAAATCGTCAGGCATGTAGCAAGGACAATATGCACCGGGGGTTCTTAAGATATCAGGCCAATTGTAACACCGGCCATCGCCGTATCCCTAACGAAGAACTGATTAATCCTTGATGAAAGCCTTGCTGCCTATTCCATAATAAAAGCCATCCCGACTCGAACAGTCATTGGCGCTGAATTCGGCTTGGATAGGACTGCCGCGCAGATTATTATTCGTAATATGGCGAATGGCGAACTGACGGGGTTTATTTCAACTTCAAGCCGGAAGGGGGCTGTTAAGCCTTAATCGTGATCGACTCGGCTGATTTTGCCAGCGTTTCCAGCCTATTTTCTCCGTCCGTAATCAGAACAGGTTGATAGAATTACAATTTCAAAGTCGCAAGCCAAGCAAGAGTCTGAGAACTCAGTCGACCCCTTCAAATTTGCCGCAAAAATAAAGAGCAGGGGGCCGGCTCCTGTGCACCTGTGGAATCCGCCATTCTGCGGTGATATAGACATGCGCATAGCCAAAGATGGAACCTGGTTCCATGAGGGTAAGCCGATTCAGCGCCAGGCCATGGTGCAATTATTTTCTACTATCCTGTTGCGGGAAGCTGATGAATTCTTCCTGGTAACTCCTGCGGAGAAAGTCAGAATTCAAGTAGAGGACTGTCCGTATGTGATTACGCGAATGGAAATTGAAGGCACCGGCGAAGATCAAAATATTATCTTTGTCACCAATACGGAGGAATTTGTTCAGGTAGATTCCGAACATCCTATTGAGGTCGATAACCCGGGAGAGGGAGATGAGCCTCATCCAGTGGTGTTGGTGAGAAATAGTCTATGGGCGCTGATCAATCGCCCCGTTTTCTATCGATTGGTGGAGGCAGCTGAAGAGAAGATGCTGGAAGGACAAGTCCATATAGGCGTCTGGAGCGGGGGTCAGTATTTCAGTCTGGGAACTATCGAGTAATAGAGCAACATTTCCGCGTTACTGATTTGATCCGCCAGCACGGAATCTTCCGGCTCCAAGTCGACAATAAGGGTTGCTACAGGCAATTGATAGTTAGTTAATTCACTCAAGTGAGTGCCCGGATTGCCCACCGCTCCTGAGCAGCACGGAAGTATCGATGACAAGCAATCTATAGGCTGTCGAAAACGCCTGAATTTTTTCTACAGGATTCAGATGCCGTGTTAATCCCTCATGATTTTAAGTAATTTGCCTATTTCTATTCAGCCTGGTTTAAATGCCCACTGTGCAGCTCTTGCTATCCTGACCAGGTGCTTCCCGGGAATTGATTTGTCTGGGCAAAACCGGCATTATTAGCCCCCTTTTTTTGGGCTGGGCGAAATATTTCTGTCCAGCTCTTCCAGCAATCATTCTGTTTATTTCATTATGGAGAATCCATGAAGATTCTTGTTGGTGTTAAACGCGTCGTGGACGCAAATGTCAAAGTCAGGGTTAAGTCCGATAACTCCGGAGTGGATCTGACCAATGCCAAGATGGCAATTAACCCGTTTTGTGAAATCGCTGTTGAAGAAGCTATTCGCATGAAAGAGGCCGGTGCCGCAGAGGAAGTCATTGTCGCGTCAATTGGTCCTTCTGTGTGTCAGGAACAAATTCGAACTGCTCTGGCGCTGGGATCTGATCGCGGCATCCTGGTTGAAACCGATGACCATGTTGATCCGCTCGCCATCGCCAAAATCCTGAAAGCAATTATCGACAAGGAAAATGTAGATCTCGTGATACTAGGTAAGCTCTCCATCGATACCGATAACAATCAGGTAGGCCAGATGTTAGCGGCGATTTGCAATTACCCGCAGGGTACTTTTGCCTGTGATGCCGAATTGAAAGATGGAAAAATTGAAGTGAGCCGCGAGATAGATGGAGGAGAACAAACCGTACTGCTCGATTTGCCAGCCATAGTAACTACTGATTTGCGCCTCAATGAACCACGTTACGCATCCTTGCCCAACATCATGAAGGCCAAGAAAAAGCCAATCGATACTATGTCCCCTGCTGACCTTGGCGTAGACATCAGCACCAACTTAACTACCTTAAGTGTTGAGCCTCCGCCGGAGCGGACGGCAGGTATTAAAGTCGAATCGGTGGAAGAGTTAGTGGATAAACTTCGCAATGAAGCAAAAGTAATTTAGGGAGCAAAAATATATGCCAATTTTAGTAATTGCAGAACACGACAATAGTTCCCTGAAATCCGGAACCTTGAATGCGGTAACTGCAGCACAGGTTATCGGTGGAGATATTGATGTATTGGTTGCTGGGAGTAATAGTGATGCCGCCGCTGAAGCTGCTGCGCAAATAGCTTCTGTGACAAGGGTTATCCACGCCAATAATGCCTGCTACGAACATCAACTGGCAGAGAGTGTTGCGCCCTTGGTGGCGGATATTGGTAAGAATTATTCGCATATACTCGCGCCAGCAACTACTACCGGCAAAAATTTGCTACCACGGGTTGCAGCCTTATTGGATGTCGCGCAAATCTCCGACATAGTTGAAGTTAAATCGGAAGACACGTTTGTACGACCAATCTATGCGGGTAATGCCCTGGCCACTGTCCAATCCGCGGATGCCATAAAGGTGATAACAGTGAGAACAACAGCTTTTGCTGACGCTGAGGGCGGTGGCTCCGCGACAATTGAGGTTACTGACTTCGCAGTAGCGCAAGCAGCGGCACAGTTTGTCGGGGAGAAGTTGTCGGAATCTGAACGCCCGGAGTTAACCTCAGCTTCCATAATTATCTCCGGTGGGAGGGGCATGCAGGATGGCGAAAATTTTGTTTTGTTGGAAAAAGTTGCGGACAAGCTCGGAGCGGCTATTGGCGCTTCGCGGGCCGCGGTGGACGCAGGATTTGTGCCGAATGATTATCAGGTCGGGCAAACCGGAAAAATCGTAGCGCCAGATTTGTATATTGCGGTAGGTATTTCGGGAGCCATCCAACACCTGGCCGGAATGAAAGACAGTAAAGTAATCGTAGCCATCAACAAGGATGAAGAAGCACCTATTTTTCAGGTGGCTGATTATGGGTTGGTGGCTGATTTATTTAAGGCGCTACCGGCTTTGGAACAGTCTCTGTAGCGTTTAGCAAAGCGCAAAAAAAAGCCCGGTTTTCCGGGCTTTTTTGTAGATGCAGAATTACTCTTCAGAAGCCTGTTCCTGCTGACGTCGCCGCACCTCACGGGGATCGTTCGGTGCTCTGCCACTCAGCGCCGGAGGCGCTTCAGGCTCGGACGCAACCTCAGTGCTAACTGGTTCATCCGGGCTTCCGATATCGAATGTGACTGTATCATACGCGCCACTGGTAGCTACTGCTGCGCCATGTGGTCCGTCCTGCTGCGATGGTGCTTCTGCAGTTTCGATAACAGCTGCCGGGTTTTCTGCGGATTCCTCTGCAGGCTCAGTATCTGCTGCTGCAGTGTCAGGACTCTCTGTATTAATGGCTCTCTCAGCTGCGGTATCCAGTTTAGCTGATACCGGAGGAGGAGTTGGGCTGGATATTGCGTCAGAAATCCCGGAATCAGTTGCTTGTATTTCCTCTTCCTGTGTGGGAATAAACGCGAGATCTTCCAGCATATGATCATCGGCTACCGATTCTTCCGCTTTTGCTGCTTCACCAGGTGCAGCCGGAGAGATAGTTTCCGTCACTACTTGCTCATCCAAACCGATATCGATAATGCCTTCGGCAGCAATGGATTCGGTGTTTGCAGATGCTTCGTGATTTACGCTGGCTGCAGCTTGCTGCTCATTGGTAGTACCCAATGCAGTAACTTCTGTTTGATCTTTCGTAGCACCAGAATCATATGTAACAGCATGTTGTTCAGCGCTAACTGAATCAAGCATACGCTCCTCACTTGTTACAGACTCTGTCACAGCCTCAGGATTGTTCGCCGCGACTTTCTCGGTGCTGTTTGGTCGTGGTCCACGGCGTCGCTGATTCGTGTTTTTTGTGCGCTTATTAGCGGAACGACGTTGTGACTTATCGCTGCGCTCCTGTCGTGCTTTTGACTCCTGTCTTTCCTTGCGCTCCTGTGGTTGACGTTCCTGACGGTCGCCACCTTTGCCATGGCGCTTCTGTTGGCGATCATCACCGGACCGCGATCTCTGCTCGCCTTCCTGGCTTTTTTTCTGGCCCTGTCTGCGTCGCTGCTGATTTCCCTGTCTCGCTTGATTGTCACCGCGATCACTGTCGCGCTGTTGATTATCCCGTGCCTGCTGGCTCTGTCGACCGCGATTGCCCTGACGATTGCGATTACGGTTTTGCTGCCGGCGTTTGTCGCCTTTCGATTTTCCCTGTTTCTTCGAATCACTGCCGAAAAGTGTTTCCCATAATCGAGCGAAGAAGCCTTTCTTGGGCGGAGGTGTACGAGCTGGTGGTGCGCTAGTCACCGTTGGTTTTTGCACTGCTGCTTCCTCATCCTTTTGTTTCTGGTTGGGCGTAGCTTCAGGTTCTGAAGTGGCATCAACTTCATAAGTCTGGGCGTGTTGATTCAGTCCGATAATTTCATAATGGGGTGTTTCCATTTCCGGGTTAGGCACAATAACCAGTCGGGTATTGCTCTGTTGCTCAATCTCCGCCACCGCACTGCGCTTCTCATTCAGTAAATAAGACGAAACTACCAATGGCACTATAGCTTTGACTTCCTGACACTTTTGCTTGTTTGCTTCTTCCTGAAGTATGCGCAAAATTGAGAGCGATAATGATTCCACGTCTCTAATTGTTCCCTGGCCACTGCAACGCGGGCAAACAATTGCACTGGTTTCCCGGAGAGAAGGGCGCAAGCGCTGTCGCGACATTTCCAATAGTCCAAAACGGGAAATGCGTCCCACCTGGACTCGGGCCCGATCCGATTCGAGTGCTTCACGCATGCGATTTTCGACTTCCCGCTGATTGCGATTGGAAGTCATATCGATAAAGTCGATTACGACAAGACCGCCCATGTCCCTGAGGCGCAGTTGCCGGGCAATTTCGTCGGCTGCTTCAAGGTTTGTATTGAGCGCAGTTTCTTCAATATCGGAGCCACGCGTGGCACGTGATGAGTTGATGTCGATCGAAATTAGTGCCTCAGTCGGGTCTATAACAACGGATCCACCAGATGGTAATTTCACTTCCCGTTCGAATGCGCTCTCGATTTGGCTTTCGATTTGATAGCGATTGAATAGGGGTAACTTGTCGTTATAGCGCTTAATGCGATTTTCGTATTGAGGCATCACCTGGGTGATAAATGAAATCGCTTCCTGGTAGGATTCCTCGGTATCGAACAGAACTTCGCCAATTTCCTTACGCAGGTAGTCGCGAATAGTGCGAATGATGACGTTGCTTTCCTGATAGATCAGGAAAGGTGCAGATCTCTCGTTGGCAGCTTCACCAACGGATTGCCAGAGGGCTAACAAGTAATCAAGGTCCCACTGCAGTTCTTCCTGGTCCTTGCCCACCCCGGCAGTGCGAACAATGAGTCCCATGCCATCAGGAATATTCAGGCTGCGCAGGGCTTCCCGGATTTCCGAGCGGTCATCCCCTTCAATTCGACGGGATATGCCGCCAGCCTTCGGATTATTCGGCATCAGCACCAGGTAGCGGCCAGCGAGGCTGACATAGGTGGTGAGGGCAGCACCTTTATTGCCACGCTCTTCTTTTTCCACCTGGACGATAACTTCGGTACCTTCCGGTATCAGCTCCTTTATGGCGCTTTTATCACCATTACCCCGAGGATCTTTCGCATAGTATTGCCCAGAAATTTCCTTCAAGGGCAGAAATCCATGGCGTTCGGCACCGAAATCGACGAACGCTGCTTCGAGGCTGGGTTCCACTCGGGTAACCTTGCCCTTATAGATATTGGCTTTTTTCTGTACGCGAGTGCGATTTTCAATGTCCAGATCGTAGAGACGTTGTCCGTCCACGAGTGCAACGCGCAATTCTTCTTCCTGCGTTGCATTGATTAGCATTCTTTTCATGATATGTTCACTTTCCGTATTAACAACAGAGAGCAAACGCAGGAGGGAAATCCGAATGAATTGAGCAATGGCTTAATTGCTCAATATAAAGGGAACGACACGGTAGTCGTTCTACTTAATCACTATTTAAGACCAACCAACAATAAGTGTGCTGCCCACTATACGGTGAGTTCAGCAGGGTAAGCGTACCTCTATAGGAGTCGTAGCTAGCATATTACTTATTGTTTAATAGGAATTTAGCCTGTTAATAGTGATCTTTTGTTGGCCCCGCTCTTGCTTTTTGAGTAGCCGGGCTTTCGAATTTGGAATCCTGAGTTCTCTCTTCCGTCTTATTAGACTTAAATTATGGCCATGCCCGAGGCATGGATTTCAAATAGTGTGCTCGCTCAGTTGGGACGGGCTATGTCTGCTGGCTCCTTAAGCCAGTCTTAAGAAATTGCGCGTCCGCTGATAGCCGTTATCGGCTGGTTGCTCAATTTTCAGATAGTCGTTTTTAGTGCTTACGCTACTGAAAACCTTTGCTACTTCGAGGGTTGCTCAATAATTCAGCAACTTCACTTTACACTGCCACCAGCTCCCGGGGCGTGCATGGAGGGAACTATAGCAGTTCGGTGCTCTCTTAACAACTTTTAAAGTCTTTGTAGTTAACAAAAATATCCGTAAAAACAACGGCATGCGCTTCAAGGATGATAATTTTGGCACGCAACCTGGGCAATATCCCTTGCTTGATTATAAAAATTGCCTGTGGTTAAAATAGCCGCCCACGTGGCTTTGTCAACACGCAGACACATAGACCATGACTTATAAAAATAATAATGCGGCCACGATTTACTTGAGAAAGTAATTAATACAACACCATTGGGGTAAAAATTAGCAGGTGGCTGCTGTTCAGGCTGCTGCCATAACTGGCCTCCGCTGAAAATTATGGGGAGTACAGTAATTTTTTGGGGCGAAACAAAAATAATGACCATCTATTCTTATTGCCGGACTTCCGAACTGGAAGAAACTTTCGAAACTGACCAACTCGAAGCGATTTTAGAGCCTGAACTCCTTTCAGTGCAGACATATTGTCTAGGCCAGCGTTGGTTTTTAACCGAAACATTACGGGATTCGAATTGTAGCTGGAAGCAGGAATTTCAAAAGCGAGAGAGCGGCAAGAGATTAATGGGTTTGTTGCGAGCAGGCGATGTGATTTTATGCAGCAAGCTTGAACGCATTGTCAGTTCGAGTCAGGAAGCAGTTAAACTGATTCGCGGCTTAAAAGAAAAAAATGTACAACTCCATGTGGTTGAGTTAGGCGGTGACATCACCAGTTCTGATTTCAACGTAAACTTTGAAAAGATTGCTGAACTATTTTCTTCACTCGAGAAGCGTAAGTCTGCCGAACGAATCAAAGGTGTCAAGCAACGACAGCGTAAGCAAGGGCGTTATCTCGGAGGCAGTCGCCCATTTGGTTATATGATTCATGAAAACGGTCGCTTGATTGAGAATCCAATGGAGCAGCGGGTGTTGAGAAAAATCATGGAGCTGAAAAAGCAGGGTAAATCCTTGAGGGCAATCTCCAGCGAAGTATCAACGCCAGTAATGCCTATTAGTTTTAAAACAGTTCAGCGACTTCTGCAGCGTCACGCCGATCAGTTGTAAGCTATCATTGCTACCCTGACCCGATCAGTTCAGTTCGGGTTGCGTTGCCTTTTCCTGTTACAAGCTGCAAACTGCATGGCATGTTTAAGCCTTTTTCTTTGTTTGTGGGACTTCGTTATTCGCTGACGAGGAAGCGCAACCTTTTCCTATCCTTTGTATCGCTCATTTCCATGTTGGGAGTAAGCCTTGGTGTATTGATCCTGATTGTAGCGCTGTCGGTAATCAATGGATCAATAACCACTATGCGAGGAGAAGCTTTGAAATCGGTTCCTCATGTCACAATAGCAGGAGAGGATCTTGAGAATAATTGGTCCCAACAAGTCGTTAATCTGACTTTGATACCGGAAGTGGAGGCTGCGGCACCTTATCTGGAGGGTGAAGCGGCTCTGCGTTACCAGGGTTCGAATCAGTTTGTGCGTTTACGGGGAGTGGTGCCAGCGCTGGAAGCTGCAGTCGTCGAAAATCCTGGCCGGCGTTATCGCGAACTACTGGAGGTGCTTGCCCAAACTGAAAACGGAATAGTTTTAGGAACGCAACTAGCAGCTGCGCTGGGCATATACACGAGTGCAGAGGTTAGTGCGACCGCACTGGGAAGTTTATTGCAGCGTTCATTGTCGGATGCGCAGGGTTTTAGAGTCATAGGTTTTGCCGATTTTGGAATTTATGGCAATAACAATATTGCCCTGATAAATCTTCAAGCCGCGCAAGAACTCTTTACCAATGATGCAGGAATCGACTTGCAACTGAGATTAAAAGTAAATGATGTCTTTAGAGCAGAAGAGATCGCGAGAAACATTTTTCCCGGCCTGGATGAGTCATCGATAGTTCCCTGGAGTGAAGCGCAGGCGAATTTATTTAATGCCTTGAACATGGAAAAAATTCTAACCAGTTTCATGTTGCTGATGATCGTTATTATTGGGGCTGTCAATATAATATCGACACTGGTTATGGTGGTGTCCGATAAGAGTGCTGATATTGCGATATTGAGAACCATGGGCGCCAGTCGTACCAATATTATGAAAATTTTCGTTTTGCAGGGCATGATCGCAGGTATTTTCGGCACCCTGGTAGGCGCCATACTCGGAATCTTTTTAGCGAACTACATAACGGAACTCAGTTTGATCCTGGAACGGTTAATCAATTCAATTCTGGACGACGGTAATATTTACTTTATTTCTCATTTGCAGACCCAGATTAATTTTGCAGAAGTACTTTTGGTTTGCTCTGCTGCACTGGTCATTAGTTTTCTTGCAACGCTGTATCCAGCATACCGGGCTAGCAAAATTCAGCCGGCAGAAGTTCTTCGCTACGAGTAGGATCCATAGGGACGGATGACAATGAGCACTGAGCAGACGGTAATTAGTTGTAAGCATTTACAGAAAACCTATTCCCAGGGGCCTCAAACTGTTGAAGTTCTCAAAGATATTAATCTGGAAGTTCTTAGCGGAGACCAGATTGCCATTGTCGGAAGTTCAGGCTCAGGGAAAACCACCTTGTTAAATCTGTTAGGTGGGTTAGATTTGCCTACCAGTGGCGCGGTCTATGTAGCAGGAAAGAACCTTGCCACGGTAGATGAAACTGAAAGGGGCTATCTGCGCAATAAGTACCTGGGTTTTGTCTATCAGTTTCATCATTTGCTTGGTGAGTTCACGGCCCTGGAAAATGTCTGTATGCCATTACTCATAGGAGGTCTTTCGGTGCAAGCAGCAAGCGATCGAGCCTCCAGTATACTGGCCAGGGTGGGGCTGGATGATAGAGGGGAGCACAAACCGGGCGAACTGTCTGGAGGAGAAAGACAGCGGGTAGCGATAGCCAGGGCATTGGTTACAGAACCGCAATGTGTCCTGCTGGATGAACCCACGGGGAATCTGGATCGCCATACCGCAGAGGAAATTCAAAGCCTGATGCTGGAATTGAATCAAGTGCTGTCTACTAGCTTTATAGTGGTAACGCATGATGAACCACTGGCGAATTCCATGGAACGAAAACTAATACTCGAAGATGGTCAACTTCATGAGTAGCGCTCCACTATTAATTCCAAAATTTATCGCATTACGTTATGTGAGTGTTGGCAAGCGTTCCCATCTGGTGTCGTTTATGTCAGCGATTTCGATCTTTGGTTTGTCCTTGGGAATTGCAATTCTAATTACTGTGTTATCGGTGATGAATGGTTTCGATCAGGAAATGCGGGAAAACATTCTCGGCATCGTACCTCATGTTACCGTCTCCTCGGATGAGAACCTGAGCAGCGAAGCTTGGCAGGAAATTGCCCAGACAATCTATGCCTCTTCTGGCGTGCTCTCTACCGCACCGGTGATCGAAGTTGCAGGGGTAGTGGCAACTGAACAAAGCAGCAAAGGAGTGCTGGTAAACGGAATCAACGCCGAGCTAGAACCTAATGTATCCGCGATTGATAGATTTATCAGTAGTGGTTCTTTAGCCAGCCTGGAGAGTAATCGTTGGGGAATTATTATTGGAGAGACACTGGCTGAACGACTAGGGGTGGTTGTTGGGGAGACAGTAAATTTGTATTCGCCGTTGATAACATTAAATCCATTAACCCCTTTGGCAAATTTTCGTCAATTCGATGTGGTAGGAATTTTCAGGGTAGGTAGCCAGGAGCTGGATAATGAATTAGCTATAATTAATATAGCTGCGGCACGGGCCTTGTTTCGTTTAAGGGCGCCTTTTAATGGATTGCGCGTCCGAACTACAGATGTGCTGGAGGCGGATACCACGCGCCTGCAATTAGCGGCGCAGTTACCGTCGAGCGTAACAACGGCGAGCTGGACAGCACAATTTGGAGCGATTTACGAAAACATACGTTTTTCTCGCAGCATAATCAGTTTTATGTTGTGGTTGTTGGTTGGCGTTGCTGCGTTTAACCTTATAGTCAGTCTTATCATGATCGTACGTGATAAGAGAGGCGATATCGCCATCCTGCGTACCCTGGGTGCCAGCCCAAAACTGATTAACCGAATCTTTATGTGGCACGGCTGTTTGATTGGCGCAATAGGCATAGTGATTGGTCTGGTACTGGGAATTATCGGCTCGCTACAAATTACCAATCTTGCTGAATTTATTGAAGAAGTCTTCTCCATCCAATTCCTGAGCGCAGAAGTTTATCCCATTGATTTCTTGCCTTCACAATTAAGCCTGGTGGATGTGAGTCTGGTTATTCTGGGTGTGTTTGTCTTGGCCTTGTTGGCAACTCTCTATCCAGCTCGCAAGGCGGCAGCAATTCAACCTGCCGAAGCCCTGCGTACCGAATAATTTCCTACAGATTTGGTATTAACATATACCTGAACTAACCTAACTCAATGGACTGAGGTGGTTATGCGTATTTTCCTGTTCCTGTTCTGCGCAGGGATACTGCTTGGTAGCTTCCTGGCAAACTGGATGTTGGTATTGAGTACTCCAGTTCTGGTTTTTTGTAGTCTCATGCTACTGCACTTTTCCTGGTTCAAACTCTGTCAAGAAAGACTTCACTGCTTGAAACTATCGCTGGTATTGCTGCTGGGTGTGGCTTGGCATGGCATGTGGGCGCAGGAGCAGCTAGGTAATCGTTTGCCTCGTCATTTGGAAGGAGTGGATCTCACTGTAGTCGGGGTAGTAAAGGGCTTACCTCAACAAACCGAATTGACGCAGCGCTTTGAATTTTCGATCGAACAGGGAAAGACTGGTGTCCTCGATAGAAAAATACGGCTGGATTATTACGGCGACAAACTAATTAAAGGCGGGCAACGCTGGGAATTTCAGGTACGGCTGAAGCAAGCAAGGGGGTTTGCTAATAAAGGAGGATTCGATTTTGAAGCATGGTCGTTACAGAAGGGATTAAATGCTACCGGTTATGTGCGGCCAGGAAGCGAAATTCTTGTAGACACTTCGTTGTCTCTCCGGGCAAAGATTCTGGAGCAATTACAGCAAACGCTTAAAGAAGCGAAACATACTGGGATCATCCTCGCACTTACCCTCGGCGATAAAAATAGTATATCCAGCGATTACTGGGATTTATTCAGCAAGACCGGCACAAACCACCTGTGGGTAATTTCAGGCTTGCATATCGGTTTTATCGCCGGCTTGTTCTTCATGGTTTCCGGATTTATCTTGCGACTATTTCCAGCGCTTTTCAGGCAAGTTCCGTTACCAGTGTTGAGTGGTTTAACTGCAATGCTGGCTGCAGCAGCTTACGCTTATCTGGCGGGATTTTCCCTGTCCACACAAAGAGCGTTGATCATGCTAGTGGTCATTATTGGTGGTTCTCTGTGGAATAAAAAAATTAGTTGGGACCTGAGATGGCTCCTGGCCCTCGCTTTGGTGTTATGTATTAACCCACTGGCAGGAATGAATCCGGGATTCTGGTTTTCGTTCATAGCTGTTGCTTCCTTGCTGTTATTCGCAGAGAACACCCCTTTGCAAGCTGCGTCTAAATTAAAGACATTTCTATTGACTCAATGGCGAGTCTGGTTGGCACTGTTTATTCCTCTTGGGTTTTGGTTTGGTCAGGTCCCAGTCAGTTCACCCTTAATAAATATATTTGCGATTCCTCTCGTGGGTATGGTGATTGTGCCTTTGAGTTTGTTGTTAATCCCTTTGGTATTTATTACAGAGACTTTGTCACATTATTTGATGTGGGTAATCGATCTTCTTATTTCATTTCTATTCGCTTTTTTGGAAGTTATGATGAAACTAGTACCCAACCAGGGATTGATATATTTTTCCTCAAGTGATTGGGTAGTTTTAGTTATGCTTGGTGTGGCGACAATGGTCTTGTTGCTGCCAACCCCCTTTAGAGTAAAAACTTTTTCTTTGCCTTTATTTCTTCCTCTACTGTTTCCAAACACTGCAAAACTTAACGAAGGCGAATGGACTTTAAACGTTTTCGATGTTGGTCAGGGTTTGGCAGTACTGGTGAAGACCAGAGAACATAGCTTGCTATTTGACACAGCTGCTGGAACTGGTGTGCATAACAGCATTGCTAATTCTGAAATTATTCCTTCTCTCAGAAAGCAACACATAAATCATCTCGATGCATTGGTAATCAGTCATGGCGATAATGATCATAGCGGTGGTGCCAGGTCCTTAATTGATAAATTTTCAGTAGGGACTGTTTTTACAAATGGCGCAAAGGAGTTGAATCAGTTTAATCCGTCTATTTGCAGCAGGGGTGTTAACTGGTGGTGGAATGGAGTTTCGTTTAGTTTTTTGCACACTCCTGATGAATTCAAGAGCTCAAACAATAACTCTTGTGTATTGCGGATTGCGGGCCTGAATCAATCTGCACTCCTACTGGGTGATATTGAGCGTGAAAGTGAATATGCATTAAGTGCTGCATTCCGTGCTGAATTGGGTAGCACTATACTTTTGGCTCCCCATCATGGCAGCAATACCTCGTCCTCCTATGCTTTTATTAAGCAGGTTGACCCTGATCATGTTGTGTTTTCCGTCGCCTATCGCAACCAATTTGGCCACCCAACTCAGGCCGTTATTGATAGATATAAGAGATTTAATAGCAAAAATTACTCAACTGCTGATCTGGGGATGGTTAGCTTCGATATCGGTCATTCACACCAGGAGCCTTATATTCGCGGCTATCGGCGTGCAAACCCCCGTTACTGGCGTTATCAGACTATCGAGTAGGATGCCGATATGACTAATTACTGGCGGCAGGTTCGAATATGGTAATCTAACTCGCCCATTAGACGGAGGTTTTACGTGGTAGAGATAGTTAGGGCAGGGGGTTGGCTGATGTTTCCAATCCTGCTTTGTTCGATTGTGGCTATAGCCATTATCATTGAAAGGTTTTGGACCTTGAGTGCAACGCGAATATCCCCTAAATATGTTCTGGCCCAAGTCTGGACATGGCTCAAGAACAATCAATTGGATTCAACTAAACTGCGAGAGTTGCGCTTATCGTCTCCGCTGGGCCAGATTCTTGCCGCGGGTCTTTTGAGCACCAAGTATGGTCGTGCCGCCATGATCGACAGTATTGAGCAAACTGCTGCACAAGTTGTGCACGATATGGAGCGTTATCTAAATACACTCGGCACCATTGCGGCAATAACTCCATTACTTGGCTTGCTTGGTACCGTAGTAGGAATGATTCGTGTTTTTAGTGAAATCATGCTCCAGGGAACAGGTAACGCTAATGCCCTTGCTGGAGGTATATCAGAAGCACTAATCACTACTGCAGCAGGATTAACGGTTGCGATACCGACCTATATGTTTCATCGTTATTTCATGCGCAAGGTTGACTCCCTTGTTCTGAGCCTGGAACAGGAATCCATTAAATTAGTAGACGCGATACACAGTGATCGACGCGTGGAAGTAGTACAGTAAATTGAAATTCAAGCGAACCATCAGAGAAGAACTTGCAATCAATATAACTCCCCTGATTGATGTTGTATTTCTATTGCTGATTTTCTTTATGGTAACAACGACCTTTAGCCGAGAAACGCGCTTACTGGTAAATTTACCAGAGGCAAATGCTGAGATTGCCGAGGCCCAACCTGCGACAGTAGAAATCATTGTAGCTCGTGACGGTAGCTATGCAATTAATGGTCGCGCGCTGGTGAATAGTAGAATAGAAACCCTGATTCGAGGGCTTGAGATCGAATCAGGCGGGGATCGCAATTTGCCTGTCTTGTTAATAGCAGATGCCGAAGCTACTCATCAATCAGTAGTAACTGCCATGGATGCAATCGGCCAATCCGGTTTTACGCGACTTAATATAGCTTCACAACGTCCCCAAGACCTTGAGCAGCTTGTAAACGCCCCGACTGATCTCTAATGGCTAAATCCAAATCAAGCGACCCACAATATCAGGGCTGGCAGCTATATCGCAGGCTATTTACCTATGTAAAGGTTTACCAGCTGGCCATTATAGGCAGCATACTCGGGTATATTATTTTCGCGGCGACTACTCCAGCCACAACCTGGTGGTTAGGGTTAACCGTTGATGCCATTAGTTCAGAAAACTATGAGGAACTTAGAATACTCAGCCCCTTGCTTTGCGTACTTATAGTTATCGTGCGTGGAGTAGGTGGTTTCATGGGAAGTTATTCTCTTGCCTCCATCGCCAACCACGTGATCCATAAGCTTCGTTGTGAACTAATCGATCACCTCATTAGCTTGCCTGCCGCTTTTTTTGATAAGACCACTTCGGGCAAACTGGTTTCCAAATTTACTTACGATGTTACCCAAATCACTGGGGCGGCTTCCAATGCTGTAGCGGTAATCGTCAGGGAAGGGTTTACCGTACTCGGCCTGCTTATTTATTTAATGATTATCGATTGGCAATTAAGCCTTACTTTTCTGGTGATCGCGCCATTTGTAGCGGGCATTGTTAATCTGGCGTCAAAGCGATTTCGTCGCTACAGCACTCAAATGCAAGACTCAATGGGTGATGTAACCCAGATAACAAATGAGTCGATAAAGGGCCATCGAGTCATTCGAACTTTTAATGCCGAAGACTTTGTTAGTGAAAGGCTCATGCAAGCCAGTGAGAAAAATCGTCGCCAGAATATGAAGATGGCAATGACCCGCAGTGCCAGTACGCCACTGGTACAATTGATTGTGAGTATGGCGCTGGCACTATTAGTCTGGTTAGCAATGTCTCCGGATTTCTTTTCGGATAAAACACCGGGCGATTTCGTCGCCTTTCTGGGAGCGGCAGGCTTATTGGCCAAACCTATTCGTCAACTCACACAAATTAACTCAGTAATTCAGCGCGGACTGTCTGCAGCCTATAGTATTTTTACCCTGCTCGATGAGAAGTCAGAGGTAGATGAAGGCAGTCATGTAGTGCAGAGGGTACGTGGTGAAATTGAATTTGACCGGGTTTCTTTTTCTTATAATGAATCCGCCAAAGCACTGGATGAAATAAGCTTTTCTGCTAAACCGGGACAAACCATCGCGCTGGTGGGAAAGTCCGGCAGTGGCAAATCCAGCCTAGTCAGTTTAATTCCACGCTTTTATGATATAGATGCCGGCCTGATTTCTCTGGATGCGATACCTCTCAAGGATTACAAGCTAACTAATCTGCGAGATCAAATCTCGGTAGTGACGCAACAAGTTGTCCTTTTTAATGGCACGGTGGCAGAAAATATTGCCTATGGCGAAAAGGAACTGGATCTGGAAAAAATCACCATGGCTGCCGAAAATGCGCATGCCATGGAATTCATCAATGAGCTTGCCGATGGATTGAATACACCAGTTGGAGATGACGCCAGCCTGCTATCCGGCGGACAAAGACAGCGCATCGCAATCGCCAGGGCTCTATTAAAAGATGCGCCCATATTAATTTTTGATGAGGCGACATCGGCGCTGGATTCAGAATCGGAACAACATATACAAGCGGCTCTAGAAACGTTAATTAAAGGAAGGACTACTTTCGTCATCGCACACCGATTATCGACTATTGAAAATGCTGATTTGATATTGGTAATGGATCAGGGAAAGATCGTAGAATCAGGAGTACATAATCAATTGCTGAATCAGGATGGCCACTATGCCAGGCTACACAAGATTCAGTTCACGGAGAATGACGCGGCTTCACTCGAATGAGTTTTCTGGAACAGGCCTGGTATAAAAAAGCAGGGTGGCTAATTCTACTATGGCCGTTGGGAACCTTGGTGCAGTTGCTGGCGGCAATTCGCCGAGCGCTGCAATCAGTTCCAATTCGCCCTGATAAAGTCTCCGTTCCGGTTGTCGTAATTGGCAATATAGCTGTCGGTGGAACAGGCAAAACGCCATTAGTCATTGCGCTGATCAATTACCTAAAACAGCAGGGTTATAAACCCGGCGTAATAAGTCGCGGCTATGGTGGTAAGGGTGCTAGTTATCCAATGTTGATTGATGCAATAGCGTCCCCGCGCATAGCTGGTGATGAAGCTGTATTAATTGCTCGACAGTGTGATTGCCCGGTTGTAATCGATCCTGACAGGAATTCTGCCCTGCAATACCTTGCCAGCAAGGCGCCGGTTGATGTTGTGTTGAGCGATGACGGCTTGCAGCACTACAAACTTTACCGGGACATTGAAATCGCCGTTATCGATGGGCAAAGAATGTTTGGTAACGGGTTCTGCCTGCCGGCCGGCCCACTGCGGGAGCCTGTAAAGCGTTTAGACTCGGTCGATTTTGTCGTTATTAATGGGGCTAATGCCTCAGCAGAGTTGAGAAATTTCATTCCTGTTAAAATGGAACCCAAATTCCTGATAAACATGCTTACCAATGAAAAGCGGCCCTTTAGCGGGGCGCCTTTTAAAATGGGAAACACCTTGCAGGCAGTTAGTGGAATCGGTAACCCTCAAAGATTTTATGATTCTCTGGCAAAGTTACCTTACCCGATTAAACAATATTCATTTCCTGATCATCACCCGTTTACTGTTGAGGACTTTGATCAGGCAGCAATAGATGAACATCATCCCGTGGTGATGACAGAAAAGGACGCAGTTAAATGCGTCGATTTTGCAAAAGCAATTTATGGTATTTACAGCTTGAGGTGGAATTGCCCGAGAAGTTTCTAAATGAGTTTAAAAAAAAACTAAAAGAAACTATTAATTAGATTAA
>JAPPOG010000009.1:0-8562 GCA_028818225.1 Gammaproteobacteria bacterium | reverse complement strand
CGGTTTTTGGCAACTCGCATGTTAGATAAAAAGCTTTTAGGAATCCTGGTTTGCCCTTTATGCAAAGGTGAGCTGCACTATGATAAGTCAACACAGGAATTAGTTTGCCTTGGTGATGCCCTGGCTTTTCCAATCAAAGATGATGTCCCGGTTATGCTTATTGAAGAAGCTCGGGAACTTTCATTAGACGAAAGAGAGAAGTATTAGTGGGGTTTACCGTTATCATTCCTGCGCGCTATGGTGCTCAACGCTTGCCCGGAAAGCCATTGCTGGATATTGCTGGCAAGCCGATGTTGCAGCATACCTATGAGCGCGCACGCGCAAGTGATGCCAAAGAAGTTTGTATTGCAACCGATGATAAGCGCATAAAGGAAGTTGCTGAAAGTTTCGATGCAAAGGTTTTCATGACCTCAGATCAGCATCGTTCAGGCACGGATCGCATACAGGAGGTCGCACGCCAACTGGGATTGGATAGTGACGAGATGGTCGTAAACGTTCAGGCTGATGAGCCACTCATTCCGCCTGCAGCCATTAATCAGGTTGCCGCCAATTTAATGCAAAGAAGCGAGGCGGGCATAGCAACCCTGTGTGAAGTGATTTCAAACCAGGAAGAAGTAGAAGACCCCAATGCGGTAAAGGTAGTAGTGGATGCAGAGGGTTTCGCTCTGTATTTCAGCCGCTCTACTATTCCCTATCAAGCCAGCGCATCCGCGCAAAACTGTTACCGTCATGTGGGCATATATGCCTACCGCGTGGCAGTGCTTAATCAATTCGTGCATTGGCCACCTGCAGAGCTGGAGATTTCCGAAAAACTCGAACAACTCAGGGCCTTGTTTAATGGCATCAAGGTGCACGTGGAAGCAGGTGCAGTTCAAATTCCTGCCGGGGTAGATACGGAAAAGGACCTGGAAGCGGTGCGGGCATTGCTGTCCGGTTAATAGCAAATGTCTTTAAATACTCAAACAATTCACGTACTCATGGTATGTCTGGGCAATATCTGTCGATCTCCTACAGCGCATTCGGTACTTGAAAAGTTTATTGCTGACAGAGGCTTAAGTCAGCAGATTAAGGTAGATTCTGCTGGCACTGGTGATTGGCATATTGGTAAACCGCCGGATCCCCGCTCGCGGGAAGCCGCGTTAAAAAGAGGCTACGATCTGAGTGCGCAAAGAGCGCGGCAGGTTGATGTTGATGATTTCCAGCGCTTCCACTACATCTTGGCAATGGATAACAATAATCTGCGGGATTTAGGCCAGCGCTGTCCAGCAGACTTTAAGCATAATCTGCAGCTCTTTCTGGAATTTGGGAGCGCAGAGTATGACTCGGTACCGGATCCCTATTACAGCGGACCTGAGGGATTTGAATTGGTGTTGGATCTGGTGGAAGAAGCCAATCGAAATTTGCTAGCTCATATTATTAAGCAGCATGGTCTAAACGCCGATCAATAATCCATGGAAATTACCCGCTCGGTTAGTCTACAGCCCCTCAACAGCTTCGGCGTTCCCGCTGTGGCCGCGCATTTTGCTGCCATTAGTAATCGAGCTGAACTTGAGGAAGCACTGGCCTTTGCAAAAGCCGAAAGATTACCTATCCAGGTATTGGGCGGAGGCAGTAATGTTCTTTTTATCCGGGACTATCCCGGACTCGTACTGCATATGGAAAACCATGGAGTTGAATTTTTGCAAACCATGCCCGGTCAAATGCAGAGAGTGCGGGCGGGGGCTGGAGAGAATTGGCATGATTTCGTTAGTATGTGCTCCAGGAAAGGACTGTATGGGCTTGAAAATCTGGCATTAATACCGGGAACAGTTGGCGCAGCGCCGATGCAGAACATCGGCGCCTACGGTGCGGAAATCGCTGATTGCCTGATAGAGCTCAGCGTTTATGACCGGAAGAAAAACAGCTGGCTCACGATGGATAAGTCCCAGTGTGAATTCTCTTACCGTGACAGCCTGTTCAAACAATCAGGCAGAGATCGGTTCATCATCTTCGATGTCACCTTGGAACTCTCCACAGCCTGGTATCCTAATTTGAGCTATGCGGCCCTCGCTAATGCCTTAGTGAATCAGGAACCGACTGCAGAACAGGTAATTGAGGCAGTATGTTCAATCCGCCGATCAAAATTGCCGGACCCTGGGGTGCTCGGCAATGCCGGCAGCTTTTTCAAAAACCCTATCATTTCAGAAGACAAGTACGCCTCTTTATTGGAACAGTTGCCTGGCTTACCAAGTTATCAAACAGGGGAAAGCGGACTCACTAAAATTCCTGCCGCCTGGTTATTAGACAAGTTGGGCTGGAAAGGTCGAACCCGAGGCGCTGCCAAGGTACATGATGCGCATGCTTTGGTTCTGGTTAATACCGGTGATGCCAGCGGGGAGGACATCTTACTGCTTGCTCAGGCAATGAGTAGCTCTGTGCTGGAAAGCTTTGGCATCGCTTTAGAGCCAGAAGTTCAAATTCTTTAGCTATCTTCGGTTGCGAGACTACAAAATTTACAGACGATATATGGTGTTTTGGCGCTTGTGCTGGATAAATTGGCGATTTGGTTACCATTTGCCTGATTAAAGCTTGATTATCCAAGAAACCCTGTGTTACTAATCAAACTTATCGCCAAATTAGTGGGTTTATTGGTCTAGCAATCATTCAATAATGAACCTGAATTCAAGTACATTCACCTCTCTGCCTGCCGCAAAAATATCAATTCTCGTGGTGGATGATCACGGGCTGGTTCGCGCGTATACTCAATGACGAAGATGACATGCAGGTTCTCGACGAATTAGCGAGCGGGGAAGACGCTGTTGAATTCGTCAAGCACCATGCGCCGGATGTGGTATTACTGGATGCTCGAATGCCCGGTATGGGTGGCATTGAAGCGACTCACAGCTTAATTAAAATATCACCGCATATAAGAATCATAGTGATGTCTTCTATTACAAAAGGTATTATTCCTTCGCAAATGCTCAGAGCGGGAGCGAAGGCTTTTATCACCAAGTGTGTCAGGGTGGAGGAGTTGTTGAAAGCAATCCGCATGGTGCATGCAGGGCAGCATTACGTTACTCCTGAAGTGGCGACCCAACTTGCGCTGGATCCTTTCAACCAAAAAGAGGATTCGCTGTTCGAAAAGCTTTCAAGACGCGAGATGCAAATCGCCCAGATGCTAACGGATGGTAAGAAGGTTAGCCAAATTGCCCAATACCTCAAGCTAAGCCCCAAGACTGTTTACAGCTATAGCTATCGTATATTTGAAAAACTGGGTATCCGGAGCGATGTGGAACTGACCATTCTGGCGGTCAAGCACGGCCTTGCTGACGATCCCAGGGAGTTGGATCAGTTGCTGAATCGAATCGATCGCGCAGCCAGTTGAGCACCTCCTGAGCTTCCGCTAATCTCACAAGCATACTCATAGGTCCCTCCGTCTAGTCCGGGTGGGCGAGCAGGTTTATGTCCACAGAAGTCCCGGGAAAATTTGATCATAAGAACTACCTGGCCTCATTGACTCGCAGGCCCGGGGTTTACCGCATGCTCGACGCTAAGGGGGAAGTGCTTTACGTAGGGAAGGCGCGTAACCTGAAAAATCGGGTGAGCAGTTACTTCAGAGCATCAGGTCTGGCTTCCAAGACTATGGCAATGGTAGAAAAAATTGCTGCTATTGAAGTAACAGTTACCAGCAGTGATACAGAGGCTTTGCTACTCGAACAGAACCTCATTAAAGAATTGCGGCCAGGCTACAACATTCAGCTGCGGGATGATAAGTCCTATCCCTATATCTTGCTGACAGAGGGCGATAAATATCCCCGCCTGGCTTTTTATCGTGGCAGCAGAAAGCGCGCAGGTCGATTTTTTGGACCCTATCCGAGCGCTCATGCTACCCGTGAAACACTTCAGGTGTTGCAAAAAGTATTTCGCATAAGACAATGTGAGGACAGCTATTTTAAGAATAGATCCAGACCCTGCTTACAATACCAAATCAAGCGTTGCACTGCGCCTTGTGTCGATCTGATTAGCCCGCAGGCATATCAGCAGGATGTGCATTATTCAACCCTGTTTTTGCAGGGTAAAAGCGATTTACTTACGCAGGAACTGACTAAAAACATGGAATCGGCGGCAGAGGCAGAGGAATTCGAGCGAGCCGCCGTCATCAGGGACCAGATCGTGGATTTGCGCAGAATCCAGGAGCAGCAATATGTGGCCAATCAGGGCAATGACGCTGATATCCTGGCAGCGGCGTTAGAGCAGCCATACGTCTGCGTACACGTAATTTATGTGCGCGCAGGACGCATTATAGGCAGTAAAGGCTTCTATCCTCGATTCAAACTGGCAGATTCAGGCGAGGAAGTGCTTAGCGCGTTTATTTCCCAGAATTACCTGGGTGACGGAAAATCCGCCACCATTCCGGCGGAAATCATTGTTTCCGGCAAGTTGGAGGACGCAGAGAGCCTGCAGGCGGCGCTTTGTTATGTGGCCGGCCGCAAAGTAAAGCTGGCGCAGCGGGTTCGGGGGCATCGGGCAAAATGGCTCGAATTGGCACGTACCAACGCTGCCCAATCTCTCCAGGCCCATGTGAGTGATAAACATAATATTAAGAACCGATTCATAAAGTTGCAGGACTATCTCAAGCTCGATTATCAACCCACCCGTATAGAATGTTTCGATATTAGCCATACTGGCGGGGAAGGTACCGTCGCTTCCTGCGTGGTATTTGATGACAATGGAGCCGTTAAGGCGGACTATCGACGCTTTAATATCAAGGACATTGCGCCAGGTGATGACTATGCGGCTATGGAGCAGGTGCTTGACAGGCGTTACACGCGGCTCTCCAAGAATGAAGGCAAGATCCCCGATATTCTGCTAATCGATGGCGGTAAAGGCCAGCTGCGACAGGCCAAGAGCGTACTGGAGAAGTTTTCCCTGCCTGAAATCTGTTTATTGGGCATCGCTAAAGGTATTAGCCGGCGTGCAGGGCAGGAAACTCTCTATACAGATACCTTGAATGGCTATCGAGAAATCTCTATTCCGGCGGAGTCTCCTGCCTTACATTTGCTGCAACAGATCAGGGATGAAGCTCACCGTTTTGCCATTACCGGACACCGGCAACGACGAGCCAAGGCCCGCAAACAGTCGGCACTTGAAGAAATACCCGGACTGGGGCCAAAGCGAAGACGGGAATTACTGAAGCATTTTGGCGGTCAGCTGCAGATCCGCAAAGCCAGTGAAGCGGAAATTGCAAAAGTTGCTGGGATAAGCAAGAAATTGGCCGAAAATATATATGCATACCTGCATAACAATTAATGTCGAGTCCGTCACATTACATTAACACCAAATTGTGAGCGGACACTAACCTGTGATTCTGCTTCACTTTTAGAATATAACGAGCTGTTTTGGTTCAATTTAATTTTTCGAACATAAGCAATGAATTGGGCTAACCTGATCACTTTCTTAAGATTACTGCTAATTCCAGTGGTAATTATCTGTTATTACGCCAGCTTTTCCTCAGCCAATTTGTGGGCTGCTATTCTGTTCACAATAGCCAGTATGAGCGATTGGCTTGATGGATATCTGGCACGAAAACTGGGTCTAACTTCGGCCTTTGGTGCCTTCCTCGATCCGGTCGCAGATAAATTACTGGTTGCAATGGTTTTGATCATGCTGGTGACTGCTTACCCGGTACTTTTACTTGCCACCGGCATAATAATCTCCCGGGAAATACTGATATCGGCACTGAGAGAATGGATGGCAAGCAAAGGACGGCGTGATGCGGTTGCGGTTGCCTTTTCCGGCAAGCTTAAAACCACGGTGCAGATGTTCGCGATAATCGCCTTGTTGTTCTATAGCGCAGAATCGCCTCAATGGATCTGGCAGCTGGGATTATGGGGAATCCATTTGGCGGCCTTGCTCAGTGTTTATTCAATGGTGCATTACTTCAGAAACGCCTGGAGTGCATTGCAGGAAAGCTGATCTTTTCTTGACTCACTTGGGATTGACATTAGAATAAGCGCCTCTTTTATTGTGGTGCCTGTGACAGGCCTCAATGACGATTGCGTAAGCGATTTAAACTGCCATAATTGATAGACGTTTTTGCGGGAATAGCTCAGTTGGTAGAGCACGACCTTGCCAAGGTCGGGGTCGCGAGTTCGAATCTCGTTTCCCGCTCCAAACTCCCTTCTACAGGACCTGGTTTTTCTCCAGTAATGCATGCTGAACTTATTGAGTTTTGGTATAGTGCGCCGTCGCCTGACAGCTAACAACCAGAAGTTAGAGCGGCTGGGTGGCAGAGTGGTTATGCAGCGGACTGCAACTCCGTGTACGCCGGTTCGATTCCGACCCCAGCCTCCATTATTTATTTAGTCCACCTTGTCCATGCCCGGGTGGCGAAATTGGTAGACGCAAGGGACTTAAAATCCCTCGGTAGAAATACCGTGCCGGTTCGATTCCGGCCCCGGGCACCAATAAAATCAGTAAGTTATAAAATATCCATCTATCGCCTCTGTCCCAAGCACTCAGTTGCGGGACACTCTTGGGGCAGTTTGATTAAATTTCCATCTTTATAAGAAGATACGCGCGTGTTTCGTAAAATACAGTACCAAGCTTCTAGGTGAAGTTGCGCGTACTATCAACTTTAATTGTCCCTGGGCTGTCCCTTTAGTTTTAAGGAGAGAATATCTATCTGTAATACTTAATAATATTTTAAATTAACGAGGGAATATCAATCTGTCGTTGTGGTTAATTGTAGCTTGTTGTAGGGTGCATGGCAGTAGACGAAGGGAAAGCATTCTTCGCGGGAAGGATCACCCCAACTACAGGCACGGCGGGAGCACCAAGGAAGCCAGAAACAAATACAGGGATAAGGTTGCCCAATTGCGTGGTATAGAAGCAGAAATGATCGCGCTCGGGATGCTGAAGGGCAATAAATGGCCGGGCCGAAAACCGAAACACTAAGGAGTTGATTATTCACTTTCCAGGTGCTTGCGCCCGGCCACGAATTGGTTGTTAATGATGGAATCGCGAAAGTGACGGCAGATTTTATGGCCAAGTGCCATCGAGCTTCAAACCTTTCCCATGGATACCAAACGCAAACAGTTTAGAGCGCAGATCTTCTTTTGCAGCTCCATTTATATGGATGCAGAACGCCCCTTTTGTCAGGGGCGATAGTACCTTCGGGGACCACATGAATGCGCCGCGTTGCGCAACGATTCGCTCGTTGGGGGCATCAATTTCCAGTCGGAAGACACCGTCTAACGGCCGCCTCTCTAACCCAGCTTTGTGCTCTGATCTTTCCCGTTTAGCCTTGTCGAGACGTTCTTTCGCATCAATACCTATACCAATGTCGAAGATCTCCCGGTAGTCAGCAGGCTCGTAGTCAAACTGAGTTGGCATGGGATATAGCCATATGAATCCAGTCTGTTCTTTGTCTCCCTGGCAGGCGAAGTAGAGTGCAACTAAGGGGTCTCGAGACACATCTAGCAACCTTGTTTTCTCCCCATAGTGTTGTGCAAATGACAACCACCCAGGTCCTTCATGTGCCGACCCAACCATGGCTGCGAACATCTCATCATCAGGTGGATCTGCTTTGAATTTCTCTACTATAGCGACTTCTTGTTCCGTTATGCAGGATGAGTATACGGGAAATCCGTCTGCACTCTCTTCTGGCGGGATCAGGAGTTCTAGTTCTGATGCTTTTTGATCATCAATGCGCCCGTCCTTGGTGTAATAATCCCTGGCGATTTTCGGAAGTCCGGGGATCGTGTACTTTTCAGGCTCACCACGAAAAAACCAGTCCTGACATTCGGCATACTTTTCAATGATCTCGAAGTATTCGGAGATAGAGCCAACCCCATCATGAATCGGTGGCTGGGTTGATGGGGTTTCGATTTGCTGAGCATGGTGCGGGTCTGAGACACCGGACAGTGGGATAAAAGCTTCTGGTAACATTCGCAAGTCCTTTCTTATCAAACCATGTCAGGGGATGAATCCTACATATGGGAGATAACTAGATTTCGGAGCCCCACGTGTTCTCAGAGAGCACGCGCGGGGATGACTGGAGCTTTTAATTTATTATGCTTCGGCAAGAATATCTCCCCTGCATGATGTATTGCCTTTGAGATTCGATCTACGACCTGAATCCGTGACTGAATCACATTATGCTAATTAACAACTTAGTGACTTACCCATTACTGTTTTAATAAGTGGCTTGACACTTTCCCTATAACGCAGGAAACAGTTTTTGACAGGTCTTCGGGAGTAGGGTGACCGGCAGCTATTCCTTTTTGAGGATATCGATACAGATACGGTGAACCATGGTGTAATGCCAGTAGCTTTAACGTGAAGGGCGGCTCTTCGGGAATGTCCAACCCGCTATCGTGCGCTAATTTCCAAGCCTTTTCTATGTCATGCCCAATCTTTCTGACATCTTCATATCCTTGTCCTACCAAAAATGATTTTAAGGCTAGTTCAATCGCATGAGATCCTAGTAGTGCTACTGCGGGACCAAAGGCACCTTCGATTTTCTCGAGTAACGCATGCATGGTTTCTTGATATCCAAGCGCATAACCGAGCAAGTCCTCC
>JAPPOG010000088.1 GCA_028818225.1 Gammaproteobacteria bacterium | reverse complement strand
CCTATATTGGCTTTTTACCACTTTCGATCTGGACCAGGAATTTCAGGCTAGGTCACCTCCGTCATAGTCATATTTCATCAACTCAGAGATACATATCAGTTTCTAAACATCGGTTAGAGAATAGTGTGAATCTACTGAACTACTAAGGATGGTTTTGAAGTAAAATACCAACACAGAAGAGACTGATATAACCAATCATTTCCAGCAGAAATGTTATACAAAAGTTATACATTGGGTTATAGGTAGTCGTAGGTTATTGTTTTATATAGGTTTTTATTATGTCTCAGTTTGTTTACACGATGCATCGTGTCGGCAAGGTAGTCCCACCGAAAAGAGAAATCCTTAAAGACATCTCACTATCATTTTTCCCTGGCGCAAAAATTGGCGTTCTCGGACTGAATGGTGCCGGTAAATCTACGCTGCTTAGAATAATGGCTGGGAGAGATACAGAGATAAACGGAGAAGCTCGCCCCCAACCAGGAATTAACATTGGGTATCTGCCTCAGGAACCTGAATTGGACGATGCCAAAGACGTGCGTGGCAATGTGCAGGATGGCATCAAAGATATAATTGGACTGATAGAGGAATTCAACGCCATCAGCGATAAATTCGCCGAGCCCATGGACGCAGAGGAGATGGATGCACTCCTCGAAAAGCAGGGGGAATTGCAGAACGCTATCGATGCTGTTGACGGCTGGCAGATAGAACGCACTCTGGAAATTGCTGCCGATGCCCTGCGACTTCCTCCATGGGAAGAATCGGTCAGTCACCTGTCCGGCGGCGAAAAACGAAGAGTGGCTCTTTGCCGTCTGCTGCTTTCCAAACCTGACATGCTATTACTGGACGAGCCAACCAACCATCTCGATGCGGAGAGTGTGGCCTGGTTAGAGCGATTTCTGCAGGAGTATCCTGGAACCGTAGTGGCAATAACCCACGACCGTTACTTTCTCGACAATGCCGCCGGCTGGATATTGGAGCTGGACCGGGGCCATGGTATTCCGTATGAAGGAAACTACAGTGCCTGGCTTGAAGCAAAAGAGAAACGTCTCGCCGTAGAAGAGAGGCAGCAAGCTGCTCATGAGCGAACTATTAAATCCGAGTTGGAATGGGTGCGCGCAAATCCGAAGGGGCGCCAATCAAAAAGCAAGGCAAGAATAGCCCGCTTTGAAGAACTGAACTCTCAGGATTTCCAGAAACGCAATGAAACCCAGGAGCTTTATATCCCTCCCGGACAACGACTTGGAGACAAAGTGCTGGAAGTTAATGCTTTGTGCAAAGCCTTTGGCGACAAAACCCTCATAGATAAGCTGAGTTTTTCCGTGCCCAAGGGCAGCATCGTCGGCATAATCGGCGGCAATGGCGCAGGGAAGACTACTTTCCTCCGGATGTTGGTAGGAACAGAACAACCAGATTCCGGAACTATCGAGCTCGGTGAAACTGTTGAGCTGGCCTATGTCGATCAGAGTCGCGATGAACTCAATGGGGAAAATACAGTCTGGCAGGAAATCTCTAATGAGCAAGACCAAATCCAGATTGGCAAATTCGAAATTTCATCTCGAGCCTATGCCAGCCGCTTCAACTTCCGCGGTGGGGATCAGCAAAAGTTCGTCAAAGACCTCTCTGGCGGCGAACGTAATCGCCTGCATATGGCCAAGTTGCTTAAGCGCGGTGGAAATGTGTTACTTCTGGATGAGCCCACTAATGATTTGGATGTGGAAACTTTAAGGGCGCTGGAGGAAGGCCTGTTGGCGTTTCCGGGATGCGCAATCGTAGTTTCGCATGATCGTTGGTTCCTGGATCGAGTTTGTACCCATATCCTTGCTTTCGAAGGGGACAGCGAAGTGGTCTTTCATGAAGGAAATTACTCTGACTATGAAACAGCGAGAAAGAAACGCCTGGGGGATTCAGCTCAACCTACACGGGTAAAATACAAGAAGCTGAACGCATAGCAAAGATCATAACCCCAGTTCCTTTTTTAGTCGTGCGATACGAGTTTTCGCTTCCTTCTTATCAATTTTGCGCTCAACTTTTTCCGCAAGTGCTTTAGGTGCCACAATCGCCAGCTCTTCGCCGTTAACCACTCGCCTGCAAAGCTGCTCGTAATGGTACTCGAAAAGAGGATAAGCGGTTGCTTCCGATTCATTCGCCAGCAAATACCAGCCTGCTGCTTTACCAGCGTAGTAAACCGCTTCATGACTCCATGCAAATGCCTTCTTTGGAGAAGGGGCTGAACATGCTTCCACATAGGCTTGCCGCGTTGCAGGCAAGCCGAACAGATCTTTTCCTTCTTCGCAGGCACGGATGAAAGCGGCTATTGAGGGCAAGTAATCCTGAGATTGGATGACATGTTTTGCCGCCGCTACGATTTGTCTTGGAGAATACCTTTCCAAGCTACTTAGCCAGTATTTTTTTGCGATGACCAATGCTTCTGCTTCTGCAAAAGCTTTGTGGAACTGATTGTGATAGGCGAACTCAAACTCGGCAAAAATTTGGTTTATCGCATCCACATGGTCCATTTCCCGATCGGTTCCATAGTCCTGATCAGGCTCGGCAACTCCCGCAAGATTCGGCTCGTCAGCCGCCTTACTCTGCCCAGCTTCGGTCAGCGATTTGCTGGAACTTTTCTTTAACTCGTTGCTGGCTCGATCCAGCAATGGATTGATTTTCTGCATTTGCTATTTCAGCGGTTTCTAACTGTTTTAATTGGCGTGCCCATTCCTGTTTAATGAACTGCAGAAATACGGTATTCCAGGAAGACTTAACTTGCTGGCTGTCTTTCCAGTACATTACGAATTCAGGCACACGACCCTTCGCCCATTCTTCATCGATTTCGGCAAGTTGTAATATCTCATAACAATCTACGCTTGGGTGCCAGTCATCAGGTATTACTCTTGGAGTGTCATCTCTGCCAAAAGAGGCGCTAAATTTTGCCCATTGACGTCTTATATGCTCTATAAATTTTGTATTCCAGGCTCCATGTACTACTCCGCGCTCACGCCAATATAGTACAAATTCGGGCACTGCATCTTCGATAAAACTTAGATTAATGCCCGAGTTTTCTAAAATACCGACGGCATCAGGGCTTGGAAACCAATCTTCCGACATGGTACTTGCCAACTCATGGGCACCTCTTCGAGTCTGTTCGTTTCGCCATTCTTTAAGCACATGTTTATAGAAAGCATTACCCCAGGAAAATCGCGACTGGCCACGGTCCCGCCAATAACTGACAAACTCCGGTACCAGTTTATGAATAAAGTCTTCAGGAATGGAATGTTGTTTACACAATCTGATCCAATTCTGATCAGGCTCCCAGTCAAGCGGAATCAATGAAGCATTGCCACTGGAAACTGCTTTGCTAACTGGAGCTTGCTTTGATGCTGGCGTGCGTGCTGGGGTATCTGTTTTATTGGTTTTGGGATGAACCTGATCATTGATGGCAAGATAGATTTCATCACCGGGCTCAGCGAGTTCAACTCGGAGCATTCCCAGGCTTTGCAAGCTGGCATGGATGCGCTTAATGTCATCGGGCTCCCAAAAAGGCAATATTCGCTGCAGATCTGCATAACTTACCTTTATCCAATCTAAAGCCTTTTCGTCATAAGAAACTTTTTCACGATACTCGATCAAGTCCGCCATGGTTTGCAGCATAACTGCTTCTTCCAGGCCTATGGTCGCCGCCAAGGTGGGCGAAATCAGCAATGGTCGCTCTGGAAGTATTGGAGACTTCATTGATTAAGCTACTCGATAATCGAACAAGGAAATGCAACAAGACTGACGCCATTGACATCGTAACACAGCAATAATTTACTCGGCACGCAGTAATTGATTGAATTAATCGCTGCGCTGTACCATGGCGTTTATAGTCAACTTATCCGCTTGTTATCCACAATGTATTCACAACTCATCAGGGAATTCGTAGAGCAAGAAACACTTCCCGCATCCTACGTTGAAGACGCGGCTGAGTTTGTCGTGCCACTGACAGAACTGATTGCAAAGCAGATCATTGCGGCAAACGAATGCCTGGTGATCGGCATCAATGGTGCCCAGGGAACTGGAAAAACCACTCTTGCCAAACTTTGTACAAAACTCCTGGAAGCCCGTAAATTCAGAATCGCTAATCTCTCAATCGACGACTTCTATTTAACAAAATCAGAACGACTACAACTTGCAACTGACAGACATCAGTTGTTGGGAACTCGCGGCGTGCCCGGCACCCATGATGTCAGATTGCTATTAGACAAGTTGTCAGAACTCAAAATCCTGAAATCTGCTGGTTCTTGTGAAGTTCCCAGATTTAATAAGGCCTCAGATGATCGCCTTGGTCAAAACGACTGGCAGTGTATTAGTGGTCCTGTGGATGCCATCATTCTTGAAGGGTGGTTTGTTGGTGTTCCTCCACAAGAGATTGCAGACTTGCAGCAAGCAATCAATAGTCTGGAAGAGGATGAAGATACCGATGGTCAATGGCGGGAATACGTCAACTCCCAACTGGCCGGACTATACCAGCAGGTGTTTAAACAATTTTCATCGCTGGTAATGTTGCAGGCGCCTTCTTTCGAACAGGTCTTTACCTGGCGCGCCTTACAGGAAGAAAAACTGCAACGAACTACTTCGACAAATGTGTCAAAAATTATGAATTCAGAACAGTTGCATCGGTTTATTCAGCACTACGAAAGACTAACGCGCCATTGCCTCGACGTTCTTCCATCGCAAGCAAATATTGTTTTTGAATTAGGCTCCGATCATCGCTTCAAAAATGTCAGCGGAATGAATTCCTAAGCCTGCTCTGGAGTCGGTGCCAGCAAACCTTTCCTGCTAAACAGTGGTTGTATCCAGACTCTGGCAATCAATGCAACCAGGGCAACAGCCGCTAACTGACGCCATAAGGGATAAGACTCGCCATGTTCTGCCATTGAGAGCTGCAGAGGCCAGGCGAAGGCCTGATAGAGCTCATTAAGCAGTAAGCCGCACAAGATTGCCGTCCCGATAACGCCGATCAAGTAGGCAATTAGTGAGCGATTTCCCAACTGCTCTCTAATCACTCCCATAGTGGCGATATTGGTTGCTGGGCCTGTGAGCATAAACACCAGTGCTGCTCCTGGAGAGATACCGGCGAAAAGTAAGCTGGCGGCGACTGGAGTTGATGCTGTAGCGCAGATATACATGGGCAAACCGACGATTACCATGATAATCATTGCCATTAAGCCATCGCCCCATTGCAGAAAAAAGGATTGCGGAACAACTGTCGTTATTACAGCCGCAGCCACCAATCCAATTGCCAGCCACTTGGCTGTATCTGCAATCATTCTTCCATAACCATACTTTATGGCAGCAGCAAAGCGCTCACTAAGTGGCGCAATGTATTGCTCAGCTTGCTGTTCTGCCTGCTTTTTGCTGGCACAGCAGCTGCCTGATTGCGAGTCCGCCGTAACTGTTTCAGATTCACCTTTATCTAAAGTATTAACTAACACACCGGCAATAATGGCGCTGGTCAACGCGCCAATGGGTCGCATTAAAGCGAAGATCGGGCCTAACACAGCGTATGAAAACGAAATTGAATCTACCCCCGTTTCGGGTGTAGCAACGAGGAATGATGAGGTTGCTCCCTTAGAGGCACCGGCCTTTCGAATGGCAAGTGCGGTTGGAATGACACCGCAGGAACATAATGGCAGTGGTGCTCCAATAAAGGCCCCTTTAACGATAGAAACGAATCCGGGTTTAGCTAACTGCTTTTCTACCCAGACACTGGGAATGACTTGTTTAATTATTCCAGCAAGTAAATAACCGACCAGTAGCCAGGGCGCGCTTTCAATGACCAGGTTCCAGAAGTTTGTAATGAAATTTATCAAGCCGCACTCCTCGATTTTTTAACATCCCCTGCTTCCAGGGCTTCCATGATTGAACAATGTGTTGCTTTTTCAGGACCACCGCAACAGCTTTCTAACAGAATACTTAAAGTGTGCTGCATGGATTCTAATTCTGCAATTTTCGCATTAACTTCATCGAGTTTGTGTTGGGTTATGTCGGTTACTTCCTGGCAACTGTGGCTGGTCTTATCGACTCTGATGGAAAGTAACTGAGAAATATCTTCAAGGGAAAAACCAATATTGCGGGCAGTTTTGACGAATTCGGCACGCCGAATGTCAGCATCATTGTAGTAGCGATAACCAGCTTCACTGCGTTCGCTGGCACTTATCAGGCCATGTTTTTCATAGAAGCGAATAGTGTGGGCAGACAGACCCGTCTTTGCCGCCAGTTCACTGATTTTCAACATTCTCACTACCTACTTTTGCAAGGGCAATAACTTTAAGCGGGTAGTATAAGCTTAGAGTCTACTCTAAGGTCAACACATTTATGCGGGAGCGAGAGTTCGCCTGATCCAGTCGGCAATATCGTCGATTTCCTGCGGGCAAACCGCGTGTTCCATGGGATAGCTGTTGTATTCAGGGACAAATCCAAGGTTTTGCAGAGTGGCAAGGCTCCTCCGGCCGAGCGCTTCTGGCACCACGGGATCCAGCGAACCGTGGCAAATCATTATTGCGATACTGTTGTGCAAAGAGTTAATGCTGATGGAATTTGCCGTAGCGAAATATGTTGATAAGGCCATAATCCCAGCCAGGGGTTTATCGTAGGTAAGCGCAGCTTCAAACGCTACTGCCCCACCCTGGGAAAAACCGGCAATGATGATTCTTTCGCTCGATACTCCCCGTTCGATTTCTCGTTCAATCAGATTGTGAACCCATTGCGCCGATTGTTTTAATTGTGCCTCATCGACATGTCGTTCCACATCCATTTGTTTAATGTCATACCAGGCAGGCATAACAAATCCATTATTGATTGTTACTGGTATTGAGGGAGCATGCGGGAATACGAAACGAATGCCGAAATCTGATGGAAGAGACAACTGAGGAACAACTGGTGCAAAATCATTACCATCTGCTCCCAGCCCATGCAGCCAGATAATCGATGCATTCACATCAATACCTGAAGGAGATTCCATTTCGACTGCGGGTAAAATTTCCATCTGTTCCATCTACAGGTCCTCTAAAATTAAGCGCGTGTTATATCAAGTGGATAACAGCTCCGCAATAATGCTAGCTGATTTTAAAATCCAGCTTAGTATGGTTTACTCCAAAAAACGATTCTATCAGGGCATTTATAATGAATTTGAAATCTCTGCTATTTACCAGGAATACATTTGTTGTTTTCTTAGTTTTGGCCAGCTTTTCGCTGGCAGTATCGGGACAAGAACATAGTGATCCCCGCTGGATTACTAGCTGGACAACCAGTCCCAGCACACTGCCACCAACTGAAAGCGGCTATGATTCGTTAAACAATCAGACCCTTCGCCTGGTGGTTCATACTTCGGTGGGAGGTTCTGCCTTAAGGATTCGCCTGGCAAATTATCACGGTGACCAGTCTATTAGCGTTGGAGATGTGAGCATCGCCATTCAAGCTGAGGGAAGTGCAATTCAAGGCAACACTGTATTTCCTCTCACATTTAATGGTGAAGACAGCATTAGCATTTCCCGTGGCGCTGTTGTATTCAGTGATCCACTCCTTGTCGAGGTGCCTGAACTAACTAATCTGAGTCTAAGCATTTATCTACCAGAGCAAACAGGATTCCTGACTGCCCATGCATTGTCTAATCAGACTAATTATGTATCCGAACCAGGCAATCATACGGAGAGTATTAGTTTTCCGGTTCAGGAGGAAACACCAGCCTGGAATTTACTGACAGCCATTGATGTAATAAATGACGATCCGTTAACTGCAATCGCCACAGTCGGGGATTCTATAACCGATGGCTGGGGTTCGACCGACTCTGACAATCAGCGCTGGCCCAATCATTTCGCCAGACGCATTTTTAGCGATCCTTCTATTCCGAAGTTTGCGGTAGTGAACGCTGGAATTAGTGGTAATAGGGTGACTACCGAAGCCAATCCTCAATTCGGACAGAACTTACAGGCGCGGTTTGAGCGAGACGTTTTGGCGTTAAACAAAGTAACGCACATGGTATTACTCGAAGGGATTAATGATATCGGTATGGCCACCATGGAAACCGGATCACCGATTTCAGCAGATCGAATAATTAGTGGTTACCGAAACATAATCGCAAGGGCTCAAACCCGTGGGATTAAAATTATCGGCGCAACCCTAACGCCTTTCGAGAATGCGGTGTACTACAGCGAAGAAGGAGAAGCACAACGACAGGCTGTAAACAACTTTATACGAAACAGCGGTGAGTTCGACGGTGTTATAGATTTTGATGCAGTAATCAGAGATCCGGATAATCCAAAACGCATAATTCCTTCTTTTACCGAAGACAACCTGCATCCCAATGATGCAGGTTACAAAGCCATGGCAGACTCAATAGATCTGGATTTATTTCGCTAGAATAAATTTTTAGCTCAGCATGCGGACTTCTCTTTGCGGGAATGGTATGACGACACCTCTTTCTTTTAGCACATCGTGAATGGCTAGGGTGCATTGGTAGCGCACATCATGAAAACTTTCAGTTGGCACCCAGCAACGAATTCCGATATCGATTGAGCTGTCTCCAAAATTATCTATACCTACCTGCACCGGGCGATCTTCACTCAGAACGCCGAGCGAACCCAAGCTTTGCTCGAGCAAGTCAATTGTTGCGGCAGTATCAGAGTCGTAGCCAATTCCAACAGAAAGTTCCAATATAGTATCGGCTTGTGAATTGTGAATGATCTCTCCAATGATATGTTTATTGGGAATTGTAATTAGCTCGCCATCCTCATTGGTCAGAATAGTGTGGGAGAGATTTACTTCTTTCACCAAGCACCAAACTCCCTGCACATGAACTGTATCTCCCACAACAAAGGGCCTGGAAAGTATGATACTAAGGCCTGCACCATAGTTAGATAACAGACCCTGCACAGCCAATCCAGCACCTAAGCCGAGAGCACCAATTGCTGCAATGAATGGAGTAATTTGTATCCCCAGTTTGGGTAATATGATTACAACGGTAGAAGCAATTATGGCTATTCGTGTAAAACTCGCAAAAAATCTACTGAGAGTTATATCCAGCTTTTTGCGCTGGCAAAGGCTCAAGACTACTGAAGCGAGCTTTCTGGCAATAAAGACACCCACGACCATAATGACCGCAGCACCTAAAATCTGAAAACTGTAGGCGACCAAATAGGTGATTATCAGATTGTATATCTCGGTAACTTGAGCTAATTCTTGTTCCATATTTCTGTCTCATAGTTCATCAATCGATTAAATCATTCTGCCATGTGACTGAGTATTGAGAAACAAGTAATACAGTAGATTCGACAATCAGCCCTTATTCAACATTGCGCCATTCAGGCATGGTGATTTAACATCACCCTATGATCAGATATGTCACTTTAACAATTATTTGCATTATTGCGCTTGCAACCAAGGTCGTCGCGCAGGACCAAGTGGAAATGCCTTCCCTGGTAGGATCCTGGGAAGGGCCATTAGTCATTGGCAGGGACAGCACCAATCTGGCATTCACTTTTTCGCTGCGTGAAGGTCAGTACGCTGCCGCCCTGATAAGCGGCGGCATGGGCATTTATGGGATGCCTGCGGACACCGTCAGAGTCAACGGGCGCGATATAATAATTCGTATACCCAGATTAGATGTCGAGTTTACTGGCACTATTCGACTGGATGAGACGGGTGAAAATATCATGCGCATCGATGGGGACTGGTTTCAGTACAGTGAAATGGTTCCGGTAGTTTTATTTCCGGTTGACCAGCCTAGCTTTTAATGCGTTAAAACAGGCTGAAAAAGCTTAGATATATCGACTCAAGTTTCGATTTGCCCTACTAAGTCGTTCCGATAGTACCTTGACTATGTAGGTATGCAGCGCTGCAGTCGACGCAGGAAACTTCTTCGACATTTCCTCAAGCTTATCTTTATCCAGCCGGAATAGTTTCGCGTCTTTTTCGATGCACACACTGGCTGTTCGATTATCACCAGTGTAGATTGCCATCTCGCCCAGGATTGCTCCTGCCTTATACTTTCTGAGAATTTGTTCCTGCTGGTTCGGAATCTTGAGAACCACCACCACCGTTCCGCCACCAACGAAGTAAAGTGAGACACCTTTATCACCCTCGTTAAACAGATATTCTCCCGCAGCTCGATTCTCTTCCACGAAATAATTCGCGAGTAGATTTATATCGGCTTCTTCATAGGCGATGCGACTCAATACGTCAGCGAGTTTCAGCTTCCCATCATCATCTGATCGTTGCAATTCAGAAAGTATTCTACGTTCGCACCAGTCGACTGCTGTATCTAGTTGGTCTTTATAATTTCTTTCCCAAGCCTGTTCTCCAAAAGTAAAGAATCTATGTTTTACGAGTTGCTTGATAGATTTATCATCTGCACCACTAATTACAACATGAAATCCTACTCGATCACTCAACTGCGCCAGCTTGGAGAAGGTAACAATCGCCGAGGTATCCAATTGGCTTACATGATGGAAATCCAAGACAAGGAAATCAAAATGACCCCCTTCTCTTTCCATTATCCGAGTACGGATGGCGGTAATCAGTTTGTCAGCAGTACCAAAGAAAATAAATCCCTGCAAAATTAGTATCAGAACTCTGTTTCCTTCCTTGTTAAGAAGTTCTCGCGTTTCCAGATCGCGATCGACATTACTGGCATGGTCACTACCATTGGTTTCAATCTTTATAACGCTTAACTGCGAATAGTTGACTACAAACAAAATGATGGCAACAAAGAAACCAAAAGTTACCCCTTGCAGGATATCCGAGAACATAATAACTACGAGAATTAGAAGAACTACTACATAGTCGGATAGAGGAAGTTCATCACGGGCCTTCCAGACCCAATCGATCAAGAACTCAAGCCCAACATAAATTAGTAATCCGCCAAGGATAAACGTAGGCACATACTCCATGAACTGCGCATCGGCGAATATTGCGGCAGCTACCAGTGCAGCATAGACAAAACCGGTAAGCCTGTCTTTGCCACCAAGTCTGTCTACAAGCGCGGTGTCTGACACATCGTGCACCCCGGGAAAACCACCAAAGAAACTATTCACAATGTTGGTATAACCCATCACTTGCAATTCATGATCAGGGTTTAAATCATTCTTGGCAATCAACTCTATTCCAGACACATCGAGCAACAACATCATGGAACACAATAAGGCAACGACAACTATACCGCCAAGCTGTTGAGAGATTGCAGTCCATTCCACTTGCTGAAAATAATCAATATGAAAAACGGGAATTAATGAACCTGAAGCTCCAATTGTAGGGAGCAATCCATTGTCCGAGGCTTCGCTGATAGAAACTCCAGAAAGGAACAAAACAGAATAGAAAATGAAAATTGATAGTAGGAGTATCCCTGGTACAGAGAAGCGATTGTCTCTGAACATCTTGCCGATGATCAGGCACAAAGCCAAAATAACTGCTGGTATTGCTAATTGAATAAACTCACTGTTTGAAAACGAACTAAAGCTAGGTTCCTGACTAGTAGCAACTGTTAGGCCACCCTCTACGAAAATAAATTCGATACCAGCAAAGAATCCTCCCGTCACCGGGTATGGTATATACCTGACAAGATTGCCCAGTTTCAAGCGACCCAGAAGCAGCAGAAACAAACCGGCTATAAGAGTCGTCAGCATTATGGCAACAATTATGGTTGCTTCCATCGCCACCGAATACTGAGAGTCCATGGCCAGATAAATGCTACTAACCATCACAGCAAATACAGGGACAAGTCCGTTACGAGGAGAACAGATTACGGCATTAAAATCGCTGAACAGCGACCCACCAAGTCCGGTTACAAGCGTACCGATTAGTAAAATAGCGATACCCGGCACCATTAACTGCGGATCTGTCTGGGCAAACAAAAGCGCCGCAACTGACACAGCGACAGAAATGTTTACCAGTGCAATGAGGGTGCCTGAGACTATATTGGCTAAATGACTGGACTGCATATTATTTTTATTGTCTCTACTGCTCGCTACCTGCTGAGAAATCTATGCGCTCGACACTAGCATGTTAGGAACGCAGGAATCTCCCGGTTATGGCTGACTTTGACCGGTTTTTGTCATCCTCAGCAACGATTTAAGCGTTATACCCACTAAGAATTGGGTAAAATCCTGATTCATGTGCTCTGAAGCACAAAATAATTCATAGTTATTCGGATTGTCAGGAATAAATAAATAGTCTTTCCTGTCCTGGAATAAATAACTGGTATACTCATGCTTCCATGAACCAGATACACATAATAATACTTAATCCAATGCAACTGGCCCGCCTGACAAAGAGCCTGATGATCCTGCTGGGTATTGCTTACTCAGGAATTTGTAGTGCCACTACGATTCTCGGAATGGATATCGACAATGTTGCTAAAGATGCCGAGCTAGTCTTTGAAGGTGAAGTTATCCTGCGAGAAGCACGACAGGATTCCAGGTCAGGATTGATCAACACTTATGTGACTTTTGAAATTCGTGATGTACTAAAGGGTGATTATTCTGCAAACACCATAGAACTAAAATTTGCTGGCGGGATTTTTAACGGGGAAATTGTCGAAGTTAGTGGATTGACAATACCGAAGGACGGGGAGACAGGAATTTACTTCATCGAATCAACAAGCAGAGACTTGCTTAATCCAATATTGGGTTGGTCTCAAGGACATTTCTTAATTGATGAAGGCAATGGTGATCGCAGAGTCAGCACTATTAATAATAGGCCCGTGACTAATGTGCAGGCTGTTTCTTCAATACCTCCCTCAATAAAAAAACCACAAGAACTAATAGAAGGCAATGATGAAGTAGCAGCTGGCATTATTGTCGATTCGAGCACATTAACAATAGATCGAGCGCTTACAGTCGAGGAATTCAAGAATAGTATTTTGGATTTATTAGAGAACTGACTTGCTCAAACGATTAGCGTCCTTGCTGTTATTTCGAGCAGCCAGCTCAACAACTGCATTTGAACCTTCTGGAAGTGTCTGGATGACACCCCAAGCCACTTTCCATGTAAATATTCCTGACAATTCTTTATCCGGAGGAAGCTGGAACGATGCTTTTATCAGGGCTATGCAGGACTGGACTGACTTAACGCGTTTTGAATTCAGTGTAATAAGTGAATTCGTCGAACCCTGTATTGGTAGGGGCGGCGACACTTTTGGTGACGAGAAATCCAGCACCAATTTTACTGATACAGTTTGTGGTACTGATTATGGTGAAAACGTACTCGCTGTTACGCTTGCAACATTGACCTGTCAAGACCCTGACTGCACTGGAACCTTGATTATAGAAGAGTCTGACATTGTCTTTAACGACGCCGAACGATGGGATATTTATTCAGGCCCAATACAGGGAATTACAATCGATTTCGAACGGGTAGCATTACATGAACTGGGACATGTAATTGGGCTCGATCATGAAGCAACAAACGATGCCATCATGCGAGCGACATTAACAGATTTCGGCAGCTTGCAAACTGATGATATTAATGGTGCAAATTTCATATATGGAGGCGATGTTTCACTTGAATCTATTTACGGCTTTGAAATTAAACTTCCTGAGCCTGGCCCATTAGAAGAACAAGAGAATACTATAAACATTTCCGGATCTCTTACTGACTCTGACGCAAGTGTCAATGATTCAGCTATCGATATCTACCAATTAACATTTGCCCAAGACACTAGTATTACGGTCGATCTGAATTCCTCCGATTTTGATCCTCTGCTTTATTTGGTGCGAATAGATTCGACCCAAACTCCCATCGAGAAATTTGTATTCAGTGACGACAATTCCGGAGTCGGATCCGCCGCCAGAATTGTGCAAGATATTCCAGCGGGTACTTATTGGTTTGGCGCAACAGGTGTTACTAGCGGCAGTGAGGGAGATTATTCAATTACGCTTTCAAGCTTAGCTGCCAGTATTGAAGGTGCGCTTGAGGAGTATCAGACAATCTATGGAGCCGAAGTACAAATAAATCCGAATCCCTTTATTTATGGAGATCTCAGGAACTCTGATTTTCGCTTCGAAGACAAGTTTATGGACATTTATCAGTTCACTGTAAAGGCGGAAACCGATATGCGCTTCGATCTCATTTCAGATGACTTTGACACTGTACTGTTATTAGTAGAAGTATTAGAGGATCAATCACTTGGCTCATTGGTTTTGGTTAATGATGATAATATCTTTGGCACAAACTCAAGAATTGAATATTCTCTGCCACCTGGAACTTACTGGAAGGGAGTGACGAGTTTTGCCATTGGCGAAAATGGTGACTATCGCATTAACGTGTCAGTCAATGTGAATTAATTATCCTGATTTATTATTTGCACCGCACCGGCCACTCCTATGGTGTCAGCAAATACTCTTAGATAAACTCTCTCTTCCCTGAAGGCATCTCTAAAATCAGTGCTCATAAAATACTCGCCGCTAGCCCGACTCGAATCTGGGCCTAGCAAATTCAGGACTATCGCTTCATTAAGCCCTTCGATTTCTTCTGAATCAATAGTCAGCGTTACCGCATAAACCTCGGCAGTTGAATCATCTGCCAAACTGACATCATAATTTAAGGTATTAGTAACCGTAGAATATTTAAAATCGACAACCAGGCTAACTCCGTGTCGATTGAAACTACTCCGCAAAGATTGATCTGCAGGAGGCGCACCATTTTCCAGCGCGGGAGTAACGGCAGGAGCCATGCGTGGATTATTAGCTTCCTCATAGTGTTTTGCAATTGCCAGCAAATTCTCATCCTGAAAATGTTTTCCCAGCAGTTCCATGCCTACCGGTAAATCGTTTCCTGCGAACCCCACGGGCATAGATAGCGCAGGCAATCCTGAATTAGCCGCCAAGGGACAACCTGTCCCCGGTTGAGGATCCCCTGCCATTACCGGGGCCTGCGTAATCGTCGGATAGATCAGCGCATCGAGTTCGTTTATCGCAAATATCTCTTCAATCGCTTCTCGCAAGGTTGTTCTAGCAGCTATTGCTTCTGCATATTCTTGTTCATTGAGCTCTTGCTCAGCACTACTAATCATCATCGCTTCCAATGCTTCATGGTAAAGGCTTAGTTCAACGATCTCACTCACATTGATTACGCCTGGATTGCCGCTGCTCGCCAGATACTGGTTCAGATCAGGCTTAAACTCGAAGCCGATTACGCCGGAAGCACTTAACAACTCGCTCTGGTTTGGAATTTCAATATCTATCACTTCAACACCCTGCTCTTCATACCATTCCAGCGCGTCTTCAATCCTACTCCGTACTCCACCATTGGCATTCTCAAAATAGCTTGTAAGTTTTCCAAAGCGCAATCCTTCCAGTTGCACTGAATCCAAAGAATCCACAAACTCAGGTGCAGGTAGCGACTGCATTACTGCTGTAGCCTCATCATTACTGTCATAACCCACTGTTAGATCCAGCACGATTGCTAAATCTTCCACGCTCTTGGCGAGCGGTCCCCCGGTATCCTGAGTATGTGAGAGAGGCATTATGCCGTGGATACTCGATAAGCCTTTGCTCGGGCGTAATCCAACTAAATTATTGTATGCGGATGGGATCCGAATAGAACCACAGGTATCTGAACCCATTCCTACAGCGCCAAAGCTCGCAGCAACTGCAGCTCCAGTTCCTCCACTAGAGCCTCCCGGTACCCGACGGATATCGTAAGGATTTCTGGTCTGCCCAATTAGTGAAGCAATGCTGGTTATGCCGCGGGCATATTCATGCAAATTAGTCTTGGCAATAATGATAGCGCCCGCCTCCAGCAACTTATCAACCTGAGTGGCATTGTGACTGGGCACAAAATTAGCAAACGCAACCGAACCATTCGTGGTAGGCATGTCGGTAGTGTTGTAATTGTCTTTTATTAGTACTGGAATCCCGTGAAGTAACGAACGAGCGCCCGACCTTGCTCTCTCCGCGTCTAATACTGCAGCTTGTTCTCGCGCACGTGTATTAATGCGTACGATACTATTCAGCATTGGCCCCTGTTTGTCATAGGCTTCAATTCTCGCAAGATATAAGTCAACCAGCTCTACTGAGGTAGTGGTTCCATCCTCTAATGCAGATTGCAAATCCCTGATTCCAAGCTCAAAGACATCAAAACCCTGCGCACTGACATTTAGTGAGACAAGGCAAAGATTTGTAACTAAAAAAAGCTTAATCCTGAACATGGAACTATTCCTCAAATAAAATAGGACTAACGAAACACATAAAATTGATCAGGGCTTGCAACGACTTTTCCATCGACAAATCGGGGAGCGAAGCGAAATCTACTAATCGAATCCAGAACAATTTTTTCCAGGCTATCGTCACCTAACTCAGTAGCAACACTCGGATTTCGGACAAAACCCTGACTGTCTACAAGGAACTCAACCCGTATTGGATCCCGATTTTCTGACTCAAGTAGGGGCTCTGGAATCACTGTGAAAACCGGACGCAGATTTTCACCCTCACTTAGCCGTCGGGTTGCGCCGATTGCCAGGCAATGTTCAGTGGCTGAGGCCTGATCTCCCAGATTCTCATACACGTTTATCAAGGCGATGCGATTTCTAATTGTGACATTTGCACTGGGAAATCGAGTAAAGTTTTCTAGAGAAGCTAACAATGGCCCAACTGCTTCCAGGTATTGCTGCCTGGCAAGAAAGTATTCCCCGGTAAGCAAATTAATTCGAACTAAACCGCTCAGAGAACCTGCATCACTGTAATTTCCCAGAATCGATTTTGCTCGATTAAGTCTACCCCAGGACTGGTCGAGATCACCCTCATGCAAATTGATTGCCGCCAGCTCCAACTCGATGCTGCCAGCCTTGCTCGACTCTTCCCCTAGATTGCTTTGTGCTAATTGCAAAGCGCGCCCGTAATACTGACTCGCTAATGACTCTCGGTTTTGATCATTCAGAGTTCGCCCCAGGCGCATTAAAGGATCAATCATAGCAGTGGAACCAAATCCGAAAACTGTCTGATAAATTTCAATAGCCTCGTCGAGGTAAATCTGGCTTTCAGCTTCATCCTCTATCAGGGTCGCATAGTTAATAGCCAGCATTGCACTGCGCTCACTACTTGCACCAAACAACTCCTTACCAAGTTCGTAGGCACGCCGTGCCGCCTCACGAGCAATGGCAGGTTGAGAATCTTTAGTTTCACCATACTGCAAATAGGCCGCATTGAATTCATCCAGCTCGAGTGTTGTTTGAGCCTTTACATTCAGAGAGATAAGCAACAGGAGCGAGAAAGCACCGTACAATCCGGCTTTTTTTATTATTAAATACGGCATGGGTTAAACATACCCTATGGCATGGTTTAAGAACAATGGTGTTTGCTTTAACAACAATGTGAAATTGTTTACTCTCTTGCATTATGTTCAAGCGATTAGCCAGGAGACTACGCCGTGAAAATAAAAAACACTACCACTAGACGTAAGTTCCTCAATCAATTGGCTGGTTCATTGCCAGCTCTGGGGATACTCCCTTTAATCCTTCATTCCAGAACCAGCTATAGCCAGACTTCAAATCCACTAAAGATAGGAATAATCGGGTCAGGCAGAATAGGTGGATCCGTCGGACTGCGCTGGGCAGAAGCCGGACATGAGATATTCTTCTCCTCAAGAAATCCGGATCAACTCGAAGATCTGGTAGCGGCAGGCGGACCCAAGTGCCAGGCTGGTTTTCCGCAACAAGCTGCAGAATTCGGCGAGGTTATACTCGTTGCCGTGCCTTATGCAGCAACACCGCAAATTGGACGAGACTATGGGCAGCTTATGCAAGGAAAGATAGTGATAGATTGCGGTAATCCTTATGTGCAAAGAGATGGTGAAATGGCGGAAGAAGCGTTGCGCAGAGGTACAGGAGTTGCCTCAGCCGAGTATTTACCGGGAGTTCGCCTAGTTCGTGCATTTAATGCACTTAGTTGGCGGGAAGTGCAGAATGAAGCACATCGCGAAGGTGAGTTAATTGCAATCCCACTTGCTGGTGACGATCAGGAAGCTGTTGCGGTAGCAACACAACTTGTTATCGATAGTGGCTTTGATCCGGTCGCAGTCGGCGGCTTGGATAGAGCCAGAGAATTCGACCAGGGCACCGACGTATATGTAAAAGGTATGACCGCCAGGGAAATGCGCGCCGCCCTTAATCTGTAGTAATGGGCCAAATGCCTTCAGGTCAGGTCTCAGCTTTCAATCCAGCGTTCTGCAAAATCTGGACTGGCAAGCTGAATTGATTGCAGTGCTTCAGGGTATTTTGAATAAAAATCGGTTGCTACCTGTTCACCGAGCGCAAAAAAGGATCGATAGGTGGTGTACACCCGGGATCGGTCCTTTTAATGGTCGGTCGTTTTAGGAATATTTAATCAGATCAGGGCATACGGGCAGCGCGTATCTCAATCTCAATTAACCAGCCATCCACCACCAGGCCTGCAATCTCAACAAATGATCGCACCGGCTTATTGGGATTTTCTGCTGTGCCAAAAAATTCCGCGTAGCCTTCGTTAAATCCGGCGAAGTCCAAACCATCTTCCCCGGACACAGCAAATGCGCGCACTTGCACGATATCGCTCATAGACCAGCCCTGCTCTTCCAGTGTTTGTTGAAAGCGGCCGAAGGTATCGATAGTCTGTTGTTTCATATCACCCCAGGAACCGTCTTCCATCGGTCTGGCTCCGGAGCCACTCAAATACATGGTTTCCGCGCCGGGAGGAATAGTAATACTGGTATAGAAATACCTTCCTTCGTTATTTCGGGTAATTTCCTGAGCGCTTACAAAAGTAGCCACTCCCGTTAGTGCAACTAATATAACTGCTGCAACTGACTTTCTAATCCACATAATCGTCTTTCCTCTAAAAATTGACGTTTGTTAATTCTCTTGCACTGGCTGATTTGCCATCGCCGGTGCTTCTGCCTCAGCCTTCTTACCGAGAAAGCGTGATGTAATCATTCCGGTAGTTATCGCACCATTGACATTGAGTGCAGTGCGGGCCATATCGATTAATGGCTCTATAGTGATTAAAAGTGCGGCCACAGTAACTGGCAAGCCCATGAGCGGCAAGACCACCAGCGCCGCATTGGTAGCGCCACCACCTACTCCAGCTATGCCAAACGAGCCTATTGCTATTACCAGCACCAGATAAGCGATAAATCCAAGATCAACTTCTACTCCTACACTGGGTGCAATCATTACTGCAAGCATTGCAGGATAAATGCCAGCACATCCATTCTGACCGATGGTTGCACCGAATGATGCCGAGATATTCGCAATGGGTGCGGGAACATTAAGTTCCTCGATCTGGGCTCGGATAGTCAATGGAATTGTTGCTGCCGAGCTGCGTGTTACAAATGCAAAAGTCAGCACTGGCCAGACTTTCTGAAAATAGCTGCGGATATTGGCACCCAGTAAACCAATCATCAGTGAATGAATGGCAAACATAATTGCGATTGCTATATACGAAGCAATAACAAAACTAATCAAGGTAACAATCGCCTCTATATCCGATGTCGACATTACCCTGGTCATTAATGCCAGGACACCATAGGGTGTCAGGTTCATGACAATCTTCACCAGCCGCATTACAACGGCTTGGGTGGAATCAATAAATCCCCGTATTCGTTCTCCATGAGTTTTATCTTCCTGGCTAACCAGCAGAGCGGCAATACCAAAAAGTAATCCAAAAATGACGACCGCAATAATTGAAATACTTCTACTCTGACTGAGATCTCTGAAGATATTTGTAGAAACCATGCTGGTGAGTAATTGCGGAATACTGAGATCCGCGACGCTGTCCTGTCGAGACTCCAGCACCTCTGCTCGTGCAGCTTCGCGTTCACCCAAATTGAATTCGGAAGCATCTAATCCGGTAACCGATGCCATCACTATACCAACTACTGCTGAGATCATCGTAGTAAGTACAAGAATAGCTACAACAGAGCCACCGATTTTCCCCAGGGACTTGATTTCATCAACCTTTAATACAGCCGCAATCATCGTCACCAAAATAAGAGGAATGATTATCATCCTGAGTAGATTGACGAATGAATTCGCTACGACATTAGTCCATTCAATCGTTTGTTGAGACACTTCATGACTGGGGCCGAAAACAAATTGCAGGTAAGAACCAAACAAGGTTCCGAGAACCAGTCCAACCAGGACCAATCTTGATAGCCCCAATTCTTTCTTCGATAACTGATAGAGAAAACTGAGAAGTGCAGCAAATACTGCGAGGTTAAAAATGGCTAAGGCGGACATTTGTAGTGCTCCTGAAGAGAAGGCGCTTATTCAATAAGCTGGCCGTCGTTTTATTCTTTTTGTTGAGTCTGAGCTACCTTGAGTATATAGCGGGAGTGCATCGAGACCAAGGGTGGAGACCTGAGCCTGCTACTATTTTCTACCCAGTGTGTTGATATAGCTAACGACGTTATTAATGGCATCATCATCAGAGAGCATCTGGGCCATACCTATCATCTGGGCCCCGAAAGCATCTCCCGACTCAGCCCCGCGCCAGCCATTCTTGAAGTTCTTTAGCTGCGTGACCAGATACCAGTCATTCTGGCCCTGTAATGCCGGTGCGCCCAGCGCCTCATTGCCCTCGGCATTTTGCCCATGACAGCTTGCGCATTGCGCATAGAGCTGAGCACCGGCAGTTTCATCACCTTCAATGGTTACTTCTGTCGGGATGTACTCCCAGCTTCCCACCCAATCGATGATGTCGGCAATACTTTCATCGCTCAGCTTGGAGGCCATCGGCCGCATGGCAATGCCTTCGATATCCCGTGGGTGCGTTCCGCGGACTCCCGAGCGGAAATTTTCCAGTTGCCGCTTTAGATACCAGGCCTCCATACCTGCCAATCTTGGCGCTTGTACGCCATAGTTTCCACGACCATCAGTGCCATGACAGGTGGTGCAATAACGATCATCATAAGGCTCACGTTCTTCAGCGGCATTAACTTGAATGGAATGCACACTCAATGCGAGCACCAAAATTACTAATAATCGCTTTCTGATCATACTGCTTCTCCAGAAAGGGCCAGGTATCCCTAATAAATTAATGCTTAAGCTAGTTCTGCGCGAACACGCTGGTCCAGATCTTCCATTGCCCAGTGTGCCGATAGAATTGCACTTTCCATCCAGGCTGAGTGCATAGTCATCTGATCACCAATGACATAATGACGACCATTAACCGGCGCTTGTAGAGTGTGGTACAACTCTTCCTCTTCTGCTGTCCAGCCTCTGAAGCTAGTCCGCCAACGAGCAGCGCAACCTAACATATGGTTCATCCTGTGCCAGGCGATAGTGATTGGCTTTTCTACCAGGTTCCGGTAGTCAGGATGGATTTTCTCGCCATCGCTGAGATGAGCTTCGACACGCTCTTCCTGTGACATCATAGTGTGATACATACCGCCGCCAAAATCATAGGCAGCCAGGATTACACCCTTATCCTTATGGATGCCATGAGGCGGATACCATATCTCGCTACTTCGATTGTTCATGCGAGATATTCCACCGTAAATAGCTTCTTTCTCCCAGAATCTTTCTTTGGCCTGGAACGCGGCTTTATAGGCTTGACCACGCTTCACATATTTCAATGCTTTAACATAATCACCAGAGAAATTGTGATCCAGACCGACAGTTAAATGAGTTGGTATGCAGTTGAAACAATAGTCGACATCAAGTTTATGCCGCACATCATCCTGGTCATAGGCGATTTCCACACCATCATCTCTTACCTGAATAGCTGCCACCATTGCCCGATATTTGACGCGCTCGCCTACCTTTCTAAGAAAGCCCGCAATAATGTTATCCATTCCACCCGTCGGCTGAAGCAGACAGGGGCCATAATCTCCTTCGTATGCTGACAGCGCTCTGCGACCCATCTGACCAGCCAGCAAATCACGGAAAGCGATCATGTCGTGCTGTACACCATGGGTTAGAAACCCACCGGATTTATAGCCTGTGCGGAAACTACCCTGATATAGATCACCTTCACTTAAATCACCGAAAGAACGAATGATACTGAGCAAAGATTCTGCTTCTGACTCCGTAAAAGGCTCATCCATTTGCTGCTCGGACATGGACTTGGCCAACATCTCGCTAAGAAAACCACGAATATTGGTTTTGTAGTCATTAGCTCTTACCGGTTTGCCGCCCAGCATTGCGTCGTCCTGCAAATAGGCATTATTGTTTTCTCCAACAAACACTTCGAGCTCAATTTCAAGCTCTTTGCAATAGGCGAGAAGATTGCTATGCAGCGACGGAATTCGTGCCGCACCTGCGTTGAAATACATGTGTGGTTCGTCATCAAATTCACAATACTGGCGATTGCCAATTTCATCGATTAGATCACCATGGCGTACAGTCATTATTCTGCCACCACAGCGGTGTGAAGCTTCAAGAATCGTGACGTCGTAGCCACGCTTGCCCAATTCATGGGCTACCGTTAATCCGGAAAGACCGCCACCCAGAACGGCAACTTTCTTGTTGTTGGAGCCAAGGGCGAGTAAATCGAGCGCTTTAGCCGTGCCAGTTGCTGGCAATAATCCCAGCGCCGTGCCTGCTTTAAGAGCAGCTGCTGTGCCCCCTGTCGTTCCCAGCAAATTAAGAAATTCACGACGCGTTACTAACCTGGTCATTAGTCCCTCTCCAAGCCATATTGAATGATATTTGATGCCATTTCGCACCGGGATGCAAGATTACCATCTGGTTTGAAAGCTGTGGGCACTTTCATCCCGGCACCTGCAGCTTTCGTCCAAGTTTTTTCGAATTATCAAGGAATCTTTACAGTGATAGAAGGTTTAGTTTCAGACTCTTACAATTCGTAGCAAACTGCTTAACATTCAACTGGTCTGCAGCCAGCATAACTGCCCCAGGATCTATGACTATAAGTCAGCGAGATTACTACCCGATATCATGCGAAACCTGCCAGAGGTTGAAAGCCAATTTGTAGCCTTTAAGCTGTCTGCTGGCCAACGCGATATGCTACCCGGCTGAACCAGTAGTCGATACTCATAATTCAGCGATAGGCTCGACAATTGCGGCTTACAGGACTGGCACGTGCCTTATGAGCCTGTTTCTTCCAGATCCAAATTGCTATGCTAGTTGCTTACCTTTGAGGAGCCCAATATGGTCCCCAGAATTCCAACCCCAAGGCTACACTTCCAGCTTGTTAGTCTCTTGTTTGGGCTGAGCCTTACTGCAAATGTCCATGCCCATAATGATCAAGCAATGGCAGATAGACTGGCCATCACCGATACGCTTACCCAATACTCCTATCGTTGGGATACCAAAGATTCTTCCGGATTCGCAGAGCTGTTTACTGCCGATGGCATTATGGAAAGATGGTTGCTTGGTGAACTGGTTGAAGACTCGAAAGTTGAAAGCAGGCAGGCTATATACGAATATGCTAAGCGCTCCCATGAAGGACGCCTGGCTGATCGCCAGACCAGACACCATTTTTCCGGGATAGTCTTTCTGGAACTTAATGAAGACTCTGCCGTCACAGAAAATATGGCACTAATCACTCATCAAACAGCAAATGATAATGTTGCATTTATTAGCTCTTCGGGTGTTTACAGAATTTCCTGGCGAAAAACTCCTGAAGGTTGGCGCATAAGCAGACGAATTTTGAAAACAGATAAATTTCAACCCTGATATTCCCTAACCATGAATAAATTGGCTGATAAATGAGAGCCAGTTCCAATTTAAAATTCTCAAAAGATCTACACTGTTGAGTAGCTCTAATAAGTAAGCAATGAGACCCATGAAAGACAAAATTGTTCAATCTATATTCTCCCTGATTTCAATCACAACACTGCTGATTATTGTGCCGACTACTTTTGCTCAAAATGCCTGGTTAGGTGGAAGTTGCATGAGCGGTTCTGGAATCTATCAATTTTCGAATGGTGATCGTTATGAAGGGCAGTGCCGAAACAATGGTTTTAACGGCCAGGGAACTTTAATCCTGCAAAGTGGAGATCGTTATCAAGGCAGTTTTCGCAATGATTTGAAAGAAGGACAAGGTACCTATCTATACGCCAACGGGAATCGTCATCAGGGACAGTTTGGTGGCGGGCAACGTAATGGCAATGGCGTACTGCAATTTGCCAACGGTGAACGCTATGAGGGAAGCTACTCCAATGACGAACGCAGTGGACGGGGAACGTAAACCTACAACAGTGGTGCTCGCTATGAAGGTAATTGGTCAAGGAACCAATTTAATGGACAAGGCACTTATACCCTGGCCAACGGAGATCAATACCAGGGTCAGTGGAGTAACGGACGACAAAATGGGCAAGGCACATTTAACTGGCAAAGTGGTGATAACTATTCAGGGCAGTGGCGAGACGGCAGGCATCACGGCCAGGGCACAAGGACCTGGCAAAATGGCGACCGTTATCAGGGGCAGTGGCGTGATGGAGTGATGCATGGAAATGGTACATTTTTTTATGCTGCCGGCGATCGTTATGAAGGTCAGTTTAATAACGGCCAGATGCATGGTACGGGGACCTACTACTATGCCAATGGTGACCAGTTCCGAGGCCCTTATGTCAATGGCCAGCGGCATGGGGAAGGGTTTTATACTGCTGCCAATGCAGAGACTGAGCGACGGGAATATTCAAATGGTTCGCGCTTGAGTCAGTAACAGGCTAAATGGATTTAGATTTCAATTCGCCTAGCTCCTCAGCTTATATCCTGTTGTAAACATATACACGACAAGTGAAAAACAAAGCAGCATAAAGGCAGTTATGCTCGCCAGGCTAACTATTATATTCACTTCCGCAATTTCGTAGAAACTCCAGCGTAAACCACTTACTAAATACAAAACCGGATTCAGCAGCGATACCGATTGCCAGAATGGTGGCAACATTTCAGTTGAGTAAAAGCTTCCTCCGAGAAAAACTAACGGCGTGACGATCAGGGAGGGAACGACTGAAAGTTTCTCGAAGTTGTCCGCCCAAATACCCAGAATAAATCCGAGCAGACTAAATGTGATTGAAGTGAGCACTACAAACAGCAACATGATGATAGGATGTTCGATCTGGATATCTATAAAGAATGTTGCAGTCAGGAGAATAATCATACCGAGGATTATTGATTTGGTTGCTGCAGCTCCCACATAACCCGCTACGACTTCAACTGTTGATACAGGTGCCGAAAGAACTTCATATACGGTTCCGACAAACTTGGGAAAATAAATAGCGAAAGAAGCATTAGAGATACTGTGCATCAACAGGTTTAGCATGATCAGACCGGGCACAATAAACGCTCCGTAGCTAACTCCTTCCACTTCGGTAATGCGAGAGCCAATGGCCGCACCAAATACGATGAAATAAAGTGAAGTAGAGATTACTGGCGCGACTATGCTCTGAACTAGTGTGCGTCGCGTGCGAGCCATCTCAAACTTGTAGATTGCCAGAATCGCATAAACATTCATCAGGAAGACTCCTCCACCAAGTTGACGAAAATGTCTTCCAGAGAGCTTTGAGTTGTATTCAGATCACGGAAATGAATATTCGCTAGTTTTAAATCGTCGAGTAATGCGGTTACTCCGGTTCGATCTCCCCCCGTGCTGAAAGTGTAAATCAATTGATTACCGTCTTCAGATAACTCTAATGAGTAATCGCATAAAGCAGAAGGAATCGCCGTTAATGATTCGGTGAGATCGAGGGTAACCTGTTTTTTGCCAAGCTTGCTCATTAACTTGGTTTTTTCTTCCACCAGAATTAATTGGCCGTTATTTATTACTCCAACGCGATCAGCAATTTCTTCAGCTTCTTCTATGTAATGGGTCGTGAGAATAATGGTCACCCCGGCTGCCTTCAGTTCCTCCACGATATTCCACATGTCCTTGCGAAGAGAGACATCAACCCCTGCAGTAGGCTCGTCGAGAAACAAAACTGTAGGCTCATGGGATAATGCCTTGGCGATTAATACCCTACGTTTCATGCCCCCAGAGAGGGTCATAATCATGTCATCTTTCTTTTCCCAGAGAGACAAATCTTTAAGTACTTTCTCGATATGATCCGGCCTTGCTGATTTACCAAAGAGCCCCCTTGAAAAGGCAACTGTACTCCATACCGATTCAAAGGAATCGGTAGTTAATTCCTGGGGAACCAGGCCAATCATGGACCGGGTCTTTCGATAATTCTTCACAATATCGAATCCCGCGACCTGCACCGAACCGGAAGAGGCCTGCACTATTCCGCAAATTACAGAGATGAGCGTCGTCTTACCCGCACCATTAGGACCAAGTAAGGCTATGATTTCTCCTTCATTAATATCGAGATTGATATTCTTGAGCGCCTGAAATCCGCCAGCGTAAGTTTTATTCAGATCTCGAATAGTGAGAATAGGATCGGTTACAGCATTCATGGGCGAGGGATTATGAAGTCAGATCAGCGCAATTACAACGATCCATTTCACGACAACAAGCACAATCTTTCTCTTTACTTAGTGCCTATGTCCGGTACCATCATCCTCCGTTTAACAAAGTCAGGCAACCTGAGAATTAATTAATGAAATTCGTATTCACCATTTCAATAATATCTGCGCTAACTCTTCTATCTCTTTTCACAGACGCTGCTGAAAATGTTGAGGCTGCAATTACCCAAGAGGAGCGTGAGATAAATCGGTGGCTCGCATCTCAAGAAGAAAACATGCTTGAATTGCTGACACGTATTACCAATATCAATTCGGGCAGCTTAAATAAAGCAGGTGTTGATCAACTTGCTGCAATCTTCAGTAACGAATTGAGCAGTTTGGGGTTTTCTATTTCCAGATTGGCAGGCGATGTTATTGAAATGCCCAGCTGCCCCGGCAGTGATTACAAGATTGATGTAACGGATCATGTGTTAGCCAGCAAATCGGGAACAGGCCCAAAATTCCTCATGATCGGTCATCTTGATACTGTTTTTCCGCCAAACAGTCCTTTCCAGGAATTTCGCCGTGAAGGCGACTTGATGTTCGGCCCAGGCGTGGCCGATATGCATGGCGGCCTGGTTGTGATGCTGTATGCGCTCAAGGCTCTGGAAGCGTTTGGCGAGCTGGAAGATAAGCGTATTTCTATTTTGCTTAACAGCGATGAAGAAATAGGTTCGCTGTCTTCCCGAAAATACATCGAAGAACAGGCTCGTAACCACGATTGGGGACTGGTTTATGAATCATCCGGAACCAACAACTTGACTCGTATCAGGAAGGGATTGGGGCAGGCTCGTTTTGTTGTGAATGGTGTAGCAAGTCATGCCGGAGGTGCCCATGAGATGGGACGATCAGCCATTAAAGAACTGGCATACAAAATTGTCGAAATTGAGAAAATGACCAATTACGAGACGGGCGTGACTGTCAATGTTGGCATCGTCAATGGCGGTGAAGCCAGAAACACCATCGCGCCCTGTGCCGAGGCCTTAGTGGACTTACGCTATCCGGAACCGCAGCAGGGCGAAGCTGCACGCCAGCAGTTTGAAAACATTGCCAACAATGTCTATAGCTATCCAGTAGATGCAGGTGAAATCACCACCGAAAGATGGATAAATCTGCATCGCCCACCAAAAATCCCAACGCAAAAAAGTGACTTTCTTCTGGAAAAGACTCGCGCCATTGGCAGACTGCTTGGCCAGGAATTGGGAATAACTGATTCCGGAGGAGGCACCGATGGTTCTCTCACCCAAGCGGTTGGCTTACCGACACTCGATTCCCTCGGAGTTGCGGGTACTGGTGCCCATTCTGGCCGCGAACAGGCTCGCGTCAGCTCTTTAGTGGAGAGAGCACAATTAAGCGCCTTACTTATTCGTAGACTCGCTACGGAATAAATGTTTTCATCGCCAGGCTAACGGTAAAAAAATAGCAATAAAGAGTGAACTATGTCAGCCGAATTGGGTGATGAATCTCAAGCGTCAAGCAGCTCGACTTCTTCTGAAAAAGACAGTGCGATAGTCGATGCCTATAAGAATCCCTATTATCGCTACCTCGTGCTGGGCATACTTACCGTCGTTTATGTCTCCAACTTTGTTGATCGTCAGATAATTAATGTACTGGCGCAATACATCATCGAAGATCTTGAAATATCCGATGGCCAGTTTGGTATGCTTTCGGGGCTGGCCTTTGCATTTATCTATACCACGCTGGCGATTCCGATTGCGCGCTGGGCAGATATTGGTAATCGTCGCAATATTATTGCCATTGCAGTTACCGTCTGGAGTTTGATGACAGCACTCTGCGGAGCGGCACAGAATTTTGCCCAACTCTTTATGGCACGCTTTGGTGTTGGTGTGGGGGAAGCAGGTGGTTCTCCCCCTTCCCATTCTATCGTCTCTGATATTTTTCCAGCTGAGCAGAGAGCCACTGCCCTTTCTATTTATTCACTTGGAGTTTATGGCGGGATTCTGGTAGGCACGGTTGGTGGTGCCTACCTCGTTCAATACTTCGACTGGCGTACTGCTTTTGTCGTAGTGGGATTGCCCGGTGTCCTGCTAGCGTTGTTAGTGCGCTTTGTTGTTAAGGAGCCGCCGAGAGGCATGGCCGAGGCCCGCAAAGATGTACAACCTCCGGGTTTCTTCCGCGTAATGGGATTTCTCTGGGAACGAAAATCTTTTCGCCATCTCGCTTTTGCCTGTGCTCTTCATGCATTCGTTACTTATGGCATGGGGAATTTCATGCCGTTGTTTCTGGGTCGCGTCCATGAGATGCCAATATTGGATATTGGTTGGTATTACGGACTGATTGCTGGCATCGGCGGCCTCGCTGGTACTTTTTTTGGTGGCTGGGCCGCCGATTACATGACCAAGAAAACCGGCGACATGAACTGGTATATCTGGATTCCGTTTGTTTCCACGATTATTGCCGTACCCTTTGCCCTGAATACTTTCCTGTTAATGCCTGACGCCTATGTCGCCGTTTATTCCTATTTTATTCCGGTATTTTTTGGTGGTTGGTACCTGGCCCCGTGCCTTGCTTCCACCCATTTCCTTGTCGGCATACGCATGCGAGCCATGGGTTCAGCGGTGCTTTTATTCGTATTGAATTTGATCGGACTTGGACTCGGACCCATGGTGACCGGATTTGTCAGTGATTTTCTGACTCCAAGAGTTGGCGTTGATGGATTACGTTACGCCATGTCCATAACCGTGTTGGTTAATATCTGGTGTGCCATGCACTACTGGTGGTGCATGAAAACTATAAAACAGGATTTCGATCGAGCACCGGACTAGTTGCCTAGATATTCAGTTACGCCTTCTATTTGATCTTGCTCCTGCCTGCGTGCTCCAGCAAGAATTCCCGGCAGAGAATAATTACCTTCATGGCAAGCGTACTCGTAGAGCTTGTCACCCGCTGGCATGCGAGTGAGCGTATTCTCTACAACCCAGGGCTCTGAATAAAAATTGGGTTCCGTCACTCTATAGCGGTAATAGATTTCATCATGATTTATTAATTCAAAGCGTTCTTCGATTGCAAAATTATCAGAAAC
>JAPPOG010000014.1 GCA_028818225.1 Gammaproteobacteria bacterium | reverse complement strand
ATGAAACCCTGGAACGATTCGTTCAGCATTTAGTGGAGTTACGCGAGCAAGCGCCGGATTAACTGATGGACATGAGTTCCACATTACCACCAGAACTGGTGATGTCATTACAGACATGAATTTCGTGCAGATAATCCATGGGGCTAATCAACTCAGTGATATATCGAATAATTTTTCCATCTCGTTCAGTTAATGCCCGTCTAATTCTTCTACCTTCTTCTTCATTGTTGTCCGTGACGCAAAAACTAAGCGCATCTATTCCTGTACAGGCCTTAAGCGCATCACTACGGGGGACGCCTTCGAGTAAGTCTACCGCCAGCTTTTCTTTCTGCATGGACTTAACTGCTTTCTCCAGATCATCGGTTGACTCACAAATAAGTATTGCAGCACCTCCAAATGCTAGAACCTGCAGCGCCTGCACTAAAGCAATTTCAGCTGTAGGGCCGAGGCATAAACACAAGCCAACAGTTCTTAATTGATAAATATTTCTTTCGCCGGTAGGTCCAGGCATACGTCTGTTTATTTCGAAATTGCATACCGAAAGCGTAGCGTTGTCTGGAAATAACTTATTGAGTTTGGCGAGATTATCACCTTTGTGTCGCTTTCCCAGTTTATCCGTAACTTCGTTAATCTGTGCTGCAACGAGTTGTCGAAGTTTTTTATTGGGAGCCGGCTCTTTAGTTTCTGCCTCCCCTCGAGTAAATGCCGGTAAGTAAAGTGGCCCACCGGCTTTTGGTCCTGTGCCGGATAATCCCTGTCCACCAAAAGGTTGCGATTCGACAACTGCTCCGATCTGATTTCGATTTACATAGACATTGCCGATATTAAGTTTTTCGATTACTCGGTCAACTTTCTGAGTTAACCGCGTATGAATTGAAAAAGTCAGGCCGTACTCAGCAGAATTTATTGAGCTGATTACATTTTCCAATTGCGTTGCCTTGAAGCGCGCAATATGCAATACCGGTCCAAACACTTCCGTCTCAATGTCTGCAATGCCATTTACTTCGATCACCGTTGGCGGGACGAAGTGTCCCTGCTCCGAAGTAGCAAGGGAAAAAAGCACCCGCTTCGAATCGATGTAGTCGAGAATAGTTTGCTGCGCCTGCTTATCGATCGCAGGACCAACATCAGTTTCCCAGTTCCAGGGGTCGCCTATGGTCAAACTTTTCATTGCGCCAATGAGCATCTCGATCAATCGATCGGCGACATCGTCTTGTAAATACACGATACGAAGTGCCGAGCAACGCTGGCCTGCACTGTAAAAAGCAGAGGTAATAATGTCTCGTACGCTTTGCTCTGGCAGTGCCGTACTGTCGACGATCATGGCATTGATGCCACCAGTTTCCGCGATAAAGCGAAGACGTGGGTCGGCATCAACACTCGCTCGATTGATCACTTGGGCAACTTCCGTAGATCCGGTAAAGCATATTCCATTAATTCTGGAATCCCGTGTAAGTGTCGCGCCCGCTCGCTCCCCATCTCCCAGAACTAATTGCAGCACATCTAAAGGAACTCCAGCTTCATGCAATAGCTGGGTGGCGCGAAAGGCAATCAGGCTCGACTGTTCCGCCGGCTTTGCCAATACCACGTTGCCCGTTGCTAATGCAGCCGCAATCTGCCCGGTGAATATAGAGAGAGGGAAATTCCATGGAGCGATAGTAGCAAACACGCCTAATGGCTTGCGTTGTTGCAGGCTCGCTTCCTGCATTATTTCTACAGCGTAATAGCGAAGGAAATCGATAGCTTCCCGCCACTCCCCTATTACATCCGTCATGTTCTTACCGGCTTCGCGAGCTAACAAACCGCTAAATTCACCGAAGGCGGATTCATACAGCTCGGCTGCCCGCAATAATATTTCTGCCCGCTCCTGTGGGCTACGCCCTCTCCATTCGGGTACTGCTTTAACAGCTGAACCAATTGCGGTTTCTATATCTTCATTGGAAGCGTCTTCAACGGTGCCAATTACATCGTCAGGCTGAGCAGGATTGCTAACTTCACGTGGCGGCGCCGATGACGTTTTATTCAGTAAGAGAGAATGCGCCTGCCATTGATGTGTTTTCCATAAAGCTCTTTGTTCATCTATTAGCAGCAGTTGTGAACTGTTAGCCAAATCAAAACCAGTTGAGTTTTTCCTGTTCTTATAAAGCGAACCGGGCTGCTTGATAGTCGTTTCTGAACCGATATCAGTAAATGGATCTGCCGCAATATTTTCAACTGGCACATCATCATCCGTTAACTGGTGGACAAAAGAACTGTTGGCACCGTTTTCAAGCAGGCGACGTACCAAGTAGGCGAGCAAATCTTCATGCTCGCCGACCGGTGCGTATATTCGATGATTCGTAGAATGTCGGACTCGCGTAATCTCATGCAGTTCTTCGCCCATTCCATATAGCCGTTGATACTCATAGTCACTTTTCGCGACTCCAAGTTTCTCAGCCATACCCAAAACTGCAGTTACGGTATGAGCGTTGTGCGTGGCAAATTGAGGAAATATATTTTGTGTGGAACGCAAAAGTTTTTCCACGGCACAGAGATAGGACACATCGGTTAACGGTTTACGGGTAAAGACAGGATAGGATGACAAGCCCTTTACCTGCGCCAGCTTGATTTCAGTATCCCAGTAAGCACCTTTTACCAGGCGCACCATAAATTTTCTTTTATTCTTTGCCGCCAGCTTATTGAGCCAGCCGATTATCTCATGGGCATTGCGGGTATAGGTCTGAACCACCAGGCCCAATCCATTCCAGCCTTCAGCTTGATTGGATTCAGCAAGCGCCCCGAAGATATCCAGGGTGAATTCCATGCGGTCTGCTTCTTCACCGTCGATATTAAAATTGATATTGCTCGCAGCAGCGAGTTTCGCCAATTCGTTGGTGCGATCAAACAGCAAATCGAAACTCTTCTTTTTTTGAGTAAGCTCGAAGCGAGGATGTAATGCCGAAAGCTTTACGGAGATTCCAGAGTTTTTCTGCAAGTCATCTCCCGCTACTTTGGCCAGTGCGGCTAATGCAGTTTTGTAAGCTTCGAAGTAGTGTTCCGCATCGCGCTCCGTAAGGGCAGATTCACCTAGCATGTCGAATGAAAAACAATAATCACCGTAACGGGAATCTTTCGCAGTGCGACTCAGGGCGTGATCGATGGAAGTGCCAACTACAAAATGACTACCCATTTGCTCCATTGCTTCGGTCATGGCAACCCGTACAACGGGCTCCCCCAATCGTCGCAACAAGTCATGCATGGCAGGCACCAGGCCTACTTGTTCTGCTTCCGTAAGCAGGCGCCCGGTTAACATCAATGCCCAGGTTGAAGCATTAACCAGAAATGAGGACGCCTGACCGGAGTGAGATTGCCAGTTAGAACCGGTGATCTTTTCAGCAATGAGATCGTCAAGGGTTGCAGCATCAGGTACCCGGAGAAATGCTTCCGCCATGGACATGAGCGCCACCCCTTCCTCAGTAGACAGACCGTATTCACCGAGAAAGGACTGCAGGAAACTGGTAGCACCATTGCGACGCAGATCGCTAACCAGGGTTGCCGTTTGCGCGGTGATTTTGTTACGCAGGGCCGGATCGAACGCCGATTCGGCTACCAGTGCTTGAATGAGTTCTACTTCCGGAGCGAGGGCAGTTTCATTTATGCGCTGTCTGTAATTATCTATTTTATCGGTCACTGCTTACACTCACATTACGTTGCTTAGTTTAACCCGACATGGGATATTTCCGAGCCATAAATCTACCGCTTAAATGAGATAGCACAATGTCTGAAAGAACAGCACTGATAACTTGCGTCGAGAGATACATGGGGACTGCAATAAAGGAGAAGTTTGAAGCTGAGGGGATAACGGTAATTTCTGGCGAGTATCCAATGACATCCCAGGCGCAATGTGAAGCGCTGGTGAAATCCGCAGGTCAGATAGACATTCTGGTAGCCAATCTGGCAGAACCACCCATGACCGGACCGGTGCAGAATATTGATAATTCGGATTGGAATAAGTTGTTCGATTCTCTCGTGCATCCACTCATGTACCTGGTGCGCGCGGTTGCACCGCAAATGGTGGAGAGAAAATCAGGCAAGATCATTGCCATTACCAGTGCAGCGCCTTTAAGAGGTATTCCCAATAATGCTGCCTATTGTGCTGCAAGAGGTGCGCAGAACGGATTCATCAAGGCCGTAGGTTTGGAGCTTGCCCGCAGTAACGTTCAGGTAAACGCCATCGCCCAGAACTATATTAATAACAACACCTACTACCCCGATGACATTCTCGATAATGAAAAATTTCTGGATCACGTGAAACGTAATGTCCCAACTAACCAGGTTGGCAAAGCGGAAGAGACGGCGGAGCTGACAGCTTATCTCGCCAGCGAAAACTGCAAGCACATGGTGGGTCAGTTAATACCCCTGGCAGGTGGTTGGACTACCTAGGTTTGGCTTAACCAGGTTGCGGTGGCTCCTCAAACAACAACTTCTAAACCATGAACTACTGGTAACAAGCGTTTCGGATATGCTTACTTGAGTATAGACAGGGATTTTTCTCGCTGACGAGACATGCAGAAAAACTAAAAGTTCGCCAGAGAATTACACTAATTTTGAATCGCGACCTTCCCAGAAAGGTTTACGCAATTCGGTTTTCAGAATCTTGTTAATAGGTGAGAGAGGCATAGGCTCTTCGCGAAAGGTTACGCTTACCGGACATTTATAACTGGCGATATTTTCCTTACAGAATGATACAAGTTCCTGTTCTGATAACTGTGCACCCTCTTTAAGCGTGACAACCGCATGGACTGCTTCGCCCCATGTCTCATGGGGAATGCCAATAACCGCACACTGATGAATCGCCGGGTGATCTTCTAAAACATTCTCTACTTCAATGGGATAAATATTTTCACCACCGCTTACAATCATGTCCTTGACACGACCTTCAAGAAACAGGAATCCTTCTTCGTCCAGGTAACCGGCGTCGCCAGTATGATACCAGCCGTCTTTCAGCGCTTCGGCTGTCTGCTCCGGCAGATGCCAATATCCCGTCATGATATTTTTACCGCGCGCCAGAATTTGTCCCACGGTGTTAGGCGGAACTTCCTTGTCGTTCTCGTCGGCAATAATCAGGTCAACATGGTTTACTGCCCGACCCACTGATCCAAGCTTGTTGGCATTCGGCCCTTCCAGTACGTGATACTTCGAATCAAGACTGGTGAGGATGGGCGCCGCTTCGGTCATGCCATAGGTTTGGAAAAACTCTGTTTCTGGGAACGCTTTTACGATGCGACTTAACAGTGCAAGGGACAGTGGTGCCGCTCCTGAAGCTAACATCTTTAGTGAGGATAAGTCGTAGTTGCCAAGTTCGGGATGATCGAGAATCATCTGGTACATGGTAGGCACTAAGGTTGCTGAGTTAATTCCATACTTCTCTATGTCTTTCATCATTTGCACAACATCAAACCTGGGCAATATAACAACATGCCCTCCAAGGGCTGTACTGCTAAACACCCTTGAGCCGGCGGCGAGATGAAACAACGGCCCTATAATCAGGAAAGCCCAGTGATGCTGCATACGATAAAGCGGTATGGAACATTCCGTGTTGTATTTGAAATTGATATGGCTGAGCATTACTCCTTTCGATTTACCGGTGGTGCCCCCGGTATAGAAAATAATGACAGTTTCATCATCTGAACTCGGGCATAGTTCACCATAAGTTTCATTGATGATGATGTCATTTATGGCCTGTTCATAAGACAACATGCCTGCGGGTGTATCACCGTCACCACAATGAATAACGTGCGTCAGGCTGGAACAATGCTCCATTATTTGTTCTGCTTGTTCCAGGTAATGAGAGTCCACAATAAGTATGGTCGGCGTGCAATCCTGCACACACTCAATCATCTCCCGAACCGCCAGCCTGAAGTTGACTGGCACCATGGTCGCCCCAATCAGTGCTGGCGACCAATAGGACTCGAAACAAACGTTTGAATTCAGGCCGAGAAAAGCAACACGATCATCGGCCTGAACACCCAGGTTTTGTAAGAGTGTTGCAGCAGCAACGCAGCGATTTTTGGTCTCTAACCAGTTTTGAGTTCTTCCAAGAAAAGTGATGGCAGGCTTTTCCGGCCAATTGTCAGCGGCGGCAAAAAGCAGATCGGTAATTCGCACGGGCTGATTTGTTTCCATTCTTTACTACTTCCTGTTACTCACTGGCTCCAGAGACTACTTTGGCATCATGTAATTTGCCAATCTGAGTACTGTCCAGCCCGAGAATTTCCGTAAGAATTTCATCGGTATGTTGGCCAAGCAGTGGTGCCGGTTGTGGCGGTTCAGTTTCTAACCCGGTAAATTGCATCGCCTGGGAGGGTACCAGGTAGGAACCAATTCCTGGTTGTTCAATACGTTCAAACAAAGGATTGGCTTCCGAACAATCTTCATCGTTACTGACAAATTCTTCGATGGTCTGATATGGCCCCCAACAAACACCGGCTTCATCCAATGCCCGGGTCACTTCCCCAAAATACTTATCGATAAAAAATGGCGCGAATAATTCTCGTAGGCGCTCCCTTGCTTTGAAGCGATCCCCTTCCTGGGAAAAATCCAGCTTAAGATCCTGTTCCAGACCGATAACCTGCAGTTCCGTATCTGTTACCTTGATTATGGCATCCCATTGATTGGGACTAACGCCGACGATCATTACCCGCCGACCGTCTTTGCATTCGAAGTCATGGCCAAAGGTACCAAAGATGTGGTTGCCCATAGGTTGTCGCGCTTCCTGGTTTATTTCCGCTTCAGCGATGTAACCAAGATGGCCCATGGTTGCCATGGCGACGTCCGCCAAAGCAAGTTTTACAAACTGACCTTCACCAGTAAGGCGACGGTGTCTTTCTGCCGCGAGCAAAGCAATCGCAATTTGTTGGCCGGCTAACACATCCCAAGCAGGAAAGGGATTATTAACAGGAGACTGTCCATCACCTGTCAGAAAAGGCAATCCAATTTTGCTGTTTACGGTGTAATCCAAGGCACTGCCGCCATGGCGATCACCAACCAGGTTAACGTAAACCAGATCACTTCGCAGACTTCGCAGTGATTCATCAGATAACCAGCCTTTGGCAGGAAAGTTTGTTACAAACAATCCGTTATCGTCACCGTATGCTGTAATTAAGGATTGAATTAGTTCTCTTCCAGCTTCGCTGCGGAAATCGACGGCTATTGAACGTTTGCCCTTATTGAGTGAATGCCAGTAAAGACTCTTGCCCGCTTCGGTAACCGGCCAGCGCCGATAATCAATACCGCCACCAATCTGGTCGAAACGAATTACATCGGCACCCAGCTGAGCCAGAGTCATTCCACCGGAAGGAGCAGCGATAAAGGCGCTGCCTTCAACAATTCGTAAGCCTTTGAGAATATTTTGCACTAAAAATTCCGTCAGTCGATTAGCAAGTAACCGTTGTTTATGATGATCTTATCCTGTTCCAGTGACTTACAACGGAAAGCGATCTCGTTGCCATCTTGCCAAATTTCAGTGCGAATAGTTTCGCCAGGATAAACCGGAGCTGAGAAACGCAGGCGCATGCGCTTGAATCGGCCTGGATCATAATCACAGCAGGTTTTCACCAGGGCGTGAGTCATGACGCCAAAGGTACAAAGGCCATGCAGTATTGGCGCTTTAAATCCGGCGCTGCGAGCAACGCTGGGTGAAGCATGCAAGGGGTTATAGTCTCCAGACAGACGATAAATTAAGGCTTGCTGCGGTAAGGTTGATAAATCACAGACTGCATCGGGATCGCGGGTAGGAACTACGTCTGGTTTGGGCGCCGAGGATTTTCTATCACCACCATATCCCCCATTACCCCTGGCCAGTATCGTTGTAATCAAGGTGCAGATATCTTTTCCAGTATCCACATCTTTGACAACGCGGTCGGATATGATCAGTGCGCCAATCTTTTCGCCTTTGTCGGCGATCTCAGTAATGCGTGTTGTTGCTTCGACGGTTCCTGAAGTGGGAATAGGATTATGAAAAATTATCTCCTGGCCTGCATGCAGTACCTTAACCCAATCGATTCCCATGTCTTCTTCTTTTGCCCAGAAGCCCGGGTGAGCCATGATGACAGACTGGCTTGGTAAAACTTTTAGTCCGTCTTCATAAACAAAGCGCAGACATTCCTCATCCAGAGGATCAAGACCCATACCCACACCCAGCGCATAGAGTATGCAATCTTTTTCTGTATAAGTTTCTCGGATCGTGCCGAAATCTCTAGTAAGTAAATATTCGGGATTGAAAGACATAATTTTTTCTTTTGACAAATAATTGTTAGTTTTTATCTACTTTTCTACCCAGTTGTTATTCCCTCAAAACTGGCTCTGGTTTGGATAGACCCTGAACTTTGCTGGACTTGGATTGGGTACTATCCGAAGGACTGTCTGCAGCATGGATGCTGCAGCCAAGCCCCCAGGGATGGGTTTACGGCATGTCCTGAGAATAGCACCCAAACCAAGGCCCATCATAGTCACATTACATAGGATCCCAGCTAAACACATCACCCGACCGTTCCAACGGAAAGAAGTCTGCCTTAAATGCAGGTATAACTCGATCCAGCACGGAATCCGGTGTCCAGCCTTCGGCTGTATGAGCAAAACGAATCGGTCGGGTATGATTAAACAAAAATATTTCATTGTTACGCACGCCGAAAATTTGTCCGGTCACATCCTGGGCATTATCACTACAAAGTGCGACTGCCAGTGGCGCAATCTTGTCTGGCGTCATCTGCTGAATTTTTTCTACCCGGGCTTTTTCCTCCTCGGTGTTGGTAGGGATGGTGCCAATGAGACGACTCCAGGCAAAAGGTGCAATGCAATTCGATCTAACACGAAATCGACCCATGTCCAGTGCCATGGATTTTGATAAACCAACAATGCCAAGTTTCGCAGCCGCGTAATTGGCCTGACCGAAATTCCCTATTAAGCCAGAAGTGGAAGTCATGTTGACGAAACAGCCACTGGTTTGCGCGCGGAAATGAGTCGCTGCAGCGCGACTGACATTAAACGTTCCTTTTAGATGCACGTTGATAACGGAATCGAAATCCTCTTCCGTCATCTTGTGAAAGATGGCATCTCTCAGATTACCGGCATTGTTAACTACGCAATCAATTCGGCCAAAAGTTGTCACTGCCATATCAACGATCTCATGGGCAGCATCCCAGTCGGTAACGCTGGCATAGGAAGCTACTGCCTCGCCACCTGCGGCCTTGATTTCATTAACGACATCATCGGCCGGGCTGGCGTCAGCGCCTGAACCGTCTTCAGCGCCTCCCAGATCATTAACCACTACTTTCGCGCCATTCGCTGCGGCCAACATGGCAATGCCGCGACCTATACCGCGACCAGCACCGGTGACGATAACTACTTTATCCTGTAAAAGTGGGGCACTCATTGTTCTTATTCTTCCTTTTTTATACCTGATGTTGTTTGTTTTATGCTGGCAACCAGTTCACGGCCATATGCTCACGCGAATGTTTTCTTGCACTCTAATTCTTGCTGTTTCTATGGATTATGCTTTTTCAATCAACCCTCGAGCGATTACCTTTAGTGCCAAAACTTCTTCCGATCCCTCAAATATGGATAACACCCTGGCGTCGACGAAGTAACGGGATACTGCGCTCTCTTCGGCGTAACCCATACCGCCGTGAATCTGTAAGGCTTCCCGGGTTATCCATTCGGCAGCGCGACAGCTAAAAAGCTTCACGAGGCTGGCTTCCATCTGCCCTTGCCCTTCATCCATTTGCCGGGCGACAGCATAACTGAATTGGCGACAGGCAGTAATAGTAGCCAGCATTCTTGCCAACTTAATTCGGGTCAGTTGAAACTCACTAAGCGACTGATCGAATACTACTCTTTCATTGGCGTAGCTGAGGGCTCTCTCAAAGGCAGCCTGCATGAGGCCGGTTGCCCGGGCAGCTGTTTGGATACGTCCGCCGGAAAATCCTGCCATGGTGTAGTAAAAGCCTTTGCCCTCCCCTGATTCTTCTCCAACCAGGTTTGCTGTGGGCACGAAATAGTCTTCGAAAAATAAATCATAAGAGTGCATCCCGCGATAGCCCAAAGTTGCAATCGCTTTACCTGTCAGTGTTCCTCCCGCTTCCTGATCATGCTTGAAGCTGCGTCCTGGATAAGAGGGTTTTTCGATCAAAAACATGCTTAGACCTTTATAGCCCAGAGAAGCATCTGGGTTGGATCGGGCAAGTGCGACTATCAATTCTGATTTGCCGGCAAAGGTGCACCAGGTTTTACTGCCGTTTAATAACCAGCCACCTTCGGTTGGAGTGGCTTTCAAAGTGACCGCAGCTACATCAGAGCCAGTATTCGGTTCGGTAATGGATATTGCACAAAGTATTTTTCCCGCTGCAAGTTTCGGCAGCCAATGTTGCTGCTGTGCTTCCGTCCCGCCCGCTAACAATGCTCGGGCCGCTATTTCGGGACGGGTGATCAAACTGCCGGCGGCACCTAATGATCCCCGTGACAATTCTTCGGTAACTACAATCATGCCAAGGCTGTCAGGTTCATCGTCTGGTTGTAAACCACCGAAGCGTTCCGGAATACAGGTTCCGAAGCAACCAAGCTCTGCAGCGGGTTTAATTATGGCTTCGGGTATGTCCTTGTCTTCACGATGAATCTCTTCGGCCAAAGGGGCTACTACCTCATTGGCAAAACGAAAAAAGGTTTCGCGCATTAGCTCCTTTTCTTCATTTACACCCGAAGAAAGTCGCGTAATCTCATCTTGTGCAATGCGACTGCCAATTTCTGCAGTAAAATTTCCATCACAGCTGGAAAGTAATGCCCGGGCTTCATTGCTTCTTTCAAGCGCAGCTAACTTCTCCAAGCTAAGATTTGCGTCGATGTGAATTGATCGTAAACGTGCAATGACAGATCTGAAGGACTCAGCAGCAAATAAGATCGCAATTGCAAAATCAATTGACTGCTTGTCAGATTGCTTATTGAAATCTATTAAGGTGCTTGCGGCAGATATTTCTGCTTCGCAAAACGCGAGTTCAAAACTGGCATTCTGGTAATGATCAATTAAATCTGAATCAAATTCTTTATTTACAGTACAGGCAGCTTTAATGTTTTGCAGGCCTTTCCTTATCTGTTGTCGCAGCGAATCAATTGCACCGATAGCAACATCGGTACTGATATCTGTACGCTGAATTGGATTGGAATGACTATCCTGCATGATTTTTTGTTAAATCAGGGCTAAATGAACTCGAAGCGTCAAGGTGGCGGCGAATTACCGCGCACCTTGTTGCTTGTTATCGGGTCATTTAGTTATAAGGGCCAATGATAGAAATCGAACAAATATTCTGATGCGGAAAGCCACCAAGATTATGATTCAGTCCCATCTTCGGGCTATCTAGCTGACGCTTGTCAGCCCGGCCATTAAGTTGCAAATAGTTTTCATAAATCATGCGCAGGCCCGAGGCGCCAATGGGATGACCAAAGCATTTTAGTCCACCGTCGATCTGGCAAGGCGTCTTACCATCAGAGTCAAAGTCACCATCCAACACTGCATTCACTCCCTTGCCTTCATCGGCCAGTTGTAAATCTTCCATGGTGACCAGTTCCGTAATTGAAAAACAATCATGAACCTCTGTCATGGTGATTTCTGCTTTTGGATTGCGAATACCGGCTTCGTCATAAGCCCGCTGTGATGCAATCCGAGTGGTTTTTAAATATGAGCCATCCCAGCTATCGTGACTGGATTCGGTTCCATTAGATACGGCTAACTGCAGCGCTTTCACTGAAATCAGATTCTCCTTACCAAGGCTCCTGGCGATTTCCGGAGTTGTTACTATGGCGCAGGCTGACCCATCGCTTACCCCGCAGCAATCATAGAGGCCTATTGGTTCAGCTATAAAAGGCGCATTGACAGCCTGATCTTCGGTAATCTCCCGTTGTAGATGGGCCTTGGGATTCTTGGCGCCATTAGCATGACTCTTTACTGAAACATGGGCCATGGCACGCTTTAAGTCTTCCTTGTTCAGTTTGTGCTTGGCGCGGTATCCGGATGCAAGTTGAGCAAATGCGCCTGGTGCCGACAGGTTTGGCCAATACATATCATTTTCCAAACCGCGGGTACGTTGCGGCAGACCGCCGTAACCGGTGTCTTTCAATTTCTCTACACCGAGAGCGAGTGCAATATCACAGGCACCGGAGGCAACAGCATAGACTGCTCCGCGAAAAGCTTCAGTTCCGGTAGCACACATGTTCTCTACTTTTGTAACCGGGATATAATTGAGACGCAAAGCAATGGCCAGTGGCATTGCAGAAGAACCTACATTAAAGGCATCGATGCCTGCGCCAAACCACGCTGCCTCTATTTGTTCCCGCTCGATGCCTGCATCTTCAATGCATTCTTCGAAGGCTTCAACCATGAGATCAGAGGGACTGGCATCCCAGCGTTCACCAAACTTACTACAGCCCATTCCTAAAATGACTACTTTATCTTTTATTCCACTCGCCATAAATTTATTCCTCTGAACTAAACGAATGACTTAGTTTTTGAAAACTGAAAAACATGGTCATTATTTTCGTCCTCTTTTCTTATCGAATGGCTCATTATTCAATAAATGAAAAACTGATCCATTGATTAGTACTTACCCTTATTCGTTAATCTTTCTGACTCGAAAAATGAAGTAGTTTTTCATTCTTCCTCTATAAAATTGCAGCAGCTATTCTTCTATTACTGCTTTCCAAAAATACTTGCGAAACCCCCGTGCAGGGTCGAACTGCCTGATTCTAAAATGCACGGACACTTTCGATCCAGAGTCGATGGTTCCCTCTTCCACTTCTGTAAAATCCATCATAATCTTGCCACCACCCTCGAACTCTACCATGCCAAAATAAGCTGGTGGACTCCAGTCAAAAGTTAAACGGTCAGCTGTCCAGGTTGCCACAGTCCCTCTCTTATCGGAGAAAGAGTAGGCGTCCTGGCTATCCAGTGCATTACATTCCGGATTCACACAGTATTTTTCCCGGGGAATTTGTACCGTGCCGCATTCGCGACACTTGCCACCCATAAAGCCCGTTAATAAATCCTTTCTTCGGTTGTAGCCGGACAGATAGGTTTGTTTATCTACTTCACCGCGCTTACCGATATCCCGCTCAACCAGGTTATTGAAACTGAGGAACTTATTGTAATTGTTTTCCTCACGCCGACGGCCAATGGCTGTGCTCACTCCCAGCTTCGGGCTGTAGCTCTTTATCGCATCTGTGGCTTTAAACAGGATAGCGTCGCAGCCCTGCCCAAATCCTATAAGCAGGATATGGTCTCCGGGCGCTGCATTTTCCAAAGTTTTTGCTAACAGCAAAATCGGCTGTGCTGCTCCAGCAACTCCCACCTCAGAGATCTGGTTATCCACTACCGCTTCGGGATTAATGCCAAGTGCTTTAGCCATCGCCGCTGGTGTGCGTGCCTGATCCGTTGGCAGTATGAAATGTCCAATCTGTTCAGCAGTAACAGATGCAGACTCGAGTAAATTATTCACGACTTTGGGAACACTCTTCATGAATCCCTCATCACGAATCCAACGCTCTTCCCAATCGTAATCGAAACTGGAGTCTTCACCACGGTAATGGTCAACAAAATCTACCGCAAGGGTTTCAACAGCTAAGCATTCAGCGATGACATTGTCTGAACCAACCAGCACTGCAGCGGCTGCGTCTCCCCAGAGCATTTCCGCCCTCGATCCGGCTTTACTCCTCCTGTGCTCCGATGCGACCAACATGGCACTGCCATTTACACTGGACTCCAACAAAGCAATGAGTGCAGATGTTGCAGCACGTTGTGATGCGCCAACATCCATGGTGCGTAATTCTTTATTCAAGTTAAGTGCTTCACTTACCACTACTGAGTTCTGTCGATCCAGGAATGGATAGGTCGTGGAAGCCATATATAGAGAAGATAGACCGTTGTCGCTTTTTGACGCTAAACAATTATTAGCCGCTTCCACAGCCATGGTGATGCTGTCTTCATCCCAATTACAGATTGCCCGCTCCCCTTTACCCAATGATTTAAGACCGGCATCGAACCAGGAGTTGGCCACAGCGATTTCTTGTTTGTTGAGTCTGCCGCGGGGGATATACGCACCGTAGGCGGTAATACCACTCATCATTCTTTCCTCTTGATATTGCTTCTTATTACTTCTTTAAACAGTTCTTCCGATAACCAGTTTCATAATTTCTGACGTGCCGCCGTAAATTCTTCTTACTCGCGAGTCGACATATAATCGAGAAATCGGATATTCACTCATGTAGCCATAGCCACCGAACAACTGCAGACAAGCATCGACTATCTTGTTGCCTGTTTCAGTAGTCCAGAGTTTAGCCATAGCTCCCTCTTCTGGCGTTAATTTACCTTCATGTATCTTTACCAGGCATTGGTCGATGAAAGACCAACCTACTGCAAGGTCGGTTTTGATTTCAGCCAGCTTGAACTGCGTATTTTGAAACTCGGAAATCTTCTGGCCAAAGGCTTTGCGTTCCTTAACATATTCAACTGTTAACTCATAGGCTCGTTGCGCTTCCGCAAAAGCACGACAGGCAATAGTTATTCGTTCCCGCGGAAGTTCATTCATCAAAACCGCGAAACCGCCACCTTCTTTGCCTAACAGATTCGAAACCGGAACTCGTACGTCGGAAAAAAACAGTTCCGAAGTGTCCGCTGCCTTTTGTCCAATCTTTTCCAGGTTACGCCCACGACTAAAACCAGCGCGGTCAGCTTCAACAATAATCAGGCTAATTCCTTTCGCGCCTGCCTCAGGATCAGTGGAACATGCCAGCAGAACGAAATCGCAGTTCTGCCCGTTTGTAATAAAAGTTTTCTGACCATTGATGACGTATTCATCGCCGTCACGCATAGCAATCGTGCGAACGGCTTTAAGATCACTGCCACAACCAGGCTCGGTCATACCAATAGAAGGGATAGCTTCACCGCTTACCATTTTTGGTAGCCACTGTTGCTTCTGTTCTTCGCTACCACTGTGCAGAAGATAATAGGCGACTATGTCAGAAGACACCGAGAATCCTACACTGGCACCACCCACGGCATAGCCCACCTCTTCGGAAAGCACCATGTTGTACATAAAGTCTGCTCCCGGCCCGCCGTATTCTTCTGGGATGCCGCAGCAGTGAAATCCGTTCTCTCCAGCTTTGCGCCAAAATTCCCGCGGTAATCGGCCTTCCTTCTCCCATTGATCTATGTTGGGTTCGAGCTCTTCACGAAAAAAACGCCGCGCATTGTCGCGAAACAATTCGTGATCACTGTTATAAACCGGCCGGTTATGCATTCTTAATTCTCTGTATTTGATAAGGTTTTGCGGACAGCAGATTCTAGTCGAAATGGACGCCAATTGCGATGTAAGGCAGGATTGCACTATTTTTCGGAAGAAACAGATTCCTGCACCCAGACCTATGAAAACCAGTCATGAAAATCGCCAGCTTCGCTGTTTCCTGGGCCTTGGATTCCCGCTAGCAAGAGAAATTCGTTCCTTACAACAGTCACTGCTGCATATCGCTTCCGAGCCACGAAGTAAATTACGCGTGGTGGACGAATCAAACCTTCATGTAACGCTTAAATTTTTAGGCGTTACCGACCATGAAAGTATTCCTGTCTTACAAAAATTGCTCTCGACAATTCGGCTTGAACAAGCCCCAATTGAACTAGATTGTCGCGGGCTTGGCTTTTTTAATAATTCGATCTGGTTGGGCATCGAGCAAAATGAGTCCTTGAGTGAACTTGCATATCTTCTCGATAGTAAATGTGCATCATTAGGTTTCAGGATGGAAAGAAAAGCCTATCAACCCCACGTAACCGTCGCACGCTTTAATAAGAATGCTCGCTTTGATCTTTCCAGATTGATGACGGCCTATAGTGGCTCCAAATGGGGGACATTTTCCGCAGCAGAGTTCAATCTATACGAATCAAAGACACTGCCACAAGGTGCAAGATATTCAATTATTGATACCTATTCCCTGCGTTAGTAGCAATAACACTTTGTTTAATTGTCGTAGAGGCCGATACCGGCATTGATCCTCAGCATAATTTTCTCGAGGCGAGCCATTCTTGTTTTTTCTTGCTTGTCAGAACCTATATGCTCGGCATATTCCTTTTGCTTACCTGGCGTCAGAGCTGCAAAATTCTTCTTCAACCTGGCACTCTTCTCTAAAGCAGCGGCAAGTTCTTTCGGTATGAGCAGTTTCTTTTTCGCTGGCGTAATTTTCTTGCCCGCTTTGTGATTGTTAATTGATTCCACCGCGTAGGATTTCAGTAACCTGGTATCGACTTTATCACCTTCTTCAAAACGCCATTGGCGCAGGCCCTTGGTAGTACCTTCCTGGGCATTAACCAGCTTCCTGGCCTTATCCTTTAGAAACACACCTTGATGAAACCAGATTGCACAATGATTTTTGAATCCAGCTAATCCCACCAGAATCTTTTTATCATAGGTGTAATGGGGCATACCCCATTTAACAGTTTCTGCAAGATCTGTTGAGTTCAATACCTTTCTGGCAGCATTTAACTGTGAATTCCATCGCTCATGCTTCTTTAAATACGCATCAATCTTTTTTTGTCTTCGCTGGCAGCCATGGTCACCTCCGAAAATTTGTATTAATCAGAGCATTAAGTACGTGATCTTCCCATTTTCCATTAATTAATAAGTAGTCTTTGGCATAGCCTTCTCTTTCAAATTCCAGACTTTTTAGTAAGGCCGCAGACCTCTCATTCTCTGGCATATGATTTGCCATAATGCGATGCAGTTTCATGTCATTAAATGCATAACTAATTGCATGTCTGACGATTTTTTTCATATAGCCCTGTCCCTGATAGCGTTCGGCAATTGAATAGCCCATGTGACAAGCCTGAAAAACCCCGCGAACTATATTACTCAGGGAGCAGCTTCCGATGACGTGGGATTCCTCTTCATCAGTGCCAATAAAGTGAGCGGATAATCCCCCCTTATGTTCCAGTTCTCTTTCAGTCAATCTGCGTTGCCAGGACTCTATCGTGTGATGGCCCTTTGGAACCGAAGGACTCCACTTTTTCAAATGTTCCTCGTTCACCGCGAAATAATTAGCCATGATGATCTCGTGACCAGGCCGCGTGCGAATCACCTTCATCCTGGTAAGCGCTGGATAATCTTCTTTTTTATTCACGAGAGTTTTTTCAGCATAAGCAATGTCTGTTCATCTTTATAATTGAATTCCTGAACTGCTTGCCAGCCTAACTTGGTATAAAGTCCGCCGCTCAGATCAAGGGTTTGCAAATAGAGGTGAGGTAGGCCTTTTTGTTTTGCAAGCTCAAGAATCTGTAAAATCAGTTTCGATGCGATCTGCTTTCCGCGAAATCTTGCGTCAACAAAAACACTGCCTAGCCAGTAGTGATAATCGGGGAATAGTTCGGCGGCTTCCTGGAATTTCAAGGCGGAAGTACCCACCGCATTGCCATCGATTATTGCAAGGATATGGATAGGAAGTTCTGTCTTGCTTAAGGATTGCCGCAACTGGGATTCCAGGCTTTCGATATCTGAGCCCATTCTCGAGCCCCATTCAGTGCGCCACCAGGCTATCACCTTTGGCACATCTTCAGGGCGATCGGCAAGATACGCGTAATCCATGAACAGGTTCTCTAAACAAGCCCGCACAGGTTAACACTGTTTTATCCTGCCAGAAAATCCTACTGGTAACGTAATGATATGACTGGATTGGGCCCCGCAGCTCGCCAGGATTGGCGTGCTACTGAGTGAGTTGGATGCGTTCCATGTCTTCCATCTGGCTGTAGCTGGAAGTTATAACCCTTTCGCCTTGTTGCAGGCCTTCCCGGACTTCTACATAACGATTATTGCGGCGTCCAACGCGAATGTCGCGACGATAGGCAAATTGCTCATCTTCACCCAGTACAAACACCCAATTGCCTCCGGTATCCTGAATGAATCCCCCTAAAGGCAGGAGTAGAGATTCAACCGGGCTGCCCAGGGTCAATTCCATCTGCAGGGTTTGTCCGCGACGAATATTGTCTGGGGTATATCCAAGGAAAATCAGGTCAACTTCGAAAGTGCCTTCGGTAATCTCTGGATAGACTTTGATTACTCGTGCATCGAACTCTTGCCCTGCGAGAGAAAAAGTCGCCGTTTGCTCGGGCGCTACTCGTGAAACATAGTATTCATCAATTTGGGCAACAATCTTGTATTGATCAACTACATCAATCTGCCCAAGCCTCTGGCCGGTTTGTTTACTCTCGCCTATTTCGACTGGAAAGGATGTCAGTTGCCCGGATATGGGCGCTCGCACCAGCAAACTTTCGAAACTTGTTTGCGAGATTTCCAGATTCTCCTCCAGCATCTCGATCTGAGTTGCAATCTGGGTTAATCGCGATTCGCGTTCACGATCTTCAACTATCTGTCGTGCTTTTAAATTCTCATGGACTTTATTTTGATACGCCAGTTCATCAATGATGGCTTCGTATTCTTCTTCGGAGATCAGACTGTCATCGACTAATCTCTCAAAACGTCTCTTCTGTCGCTCTAAAGTCGTGATGCGATATTCTGTATCAATAATCTGCCGTTCCGTATTCAGTTTCTGATACTCAAAACCAGTGGTCAGATTATTCAGGAAGTTTAGTTGCTCTGTTGTGCCAGCATCGGCTTGTGCAGCTTGCAACCGGGTTGCTGTATTAGAAAGTTGTACTAGCGGTTGGCCGGCTTCTACGAACGCACCTTCTTCAATAAATACCTCGTCAACCGAACCACCTATAACCGCATCAAGAAAAACACTCTCGAAGGGTTGAATGGTCCCGCGAATGGGAATGAGATCTTCAAAGGCACCGAACTGAACTGTCGATACTATCAGTTGTTCCTGTGGCACTCGGTATGTTCGGATCGAGGCATCCGCCAACAATTGATACAAATAGAATCCCGCGCCAGAAACCAGGACTGCAATCAGCCCCCACTGCCAGAGAGGCCGTTTCGACTTTTCTATTTTTCGATCCATTGCCATGGATTAAACCTCCTGTTACCAGCCTATCTAACTACTCCGCCTGCAGTGCGTCAACTGGTTATTCATATTTTAATGAAAGAGTGAGAATCAGATTTGCCGTAATCGCCACCAGGCTCCCTCTCATTAGTGCTGCGATCTGCCGGGCCAAGGTGGCTGCAAAAATTAATATGCCAACTCTCAGGGAAAAGCGGTAGGCAAAACTTTCCAACCATCCGTTCATAAAGTGCCAGGCTATAGGCTACGCAACCAGGTTTCTAATCGATAAAAGCAGGCAGTTTTTAATCATGCACTTATTCCGAGATTGAAGTAATCAGTAATCAAGCGACTGCGGCTTGATCTTCGTTTGCAGCTTCCGAAATAATTTTTCCATCCAACATTCGCACGATGCGCTTACCGACTGCCGCATCTTCAGGTGAGTGCGTCACCATAACGATGGTAGTTCCTTCTTCGTTAAGCCCGGCAAGAATTTTCATGACTTCTTTGCCGTGCTCACTGTCGAGGTTACCTGTAGGCTCGTCCGCGAGAATTAGATTGGGCTGATTAACGATGGCCCGCGCAACAGCTACTCGTTGTTGTTGACCACCCGATAATTGTTGTGGGAAATGTTTAGCACGATGGGCCATGTCCATCTTTTCTAAAACGCCTTCCACTTTTGCTTTACGTTCATTGGCCGGGGTCTTGGTATATATAAGCGGAAGCTCTACATTTTCGAAAACCGTAAGCTCATAGATCAGGTTAAAACTCTGAAATACAAAACCGATGTTTTCCTTTCTCAGGTTGGCGCGTTGCCGCTCTGAATAGGAAGAAACTTCTTCATCGAGAAACCAATACTTACCACCATCTGGATTATCGATAAGGCCGAGAATATGCAGCAAGGTAGATTTACCGCAACCTGAAGGTCCCATTATTGAAGCAAATTCACCTTCCGCCACCACCAGATCCACTTCATCCAGAGCAGTAGTTTCCACATCCTCGGTGCGGAATAGTTTAATCAGTCCTTCAGTTTCAATAATCATTTTCCAGCATTCCCCTCTCACTTCGCATAGCTTGTGTATTCTTTTTCGCGCAGGAGCAGAAATAGCGCCCGCTGCTATCTATAAAGTTAGACGCAGGAAATCGGAGGAGGTTACACACTATTTTGTCGTTTTATATCAATAGCTTAGATTTCATCCACGAAGAGGAGCTGGCTAATGGCGATCGATAATCGCAGCATCAATCAGTTCTGAAAAATTTTCCCGAAATCCACCACCCCTGGATGGGGATACCTGCGCCATGATGACGATTACGGTATTCTGCACAGGGTCGATAAAGAAACGGGTCCCGGCTGAACCATCCCACCAGATAGTGCCTTCGGAGATAGGGTAACTGTAGGCATCGGCATCCAACACCAGGTTAAAGCCTCCCCATGTCCAGCCGGAGCCAGCCCAGTAGCCATTACTGCCAATTGGCATGGCCTCTTCCGGAACTGCATTGGTAAAAATCATGTCCACGGTTTCCTGTTGCAGGATTCGCTCCCCCCGGTACATGCCACCATCGAGAATCATCTGGGAAAAATTAACGAAATCTCCCACTGTCGAAAGCAGCCCTACTCCGCCTTCAATCAATCGCGGCTCCATGGTGTAAGGAATAGTTTCGATCTGATAAGGCTGGAGTTGACCATCGGTGGGGCGGTACACCACGGCCAGGCGATCTCGATCATCAGCACCTGCCCAAAACATGGTGCTTTGCATATCGAGCCGATATAAAAGCCCTTCGCGGAGAAATTCTTCGAATGGACGATTTGCCCATACTTCAATGAGCTTACCCAGGATAGTTGCATGTATGCCGTAACGAAATACCGTGCCGGGATCTTCGAACAAGGGTATACGGGCTGCATTCTCAATCATTTGATCCAGGGAAATGTTCTTATCTCTTACGTTATTTTCCCGGTACAAACGCGAACTGCGACTACCCAATCCGGAAGTGTGGGTAATTAAATGCCGAACGGTAATGTCGCCGACCCTGTCCCTGGTTTGGGTTATATCGGTACTGGAGGGATCCAACAGAACACGCTGATCTTCGAACTCCGGCAAATACATCTTAATGGGATCGTCCATCGCAAAGGCGCCCAGCTCATAAAGCACCAGGGCAGCAACCGTAGTGACCTGTCGCGCCATGGAATAAACTCGCATCAACGCATCTTCCCGCATCGGTTTCGCCTGTTCGATGTCCATAAGACCCAGGGATTCAAAGTAAACAATCTTGCCATCACGAGCGACTGCAGCCACCACGCCAGAAATATCTCCGTCATCAATATGTTGTTGCAATCTTGCAGTTGCCCTTTCCATTCCTGCATCGGACATACCAACACTGGCAGCTGTTGCAAAATCCCATTGTGCATAAGCAGAAAATGAAACACTGATACAAACTGTTGCCAAGAGTATTTTCGTCTTTAGATTTTTCATTATTTTTAATTCGCCACTTATAATAGTAAAACTAAATTTCGCATTGAAAGCCTCGATCGTCTAACTGACAGCAAAGCTAATAATTACAAATAAATATGGAACGAATGCAGGGATAGCCTGCAAATTGGAGAATATGAGGGCTAAAACGCTACCGCTTTTAGGTTTGATTGTCTAGGCAAGGATATAGAGTAAGGCTGGATTGGAATCCTATAACTGCAGCTTTCTATATGCGCTATAGCCGGGCCGGTAACATGACTGCCGGATTAGATTGTTTAGTAATTCGTTACGGCCATAGCGCATTTCTTTTAAAGATTGTGCTGCCCCCAACTTGGACTGAGATGGCGAACCGGCGGGGTTGTCTATCTTGCTTTACTTTGCGCAATTTCTCTGCGCAGTTTGTGGCGAACAGCATTGACACCTTAATAATTTGGGCGGACGCAGGATCGTGGGCGACGTACATTTCTTCACATCATCAAACTTCCTTAACCGTATTTTCACCAAGGAAGGGCTTTCTCCCTTCGCAATCAAATGCATAAACAACGTTAACCCACGCGATAGAAAAAATAGCACTATCAGGTAGAAATCAACGGAGTACCGGAGTTAACAGAGAAGACCAGTTAAATTTGGGGTCAGCAACCGCAATAAAATGAGGATTGAGAAGAGATTCTTTCTGGTTATAGCGGAGTATTTCGAAGCCAGTGTCGTAGATCTCACCGCCAGCGGCATTCAAAACCGCATGAGCTGCCGCGGTATCCCACTCTGAGGTAGGAGCCAGGCGCGGATAAACATCGGCCTTGCCTTCAGCCAGGAGACAGATCTTTAGCGAGCTGCCCATGCTAACGACTTCACAATCACCGAGTTCTGCTGCCATGGTGGAGATCAGTTTGTCCGCCAACTCACCTCGATGACTTCGACTGGCAACTACCCGGACAGGCCCACTACCAGTCTTGAATTTCGTTGTCGAAATCTCATTAAATTCACCGCTGATGCCAATCTTCCAGGCACCCTTGCCCAGCTTGCCCAGGTAATTGGTGCCTGTTACGGGCACATGAACTATCCCCAGTTCAGGCGTGCCATTACTAATAAGGGCAATGTTGACCGTGAATTCGCCATTTCTTTTAATAAACTCTTTGGTGCCATCCAGGGGATCGACAATCCAGTACCGCGACCAGCCCATGCGTTCCGCCGCTGCCATTTTTTCCGATTCCTCGGACAGGATCGGTATTGATGGAGAAAACTGCTGCAATTCTTCGACAATCAGCTCATTGGCACGACGATCCGCTTCAGTCAGTGGCGAGCTGTCGTCTTTTATTTCAACTTCAATATCACCGGCCCGCTCATAGACGGAAAGAATTTCCTTTCCCGCCGAAATGGCAATTCGCAGTAACGCATCCAGATCATTTTCTTTCCACATAATTGAGACTGTCTTTAAGGATTCTCTTTGGTAAGCTGGTTCGATAAGCTTGGGGCATGTTGCACGACCGCATCTTGCTTGCCAAGAAAAAGTTAACAGGAAATTGATATGCCTCCATGGTCAGCCATTGATACGATAATGTTCGACATGGATGGCACAGTTCTTGACCTCCATTTTGACAATTTCTTCTGGCTCCATCTCGTTCCTCAAAGCTACGCCAGGAATAACGGTATTTCCGAGGAAGAAGCAGCCGACATAATTCGGAAGAAATACGAAGAAGTGCATGGCACGCTCAACTGGTACTGCCTGGATCACTGGGAGCGGGAACTACAACTGAATATTCCGGAGCTTAAGATCCAGGCCCGGCATAAAATATCCATTCGACCTAATGTAGAGCGACTATTAAGAGAATTACGATTTTCAAATAAACGCTTGTTGCTCGTAACCAATGCCCACCCGAAAAGTCTCAGTATAAAAATGGGCCAAACAGGTATAGATGAGTTTTTTCACCAGTGCATTAGTTCACATCGACTAAACCTGGCGAAAGAGAATCATGGATTCTGGGAGCAATTGCAAAACCTGGAATCCTATGATCCTGAACGAACCTTGTTGTTTGATGATTCCTTGCCTGTTTTGCGCCAGGCCCAACGGGAAGGTATTAAACATCTTTATGGAATTAAAAAACCCGATAGTCAGCGCCCCAATGTGGACCATGATGAATTCCCGTTAATCGAAGACTTCGAACACATTATGCCTTCTCAGACAAAAGAGTATTCAGCTTGAGTGATAATGAACAAACGAAAGTTCGCATCGATAAGTGGTTGTGGGCTGCAAGATTTTATAAAACCCGAGCAATCGCAAAGCAGGCAATCGATGGTGGCAAGGTGCATTGTAATGGCGCCCGACCAAAACCAAGCAAAGAGATTGAGATTGGATCAAAGATTAAGCTTCGGCAAGGCTTTGATGAAAAAATCGTCATTGTCAAAGCACTATCGGAACAGCGCCGGGGAGCTCCGCAAGCGCAACTGATGTATGAAGAGACTGAGGAAAGCAGAGAAAAAAGAGAGCAATTAATCCAGCAACGGAAAGCCCAGCCCAAGCACTGGCCCTCTGCAAGTAAACCTAACAAGAAACAAAGGAGACTTATCCAGCAGTTCAAACAACAGGGATAGTCTTGCGTCATCAAATTCTACAGGAGCCCTGCCAGCTTCCATTGTTAGCAACCACCCCTGATATTTGTCATAATGCGAGCCCATCGCCAATCAGCATGGAATAGCTTGATTAAATCCGCCATATTCCATAATCAGGAGTGACCTTGGCTAAGCAATTCAGCGAGTGCTTGCAGCGATATCAGTTGCCTGAGTTCGATCCAGAATGGGGAGCCGTTCTGCGAGGGATTGAGAAGGAAAGTCTGCGGGTGTCTCCAGATGGTCGCATTTCCCAATCTGTCCATCCTGCAGCTTTAGGATCTGCGCTTACAAATCCTTACATCACCACCGATTTTTCTGAAGCCTTGCTGGAATTTATTACGCCGGCATTTCAGGACATCGACGAATGTTTAACGGTATTGGAAAACATTCATCGATTCACTGTTCAGAATTTAGAAAACTCGGAAATGCTTTGGGTAACCAGTATGCCCTGCCCTCTTGGAAATGCCGACATACCTATCGCGCAATACGGAAGTTCAAATATCGGCAGATTAAAAACTCTTTATCGTCATGGCCTGCATAATCGTTATGGCAGTTTGATGCAGGCTATCGCCGGAATTCACTATAACTTTTCAATGCCTGAATCGTTTTGGGAGCCTTACAAGTCAATTTGTCGGCATAATGGGACAATGCAGGAATTCCGCACCGAAAAATACCTTCACCTGATTCGAAATTTTCATCGTTATTCCTGGCTACTTATTTATTTATTTGGTGCATCACCTGCAGCTTGTAAGTGTTTTGTTGAAGGAAGAGAACATGATTTGCGGGAGTTCGATGACTCCAGCTTGTATTTACCCGATGCCACCTGTTTGCGTATGGGCAACCTCGGTTACAAGAGTGAAGCGCAGAAATCATTATTCGTTTGCTACAACGATTTAGAAACTTATGTTGATTGTCTCTATCAGGCAATGCATACACCTTATCCCGAGTATGAAGCAATTGGTCAGCAACAGAACGGTAACTATCTACAAATTAATACGAACCTCTTGCAGCTTGAAAATGAGTTTTACTCAACCATAAGACCGAAACGCAATGTGCAAAGCGGTGAGCGGCCACTTGAAGCACTGGTCAATAACGGCATTGAATACGTGGAAGTCAGGGCTCTGGATTTAGATCCTTACGCGCCTCTGGGAATTACTGCAGAGCAGATTCGATTTCTTGATATTTTCTTACTGCACTGCCTATTGGCAGAAAGTCCGATGTGTAACAAGCAAGAATTCTTCGAAGTCTCCAGCAACATCGCAAAAGTCGTAGAGTCTGGTCGCGATATTGATTTATTGCTGGATCTGGAATCCAAGCCAAAGGGAATGAAACAATGGTCGTTGGAATTAGTTGAGGAGCTGAGTTATAGCGCAGGTTTACTGGACGAAATAGACGATGGTACTGGCTACTCGGATAGCCTGCAAAAGCAATTGGATAAAGTTAACAACCCCGAGTTTACACCGTCAGGCCAGATGCTTAAAGAAATGAGAGGCGGCGGCTTATCTTTCTTCGAATTCTCCATGCAACAATCCAAAGCTCATCACGAGTATTTGAGCAGTAATGGCCTGGACGAACAGTCTGCCAAGCACATGAACATAACCGCTGGGGAATCTCTTGTGAAACAAAAGGAAATCGAATCCAAAGACCAATTAGGTTTCGATGAATTTTTAGTTCAATGGAATGAAGCGTAGAGATTAATCCATTTACAAACCATCAACCATCAATCATTCAATTGCGAATGAAGCCAATTAGACCCTAGTGGATAGAATAGAAATCAATGATAGTTACCTGCCAGGTTTAACATTTCTCAAGTCATGTCTACACTGAAAACACTGCTTGAATTACCAACAAGTTGTGCAGCCATATAACAAATCTTACCGCCACCGCTGCCCAAATCTAATATAGAGTCCCCTCCTTTACTGAATGAGAAACCCCGCAGCCATATTCCCGTTCGATGATTTCTTGTGACAGTATTCGGGGGCTGTCGACATTATCGACTGGCCAGCAAAGCAGTGCTTACCTGCCTATAGCTCGTCAGGCATATCGCGCTGATACTTTGCCCTTCACTTCTGTCTGACTATTCTTTGCTTGCCCCTGGAGTTGTAAATCTACTTTCTTTGCCAACGAAAGAATCTTTCAGCCCAAGGAAAATACTTCTCCGGCAATCGCGCATTGCGCCAGGCATTAGCAGCAAATTTATTTGCCTCTAATAAAGTAGGGTAGATGTGCGTTACTGCAGAAATTTTCTTTAATCCCATGCCATGAGTCATCGCTAATACAAACTCGCCAATGAGTTCACCGGCATGGTAGCCGACTATGGTAGCGCCGAGTATTTTATCTTTGCCGGGCACCGTCAGTACCTTTAAGAAGCCATGGGCTTCCCCATCGGCAAGTGCTCTATCATGGTGATCCATGGCATAGCGCGTTACTTCATAGGGAATATTGTGTTGCTTTGCTTCTGCTTCGCTTAAACCAACCCTTGCTACTTCGGGATTGGTAAAGGTCGCCCAGGGAACAACATTATATTTTGCCTTGAGCCGCCAGAGCCCCCCCAACATGGCGTTAACTGAAGAAAAGAATGCCTGGAATGACGCCATATGGGTAAATTGAAACGGACCTGCCACATCACCACAAGCAAAAATGTTTGGATACGCTGTTTGCATTGCCGCATTTATCTCGATGGTACCCTGTGGCGTCAAAGGCATTGTCAGCTCCTCCAAACCAAATCCCTCGACATTAGCTTTACGTCCAATTGCTAACAGAACTTTATCGAACTCTATCCGAACCGTTTCACCGTTATGCTCTGCTTCCATATAGGCCAGATCACCATCTTTTCCAAACTTGGTAAGCCGATGATCGGTCATTACATTTATGCCTTCACTGGTGAACTGTTGAGTGATAAGTTCAGAAACCTCGACATCTTCCCGGGGCATTATGCGTGGCGCCATATCTATCTGCGTAACCTGTGCACCCAGGTTACTGAAAGCCTGAGCCAGTTCGCAGCCGATCGGGCCTCCGCCTACCACTACCAGGTGTTTTGGTAATTCCCTTAACTCCCATACTGAGTCAGAAGTGAGATAGTCGATTTCTTCCAATCCCGGGATCGTTGGCACCAGGGGTCTTGCCCCGGTAGACACGATAATGGAGCGGGTATTAATCAAGCGCTTACCGACTCGCACACAATAGGGAGACTCGATAAAGGCTTCTCCGGCAACGCACTCCACGCCTAAAGAGGTAAATCGCTCTACAGAATCATGTGGCTCGATAGTTTTAATAATGTCCTGCACTCTCTCCATGACTCTGGCGAAATCAATTTCAGCACTGGCATTACGAATGCCAAACTCTTCCGCACGCTTAATGTAGGACATTATGCGCCCGCTCCGAATTAGTGACTTGCTTGGGACACAGCCTGTATTCAGACAGTCCCCACCCATCTTGTGTTTTTCTATGAGTACCACTTTAGCTTTGGCACCAGCTACTATGAGCGAAGCAACCAGTCCTGCAGAACCAGCACCAATGACTACCACATTGGCATCAAATTTTTTTGGCTTACTGAATTTTTTCATTACCTTGTTGCGCTGTACTGAATTGACGATGAATCTTGCAATGAGTGGGAACAGTCCTAGCAGGGCAAAAGAGAAAATTAATGAGCCACTAACAAGTCCTGAAAGTGAAGTGATTCGGGCCAGCTCAGATCCTGCGTTTATGTAAACCGCGGTTCCCAACAACATACCTAGCTGACTTACCAGATAAAACGATACGGTCTTAATTGGGGTAAGACCCATTAACAAGTTCACCATGAAAAATGGAAACAGGGGCACCATTCTTATGCTGAACAAATAAAAGTTTCCGTCCTTTTCGATACCCTTATTAATTGGGGCAAGATAGTCTCCAAATCTTGATTGCACCCAATCACGCAATAATGTTCTTGAGACAAGAAAGGCCAGGGTGGCACCGATGCTGCTGGCGAATGAGGCAATCAGTAAGCCCCAGCCGAGTCCGAAGATAGCTCCACCAATTAATGTAAGAATGGCAGCACCAGGAATTGAAAGTGCAGCCACCATTACATAAATGATGAAATAGAGAAACGCAGCACTAGTGAAGTTCTGATCTTTGTAATCCAGAATCGCGCCTAGCTGAGACTGAGCATATTCAAGCGTGAGAAATTGTCCCAGATCAAAGGCTAAATAACTGCCGATGGCGATTACTAACAGGACCACGATGGCGGTTTTAGTTTTATTCATCAAAAATCCTATAGTTGCTTGGAATACCGCATAACGACTGGGTTACAGAGAGTTGTCGCTGCTATTTAATTCTTGTTTTCAAGTTTCGATATGCTATAAACCACTTGCAATCGCTACTGTGGGAGCCCAAGATCGCGCAGATCAGCGAATATAAAGCTTTAAAAAACATAAGTTAAGAGAACTTGAAGTGTCTAATTTTGATTTCAGTCGTGAATTTCCTGTAACGCGGATGCGCCGCATGCGCAGGGATAGTTTCAGCCGCCGCTTAATGCGCGAAACACGCCTGAGCATAGATGACCTGATTTTTCCGGTTTTTATTGTCGAAGGGAACAATGAGAAACAGGAAATAGCATCCATGCCATCAATGTTCAGAATGAGTATCGATGTTCTTTTAAATGAAGCTGCTGAACTGGTTGACCTGGGAATTCCGGCTATCGCCCTATTCCCATCTCCTGATGCTACAGCAAAGTCTGAAGATGGCAGTGAATCATTCAATCCTGATGGCCTGGTGCAACGCGCAGTGAGGGCACTAAAAGATGCGCAACCGGATCTGGGTGTTATTACCGATGTGGCTTTGGATCCTTACACCACTCACGGTCAGGATGGCATCATCGACAGCAATGGCTATGTACTGAATGAGGAAACCGTTGAGGTTCTGGCCAAACAGGCTTTATCCCATGCCCAGGCTGGCGTCGATATCGTCGCTCCGTCCGACATGATGGATGGCAGAGTTGGTGCAATTCGTCTGGCCCTGGAAGAAAATGGCCTTATCTACACCAAGATACTCGCTTATTCCGCCAAGTATGCATCCAGCTACTACGGCCCGTTTAGAGATGCGGTTGGATCAAGTGGCAACCTGGGTGGTGGGAATAAGTACAGCTATCAAATGGATGTTGCTAACAGCGATGAAGCATTGCAAGAAGTTGCGCTAGATCTTGCGGAAGGTGCGGATATGGTCATGGTGAAACCAGGCTTGCCCTATCTCGACATTGTGCATCGAGTCAAACAGGAATTCGGCGTACCCACTTTCGTTTACCAGGTCAGCGGAGAATACGCGATGCACATGGCTGCTGCGCAAAATGGCTGGCTGGATGAAGATGCGGTAGCCCTGGAATCCCTGGTGGCAATTAAACGTGCAGGCGCCGATGCCATCCTTACCTATTTCGCCAAAAAAGCGGCAAAGCTCCTGGCCAGGCAATAAAAATCCGCGGAACTTTGACCAGCTAAAAAGGCGCTATAGCTTGAATCCTTCATAATTGGCCTTATTATAGGGCCTTCGAGCGATTGCCCTATCCCTGTGCGCAGCTCGATTCTCAACACCCAGTTAGTAAAACCCGCTAAGCAGGAAGGAATATTTTATGAGCGACAATATCGTTCACGTTTCGGATAGTAGTTTTGACCAAGATGTTTTGCAGGCAGAAGGGCCTGTACTCGTTGATTTCTGGGCCGAATGGTGTGGCCCTTGCAAAATGATCGCCCCTGTATTGGAAGAGCTGGCAGATGAATATGGCGAAAAGCTAAAGGTCTGCAAAATGGATGTGGACGCCAATCCCGATACGGCGCCAAAGTACGGAATTCGTGGTATTCCCACATTGATTCTGTTTAATAATGGCGATGTAGCCGGTACCAAAGTCGGCGCTCTTTCCAAATCTCAGCTCTCCGCTTTTATTGACAGCGCCATATAAATTGCGTTTAATGTGACGTCTCGCATATCTGCGAGGCGCCACAGGAAGTGGTTTTTCTTACTGAATCCCTAACGTTTTTGTAATTCAAGTAATCGAAATTCCACATTAACCTGATTAATTCCTGGTATACAGATTACGCGCATGGCGCACATATTCTGTGTATCAAACAATAAATGTAAAAAGTTTTTTGTGAATACATTAAAAGAGTGGGTCCATAGTAAAAAATAGTTGGGATCAGAATTGAAACTAAATAATAAAAACTAACAAATATAGAAA
>JAPPOG010000075.1 GCA_028818225.1 Gammaproteobacteria bacterium | reverse complement strand
ATTTCGGAATCAATACATTGTGAGTAGAGAATCAGAATGTATTTAGAATAATGAAGGGAATATGATCAGAAAATTATTTTCAAGTTTTATTGCTAGTGCCCTGAGCACTTATTTAATTTCTTTATTCTCTATATGAAAGTACTGCATATGCTGATCAAACTGAGACAGCATATCCCCAGCCAGTTGTTCAATTGAGAATCCAGCCACATCATAATGCTGTGGTTCATCTGTTATGTAAACTTCAGCGCGCCAATAAGTCTTTTCGCTTCCTTTGCGTGGTAACTCAGGGAATGCTACATGAGGAATGCCATACTGTCGCATTCGTACTTCGTAGTTAAAATCCTGTTGCCCGGCTTGCTGAACGCGCAGCCGCATCAGCATAGGTTCACATTCAATTTCTGGATTTAACATAGTTCGATCGAGTTGGTTGGCCACGTTTTCCATTGCCGGCTTAACTGTTTCGTCCATATATTGCTGCACATCTTGTTTGCGGTGCTGGCCCACCAGCGCCCGCAGTCGATTCTTCCAGATGCCCGGTGAGACATCCACCGGAATGCTGGACGAAGATGTCATACGGTAGGGGTGCAGTCTGCCTTCGCTGAGTAGTCCTTTATAAAGGCCATAACAGACAAACAGCATGACAAAGGCGAAGGGTAGTGCACTACTTATGGCAGCGGTCTGCAGTGCACTCAGCCCACCCGCAAGTAATAGCACCGACGCCACTACACCTTCAGAAATTGCCCAGAAGACACGCTGCCAGGTAGGGGGATCTTCATCCCCGCCGGAGGTAATGATATCGATCACCAGCGAACCGGAATCCGATGAAGTAACGAAAAATGTAACCACCAGCAGCGTGGCGACTAGTGACACCAGTGTAGTCCAGGGCAATCGTTCTAAAAACACATAAAGCGCCGTGGGCATGTCACTGGTGACAGCCGCAGCGATTTCTCCACCCCGCTCACCGAGTTCAATAAACAGCGCAGAATTTCCGAAGATGCTCAGCCATAGGAAGGTGACTCCAGCGGGGACTAACAGCACACCGAGAATAAATTCTCGGATAGTTCTACCGCGGGAAATTCTCGCGATGAACATTCCTACAAATGGTGACCAGGAGATCCACCAGCCCCAGTAAAACAAGGTCCAGTCACCCATCCATTCATTGGGCTCATAAGCGTAAATATTAAAGGTAAGGAAAACCACATTGCTCAGATAGTTGCCGACATTCTGCACAAAGCCGCCTAGTAATGAAGCGGTAGGTCCGGCAAAGAGCACAAACGACAGCAACAACAAAGCGAGCAACATATTTAATTCGCTTATGCGTCTAATGCCTGCATCCAGTCCTGCCACCACCGAAATAGTCGCCATCGCAGTGATGCCCGCAATTAGTAATATCTGTGTTTCCGGGCCAACACTAATGCCAAACAAATAGTTAAGACCTGCGTTCACCTGAGTCACACCGAGACCCAATGATGTGGCGACGCCAAACATGGTGCCTATTACGGCGAAGATATCGACCGTGTGGCCAATTGGCCCATGAATCTTTTCACCAATGAGAGGATAAAGCGCGGAGCGAATAGTCAATGGCAGATTGTGTCGAAACGCAAAGTAAGCAAGTGCCAGGCCTACCACGATATAAGTTGCCCAGGCTTGCAGCCCCCAATGGAAGTAAGTGAGCAACATGGCATTACTTGCTGCTTGCACCGTGCTGCCTTCGCCGGTGGGAGGTTCGGCAAAGTGTGTGATGGGTTCTGCGACGCCAAAGAACAATAAGCCTATGCCCATGCCGGCGCTGAACAACATGGCGATCCAGCTGGCATAAGAATAGTCGGGTACAGAGTCGTCGGGCCCTAGCTTGATGTGGGCGAAGCGGCTAAAGGCAAGATAAACAATGAAGGTAAAAAATATAGCGACTACAGCCATATAGAACCAGCCCATATTGGTCACTAGCCAATCCTGTACCGCGGCGAAGGTAACAGCAGCCTCACTACTGAAGCCACCGCCATATATGCTGAAGGCGATAATCAATCCGGCCGAAGTAAAAAATACCGGGCGATGTACTGAATCGAACAGCGAGACATTCTTTGATGTTAGTTGCGGTTGTTCCATTAATAGCTAGTTTCCGTATGCTCGTAAGATAACTGGGTGAGTTCTTCGCCCAATGCTTTCTGCAATGGCGCCAGGTGTGCTTCAAATGGTTTCCATTGCGCTACGCCAGCCCGACTCACCGGTTTTCGAACCTGGTCCGCGCTAGGCGTGCGCACGTTACGTTGTGTCTGATGAAAATTCAAACAGGACTCTTCGAAAGGCAACTCACAAAATTCAAGAATACGTTGTACCTGGCCTTCCAGGTCTTCAATAACGTCTTCATTGTTAACCCGCAACACAAATTCCGGGATAACATTATCCCAGTGGCTCATCAAGTCGACATAGTCTCGATAATACTGTCCGATGTCGCTGAGGTCATAAGTAAATTCCTGTCCTTCAGCAAACAGCTGCTTATAGCCACTCCAGCAACAATCCAGAGGATTCCTTCTTGCATCAATGATCTTGGCATTGGGCAGTATCAGTTTGATCAGACCGATGTGCCGGAAATTATTGGGCATCTTGTCGATGAAGCGACGCGCGCCCTGACGGTGACAAAAAGTATCCTCAATGTACTCTTTGCCGAAACTAGCGAAATTCTCGGCGTTAAGCCGCTTAAGAATAGCTGGATAGCCAGGTGTAGTGTCCTCGACCATCTTGCGGCGGAGACGCTGTGAAAGTGAGAGGATGTTAGGCAGCTCCAGGGTGCCGTCAATTTCGGAATGACTGGATAGAATCTGTTCAAGCAAAGTAGAGCCGGCGCGCGGTAATCCCAGGATAAAGATCGGATCTTTTGCAGGATGCCCCGCTCCGTTCTGAGATTCCAGGAAGTCTTTTGTGAACAGATTCTTCTGGGCTGCAAGTTCTTCCGTCATTCGGTCGGCCTGATAGCGACTCTGGGATTTTTTCAGTGCGTTACCGCTTTGGTAGTGCTCGAAAGCAGCAGTGTAGTTGCCGATGTCTTCGTAAGCTTTGCCCAATGCGAAATTAATATACACCCGGTCCATGAACGACAAATTGGAATTATTGGACAGCGCTGCCATGGCAGCGACTTCTGACTCGTTAAAGCGATAGGTCTTGAGATTGGCTAGCGAATAAAAAGCTTCTCCATGACCATGGTTGGCGTTTATAGCGGCGTGATAGCAAGCCACAGCCTTATCGGAGTCGCCTTTGGTTTTCAGGGCATGTCCTTTGGATGTGAGAGTCACCGGATCAGCCGGTAGGCTCTGCAATATCTCATCGAAGACTGTCAGTGCCCGATCAAAATTACCGGACTGCATACACTCGATTGCAAACAATGATTTGAACTGCAGATTGTCCGGTTGCGATTCCAGTAGTATTTTGGCGGCTGACAGAGCCTTGTCGTATTGCTGTCGCTTTCTCAAGGCGCCAATATAGTCAATGCGTGCTCTGGTGTTAGCAGGTTCCAGTTCTAGCGCGCTCTCCAACAGATACTCGGCTTCTTCTAATACACCCAGGCGAATAGCAATGTCGGCGAGCAAACGCATGCCCTCTACATTGTGGGGCACCTGGCGCATAAATTTCTTGCAGAGTTCTTCCGCCTTCAGGAGTTTGCCTTGCGCAACCAAATCCATGACCGCAATCAGCGGCTTAGGGAGACTGAGCAGGTGTTCCAGTTGGGCGCCTACACTAACTGCCTGAGCAGACTGACCAATCTGCTTAAGGAGTACGACTCGTGACTTGAAGCTGGCAATCAATGCAGGATTGTAATAACAGGCTCTTTCATAAGCTCTTAGCGCATATTCGTTATTGCCCAGAGCCAGTTGAGTATGTCCTTCTTCCTGGTGTGCCCGACCATGGTCTGGGCAGATTTCCTTCAGCGACTCTAATGTCTGCAGCGCCAGGTCAAACTCTTTGCGGTAACGATGACAAACAGACTGCATGTAAAGAACTTCAGGATAGCTCTCATCTGATTCATCAAAATTAGATAGCAGACAGAGAGCTTGTTTGAATTCTCCTGTTTCTATGTGTTTTTGAATCTCTGCAAGCCGATGTTCAGATTCGGTCACTCTCTAATCCTGAATATTATGCTTCTAGAAAAGCAACAGGCGCCCGCAAAGGAGCGCCTGTCTAGGTATATCTATCATATACTAAAAGTCGTAAGTTAATCTGGCTCCAGCTGTAAAGGGTCGAGCGTAAGTTACTCTTTGCCGGTCGTAGATAAACGAACGGGCAAGCTCGGCTCGTTCATCGGTGAGATTGTCGATGAACAACTCTGCAGACCACTGATCGACACTGACACCGCCGGTGATTCCCCACATGGTCCAACTGGACATCTTATCTTGGTTAATGGTGATGATGTCGCTGAAGGCATCATCGGAATGGGTGACATGGGGCATGATGTGAGCGACTCGACCGCTGCCGATGTCCCATTCATAACGTGCGCGGAGATTAAATTGAAACTCCGGTGCGAAAGCCAGAGGATCCCCCTTTCGCACATCATTGGTGGGAGTAATGACCTTGGTGATTTCAGTGTCAAGAATTGAGAACGCGCCGGATACAGTGAGACCATCGATTGAGGCAGGCGCCCAGATAAAATCACCTTCGAATCCGGTGACTTCAGCGTCCGCGGCGTTATCTGAAAAGAACAGGTTAGTAATACTGGGATCGAATATCGTAGTCTGCAATCGTTCGATATCGGAACGAAAGATCGCCGCATTGAAACGTAGTGTGTAATCCAACAGATCTGTTTTCCAGCCCAATTCGACGTTGGTGAGATCGTCGGTATCGATCGCAAACGGCACGGTAAAAGTACCTGCTGGATTGGTTGCTCCGCCGGGTCGATTCAGCAACCCCGGGCGAAATCCTTCGGAAAAAGTGAGATAGAACAACTGATCGTTATTAGGTGTCCAGTTGAGGCTAAACTTAGTGATAGTTCCGTCAGTAGAGGCAGTATCCGGGTTGGGTGCGCTGAATAGCGTATCTAAATTATTTCCCGCGTTGTTGTCCTCGGTTGCACCGAAGTTACCGAATGATCCTGCCGCACTGCCTTGTAAATCCACTTCAATGTCATACCAGCGTGCACCGGCGAGAATCGAAAATTGATCGTTGATATCGAACGTAACTTCACCGAACAGGCCTTGCTGTTCATCAGTGCGCAGGACATCATTGCGAAAAATGACGCCATTCGGCCATTGGTCGGTGAATTTGACGTTGGCTCCCTGGGCGGAAAAATTTGGCCCGAATCCAGTCCCCCCGTTAAACGCGATGGCGTCTACGGACCCAAGATAGGTAAAGCTGTTGACCTCCCGCAGTTCCAGATCGCTATAGAAGCCGCCGAAGGTTGCCCTGATCGGCATATCGGGATCGGTCGAAAAACGCAATTCATGGGTGTTGACCTCGGTTTCCGTCAGGCTGTTTACGAACATGTTAGGTGGCTGGCAGGTACCCGCTGGATCTGCGGCGGGATAGGTCACGCTGCCATCACAAACATAATATGGTAGATACTGTCCAACAAACATATAGTCGGCGTAGTCCACCAGTTGTTCGGCTTCTCTGTCGGTAAAGGCGCCCGTGTAAATCGCTTCGAGATTGCCTAACCGACCTTCCAGGGTCCAATTGGTATTGTTAAATGAGTCTTCCAGTCTGTCTGGTTGATAGCGTTGAATCTCCAGGTCACTCAAAGTCGGATCGGAAAAGAAAACGCCGTCTGACTCGATATCCTGGCGCATATGGGCCACTGTCAGACTCGAGTCGGGGTCAAACTCCCACAATGCGGTGAGACGCCCGCCGGAATAAACAGAATCGTTGAAATCTTCTTCTGTGTAGGTGCCGTTGTCGGCATCGAGGAATGTGACACCGCTAAGATCAGAGGTGGATTGAAATCCGGCTCGAGCCGAGGAAACAGGTAATCCATTGGCACGCACCGTGCCTTCTGGGCGAAAGCGTGCACTCTCGGTAAGATTTAATCGTCCGGGTACGTTATCGATGTAGCCGCCCTGATTATCGACAAAGACAACACCGCGGAGGGTCAGGGTATCGGAAACCGGCAGATTAAACACGGCTTCGACGTTGTTACTCATTTCACCGTCTTTGGTCCAGGAGGAACCGAATTTCACATTGGCATCGCTGGAAGAAGGATCCGGTTGATTGGTAATCAGGCGCACAGTACCCGCCTGTGAGCTTGCTCCAAATAGTGTGCCTTGTGGACCGGACAGCACTTCTACTCGTGCCAGGTCAGCGGCATAGACATCGAGATTTCTACCGGGTTGCGCCAGAGGTTGCTCATCCAGATAAAGCGCAACGTTCGGTGCCAGACCAGCAACACCTGCTGTCGTTAAACCAGGAGTTGTTGACGCAACGCCGCGGATATAAATCGTGTTTTGTCCAGGCCCGCTACCACCCGCTGTAACGTTAGGTAGCTGAATCAGATAGTCTTCAAAATTTGTGACTCCCAACTGATCAAGCGTCTCTTCCTGCACGGCTGAGACTGCTACCGGAATGTCCTGCATGCTTTCAGGGCGCTTGGTAGCGGTGACGATGACTTCTTCTATCTGACCGTAGGCGGGGGCCGAGGCCATGGTGCCGATGGCGATTGCGACAGCCAGTGGTTTTTTCCTGAACATAAGTCTCCCTTGTTCTCGATTTTGTTTATATTGAGTTGTTCGCTATGGAATCGGCGAATTATAAAGAAGTGAAAGTAAAATTTCAGCTTTGTTTATCCCGTGGAGACCATGTGCTGTGAGAGATTAGTAGAATAATGCTAGTAAAAACATTAAGTTATGAAAATCCTTGGGTTGCTAACTAGTGTTCCGTCAATTACTTGATATACAAGGGACTCATTTTAATTTCAGTTCAAAATAGATTTTAAGTGCTTATGTTATACCCAATCGAGCGTAATTTGCTGTTGTGGGAAGAATTAATGGCATAAACTCGCTCGATTCCAAGAATCAGGAAGGATCTCGCGTACAGTAATGAAAGACTACGACGACCTGTTAATTGCATTGCGACGCATTACCCGCGCTATCGATCTGCATTCGAAAAAGCTGCAGAAACTTTCCGGGCTCACTACCTCTCAACTATTGGTCATCGAGGCCATCGATAAACTCGAAAACCCAAACCCTTCCAGCATTGCTCGTGAGATTTTGCTTTCACAGGGCACTGTGACGAATCTTATAGACAGGATGGAGAAGCGCGGTCTGGTAAAGCGTGAAAAATCAGATAACGATAAGCGGTCCGTGAAAGTAACTGTTACTAAGGATGGGTTGTCGCGCTATCAAGATGCACCGGACTTATTGCAGGATGATTTTCTGGCAAAATTCAGAAAGCTGGATTCCTGGGAACAGCACTTGATGTTGTCTTCTGTTGAACGCATTGCATCGATGATGGATGCGGAAGAAGAAATTGATGCTTCGCCTATTCTTACCACTGGTGAAATTGGTACCGATAACCTCCCATCGTAAAGCGAATTCAAACGATTGTGCTCGGGGTACGGTAGTTAGAGATTCTCAAAATAAATAGGGGACGGAGGGATTAAATTTTAATCAGCTGTTCAAAAATAAATCCCTCCGTCCCCATTATTCCCATTATTAGCGGAAACTACTGTATATTTACTCTGACCCCATTTACCCACCGATCAAACCCATGAAAAAACGTTCCACTAAAATGAAATTCATCGCTTCAAACTGTTCCTCCCTGGCGTTAATCCTTTTGTTAGTTGGTGCACTGATTGTTCAATCGGAAGAGCCGATCAATGCACAGGCACCATCCAGTGCAAAACCCAATATCGTATTTCTCTATGCCGATGATTTCGCCTATTGGGCAATCAGTGCTCTTGGCAATGAGATCATCAAGACACCCAACCTGGATAGGTTGGTTGCACGGGGAGTGAATTTCAGCAATGCATTTAATATGGGCGGATGGAACGGTGCCATCTGTATTGCAT
>JAPPOG010000046.1:12876-31069 GCA_028818225.1 Gammaproteobacteria bacterium | reverse complement strand
CTTAATTTCTTTACCCTCCCCCCCCTGCCAAGCGAAAACCATGCCATTAGTAAAAACATAATAAAAACAGTCAGTTAAGAAAGACCGCATGCTAAACCTGTGGTCCCACAAACCAGAGATTAGCCTGATTGACTAAATTGCCAGCTGCCGGCGCTCCAGCGGTTATAATCCCAAGCCGCACCAGTCGCTTTAGAAAATCAGAAGAAGAGAAAATCATGAACTTTCAACACCCTTTCCCTGCAGTGCGCACTGCTTTCATCCTTTGTTGCCTTGTTATGCCGTCGCATGCCGGGGCGCAGGAACACTTTAACCCGAATGGAAACCAGGCAAGTGATTTCACAGCGCAGTTGCAGCAACAACTCAGAGCTGCACTGCCATTCGAAGATGAGCGCGATTTTGCGGAATCCCAGCAAGGATTCATTGCCGCACCCGACTACCGCCAGATTACCGCTGCCAATGGCAGAGTCGTTTGGGACATGACTCGTTATGATTTTCTCTTAACTGGTGACAGCTACGACAGTATTCATCCTTCCTTACAACGCCAGGCCACCTTGAATATGAACTATGGATTGTACGAAGTGGTTACGGATTTCATTTACCAGGTTCGCGGCTTCGATCTGGCCAATATGACTTTGGTTAAGGGTGAGACGGGCTGGATAATTTTCGATGTGCTGCTCACCGAGCAAACCGCTAATGCAGCGCTATCTCTTGCGAATGAACAATTGGGGGAGCTGCCGGTCAAGGCGGTAGTCTATTCCCATTCCCATGTGGACCACTTTGGTGGTGTGCGTGGAATTGTCAGTGAGGCAGATGTTGCAGCCGGCAATGTCCAGATTATTGCTCCGCAAGGTTTTATGGCCGAGGCTATTTCGGAAAATGTCTATGCGGGTAATGCGATGTCAAGGCGGGCCGGTTTGCAATACGGGCGTAATATTCCGTCCAGTCCCTTCGGCCAGGTCGATTCGGCCATCGGTAAAGGTCTCGCGGCTGGCACTACTGGGCTAATTGCGCCTACCCTGGTTATCGAAGAGGACTTCGAAGAGCACATTATCGATGGTATTACCATGGTGTTTCAGAATACGCCGGGCACCGAAGCACCGGCAGAAATGAATACCTGGTTTCCCGAGCAGAAAGTTTTCTGGGCAGCGGAAAACATTACCGCTACTGTTCACAATGTATATACCCTGCGCGGTGCACTGGTGCGTGACGCATTAAGCTGGTCTAAACAGATTAATGAAGCCTTATATCGTTATGGGCGTGAAGCAGAAGTTCTGGTTTCTTCCCACAACTGGCCGCGCTGGGGCAATGAACGTATACAAGAAGTTATGAGAGCACAACGAGATGCTTACGCTAATCTGAATAACCAAACGCTATTTCTGGCCAACCAGGGAGTTACTATCAATGAAATCCACAATGAATATGTTGTGCCGGAAAGCCTGCAGCAACAATGGAACGTGCGTCAGTACCACGGCTCAGAATTTCACAACGCCCGCGCCGTACTGAATCGTTATCTCGGTTACTGGGATGGCAATCCGGCAACGCTTGCGCCGCTCTCTCCATCCGATAGCGCACCTCTTTATGTAGAAATGATGGGAGGCTCTGCATCCATTATTGCCAAAGCTGAGGAGTTGTATGCGACAGGTGGATATCGCCTGGCTATGGAGATTTTAAACAAACTGGTTTACGCAGAGCCTTCAAACCAGGAAGCAAAAAATGCACTGGCCGATGTGTTCGAGCAACTGGGTTATCAATACGAGTCCGCCAGCATGCGTAATGTTTTTCTTGCCGCAGGGCAGGAGCTCCGTAATGGCATGCAAACCATTGCCGCTCCCCGGGGTACCAGCCCCAGTATGGCGCGGGCGATGACAACTTCCCAATGGTGGGATGCAGTCGCGACAAGGGTAGATAGCTCTCTTGCCGATGGCAACGACTATGTCGTTAATTTCATTACGCCGGACACAGGCCAGACTTTCGTTATCGAGATGAGCTCGGGAACCCTCAGCAATATAGAAGGATTTCTGGCGGAAGATCCCCATGCCACTATCACCATTGATCGGGCAGAACTGAACACAGTCATCATGGGACAGGCAACATTGGCCGAGCAATTACAAAATGGCATCGGATCGGTAGAAGGGGACGCGAGTGTGTTACTTGCCCTGGCCGCAGTATTGACCGTATTTAACCCGGGATTCGAGGTCCTGCCCGGAACGTTACCCTGAGCCTGAATTCGAAGAGCCAAGTTTCATTATCTCAGAGGTAATTGAATCAATTCCTTGTTGGCCGACAATTAGTTCATAAACCTTTGAACTGAGAGGAAGCCAAACAATGACTCTGAAGACAGCCTACATGGTAATGGCGATAGTGGGAGCCGCTTTGCCGGTTTACTTTTTCGTCGGATTTGCAGTGAGTGAAGGCTTCGACCTTATCGCTTTCGCCCAGGCACTTTTTTCCAATGGCGCGTCGGCGGGATTTGCCACCGATCTGTTCATAAGCTCATTTGTTTTCTGGCTGTTTATGTTTTCCAGGAAAGATGGCCCCAGGCCCTGGTTATACATTGTCCTGAACCTGACTGTGGGTTTGTCTCTTGCCCTGCCGCTCTACTTTTGGGTATCGGAAGCGCAAAATAGAGCGAATTAGAACAATCGGCGGACTGGTATCGACAACTTCCCGTTAAGGGGAGATTCGATGCAAGAGATGTTTGCCTGAATCAAGACTGGAAAAAGTAGTTGACTAGCTACGGTGCAAGCAGGTATCGTGCGCCCCGTTTGAAACTAAGCATTTATTTATTCTCCCCATTTCGTCGTCTTTTCAAAATCACTTCGTCCTGTAGATTATAAGTATCAGCCCAATTTCATGTACTGGGTACGTGAACCGTCACGACCTGTTTTTTTCTATAGGAATTAATTATGTCAGAAAGAATCACTGGAACCGTTAAATGGTTCGATGAACAAAAAGGATTTGGATTTATCCAAAGAGAGTCAGGCAAAGATGTATTTGCTCACCATAGCAATATCGAAGGAACTGGCTATAAATCACTAACCGAAGGACAGCAAGTAGAATTTGTTGTTACCCAAGGTGAAAAAGGACCACAAGCCGAAAACATAATCGCGGTTTAAGTGCAAAAGAATGATGCAGCACACTTACACTGTGCTGCGTTGTCTTAAGCTCAATCTGAAATTGCCTGTTCGATTCGACTGGCGAGCGCCTGGGCTTTTTCGATTTCTTCATCGGTAAAATCAGGTTGGCGGGGATCGTAGAAAGAAAAATTCAGCGTACCAACGACTTTGTCTTCGTGGAAGAGAGGCAGACCCAGATAGGCTTCCAGCTGCATTGCCGCATAAACCGGGTGCAGGCTTAATTCGTGTATGCTGCCAACATGGGCATAGCGCACCATCTCGCCGGTGTTTACCACGTCGTTGCAGAAAGTATCTTTGGTTACGAAATGCTGGCCTTTGGTGATCACATCGAAATCTGATGCAATGTCGATGACGGTATATTCAGTATCGATAATCTGAGCGATTATGGCAAAATCGGCATGCAGCTCATTTCTGATCTGCAATAAATCATCATGAAATTCTTCTGAAAGATTCATAGGCCCTTACCTGTACCCTGACACAGCAGCACATTATCGAAGAACTACTTAAATATTCAGAAAACTAATCGGACTCCAGATTAGTTAGGAAATTCTTATAGTGCGTGGGAATTGTGCATAATTTTCCCAGCGACTGACTTTCTCCGGCATTTCTTCTGCGGTTAACTGTACGTTGCCATTGGCATCAGTTACTCGAGATACCAGAGTATGATCACCGGGCGACGCATCCCAATCCAAAGTAAACAATTTCCATGAATAGCGAGTCGAACGGGAATCTATGGTTGCTTCTTGCCAGGGCCCATCATCAATTTTTATTTCTACGTTGCGAAGCGGAGTGCCATCGTTTAACACGAAACCAGTAATCTTGTGTGTATCGCCCAGGCGGGTCACCCTAACCACAGATGACTTCAAATGAATCTTGGTAACTGAGTTTTCTACCCAGCGTTCCTGGCCGCCGACAACTTCCTTTTTAAGGGTTACATAATCACGACCCATGAACTTACCCATATAGCGGCGATCCTGAACGTGAATCTGTACCAGCCACTTGACGTTAGCAACGCCATAATAACCCGGAACCAATAAGCGAACTGGTCGGCCATGAATTTGTGGCAGGGGCTCTCCATTCATTTCCATCGCCAGCATATTCTCCGAACGCATGGCATCGGAAACTGGCAGGCTGCGGGCAAAAGCCTGTTCCACTTCAGTCTCGCGAATTTCTTCGACACCGATGTCGCCGCCAAAAAATACAACTTCTTCGCCGCCTTCGAGTATTCTGGCTTCGCCCAGAATGTTGCGCAGCGCAACACCACGCCAGCGGGCATTACCAATCAAACCATGGAAAAGTGCTGCACGATTGCCGCCACATTCGAAACCGGCATCAATTTCAAATTGCGCCATAGCTTGCAGATCACTGAGGGATAGCTCCAGTTCCTGGCCAACTAATCCGGTAACTCGCAATCGATAATTATCGAGGTCCAGTTCCGGCTGACCGTAATGTTGCACCACGTAAAAGTCTTCGTTGTCGGTGTAAAAATCATCAATCATGCGGGTATCAAGAAAATGGGTGCCGCCAGGGCGGGCAGGCCCGCGACTGAAATCTTCCGGCATATCAGTAAAAGGAACCAGTTCTTCACCCTGAGCCAGAGCCGGTAATATCCAGTGGGGCATGCTGGCAACGGTACCAGCCGCCAAGCCTGCGTGCACTGACTTTTTGATGGCATCGCGACGATTCATTTTTTCATCGGTCATTTTTCTTTCCTCGGCTTTTTATTCTGTTTTATTCTTTTTCGTACTCGGAGAAATCGTAGGGCTTCCAGAAATCAGCTCTGTAGCCGTTGGGGTCGGCCAGGATTTCAGCTCGGGCTGCCCTTACTTCGTCCACCGTAAGTTTCTTGAAGTCATCCGGTAAAGTCTCGGCATTGAATTGCTCTAACATCCAGTTCAGCACTTCGGCTAACTCTGCATCGGTTATTGGTGCATGGGCAGAGCCAGGTACGCGAGCCAGGTAGCCGCGCATCTCTGGCACGCTCATCATCAAACCCAATTCGCCATGTAAAGTAGGAACGTTCGGTGGATTGCCTTCGCCGAGTGGGCGATGGCAACCGCTGCAATAGAGCAAATAGTTTATGCGTGGACTCGCCGCGAAAACCGATGGTGCAAGTAACGCGAAGACAACTGCAACTAACGTAAATCGTTTAAGCATTCAATCTCTCTATTCGGTTTCGTCCTGGGTACCCAGTACCAGTGAAACGGTACAGTGATAGCTGGTGTTTTCGGTACCGAAACACCAGAGCACCGTACTGCTATTACTGTTGAAATAAACCGGCTTATCACCTTCGGTATTGTGGCAACCACAACGAGAACATACAGCTTTTCCGCAACAGTCATTATAGGACATGAGGTAAGCGCGCCCGTCGACAGGATTAGTACAGGTTCCAACCCAGGTAATGGGGGATGCCTCGGAACCCGGAGGGCAGGAACTGTAAGTTCCTCCACAGCAGGTACAGAGGGTTCCGCTCATGGCGCAGTAACGCCAGTAATCGCAACTTTGTGGATCGCCGACTTCCAACACGGAGTCCTGGGCGAAGGACCGTGCCACGGGAAGCAAAGGAAAGGATGCTGCGCCCGCGATGAACATGCCTAATCTGGAAAGGAAGTTGCGGCGAGATAATTTTCGCGCCAGCGCCAGGCTTGTGCGCCGGGCGTTGTCATCAATCCAGTAGTAGGTGCGATCAATTATTCTGTCTATTTTCATGAGCTTTGTTCCACTGCTGATGTTGCATATTCTGAATCGGAAGAATCCATTTGCGAACTTACGTATTCCTGGACAGTCGCAATTCCACTGTCCATGGACTCAATTAAACTTTCCAGGTGTTCCCTGGTGTTGACTAATCCCTTGCTCTGCAAGGTCCCATCAGCTCCGATTAACACAGCGAAGGGTAGCTTGCTGACCTGGTAGCTCATACCAAGCGCTTCGGAAACGAAATAAGGGTAGTCTTCTATCTTCAAATCTTTGACGTATTGCTTGTGTTGTTCAAGATCTTCACCATCGCTGCCAAAATACAAACGCATTCGGGCCTGTTCACTTTTTGCCAGTGATTTGGCAGTCGGCACCAGTGACTTGCACACCGGGCAGGTAGGAGAGATAAACAGGATAAAAGAGGCAAGATCGCTTGTCTCGCTACCCCCGATGCGATGGCCGCTACCGTCGATGGCAGTAAGCTGCATCTCATTGGTAAGCTCACCGACTTTGGGACCGTTAGTAGGTTGCAAGGCGCCAGCGGGTGCCACCCGCTCATGCAGTATTCCAATCTGCCTGGTGAGAGCAAAAACCAGCAGGGCTAATACGACCACGATCAGCCAGAGCACGAAGTTGGAGATGACGAGCGCTTCAACCACTGACATTCCTCCAGGCACCGATAGCATTGTGATTACTGAGTAACTGGTTCGCGGCAGCATAAATTAGAAGCACCGTGAGTAAACCAACAACGATGCCGAAATAGTCCACTGCCCCTAACACCCTTTCCGTGGAAGGAAGAATTGCAATAATCGCTAATGCAATAAGCAAAAAATTACGCAGTACCAGGCCAAAAGACAGTTGTTGAATACCGCTATCGACTTCTGTTTTGCCAGCGAATGCAGAAAAACCACAACCACAATCAATGTAGGTTCTGCCGCGGTACAGGTTTATGGAGATGACAACTACATAGATGCTTAACAGTACTGCGCTTGTTAAAGGAATAAGCACAGAATTTCCTGTTAACCACGCAATACCCAATACGGATTCAATAAGTCCTATCGTGATTACTATTAGGGGTGTCCAGCTTTTTGGCAGCACCTGATAGGCTTCAATAATTCCCTGAAAACGCAATCGATTGCTCAACTTGTGCACGCCCGCAACAATGAAAAGCAGGCTGAATCCCAGGGAGAGCAATAATTGAATGACCGGATCAAGCATTTTTCTGGCTAGAAATCCTCGAAGTGGGTGGCATCAGGAATTTGTATTGACCGCTCCTTATTAAAAGTCAGCGCGTTATAAACATGGTTCCCACCTTGTGAATCGTTCACCAGTAATTTGGGTTCGGCTTCCTGGGTGACCATGATGCTATTTGCAGGAGGATCCATTGGAATTCTGCCAACACGACGTTGCAAATTGGAATCGATAACCCAGATTTCAGTTCCTGGCTCATGGTGGGTATCGATTGGGCCTTCATGCATGGCGATGTAGATCAGGCCGGTGTCATGATGGGCAGCGATGATTTCGTTGCGTCCTCCCGGTTGCCAGGCTTCTTCACCCTCGAGATGGGGCTTCCAGCCATCGCTAATAATTATTTCATCGTCGTCGGTGCTGGCATGAAAGATTACGCCCCGGTGGGTTACCAGCCACCAACCGTTCGCACTGGAAGCAACACGATCAAACACGGCATCTTCGATGACGTTAAAGAACACATCGCTGCGCACACGATTTTCTTCGAAGCCACTAATATCTAGTTGAATAAGTTGCAGCGTGCCGTCTCCACATACCTGCATGAAATCATTATCTGCGATTGGCATGATCACAGCACAACCGGGTGTGGATGCTTCATAAACGAAAACGCGATCTTCCAGGTCAACAATGGATACTGAATGCCCCGGATTCATATTCAGTACCGCGAGGTGACGACCATTGTTAGTTAACCCCAAATGACTGCGTACTTGAAGTCTTGCCATATGATTTGGAATCTCAATTTCCGCTATTGGACGTAAATTTTCATAGTCATAGATGGCGACGATATCGGTTCGGTCACCACGGACTCCGCGCGACAAATACGACTCGGCGGCATAAAACTCCTGTCTCGGCCAGTAGTGTGTCACTGCGGGTGTATAACGGGATAGAGAAAGCATGCCATGCATCTCCCCAGTCGTGGCATCGAAGATATAACCGCCATTACCGGTGGTGCCGATGAACCAGTTCTCACCGCGTTCAGGCATGCTTTCTACATAGATTTCTTCCGGGGGAATTTGCCCAAAAGCTGCCGGTACTACTAGCAACAGGCCCAGAGCAAGTTTAGAGATAATGCGCATTATCCTTCTCCTTTCTCGATCACCAGGGCGTGATCATCGCATCTCTTTATCAGGACCCCAGAGTGTAACGCAATTATGAGGGATTGGCTCTATTTCGGGGAATTCCTTAGCTGTTGATATTCCACTATTTACGCCTAATTGCGCCTGATCAATTTCTCCCGCAATCGATTCTCCGTATACTTGCTTTCAACATGAAGAACAAAAAGGGTCTGCTATGGATTCCCAACCCACTCTCTCCAATGCTGACATCGATCTTTCTGCGCTGACACGCAATCGACGCACTCTCGGTGTGGGCGCGATCATCAGTCTGCTGCTCTTTCTTTATTTGGAAATCAACTACGGTTGGCGACAGGGAGCGCTTTTCATTGTCGGGCTGGCTGCTGGAGTCATTCTCTATCATGCGGCATTCGGTTTTACCGCAGCCTGGCGAGAAGTCGCCAATACGGGCAGGGGTGCAGGATTACGCGCACAGATGCTAATGCTGGCGGTTACCGTTTTGGTATTCACCCCGCTTATAGCCCAGGGAGAAATATTTGGCACCAACCTCAGAGGTTCTGTTGCGCCGATTAATGTTGCCGTAATCTGCGGTGCCTTCATGTTTGGTCTGGGCATGCAGCTGGGTGGTGGCTGTGCTTCCGGTACTTTATTTACCGCTGGTGGCGGTAGCACACGAATGTATATCACTCTTGCTGCATTTATTGCAGGTTCCCTGATTGGTACCTGGCAATGGCACTTGTGGCAAGACGTGCCGGGTATCTCTCCAATAGCGCTTTCACAAAGTTTCGGAACTCTTGGTGGTATCACCATTAGTCTTCTGCTCTTTGCCGGCGTGTGGTTTGCAACGCTACTTTATGAAAAGAAAAAACACGGTGAGATTATTTCTGAACCTCGTTCTGGTTTTTCCATCTTGCGCGGACCATGGCCTTTAATCGCAGGCGCACTCGCTTTAGTTCTGGTGCAATTAGCGACATTGGTTTTGGCGGGTCGCCCATGGGGAGTGACATCGGCGTTTGCGCTGTGGGGTGCCAAAATTGCCGGCATAAGCGGTCTGGACGTAACTCTCTGGCCCTATTGGAGTCGCCCGGGACCTGCTTCATCTCTAGATCAAAGTATATTTACCGATGTCACATCCGTGATGAACATCGGCATTATGCTGGGTGCCCTAGTTGCTGCCGCCCTGGCGCGCAAGTTTTCCCCCTCAGTAAAATTACCAACTGGGCATGTCATGGCGGCAATCATTGGCGGCTTGTTATTAGGCTACGGAGCGCGTATTGCTTTCGGTTGCAATATTGGCGCGTACTTTAGCGGGATAGGCTCAACCAGTTTGCACGGCTGGTTGTGGTTTGCTGCTGCTTTCGTCGGTTCCGTTCTGGGCTCAAAACTCAGACCAAAGTTTGGTTTGTCCTGAGCTTGGCCATTAAAAGTAACCCAATTGTCAGCGCCAGCAAAGTCAGCCGGGGTAGAAGCTGCCTATGGGAAAGTACAGTATAACGGGAGCACGAAAAGAACAGAGGCAGATACAAAGATTGCGATTTTTAAAGCCGGTCCTTTTAGGGTGTGACCTGACCTGCCATTTCCAAACTTAAGAGACGGATAGTTTTGCCGGTAACAGAATTTATACTTCTTTTCTAATTGTCTACATCCAGACTGAATTGTATATCAACGCCATTCACGCGAACCGTGTAAGTTCCTGCAGGCAGGCCGGTGACGGGAAGGCTAATCGTGGTTTCAAACGGGTCGATAATTGCTATGCATGATTCGGCTGGTCCCAGTGTGGTTTCAGCCAGGACGATAATAAAAAGCTTATCCTGTCTGCCGATAGCCGGGGTTTGCAAGTCCACGCAGGGCACTGACTTGTTTCCATTTACTGTGACGCTCACCTGAACTGGAAACGACTCCATTATATTTACGCTCAGTGATTCCACAGTTACCAGGTTTGCAGCTTGTGCGGCAACTAGCTGGAATCTACCATCGCCGGAATAATCTAACTGGATGCCGTTGTAATATGCGGGATTATCGGCATCCAGGATCGCACCTTGTGGCACGCTGAATACCTCATCCTGATAAGTAGCCGGCTGAGCTACGCTAACAGGGCTAATCAACATAATAAAAGCAGTAAGCAAGTGACGCACTGTGTGAAATTCTCCTGAAACAATTATTGATTCTGCTAACTTTAAACTGACTTAACACATAAAATTCTATTGAGGATCAGATCGGATTCCCTGGATGTTTATTTCATCAGATCTTTTGGGTAGATAATCGATGCTGATAACTCTATGAGTCATTATGCAAACTGTCAGATTGAATCAGTTAACCACAATGGGTTCTGGATTTTCTCTACTAACATAGATTTGACTATAGCCGAAAGTTTCTGGGGAGGGATGTGATACGCGAATGTCTCCATCAATCTGTTCGACCAGGTTGGCGCCTGAATTTTCGCAACGCATGGAGTCGTCAGGTGTACCGCCACTTTCCAATATCACTCCAATTTCCCTGAATAACATAAAGCATTGGGCAAAAGTCGTAAGCGCGATCTCCCGTTGCTGCAATTCCGGACCGATTTCAGCAGTTGGGCCGGATTGTGAACGGTATAATTGAAATGCCATTACGCTGAAACAGACAGCTATTATTATCCACTGAATCTGCCTGGAGTTAGATTCCTTCTCTGGTTTTTCAAATTTACCCTGTGCATCGGCAGTTTCTGCCTGCAGTATCGGCTCCGGTTTTTCATGTTGTTTAGCCTGGGAAGCTACAAATTTTTCGGTTTCTCGAGTTGCAACACATTTTTCACAGAGGACTTCAGTATCCATGTAGTTAGCACACAAGCCACACAGCGGCTTGTCGCATAGAGCGCAATTTTCAATGGCAGTTACGCTTGGATGATCCTGACACTGCATTTGGGATGCCTAGAGTATTCGAGTTGCAGGGCTAACTTTAGTGCAAAAGCCAAACGCTGCAAAGAGTTTCGACTTAGCATATGTCTTATTTGTGACCGTATTCAACAGAACTACTCGACTTCTCTGGTTAAAAACAAATTGTATTAAACGCTGGCAAAATGATCGGAATCCAGATCCATAAGATTTTTTGCCCCACTTAACATGATTTCCTTGTGAGCCTTGGCTTTAGGCAAAATCCGCTTGAAATAGAAGCGCGCAGTCTTGATCTTACTCTCATAATATTCTTTGTCTTCAGAACCAGCTTCAATTGCTCGATAGGCAGCATCGGCCATAGCCGCCCAAAAATAGGCGAGGGTGACATAACCTGAATACATCAAGTAATCCACGGAAGCCGCGCCGACTTCCGCGCGGTTTTTCATGGCTTTTAATCCCAGCTTGCCAGTGAAAGTTCCCCACTCTCGATAGTAGCGCCGTAAGGGTCTAATAAATTCAGACATCTTTCGAGTTTCGTTATCGCGACAGAACCGGTGAAGAACCCGCGTCCAGTAACGCAACATCGCACCCCGGTCCGCCAGTACTTTTCTGCCAAGCAGATCCAATGATTGTATGCCCGTCGTGCCTTCGTACAACATGGAGATACGAGTATCTCTCACAATCTGTTCCATTCCCCATTCAGCGATATAACCGTGGCCACCAAATACCTGCAGGCCCAGGTTGGCTGCCTCATAGCCGGTTTCGGTCAAGAAGGCTTTCGCAATGGGGGTTAATAAGCCTAATAGCGCATCGGCTTCGGTTTTCTCTTCTTCCGTTGCCTCGCTATGCAGAATATCTGCTTGTTGCGCACAGTAATAAATGAGCGCACGACCACCTTCGCTTATACACTTCTGGGTTAACAGCATTCTTCGTACATCAGGATGGACGATAATCGGATCAGCAGGTTTATCCGGAAACACCGGGCCGCTCAGGGATCTCATTGCTAATCTGTCCTTCGCATAGGGTAGGGCACCCTGAAAAGATTGTTCCGCAGCTGCCATTCCCTGCATAGCCGTTCCCAGGCGCGCAAAGTTCATGAAAGTGAACATGCATTTTAATCCTTCATTTGGCGGCCCAATCAAAAATCCTTTGGCGCCATCGAAATTGAGCAGGGCCGTTGCATTGCCATGGATTCCCATCTTGTGTTCTATGGACCCGCAATTGACATTATTTGATTCACCCGTAGCCGGATCGATCTTCGGCACAATAAAAAGGGAGATACCACTGGTGCCATCAGGTGCATCGGGCAGCCGGGCCAATACAATATGGACAATATTGTCCGCCATGTCATGTTCACCGGCTGAGATGAAAATCTTGGTACCACTAATACTGTAACTGGCGTCTGCATTTAATTCGGCTTTCGATTTCAAGAGTCCGAGATCGGTTCCACAATGAGGTTCCGTCAGGCACATGGTGCCAGTCCATTCACCGCTTATGAGTTTGCTCAGGTAGGTTTGTTTTTGTTCTTCCGTGCCATAGGAAGAAATGGTTAGTTTTGCGCCGTGACTAAGTCCGGGGTACATCCCCCAGGCCCAGTTGGCGGTGCTCACCAGTTCATTGATTACAACTGCAATAGATTCGGGTAGGCCCTGACCACCATATTCGGTTTCTCCAGCGAGGCTGGGCCAGCCACTCTCGACATATTGTTGGTAAGCTTCTTTAAAGCCAGCAGGAGTTGTAACCTTTCCATTCTCGAAGGTACAACCTTGTTCATCACCAATGCGATTCAAAGGAGCAAGCACCTCTTCGGCGAATTTTCCGCCTTCACTTATTACGGCATCGATCAAGTCCCGACTGGCTTCTTCGGCACCGATTTTTTCGTAGTGTTGTTCGGCATTCAGTACGTCGTAGAGGGTAAATTGGATATCTCGAATTGGAGCTTTGAATTCTGGCATAGCGACTCAACTAATTAACTGCTACTAATTATTGTAGTTCACTCTGCTTAATGCTCCTATGGCTTTTACCCGTGTTTTCCCCTGTGTTTTAGGGATAATAATTTGTATAGTGGTTCGAAAATAAGAACATAAGGACTCCCCATGAAAGCAATTCGATTCGCGCTAATCGCTATTCTTTCTTCGTTATATCTGGCTTGCCCTGTATTAGCACAGCCACAGTTCGACCTTGATCTCAATTGGCCTCAAATTCCGATGGGCGATAACTGGTTGACCGGTGGTATTGGCGGTATGTGCATCGATAGCCGCGATCATGTTTATCTGCTTAATAGGCAGAACGTGGTGGAAGCCGATCTCGATGGTGCTCGCCTGGCTCCGCCAATAATCGAGCTAGATGCTGACGGAGCAGTGGTAAGAGGATGGGGTGATCCACAATTAATTGGCCCGCGTTTGCACGATTGCCATGTCCAAGCGGATGGCAGTATTTGGATTGTTGCAGCAGGAACAGGATACATCCAAAAATATTCCAATGACGGTAGTGAACTGCTGATGCAGATAGGAGAAACCGGCAGATTCGATTCATCTGATGGGACCCGCGAAGGGCGCGCACTAAACTCTGCTAGCGCGCAATTCTTTCTCCCGTCTGCTGTAGACGTGGATAAATCTAACGGGGATATCTATGTAGCCGATGGAGAATTACCCGGTGGCAACGCGAGGATTGCTGTCTTGAATAAGGACGGTGAATTCCTGCGGCAATGGCAACTCTTTCGCACAGCTTCGGATAGTGACATAACACCTTTACCTCATTGTCTGCGACTTTCTAATGATGGTCTGGTTTATGTCTGCGACAGACAGGCGGATCGCATCCAGGTTTTTGATAAAGAGGGTAATTTCGTAAAGAATATTTTTGTTTCATTTACCCCTTTGTCACCAGCAGATGGTCGCACCAGCGGAAACAGAGGTTCGGCTGTTGTAATTGGTTTCTCGCCAGATCCTGAACAGCGTTACATGTATGTAATCAATCAGAATAGCGTCATGATTGATGTATTGGAGCGAGATAGTGGTAGCAGAGTATCCAGTTTTGGAGACGGGCCCGGGCGTTATCGAGGTCAATTTACTTTACCCCACGGTATAGGCGTAGATTCTAGTGGCAATGTCTATATTGCCGAGCAGGAAGGTCGAAGAATTCAGAAGTACTCGATCCTGGATTAGTTTTTATATTCCAGGTATTTCGCCAGGTCTTCCTCTGAATAGCCCAATCCCCTCAGCACTTCTTCGGTATGCTCGCCAAGTTTTGGTGACGGCCCGGGTTTTCTTTTATCAAAACCGCTTACTTCGAAGGGACTGTTAACAGTTCGAATCGAACCATACTCAGGATGGTCCAGGGGTATAATAATGTCATTTACTTCTTTCTGGCGATCATTGACCGCTTCGTCATAGTTAAATACTTTCGAGTGGGGAATGTCATATTCTGTGAGCCTGGCTAGCCAGAAGTCCATATCTTCTTCGGCAAAGGAGTCACTTATTTCTTTAATCAGCAGCGGCATGTTTTCAACTCGACTCTCGGCCGTGCTGAATTTTTCATCTTCAATAAATTGTGGACGTTGTATTGCCGCGCAAAAATCGGCCCAGTCTCTAACCGAATTTATCAATGTCAGTTTTAGCAAGTGGTCATCTCTGGTTCGGTAGTTTAAGGAAATAAAATTATAAGCCTGGTCTCTTGGCCTTTTGTCCCGATACTCAGCATTCGCTAATCCAGCTTGAATCATGACTGAGTTTGCCCAGGTTCCATTGGCCAGCAAGGAAGAGGTGACCTTGCAGCCTTCTCCGGTTTGCTGGCGCTGATACAAGCCAGACATGATTGCGCCAAACAGGCTCATGGCACTGGGATGATCACCGCAGCCAAACGGGAAAGTGCTTAGCCATCCTTCGTAAGGGAATAAGTGCATCTCAATGCCTGATCGTGTCCAGTAACAAACCGTGTCGTAACCAGGCTTGTCCTTCTCCTCGCCTTTTTCACCGTAGCCCGTTGCCAATGCATAGATGATCTTTGGATTAACTGCTCGAATGGTGTCGTAATCGATGTTTAATCGACTGACAGCATCGAGACGGTAATTGGTAATGAAGACATCTGCCTCTGCTGCTAGCCGACAAATCGCATCGTGACCTTCCGCGGTTTTAAGATCCAGCACCACGCTTTTCTTATTGCGATTGGTCATCTGAAACGCATAAGGCATTTCAGAAACCGGGAGGCCTGCTATCTTGTGCCAGTTTCTATTTAAATCGCCGGTACCCGGCGGTTCTATTTTTATAACTTCCGCACCGAAATCACTCAGCACAACACCTGCGGCGGGCCCAAAGACCATGGTACTGAGTTCGACTACTTTGATGCCTTCAAGCAGGGCAGGATTATTCGACATTGTTTATTCTAATTATTAACGGGCTTGCGCAAAGGGACCCAGAGTATAGATTATCAGCGCTTTACCTAAAACTCTTATCCTCAATCTGCTTATTCTTGATCGAACTGATATGCTAAAGGATAAATAATTATTGGGATTCCCAATTCAAGTTGAAACAAAAATATAAACGAAGAGTAGCAAAGAGTAAGGAAAAACAATGGCTGAATTCTGTAAAGTTGAGAAAAGAGATCATATCCTGCTTGTGACAATGAATCGTCCGGAGCGACTCAATGCACTGCACCCTCCAGCAAACCTTGAGTTAGCCGAGGTGTTCGATGATTACGCAGCTGATGACGACTTGTGGGTGGCAATCATCACCGGGGAAGGGCGCGCTTTTAGTGCAGGCAACGATTTACGCTGGCAGGCAGAGGGCAATGTGCGTCCGCCGATGCCTTTGGGATTCGCCGGACTCACCAGTAGATTCGATCTGGTCAAACCAGTAATTGCTGCAGTAAATGGTGTGGCCATGGGGGGAGGCTTTGAAATTGCCTTGGCCTGCGACTTGATCATTGCATCAGATAAAGCAGTGTTTGCCTTACCAGAACCCAAAGTAGGATTGGCGGCCCTCGCTGGCGGATTAAATCGATTGCCCCGAATGATAGGGAGTAAGCGCGCACTGGGAATGATTCTTACCGGGAGGCATGTGCCAGCAGAAGAGGGTGAGCGACTTGGCTTCGTAAACGAAGTAGTTCCCCATGATCAACTTATGAAATGTGCGTTTGCAGTTGCCGAAGAAATTCTTGCCTGTTCGCCACTCTCGATTCGGGCGAGCAAAGATGCAGTGTATCGCTCACTGGATTTTGCTTCCCTGGAAGAATCGATGAAAGATATGCGCACTGAATATGCGGCAGTAAGAGCCATGATAGAAAGCGAAGATTTTATTGAAGGGCCAAAAGCATTTGCAGAAAAACGCGCACCGAACTGGAAAGGACGTTAAAGGGTAGCATTACATGAAGCTCTATCATTGTTCCAATGCGAGATCAGTACGACCACTATGGACTCTGGAAGAACTGGGTGTGGATTACGAATTGACGGTCATGCCGTTTCCGCCGCGCTTTGCCTATGAAGGCTACCTGGATATTAATCCCCTCGGCACAGTCCCAACTTTCATCGATGGCGATGTGGTAATGACCGAATCCACCGCCATCTGTCAGTACCTGGTTGAAAGGTTCAGTCCTACCAACTTGCGGGTCATGCCTGATGAGTCCGATTACGGAGAGTACCTGAACTGGCTCTACCGTTCCGACGCAACATTTACTTTCCCCCTGGCAATTAACTTTCGCTATACCCAGCTGGAACCGGAAGAACGTCGAAATCCACAAGTCGCTGAAGACTACGCAATCTGGTTCCACTCTCGTATTCGTTCGGTCGAAGCAGCGCTGGAAGGTAAAGACTTTCTGGTGGCAGACCGCTTTACCATTGCAGATATAGCGGTCGGGTACGCACTGCAATTCGGTGATCGTCTCGGGTTAAGTGATCGCTACAAGCCCAATTGTCTGCGCTACCTGGCCAGTCTGAATGAGCGCCCGGCTTATCAGCGATCCCAGGAAAAGGGCAGGCTTGCAGAATAGATAAATTCTGTTACGAGCAGTCATCTATTTTGCTAAAATGATCGTAACTACCCCTATAGGGCCCAGGGTTGGCGCCCATGGTGGAATATCATGAAAACTTTATTAATGCTAGTCGCTGCTGCTTTTGTTCTGGCTTCCTGCCAGTCGGCGGACCATGTCCCTTTCCGGCAGATGTCTGAACAAGAGCTCATCGCCTATAACACCTCAGTCCCACTGGGAGATAATGTCTACTGTTTCGAAGATGTGCGAACTGGCTCATTCATTCGTAGAAAGTACTGCCTGACCTTGCAGGAAATCGTTGACCAGGTGAATGACAGTTCCCACACTCTTGGAGTTTTAAACTATGGCGGACCCGGCCCCTTTCGAGGTGGCGGTGTTGGCATAGGCGTAGACTAGCCAGGCTGTAATTCAAGTATTCTTAGAGTGCAGTTTCTTCTCTATCGCCAAAGGTGGGGATGGAGTCCAGTGTGTGAAAGTTTTCCCAGGGAATTTTTGCCGGATCCATGGTCCAGTACTTGTTAGCTTTCGCGTAACAACAGTTTCTGTTTTCCTCTTTCGCTCCTGAAAGTTCTGCCTCTTGCAGACGGCTTTCTATCTCTTGAAGTTCTTCATCACTGTCTACCTGGAATCCAAGGTGATTTAATCCAACTTTTTCGCAGCTGGTGGAGATTGCAAAATTAACCGCAGGATCATCCAGCATCCATTTTGCATAATCGTCTTTTACAATAGTGGCCTCCTGAGCGAATAGAGTGCTGTAAAAACCAATACCTTTTTCGAGATCATCTACGGTGACGTGTACATGCAATCGTTTCATCTTAAACTCCTTAACAGTTGCTTACATTCTAAAGACGCCAAACTTTGTCTCTTCGATCGGTGCATTGCGCGAAATTTCCATGCAGCGTGCGATAACATTTCTGGTTTGTGCAGGTTCAATTACGCCGTCATCCCAGAGTCTTGCGGAAGCGTAATAGGGATGACCCTGAGTCTGGTAAGTATCCAGTATCGGTTTTCGAAATTCATCTTCCTGTTCTTTTGACCAGGGGCGGTTTTTCTTTTCCATTTGGTCGCGCTTTATCGTGGCGAGAACCCCGGCCGCCTGTTCACCTCCCATGACAGAAATACGTGCATTGGGCCACATGAACATAAATCGTGGATCATAGGCTCGACCACACATGCCGTAATTTCC
>JAPPOG010000046.1:0-12477 GCA_028818225.1 Gammaproteobacteria bacterium | reverse complement strand
GATCGCATACCTGGGTTCCTCAACATCTGCTACTGCGCTAATTGAGGGATTTCGATTCAAGTGACTTACGATATTGCGAGTTATCTCCAGTGCATGCTCATCGTTTTCTGCATAGTAATCAGACACGCCTGACTTGCGACAGTGAACATCAGCACCACCCAATTCCTCAGCTGCAACAACTTCCCCCGTAGCAGCTTTGACCAGTGGCGGCCCAGCCAAAAAGACTGTCGCCTGATTGCGCACCATGACGCATTCGTCTGACATGGCGGGCACGTAGGCGCCACCAGCGGTACATGAGCCCATCACTACCGCGATCTGGGGAATGCCTTTAGCTGACATATTTGCCTGGTTGAAAAAAATCCGTCCGAAGTGATTCTTATCGGGAAAAACCTGGTCCTGTCTTGGCAGGTTTGCCCCGCCGGAATCCACCAGGTAAATACAGGGAAGGTTGTTTTGTGCGGCGATATCCTGGGCCCGCAGGTGTTTCTTTACGCTAATGGGATAGTAGGTTCCACCTTTCACCGTCGCGTCATTGACGATAATCATGCAATCGATGCCACTTACTTTACCTATGCCGGTGATGATTCCTGCGGCAGGAACATCTTCACCGTACACGTTGTAAGCAGCGAGTTGCGAAAACTCGAGAAAATCAGTTTCAGGATCTATCAATGACTTGATGCGATCGCGGGGAAGTAACTTTCCTCTCGCCGTGTGTTTTTCTTTCGCAGTATCCGGCCCGCCTGCTTCGATATTTTTTAGCTTCGCTCGCAGATCGTCGATATGCGCTTGCATCGCTGCCGCATTGTTCGCGAATGATTTACTATCTTTCTTTATCTTGCTTTCTATAACCGTCATGGGAAACTCCAGAAATCAGATCTAAGCTCATCGCTAAGCTGATTCTTTGAACAGTTCTCTGCCAACCAGGATGCGGCGAATCTCCGATGTGCCAGCACCAATTTCATAAAGCTTGGCATCGCGCAGAAGTCTTCCTGCCGGAAATTCATTGGTATAACCATTGCCGCCCATGGCCTGAATAGTCTGCAGTGCCATTTGGGTGGCCTGCTCAGAGGTAAACAAGATCAGCGCTGCACAATCTTTACGACTTATCTCTCCCCGATCACAAGCCGCTGCAACCATGTAGAGATAGGAACGAGACGCGTTAAGCGCGGTATACATGTCTGCCATCTTGCCCTGCATGAGTTGGAACTCACCAATGGGTTGGCCGAACTGCTTGCGTTCGTGCAAATAGGGAAGTGCCGCATCAAGACAAGCTTGCATGATGCCAACCGGGCCGGCAGCTAGAATGGTTCGTTCATAATCAAGGCCGGACATGAGTACACCAACTCCTTTGCCCTCTGCGCCAAGTACGTTTTCCACTGGAACTTCACAGTCTTCGAAGACGAGTTCGCAAGTATTCGAACCACGCATGCCCAGCTTATCCAGCTTCTGTGCCTGGCTAAATCCTTTGCATCCACGTTCAACGATAAAAGCAGTTATGCCGCCAGAACCAACCGAATCGATTGTCTTCCCATAGATCACATAAGTGCTTGCCTCGGGGCCATTGGTAATCCACATCTTGTTGCCATTAAGAACATAATGGCCACCCTTGTGTTCCGCCTTGAGCGATATGCTCATCACATCGGAACCGGCGCCAGGCTCAGACATTGCCAGGGCACCAACATGCTCACCGGATATAAGTTTAGGCAGGTATTTTTGTTTTTGGGTTTCATTTCCATTGCGGGCTATTTGGTTAATACACAAATTGGAATGGGCGCCATAGGAAAGTCCAACTGCTGCTGAGGCTCGAGATATTTCCTCCATCGCTATACAATGTGCCAGGTATCCCATATTAGAACCACCATAGGATTCATCTACAGTAATACCATGCAATCCCAACTCGCCGAGTTTCCTCCATAAGTCTGCAGGAAATTCATTATCGATATCTATTTGTTCTGCTCTTGGCGCCAACTCTGCCTGACAAAACTGATATACAGTGTCACGCAGCATGTCTATTTCTTCGCCGTGATTAAAATTGAGCGTGGGATAGCTGTTGTTCATCTAATTCCTCGATTACGTTTAAGCACTCTCTTCACTGTGCATCTAACGCAGTGAGACAAACTGCCTCAGTTTTCTTTAGATCTTTCAGCATGGTATTTATTTCTTTTTTCTGCTGCTCGAGTTGAATACGTTTTTCCTGAATTTTCCTGAGCAAGCTTTCCAGCTGCCGAGTGTTTGCAGTTTCCGGTTCATACATTTCAATAATGTCCCGGCTTTCTTCCAGTGAGAATCCAATCTTCTTCCCTCGCAAGATAAGCTTTAAACGAACTCGATCGGCCGGGCTAAACACCCGCGTGCTGCCATTTCTTCCCGGACAGAGCAGTCCTTTCTCTTCATAGAAGCGGATGGCTCGGGGAGTAACCTCAAATTCCCGCGCCAGCTCGGAAATACTGTAAGCATCAGTCATGTCGTGACTCTTGGTTTGGCAAAGATAACAGTTTAACTTACGTTTACGTTAACGTAAAGTTACACCGGTAGTGGGTTTTCCCTGATCTGTTGGAATGGACCACACAAAGCGGTTTCCATGACTCCCGATATCTTTTAAATTAGTGGGCCCGGACCAGAAATCATAATAAAGGAATTGTCATGTCGTCCTCAGTAAGTTATGCCAGCGGACCCTCGGATCAGCCTTTGCTGGGTACCCCAATCCCAATTCTGTTCGACCAGATTGTTGCCCGCCATGGAGAACGAGAAGCGGTAGTTTCCATTCATCAGGAAACGCGTTTGAGCTATTCGCAATTGGCGGATCGGGTAAATGAATTAGCAAAAGCGTTTATTGCTGCTGGATTTGAAAAAGGTGATCGCGTCGGAGTCTGGTCTCCCAACAACATAGAATGGTTAATGACGCAATATGCAACCGCCAAGGCTGGCATCATACTGGTTACTATCAATCCGGCCTATCGGGTTCACGAGTTAGCCTATGTCTTGGAACAATCCGGATGTAAAGGCCTGGTTCTGCAAAATCAGTTCAAAACCTCAGATTACGAAGCAATGATTTCTGAACTGTGTCCGGACTTAACCAGTGTAAAACCCGGATCTTTAGTTTCAGAAAAGTTTCCCAAGCTGAGCACCGTCATTTCGATGACAAGCTCGGAGGTTTCCGGAATTTACGATTGGTCCGCATTCCTGAAACTGGCTGCGAATTGCAGTGCCGAAGCATTAAGTACTCGCCAGGCAGAGCAGGATATGGATGATGCCATTAATATTCAGTACACCAGTGGTACTACAGGATTTCCCAAAGGCGCAACTCTCAGTCATCACAACATACTGAATAATGGTTACTTCGTTGCGACCACAATGAATTTCACCGAAGCAGACAGATTGGTTATACCGGTTCCTCTTTATCATTGCTTCGGTATGGTCATGGGTAATCTTGGTTGTCTCACCCATGGGGCCTGTGCCATCTACCCCAGTGAAGGATTCGAACCGGAAGCCGTATTGCAGGCGGTGCAAGCGGAAAAGGCTACCGCTCTTTATGGTGTACCGACTATGTTTATCGCTGAGCTGGCCTTACCCAACTTTGCCGATTTTGAATTGTCGACACTGCGTACCGGCATTATGGCTGGTGCCCCATGCCCCATTGAAACCATGAAACAGGTTAACGAGCTAATGCATATGTCCGAGGTAGAGATTGCCTATGGCATGACAGAAACCAGTCCGGTGAGTTTTCAGACCCGAGTCGATTCTCCACTGGATAAAAGAGTAAGCACAGTAGGAAGTGTCCATCCCCATGTGGAAGTAAAAATTATTGATCCGGAAACTGGCAGTTTATGTCCGGTGGGCGAGATGGGAGAACTCTGTACCCGCGGTTATTCCGTCATGCTGGGTTACTGGGAAAATCCTGAAGCAACTTCCGCAGCTATCGATAGTAATGGCTGGATGCACACCGGCGATACTGCCATCATGGACGAAGATGGTTATGTGAATATTGTCGGTAGAATCAAAGACATGATTGTGCGCGGAGGCGAAAATGTTTATCCGCGAGAGATCGAAGAATATTTAATGACACACGACAGCATCGAGGCCGTGCAAGTAACAGGCGTGCCGGATCCTAAATATGGCGAAGAGATTATCGCCTGGGTGAGTCTGGTAAGTGGTGCCGAATTAGCAGAGGAAGATGTTAAACAATTCTGCAAAGGAAAGATTGCTCACTACAAAGTGCCCCGCTATGTGCGCTTCAGCGACGATTTTCCCATGACTGTAACGGGCAAAGTGCAGAAATATAAAATGCGTGAAGTCAGCATCCAGGAATTGGGATTGGAAGAGCAAGCGACAGCCTAAGGGCTCTCATAAAAAAGGAAAAGTGTAGTGATTTATCCCCATGGTGGTATTGAAGAAATTGGCACCGATGCATTCATGGTGCGTGGCAGTATCAGGCTCAACCCATTAATGCGCATTAGCCGTAACATGGGGATTATTAAAGAAGAGAGTGAGTTAACCCTGATTAATCCGATCCGCCTGAATAGAAAAACTGAAGATCAATTGAAGTCACTGGGTGAAGTCAGAAATATCATCCGGCTAGGTGCCTTTCACGGTGTCGATGATCCTTACTATGTCGATAACTTTAAAGCCCAGTTCTGGTGTCAGCCCGGAGGTACTACTTATACCGAGCCCGTGGTTGATATCGCGATCGGTATGGGTGGGTTAACACCGGTTCATGGTTGCGAGTTTTTTCAGTTTACGGGCACCACAGAGCCGGAATGCGCATTATTGTTAAAACGCGATGGGGGAATCCTGTTTACTTGCGATGCCATTCAACATTATGGCGATTACAGCTATAACAATTGGCTGGCGAGATTGGTCATGCCCCGTATAGGATTTCCAAAAACCACCATCATAGGTCCGATCTGGTTAAAGTTAATGACCCCGGAAGGGGGGAGTCTGGAGTCGGAATTTCAGCGTTTACTACAACTCGAATTCAACAGGCTACTGTCCGCCCATGGGACTTATCTTGCGCAGGGTGCCCACGCAGCAGTCAAAAAAGCCACTTTGACAGCATTTAGCCCAGAATAGCCCCTTAAATATCTTCAGGATTGAATCCGCGAAACCCCCTGTTGCAGGGAGTTTCAGCAACATTTCTGGCCCTGTGGGAGGGGCATGCAGGGCTCCCCCGATATTTATTTGCCCAAAGTGTTAAGCAGGTTCCACTTTTTGTGCTTTGCAGTGGTAGCACTTTACTTTCTCCAATATTGTCATCAATAAAGCAGAAGTATTTGGAGGTATTCAGAACCATGTTGAATAGCCATGCGGTCCTCAAAGTCGGGGCAGTGCTTGTATTAGCTTTAGTGTTTATTTTCGTATTTCCATCCCAGGCGGCTGCGGAGTCAGCGGCTGAGAGTTTCGCGAGCGAAGCTAGCGCGAGATAGAACCTTTACCAGTCCCTTTCAATCCTGAATTAACTGCTGTAGCACTGCACAACAATTGATCCTAGAATGCAAGCTACTTGCTTGCACAGCCCCGGGTGGCGATCTGCCCAGGATCTTTCTTTTGATTAAACGCCTACTCAAAACAGTTGGTATTGGATTAGTCACTCTGATATTGGGTGTGCTCCTTATTGCTGCTGTTAGTTCAACCCTGTCTCTGGATCGCGAATTCAGTCACAGCTCTGCAACAAAGCAACTACCGTTGTATTCAAACTCCAGAGTTTCTGCCTCAGAGACCCGGATTCTGCGAGTTGAAGCTAGTGGTTTCGAATTTCGAACACGAATCACCAATGAGCGACGAGATAATCCAGAGCAGGAAACAGTAATCCTGCTGCATGGATTTCCAACCACTTCTGCAATGTGGGAACCAATCATCGATCCACTTGCCAATGCAGGCTATCGAGTAGTGGCATTCGATCAGCGTGGCTATAGCCCGGGTGCACGACCAATCGATTCTGCCGCCTATCAGGTAAGCGAGCTGGTTAGCGATGTCCTTGCACTGGCAGATGCGATCGGTGCAGAGCGCTTTCATTTAATTGGACATGATTGGGGTTCGGCAGTTGGGTGGGCGACGGTGATGGCGCAACCCGAGCGGATACTGACCTGGACTGCAATTTCTATTGCTCATCCGACGGCATTTGGTGAAGCGCTTGCCAGCGATCAGGACCAACAAGCGCGCAGCAGTTATTTTCTTTTGTTCACCCTGCCCTGGGTACCGGAAACTCTTTTTACCCTTAATAGTATGTCGGTACTCATGGCGACTTTCAGTGACATGCGCCCCTCCCAGCAGGAAGAATACCGCGCTGTTTTTGCAGAACCCGGCGCACTGACTGCGGCCCTGAACTGGTACCGACAGATGGGCGCCAGCCAGGAAAGTGGGGCTGATGCAGATCCCTATATTGGGGTCCCCAGCTTCTTTATATGGGGTAATGATGATCCATCAGCCGGCAGAGCCGCGGTAGACGGGCAAGCGAAATACATGATCGGCCCCTATACCAGACTCGAACTGGCCGGTGGACATTGGCTGATTACATCCCATGGAAACGTGATCCTGCAGCCACTCCTGGAGCATCTCGCTTCAATTTAGGCACTTCTCGGCGCTTCGAATTGTCGTAACTCACCGCAGAAATGCCCTATTCACGTGCTTATTGATTGAATTCAGCCCAAGGCTGGGGCTATGATGCGGCTACTGCGCGTAGGTATCTGGCAGGAAATGCCATGAAAACCTATAAATAGAAGAATTAATCACGCAACCAGCCGCAACCGGCTGCGGGAGGAACTATGAAAACTACCCGTCGTGGATTTGGAACCATTGCCCTAGGCGCTGCCGTTGGTGCCATTTCTGGAACTACCGTTTTTAGTCGTAAAGCCAGTGCCCAAACGCGAGCGGCGCATGCTGCAGGCGTTTACGACAATGGCATAATTCAATTAAATCAAAATGAGAGCGCCCGGGGTCCTGGACCAAAAACCATGGATGCTATTCACTCCCACACCACCAAACGCGTAGGGCGTGGATACTCTCCGGATCATGTGAATGAACTGCATCAGGGAATAGCTGACTATTACAACATCAGTACCGACAACGTACTTATAGCAACAGGCTCAACTCCCTTATTGCAGGGATCGGTTCGAGCATTCTGTAGTGCTGATAAAAACTTTGTTACGCCGATGCCCACTTACTCAACCAGTTTGAGTACAGCCAGAACTATCGGTGCCGGCACTATCGAGCTGCCACTGGGTAATGATCTGGGAGTAGACCTCAATACCCTCGCGGGAAATGCTGAAGGCGCTGGTTTGTTGTATCTATGTAATCCAAACAATCCAACAGGAACAGTGCACGGGCCGGATGCTGTCGAAGCGTTTGTTCGCCAGGTTGCGCGGGAAAATCCAGATACTTATATCCACATCGACGAAGCTTATATCAACTATACGCGACCAGGAAAAATGGAAACTGCGCTGCCACTGGCCCTGGAAAATGACAAAGTGTTTATTACCCGGTCATTCTCCAAAGCCCATGGTCTGGCTGGCATGCGAATCGGTTATGCGCTTGGCCAGGAAGAAACACTGGCGAAAATTCGTGGAGCCTGGGGTATGGGTGATGTAAACATGCTTGGTGCAGTGGCGGCATTAACTGCATTGGAAGATAAAGAACATATCGCGTGGGAAGCTGAGGAGAATGCGGCGATTCGTGATGAAGTAATCGGTTTCTTCCGAGCCAGAGGCATGGAAGTTCCTGACTCAAATACTAATCATATTTTCGTAAACATTGGCATGCCTGCGGCGGAGTTCAGGGAAGCCTGTCTTGAGCATAATGTTCTGGTAGGAAGAGACTTCCCACCACTTGAGCAATCCCATTGCCGGATATCATTAGGCAGCAGAGAAGAAATGAAGACTGCGATGGAAGTTTTTGCGAAAGTCCTGGGTTAACACGAAAGACCGATCCAGAAAAAGGGGCCAAGTTTAGACTTGGCCCCTTTTTTATTTCTTTCAAGTTACTCCTCTGTTTCCAGCTTAAAGTCTGGACCGAGTGCAGGGTTAATATAGTTATCCGGTAGTACTCTATCAGGGTCAGGTCGCACACTTAAATAATCAACATGCACGGGGACTTCCAGCCAGCCATGGGGAGTGCCAGCAGGAATAATAATGATATCTCCTTCTTTCACATGTTTAGCAATCCAGTCGCCGACAATTAGCCCACTACAGGAAGGACCGTTCAGCGTTGTGTTAACAATACTGTCATCGGCGAAACCATTTCCATTATAAATCTCGCCTCCGGTAACCAGTGTTCCAGAACCCGACGCTATGTAATAGGTTTCAGTCTGGTGAATATGCATGATGCCACGGGCTCCGCTGGGGCGAGCGTTATCCATGGTACCGCAGGGGCGGTCAGGATTTTCATTATCCTGCCCACTTGCCCGCTCGACAGCGCCCCGATGCACAATGCCAACTGAAAGATTGAGTGCGCCGATATCACGACTCACTAATTGCCGATCGACACCGGGTAGTTCATTTACCATCTGCCATTGTTCTTCGGTGATGTATGTAGCGTAAGTCTGATCACTCTGCGCATATGCTGTTGAGTAGATCGAAAGTGGCGCAGCTATCAGTAGCGCCGACCAGAGTTTCTTTCTAAAAAGATGCATGGGGGCTCCTTATTATTATTCGATTCACAAGAAATGTATGCCCCAAAACGATCAATGTCTAGCAAGAAAAGTCATTGAATAGGCTGGACTACTACCCGCAAATGATAGGACTATTGGGAGTATTCGAAATGTTTGGAGTTGTTTGCCATGAGTCACTTTAAAGGAATAGGAATTTGTATTGCTGTTGCCATGTTTTCTGCGTCAGCTTTACATGCGCAGGATCATAAGGCGACAGTCATGCAGTACATTGACGACAATGCTGCACTTTATGGGGACGTTGCCCAGCAGATTTGGGATTGGGCAGAAGTGGGTTATCTTGAAACCCAGAGCGCAAACTTATTACAACAGCAACTGGCGAATGCCGGTTTCGAAATCACCACCGGCGTTGCCGGCATACCGACTGCTTTTGTTGCAACTTACAGTGCAGGCAGCGGTGGGCCAACGGTAGGCATACTTGCGGAATACGATGCCTTGCCCGGAATAACCCAGGATCGAAACCCCTTAAGAGATGCTATCGATCATAAGGCAGCCGGTCATGCCTGCGGCCATCATCTCTTTGGTACCGGTTCAGTGGCAGCCGCAATAGCTACCAAAATGTGGATGCAGGAGACTGGCCAGGTTGGTGAAATCCGACTCTATGGCACGCCAGCGGAAGAGGGTGGTGCCGGTAAAGTCTATATGGTGAGAGATGGATTGTTTGAAGACGTTGATATCGTATTGCATTGGCATCCGAGCGACTCGAACTCTGCCGATGCGCGAAGCTCACTGGCAAACAAATCGGCCAAGTTTCGATTTGCCGGTCTATCCGCCCATGCTGCTGGTGCACCACATCGCGGTCGCTCTGCATTGGATGGCGTAGAAGCAATGAACCACATGGTGAATTTGATGCGGGAACATGTGCCCATGGAATCTCGTATTCACTATGTCATCACAGCCGGTGGTTCTGCACCCAACGTCGTGCCGGATTTTTCTGAGGTGTATTACTATGTCCGACATCCAGATCCCTCGCAAGTAAATGAAATTTTTGAACGCGTAGTCCAGGCAGCGAAGGGCGCAGCTTTAGGTACCGAAACAGAGATGGACTATGAAGTCATTCATGGTATCTACAATGTATTACCAAACATATCTTTGCAGGAGGCAATTCATTCCAATTTGTCTCGCGTCGGAGGAGTTGATTATGATGCCGAGGAAAGGCAGTTCGCTGAAACACTCCGCACCGCGCTACCCTCAGATGCACCACCTATTATGGCAGCGTCTAACATTCGGCCCATGGTAGTAAGCGAAAGAGGCGGTGGTGGCTCAACTGATGTTGCCGATGTGAGTTGGGCGGTGGCAACCGGTGGTATGCGAGCAGCAACCTGGGTGCCGGGGACTTCTTCCCATTCCTGGCAGGCAGTTGCAGCCGGTGGGACTTCAATCGGTAACAAAGGCATGATCGTAGCGGCCAAGACCCTGGCCATGACGGCGGTTGATCTTATAACCAATGAGTCCCTGGTAGAGAGTGCCAAAAACGAGCATCAGAACAGGCTGCCAGTCGATTGGGAATACGAGCCTCTATTGGGAGATCGACCGCCGCCCCTGGATTATCGGCTTCCAGCTGGTCCGGGAAACTAAATCAAGCTCAGCCAATCCTGCTGAAATGGCCGAAAATGGCCATTCCAGCCCCATTTTTGACCGAATTCTTTTGCGGATTTCGCCCAATAGGAATATGCTCCTAGGTACGCTTGAGTGGGGCTCGCAGGAGACTCCAAAGCCCCATATTAAAAGGCTCAAAGCCTGACCAGAATAAAGAATTAGAAGGGGAAAAAGATGTCCAATAATCAGCAATCTTCCAAGGGACTTGATCGCCGCAGTTTTATGAAAGGCGCCGGCATGACGGCCATAGCCGGTGCTGCTGGCACTGTTGCTTCGGTTGCCGGTACAACCGCGTCCGCGCAGGAATCATCCTCACTGGATATCCCAAAGCTGGCGAACGGTAAGTATGACTTCGAAACGATTTACAATCGGGTCGGGTCGAATTGTGCTCGCTGGGATTCACCACCTCGCAATTATCCCGGTGGCGAATTCAAATTCGGCATGGGCGTTGCCTCCATGGATTTCGAATGTGCTCCCTGTATTACCGAAGCTCTACAGGAAAGAATTAACCACCATAGTTGGGGCTACCTGAGCTCAACCGAAGGCTTGCGGGACGGAATTTTGCGCTGGAACGGTGAGCGCCATGGCGTTGATCTGGCACCCGAGATGGTGACTATATCTGACGGTGTTTATCCGGGCATGATCGCTGCCATGCGTGCCTTCGTTCCACGGGGAAGCAAACTGCTGTTATCAACGCCTGCCTACACTGGATTCTATTCCATGGCTAGCGCCGCAAATGTAGAAATCATCGACAGTGAAATGAAGTATGTTAATGGGCGCTATGAAATTGATTACGATGATCTGGAAGCAAAAATGACTCCAGACGTTCGCGCCATGATTGTTTGTAATCCACAAAACCCCACCGGTAATGTGTGGACTGAAGAAGAGCTATTGAGAGTAGGTCGACTCTGTCTAGAGCACAACATTATAGTTCTTTCCGATGAAATACATTCCGATGTGATTCGTCGTGGACATAAGTACACTCCTTTCGCCAGCCTGCCTGATGAAGCAGTTGTTAATAACAGCGTGTCCTTCAATGCGATCAGTAAAACTTTTAACCTGGCTGCAATGAAGAATGCTTACTACTACTCGAAGAGTCCGGTAACCAAAGGGCGTGTTGATAAATATCATCGTGCAGAGTTAAGCACTCTGGGCGTGGTAGCTAACGAGGCAGCTTATAATCATGGTGCCGAGTGGTTCGAGGAAGCCAACGCCTACATGGATGATACTCACTCTTATATTGAGAGTTATGTGAAGCAGTACATGCCAACTGTTGGCTACACCAAAAATGAAGGTACCTACATGACCTTCCTGGATTTCTCCAAGACGATGGAATCGGTTGGGGCTAAAGAGATGTTTGCGTCTCACGGCAAGGCCAGCCCTGAACATTATTTCCAGGATTGGTTAGTTCATAACTCGGGTGTTTATCTGAATCCTGGTTTTGGTTATGGCGCAGGTGGTGCCGGCCATATGCGTATGAACATTGCTTCATCCCGTGTAGTCATTAAAGAAGTATTGGATGCAATGGCTGCAGCCGTAAATAAGGTTTAGATTCTCAAACTTACAGATTAGGAATAAAAGGGAATAATCCGAAGGGAAAAAGGACGCTAAACGAAACATCTACTGTAAAACTTAAAGGCAGTGTTATTTCCAATAACACTGCCTTTTGCTTTTCTGCTTATAGTTAACTGTTTAGAGACACTAGTGATCGATTCAATTCACTACGCCAGTATAGAAACTGTCGCCAATCTTCTGAAGAAGAAGGAAATTTCGCCTGTTGAACTGACAGAATTTATGTTGAATAGAATCGAATCTGTGGATCCAAAGCTGAACAGTTATGCAACTGTATGTGCTGATCATGCCATGGAGCAGGCAATCAGTGCAGAGCAGGAAATAGTAGCTGGAAATTATCGCGGCTTGCTTCACGGCATTCCGATTGCCGTAAAAGATCTTTGTTTCACAACCAGCATTCCCACCATGGGCGGATTAAAAGTGCGCCGCGACTTTATTCCGGAATATAACGCAACAGTAGTAAACAAACTGGAAGTCGCCGGATCAATCTTGCTGGGAAAACTCAATCTTACTGAAGGGGCACTGTCGGGCTATAACCCGGACTTCGACATTCCGATCAATCCCTGGGGAGCAGAGCTATGGGCCGGCGTTTCCTCTTCCGGCTCTGGTGTCGCAACCGCGGCTGGTCTCTGTTTCGGTTCTCTCGG
>JAPPOG010000054.1 GCA_028818225.1 Gammaproteobacteria bacterium | reverse complement strand
TCGTGCCTACGTTTACGTGTACCTTCGTTCTTTCAAATTTTTCCTTCGCCACTTTGTTTACCTTCTTAAGTTTTCAGTAAGTTAAAGTAATCTATAGTCGTTCTTCATTCATGTATAAGGAAGCAACAACCTAATTTTCAATTCAATTCTAATAAATGGTGCTCACACCCAGAGTCGAACTGGGGACCTCTCCCTTACCAAGGGAGTGCTCTACCGCCTGAGCTATGCGAGCCATATGGAGCGGGTAGCGGGAATCGAACCCGCGCAACCAGCTTGGAAGGCTGGGGTTCTACCTCTGAACTATACCCGCCTAGAATCTACTCCGCCCTTCTACTACTCTAAGTTTAACCAGTGTAATTAGATGGTGGAGGGGGGTGGATTCGAACCACCGAAGCTTGCGCGTCAGATTTACAGTCTGATCCCTTTGGCCACTCGGGAACCCCTCCCACAAGATCTCCCAAGGGCACAACCCTGGCTCTCTCACTCAGGAGCGGCATTTTATGGGAATTGGGATGCTTGTGCAATCGTTTCACAGAGATTTTCTGTGCGGGTCAAATCGGGCCGATCGTCAGATATTTCAAGCCATTCAGCGGTATCGAGCTGGTTGGAATTCAGTGGCCTGAGCACTACCTGAATCTCACCATTAGAGCGGGAGATTTCTTCAATTTCAGGCGCAAATCCCAGCTCCGAAACCTGAATCCGAACTAATTCAGCATCTTCTGCGGACCTAAATACGCCCAACCCAACGCCCTCGGCCAATGGCCCCCGGGTAATCAAATAGGTTTCTATCTCGAGTTCTGCCGCCGCGATCGCAGCGCTGACGCTGTCTAGCGCCCGGGTTGCGAGGATTCGGTTAGCCTCCGGCGGTAAATAGACCCGGAATTGAGAGGGCAGTAGCTCGCCGGTCAGATTCAGCAAGGTACCTAGATTTTGTCCTTTTGCTACCAGAATGAAGCCATTGGCATCATCCACCGTGGCAAATCCGCTAACAATACTGCAAATTGTTGGATCTCCAGCATTTTCCAACGCCAGCGCCGCCGCCTGGGCTTCGAATTCACTGACCAGCATTAGCCCATTATTGAGAAGCTGCCTGGGTTCCGATGCCTGCGGATCTTGTTGCTTGGGGCGAGTATATCCCCAGATAAAGTACCCAATATTTGCAATCAGCAGAACTAGCGCGATGTATCTCACGAGTCAGTGCCTATTGGGTTGCTTGCCTGTGGTTCGGGCAAGCGATAGCTAATCCATCCAGCACCAGACCAGGAACGATTTCGGCCTGCTCCACCTCACATAAGTCTTTCAATATTTGTGCATCTCCACCCGTAAATATTAGCTGGCTCTCCCCCTCCAATGCGCTGAGCCTGGCCATTTCCTTTTCCACCAGGGCAACCAAGCCGGCAGCGCTACCATTAAAAATTGCCTCTTCAGTGGAATTACCTAAGCTGGTGGAATTGAATTTTGCTTCTGAGGACAATCGAATAGCCGTATTGGCAAACAGGCTCTGCTGCATTAACGCCAGTCCGGGCAAAATGAAACCACCCAAATGATTGCCATCGGCTGCTATAGCATCCAGTGTAAAGGCCGTTCCACTATCTATGATCAGGCAGGCACCTCTTGCTCTATGGAACCCTGCAAGCATGGCCAACCAGCGATCGACGCCCAGGCGACTAATGTCAGGATAGTTAATAGTCAGCCCATCGCAGTGCCGTGATACCTCTGCTGCCAGCGGCTCCAGATTCCAACTTTCTCGACTCCATGCCACTATTTTTTCGGCCAGTTCAGGGTCGCCCACACTTGAATATCGGAAGATCTCTGGCTTTTCCGATTGGGAACTTGCCGCAATAAATTCTAGCTCATCTGTAAAGACGCCTTCCGCAAGTACGTCTCCATTTAGCAGCGACTTGTGACGCCACTTGATACGTGAATTACCTATATCCAATTCCAAGATCATTATCTAACAAACTCATCAGCTGCTCGGACCGATGGAAAGATTTCCCCGCCGGAAATTTTCTTCACGCCTGCTGCAGTTAGCAATAATAACGCCCCTGACTCATCCACTCCCTGACATCTTCCTATCGTTCGATTACCTGCATTTTGAACAACAATATCGCTATCCTGATATCGATCATAACGATTCCATGCTGCGTGGAAAAATGAAAATCCCACCTCAGTAAAAATTGCGATATTACTTATTAATTTATCGACTATTCTAGCTGCAAGGTCTTCGCGACTCGGCATGTCTGGAAGTATTTCTCTAATATCTATTACCGGGCGATCAATAGATTCTTTCTCTTCGTTACTTAAGTTGTAATTTACTCCAATTCCAAAAACTACCCAGATTTGATCATCGTCATTGTGCAACTCCAGCAGTATTCCTGATAATTTCCTGTTTCCAACCAATATGTCATTGGGCCATTTCAGTTGCAGGTTCTCAGCACCAAGATCTTTACCACAGGAATGCACGCTGAGTGCCGTAATCAAGCTCAGACCTTGAAGAGAATCTGCTTCCAGCCCAAAAGGGTAGGCTAATGATAAATATAATCCACTGGCTGGAGGACTCACCCAGTTTCGACCTCTGCGACCCTTACCTGCAGACTGTGAATCGGCAATGACCAGCTGGATGCCTTTTCTCCCATCTCTTATTAAACGGGCGGCTTCGGCATTTGTAGAATCAATCTCTGAAAACACATGAATTTCAGAAATGGCTTTCTGGACATCCGAATCAAGTAAGTTTTCGATATCTTTTTTTCCATAAAGTGACATATGGCGCTTTGATACTAACAAAAACAAAAAAGGAGCAGAGTTATGTGCAACGCACTAAAAACTGCTCCTTTTTTTGCCAGGTGTTACCCAGCTTCTATTGATTACTCTCCTGAGGAATCTGTAGCTTCTCCGACCCCACCTTCAGCTCTGAGCTTGGAAACAGTGGACCAGGACTCGAGAATGATAAATATGGATGAAATGATAACGGCCGACTGAATTATAACAAGTATCCATTGACCGCTATTCACATAGCTGATGATGTACCAGATACCTGCCCAGGTAGCCATGACCAGTATAAAGCATAATGGAATAAGTAAGTTCTTGGCCGGCCTGCCAAGCTTCATCAAGTAAACTGAAATTACGATTAAAGTCATGCTGGCAAGTATCTGGTTAGTGGCGCCGAAAACTGGCCAAATGAGAGTTCCACCATCACCAGGGTAGTTGCCATTGGAAACGCCGAAGGCCAGCAGTAAACAGGCACCCACCGCAACAAAGGTCGAAATGTAGTTACTCTTTAATGGCTTGATCGAGTAAATGTTTCCCCACTCCTGGATAATGTAGCGAGTAAGCCTAAGACCGGCATCCATCGTAGTTCCGGCAAAGAGAACTACCATTACCGCAAGCATTGTTTGTGAAAATGCCAGAGGGATTCCCCATCCTTCGGATATTAGTAATGCACCACCGGCAATAAAACCACCTGCCGACGGACCGCCGGTAAAACTCGGATAAATTGCATCCCAACCACCTGCTACAGAAGCCGCATAAAGCGAACCGGTTACGGCGGTAATAGTAATTAATGCGAGAGAGCCTTCGCCAAGAGCGCCAAGGTATCCAACAAAACGTGCATCTTTTTCGTTACTGAGCTGCTTGGCGCTGGTTCCCGAAGACACAATTCCATGGAACCCAGACAAAGCACCGCAGGCAATAGTTACGAACAATATCGGTAAGATCGGCGGTGTTCCTTCGGCCACGTCATTAAATGCAGGCGCTGCAACATCAGGGGTGGTTAAGAGAACCGCTGTATAGAGCACGAACAGTCCAACTACCAACTGTGCCCCATTAATGTAGTCACGAGGTTGCAGCAGCAACCATACAGGCAACATGGATGCGATACCCGCATAAACATATAAAAGGATAATCCAGTCGCCCCTTTCACCCAGACCGAATAAAGGATCGGGTAATGCGAGCGGCATGACGCTGCCGATATAAATAGTGTAATAAAGAATGCCGACACCAATTATTGATATCGCCAGCAAATTAAACTTTCTGCGAATGAGAACACCGACTGCGATCGCTACTGGAATTGCAGCCCATGCTGGGAAAACTGATTCTGGATATATCACCATCTCATCTGCGATGATCGTGGCGAACATGGCATTCACGAGCACCAATAACAGGAAAATAATGATCATTAATACGGATCTGACTTTGACACCAACGATACTTTCAGAAAGCGCACCAATAGATTTCGCGTCATGTCTGTTACTTGCCCAGAGCGCACCAAAGTCATGGACCCCGGCAAAGAAAATTGAGCCCAGCGTCACCCAAAGTAGAGCAGGCGCCCAACCCCAGTAGACCGCGATAGCGGGACCAACGATAGGGGCAGCACCGGCAACAGCAGTAAAATGCGACCCCCAGAGAACGTATTTATTGGTAGGAACATAATCGACACCGTCGTCAAATCGATGCGCGGGAGTTTCATAGTTTGGATCTAATCGATAAATTTTTTCGGCAATATATTTGGAATAGACGAACCACCCAAAAGTGAAGCCGGCAAGGCCGAAGATGACGATAAAGAGCGAGGACATAAAGCGATCTCCCGATTTTTTATTTTGACCGCATCATAGCAAGTTAGCGCGCCGCGGCACAACGTGACTACCCTTGAATAAGCCCATAAATTGGTAGTTTGCCAGCGATTTTATGGGACCTGCTTAAATAAAAAGCCCGACGACTCAACGAGCTGTCGGGCTTTTGGAGATCCTGAAGTTTTACCCTAGTTAGAAGGCTCCGCTGCGTGGTAAGTCCAGTAACCAATAAACATTTCATCCCAGCTCTGAAGACCAAATGTAAGCTCCTTACTCGGATCAGGATTGGCTGGATTATGCTCTGAATTATCGAACGCTCCAGTAACATGAACCTGGGTTCCTGCCGGCAACAACATTGGCTCCTCCAAAGCATAAGTTGGCTGCCAGGCGTAGCTGTAGTTCGGTACACTGAGTAATTCTTCAGTGGTGCCATCAGGGTATTCGGCGCTGAACTTCATGTCTTTGCCGCGAAAATGCATGTGAGCACGTAAGCCAGTTACCACGACATCCTCATTGAACACGTATTGCGCAGATGCCTCATGATCCTGTGCATAAGGAGGAATACGAAACATTCCGGAGACAGATTGGGTAAAGTTTTCGTACATAGGAGGCTGGTCATACATGTATAAACCCAAGATGGTTTCATCACTGGTTGCGCGGCCATTGGTCGTGTAGTGAAACTGCATGCTCAACTTGTGGCCTTGGGGGATATACACACCCGTATTTTCAGGAAAAGTCATGGCATCCACTTTTCCGGGCGCATAACCTTCAAGAAAACGTGTAGCCTGATTAATCGTTGCGGCCTCTCCCTCTGCAACCTCTCTTGGCGCTGTGACATAAGTTAGCAAGTGGTGCAGTACTGATTCGTCACCTGCAATGTATTGAACTGCCTTCACCCACTTGTCTTCTTCGAAAGGAAGGGGAACATCGACATTGATATAGTCGAGAACTCCGGTTGCCGGGATTTCATGCCTGGGCGCAGTGATGATGTAATCCGGCTCCCCGAGTTGCCAATCTCTGCGATCAGGAAACTCGAGCACAGTTAAAGGGTCAACAACTGCCAGTCCCTTTGGCGCACCGGCATCGATCCAGTGAACTAACTTCTGTAAATCTTCATCTGAGATATAACGCGCATTACTGAAGTGGCCAATGTTGGGATCAACCTGGGTAGGAGGCATCCGCTTTGTTAACAGAACTTCGCGAATCATTGGCGACCAACCCTGCAACATTAAATGGCTATCCATCGCGAAAGGACCAATACCTCCTTCCCTGTGACAGGAAGCACATTGCTCGGCAATGATTGGAGCAATTTCAGTTTCATAATCTGGAACTGAGTCCGCATGCAATTGCTTGGCTGGGAATGCAAGATCACAACCAGTTGCTTCATTTACTACGGTTGCGTCTGCGCCGCCACTCAGTTCAGCATTGAGCACCTCAATCGCCTTATCTTCAATTCCACCCCGGTATAAAAGAGTCAGTCTTTCAGGGTCGAGGATTGCAACTTCACCGGCTTTACTCAAGGAAAGCGTCTCCGAAACTAATTGCCCATCATCGACTAATAGAGGAAGTTCAGTTCCCGTGCTGGCATGACTGGCGCGCAATGCCTCGATATTGTTTTCAATAGAAGAATCGATAAGTGCAAAAGTTATTTGCTGGTCGGCAAAAGCAGACTGCATAGTCTCAAACTGAGATAAAGATGACTCAATACTGCTGCAACTGCTGTCGAAGGACATCAACACCAGGGCTTCCTGGTGCCGATAACGACTCAATTGGTGAAATACTCCTTCACTGTCGAGTAGCGCGAAATCACCTATTCGATCTGGCACGGCAAAAACCGGGCTAATCATTATAGAAGAAAAGATTACCGCAAATAGGCTGGAAAACTTTTTCATTAGGTATCTCCGAAGCAGGTGCTTTACCACATAGTTTAAACCATGTCCTGAAAAATAGGCATAGCAAACACTAGCGTCTGTAATAGGAAAACAGCCATTTATCTCAAATTCCCACTGTATAAGAAGCAAGAAAAAGGATCGTTAAAAAGAGCAGCCCCAAACCTCGCCGCCCTGCACATCAGACGGGCGGCTAGTTTCCGGTCTTGTGATAAGAGAAGTAACCAATGAACATCTCATCCCAACTCTGGGCTCCACCCCGCACTTCTGCATCAGGATCTGGATTACCCAGATTGTACTGAGAATTATCGAAAGCGCCTTCGATCATCACTCTCGATCCAGCCGGCAACAACATTGGATCTGCCAGGCGATAGGTTGGCTGCCAGGCAAAGTTGTAATCCGGAACATTAATAATGTCGTCTTTGGTGCCATCTGGATAGATGACAGTGAAGCGCATGTATTTGCCGCGATAATGCATGTGGGGACGCAGGCCATGCAACATGACTTCATCTGCAAAAACGTAAGAAGCACTCATCTTATGTTCAGCCGCTCTTGGAGGAATTACGATATTACGCCCCCCATGGCTTAAGGAATAAGTGGAGTATTGGTACTCAAGCTTCTCATCTGCGAAATAAAGTCCCAGCAAAGTTTTATCTACTGTCTCTTTACCAAAGGTTGTGTAATGTAAAGACATTTGCACCGCCGAACCTTTGGGAACAATCATGCCCGAGTTTTCAGGATAAGTTGCTGCTTCGTCTTTGCCTGGCGCATAGCCCTCTAGAAATTCCCGATAGCTGTCATTTTCACCTTCCACAATTCTTACATCGTAATCGGCTGGCACAATGTAACTGAGCAAGTGATGTAATACACGACGATCTCCCGGAATATGTTGGACAGACTTAACCCAGACGTCTTCTTCGAAGGGAAGATTTATGGTCACATTTTCGTAATCAAGCACCCCTGTTGCCGGTACTGTAAATGCCGGCACCTCAACGACGTAATCAGGCTCGCCAAGTTCCCAGACTGTTTCCGACGGGTTAACTTTTGTCAGTGGATCCACTGTGCCATTGCCGCGGGGAGCCCCCGCATCGATCCAGTGGACCAGGGTTTGCAGCTGTTCTGGATCCATATAACGTGCGTTGATGAAATGATTAATGCTGGGATCAACCTGGGCAGGAGGCATTCGCTTGGTCATGATGACTTCCTTCATCATTGGTGACCACCCTTGCACCATCATGTGGGAGTCCATGGCGAATGGTGCAATCCCACCCTCGATATGACAGCTCACACATTTCTCTTCCAAAATAGGCGCGACCTCTGTGGCATAGTCCGGTACAGTCATGGCATGTTGATCACGCGCAGGGAAATCGAGGTTACAACCAATAGTCTCCGTGACGACAGTTTTATCGAAAGAATCTAGTTCACCGGCGACCGCCGCAGCCAGAGTGTCCGCCAGAGCGGACGTGCCTGCACGCGCCACGATGTTTCTTTCGGGGCGGGCTCTGCGCGGCTCAATATCCAACCCTCCGCGGTACAGCACCTGAAATCGATTCGGCTCAAGTACGATAATCTCACCAGCCTTGGTAAGTCCCAGACTCTCTGCAACCAACTGACTGTTGTCTATCAGAATTGGTAAATCGACATTGTGCAAGGAATCCATTTGTCGAATAGATTCCAGATCATCAGCGGGAGATGAATTGATCGCGAGAAAACTTACTCCCTGATTTTCCCAGGTAGTTCTCAGCAGACGATACTTTGGAAGCTTCTCTATGTTTTCGAAACAGGTGCTTGCGGTTGAAATTATGACGACGGCGCTACTCTCACCGTATTTCCGTAATTGGTGATAGCTGCCTTCATGATCGAGTAGTGCGAAGTTGCCCACTCTCTCGATTGCCGCCGAACTTGCCTGACCTGACATCAGCATCGCCATCAGCAGTGATAATGCCCAGCTTGTATTTTTCATTGCGGATTCCTCATTCACCGATTCCCAAAAATTCAGCACTCAAACAGGTAGGAAATCAGTGCCCAAATCACTAAGTGGGAAGATTACCCTAAAACCCGCTATCGAATTGCACATTGGCCTTTATCAGATGTAACAAATTGCAATTAAGCTATGCTTAATTTTATTAATTTATTT
>JAPPOG010000023.1 GCA_028818225.1 Gammaproteobacteria bacterium | reverse complement strand
CCGAATCAGGTATTAGTAAATTGGCGAGAGGAAACGCTCTGCATATAGCATTGGAGAAGTTTTTTAAAAGCGTTTCTTCCAGTGAAAAACTGTCCGCACTAACTCCTGAACAAAGCTCATCATTGATAGATGCCGCCGTAAATGAAGCCATAAAATATCTCAGTCGTCGCTATCGAGAACTTCTAAGTCCGAGATTCAAATCCATTGAGAAACAACGTCTTAGCAATCATTTGAAACAATTTTTGGAGCTCGAAAAGTCCCGTCCTGCATTCGAAATCATTGCGACTGAAAAAGAGCTTTACCAGGAATTCGAAAGTTTAAGACTGAATATTCGAATCGATCGCATAGACAAACTTCAAGATGGCGGTTATGCGTTAATCGATTATAAAAGCGGGAAATATCCAGCCAAGCCAAGAAGCTGGAGCGATGACAGGCCAGCGGACATGCAGCTGCCTTTGTATTTCACTATCGCCAGCAAAAATGAATTTCAACCAATTCATGCCCTTGTCATTGGCAACATCAATGCAGAAAACATCGGCTACTCTGGAATGGCAGCATCTGACAATTTTGCCGCAGAGATCAAGCCAATCGCAGCTGAAACATGGACACAATTAAATTGGCAACAAACCGGGGCAAGCTGGTCAGATAAAGTCTCTCGATTTGTGTCCGAATTTAATCAGGGTGTTTGCGATGTAAATCCGGAAGATATCGTCAATACCTGCACTTACTGTGGCCTAAAAAGCCTCTGCAGAATTCAGGAGCTGAGCGAAAACGATCTCTTGGTCGAGAGGGACTCGGACGCATGAGTGATAAATTAGTCGACCAGGCAGCAAGGGATGAAGCACTCGACGTGAGCCGATCGTTTATTGTGCAGGCCCCGGCCGGGTCAGGAAAGACCGGTCTCTTAACTCTCAGGTTTTTGCGATTGCTAGCATTTAGTGAGCAGCCCGAAGAAGTGCTTGCCATAACTTTTACTCGCAAAGCTGCTAGTGAAATGCGAGATCGCATAATACAGACCTTGTATTGGGCGGAAGAGATGGGCGATGCAAACGACTCCGTAGACAATGAATTTGATCGCCAACGCCTGTCAATTGCCCGCGCTGCACTGGCCAGGGATAAACAGCAACAATGGCAATTGCTGCTAAACCCGACTCGACTACGGATTCAGACAATCGATAGCTTTTGCTTCTACCTCGCAAGCCAGCTTCCCGTATTAAGTCGTATCGGGGGTAATCCAAAGATCTCTGAAGAAGTGGAGCATTGCTTTCGTGACGCTATTAATAACACCCTTATGCAGCTGGATTCCAAACGACCAATCAGTAATGACATAGAGTTAGTGCTGCTGCATCTTGATAACGATATTGGCAAATTAGAACGTCTTTTGATCAATCTCCTCAAGAAAAGAGACCAGTGGCTAGCCTACATTCTTGAAATTAATAATAGCGGAGATGACGCACTGCTTTATTTCCAGACCTGTATAAAGGAACTGATCGAAGAAGCGACGCTAGAAGTACAAAAGGAATTGGTGCAGCTAAGTGCAAGTCTCCTGGAACTCACTAACTTCGCTTTAAGCAATCTGCAAAATTCTGAACCTCCTAAACACGTGGCGATAAAACCACTGAATGATCTGCCGGGAAACTCAATTGCCGATGTTAAATACTGGTGCTTCATTACCGACCTGCTACTTACCCAGGATGGCGTCTGGCGACGCACGGTAAATAAGCTTAGCGGTTTCCCCACAGGCGACAAGAATGACAAGGAACACCAGGCACTTTGTAAATTGCGCAAACAGCAAATGAAGGAGTTGCTTGAGCAACTTACCGCCAATGATGATCTTCGATACGCCTTGAATTATCTGCGCTTGCTGCCGGATTCATCGATCGATAAGCAGCAGTGGTCATTCATAACTTCCCTCACGCGAGTGCTTGCGCAACTAAGCAGTGAGTTATTGATTTCTTTTCGCAGATTCAGGGTAATTGATTACACCGAAACCGGTGCCGCAGCACGCTCGGCATTGGAAGCTGACGGTAACCCCACTGACTTGGCGCTGGCATTGGATCACAAGATCCAGCATATCTTGATAGATGAATTTCAGGATACATCGCAATTACAACTGGATATTCTGCAACAATTAATCGCTGGCTGGGAGTCTGGTGATCAGCGCTCATTATTCCTGGTGGGCGATGCGATGCAATCCTGCTATGGATTCAGAAATGCCAACGTAGGGATTTATTTGCGCGTGCAGCAAAACGGCTTGCCACAGCGTGATATTCAAGCGCTCAAGTTAGAAGCCAACTTTCGCTCCGATGCAAATATTGTCCAATGGCTTAACCAGCACTTTAATACCGCGTTTCCCGCGCAAGCGAACCCTTCTCGGGGAGCTGTACCTTATTCATCCTCCATGGCCGTTAAACAAAACACTGAGAATAGTACGGTATCTACAGAATTAATTGGTTTTGCAAAAGACGACCGACTTCGCGCGAAACAGATGGAGGCTGATCGTGTTGTTGCGTCAATCAAGACAATCAGGAAGCGTTCGCCTGAAGATAGTATTGCCATACTGGTGAGAAGTCGCGGCCATTTAGATTATATTATTCCTGCCCTAAGAGATAAGGGTATCGAATGGAATTCAACTGATATTGATCGGATGGGCTCAGTTCAGATTATTGAAGATCTGCTTAGCCTGACCAGGGCATTGCTCAATCCCTATGACAGACTATCTTGGCTCGCGATTCTTCGAGCACCCTGGACCGGTGTGAAGCTTTCAGACTTACTTTCCATTTCTCAGTTAAGTAACAATGAATCTGTTTGGCAAACGATTTCCAATCCGGTAAATACTCAACAACTATCAGATGATGGACAAGAGCGAATTGATAACTTTGTTGCTTGTGTAAAACCTGCCATGCAAGTTCGCCTTCGAGTACCACTGCGGACTTTAGTCACAAGCTGCTGGGAACTGCTCCGCGGCGCGGCTGCCATCCAGCACGCAAGAGAGGAAAGTTGTGTCGAGCATTATCTGGACTTATTGGAAGAAGCCGAGATAGCAGGCGGCATTGGTGATTTCGAAAACTTTCAGGAAGCGGTTTATAACTCTTTCGTTCCCGGCAACAACAATTCGAACCCTGAAGACAACGCCGTTCAGCTGCTAACAATGCACAAGGCCAAAGGGCTTGAATTTGATCATGTCATAATTCCGGGATTGGCAAATAGACCAGGCAGTGACGATAAGCCGCTTTTTACCTGGCACGAGCGTATAAACAGGCGCGGGCAGTCGCGCCTATTCGTTGCCGCCCAAACTGAGACTGGTGCCGACGATGATGCGCTGTATCAACTTATCCTGCATGAACGGCAACACAAGACTTTATTGGAAAATACTCGTTTGCTCTATATCGCTATCACGCGCGCGCGAAAATCTGCGAAATTATTAGCAACTGTTCCATTGAGCACAAAACAGGAGTTGCAGGTTTCCCAGCTTAGCCTGCTCCACTGCATTTGGAGAGAATTACAACGCGAATCGGTCGACTTTCAAATAACTATGATCGATCCACAGCTCGATAAAGCTGGTTCAGGGCAGGTCAAAACCCCCGAGGTATTACCCACTCCTACACCATTGCGAAGATTTTGTGAAACAGAGGGTTTATCAGAATCAGAATCACGCAGCCTCGAACAATTAATCAGCATTGAAAAACGCCTTCACCCTGAAAATTCTGAACAGCAAGAGGATCTATTGAGTGCCTGTATGGGTGAGTTAATCCATCAGACACTGGAGGAATTTGGAAACTGCGATGAAAAGAATACATTCATTGCCAGTGTCGATAGTCTAAGAGACTATTTCAAACTACAGTTACAAAATAAGACCAACTCTCCAGCAGAACTTGATACTTGCCTGGATTTCGTTACCACCGCAATCACGCAAACTATTTCAAGCAAAGAATTTGATTGGGTTTTTGATCATACATCTACAGATAGTCACTGTGAGTATTCTGTAAGCATACTGGTAAACGGCAAAATTCAGACGCATATAATCGATCGCACGTTTATTGATGAGCAAGGTGTACGCTGGATCATCGATTACAAATCAGGAACCCCTAAAAACGAAGATGAGTGTGAATTCATAGCACGCCAAAAAAGGGCACACAGCCCACAATTGAATCGCTATAAAAATCTGTTTGGCCTAATGGAAAAAAGGGAAACAAAAACTGCGTTATTACTAACCGCCATTCCCCGACTGGTAGAAGTCTAAATCAAACTAAATATTTCTGTTAATCATTTATCCTCATCTGCAATGGCAAAAATTCCCGGGGCATTGCGTAAGTATCCTTTGTAATCCATGCCGTAACCAAATAGATAGCGATCTTCCATGTCTAACCCTATGAAATCGCATTGCATCTGAGACAATTTACGATCGTGCATTTTATTCACCAGGACGGCAGTCAGTATTCTTTTTGCTCCCTGCGCCTCACAATACTTCACAACATTTTCCAATGTTGCCCCTTCATCGAAAATATCGTCGACTACCACAATAACTCGCCCTGCCAAGTCCATTGACGGCGTTTTTATCCATTGCAGGTCGGCACCGCTGGTTTCATTCCGATAACGGGTTGCATGAACATAATCCATATGCAAAGGGAACTGCAGGCGAGTCGCAAGTTTAGCCGTCAGGATGAGGCCGCCATTCATCACGCATAATAAAATTGGATTTGATGAAGAAAGTTTTTCAGAAATGGCTGCAGCCATCTTGTCTATTGCCGCCTCCACCTCTTGTTCGGAGTGCAGGCAGTCTGCTCGCGAAGCTACTGCTGAAATTTCCTCGGGACTAATACTCGACATGAACTCTTATCTTTAAGGCTTTGACTCAGCGAGCAATCCTTCAATACCATCCAGGGTAGTCGTCGGAAAGGCAAAATCAGCGTCATGAGAATGTACTATATCGATAATCTTGAGCATGACATCCTGCTTGATCTCATGAAACAGAATCCAATTGGTAGTCTTGGTAAACGTGTAAATGAAAAAATCCAGGGAAGAAGCCGCATAAGCATTAAAATTAACGATTAAGGTTTGGTCTGAATCTATCTCTTCGTGGTTTTGCAGCATTGATTTTACATCTGCCACGATAACCCCCATCTTGCTGGCATCTTGATAACGTATTCCAATAGTTTCCTTGATACGCCGATTACTCATCCTCGATGGATTTTCCAGCGCCAGTGTCGTGAATACCGAGTTGGGCACATAGAGTGGACGTTTATCAAATGTCCGGACCACAGTTAATCGCCATCCAATGCTTTCGACTGTTCCTTCGATATTGCGATCTGGTGAGCGAATCCAGTCTCCGATTTTGAACGGCCTATCAAGGTAGATCATCAGGCCGCCAAAAAAATTGGAAAGCAGGTCTTGCGCTGCGAAACCAACCGCCAATCCCCCTACACCTCCAAAAGCCAGCAATGCAGTTATTTCAATGCCAACGGTGGGTAATGCGACCAATACTGCAGAAATTATCACTGACAAGCGTAAAAGTTTCGCCAGTGCGTATAAGGTGGTGGGGTCGAATCGGGTTTGTTCAGCGCCTGCTTCTTTTACAAGGTTTGCCAGAATTCGTTCTTCTGCAAGGGAGATAAAGCGCACCAGGAAATACATTACCAATGTGATGAAAACTAATTGTCTCACCAGTTCCAGATTGTCAGGCGCGAAAAGCTGGGTTGGCAAATAGTCATTGCTAATCTGAATAGCCCATAGCAATCCAAAAATCAGAATAAACCAGGACAGTGGGCCATGCGCTGCCTCAAACAATGCATCGTCCCAAATATTGTCCGTTTTTTCTAAATGACTACGTAAGATATTGAGCAAATGCATAGCAATGAAACGCGCTATCAAAGTGATAGTTACAACAGCAAATACTTCGACGCCCCAACCAAGTTCGCTTATGCTTTCAAATGATAACCATTCCACGAATTCTTCCCCCTCCTATGTTGTCCTTAATGAATTCACAGTTGCTTTTGCTCGCTCCCATTTTTCTTCGCCATATAAATTGGCAATTTCAGCAGCAGGCTCAGCGCGCATTCGTGCAATACGCTCGCTCTTTGCCAGGCCTCTTTGCTCTATCCAATCGGCTACACTTAAAGCCGCCTTTCGGTCATTGCAAACCAAGACCATATCGCAGCCCGCTTCCAGTGCCAAAGCGGCTCTGTCCACAGCCTTGCCCGCAGAATGTGCTGCAACCATGGACAGATCATCGGAAAATACCACACCATTAAATTTTAGCTCACCACGAAGTTGTTGCTCTATCCAGAAACTTGAAAAACCCGCGGGCTTTGCATCCAGTGATGAATAGCTTACATGCGCGGGCATTATCCCTTGCAGTTTCTCGACGAGTTCTGCAAATACTCGGTAATCATTCTGTAATAACTCATCTGCAGTTCTTTCATCGCAGGGAAGCTCTTCATGTGAATCTGCCTCCACAGTGCCGTGACCAGGAAAATGTTTGCCGGTAGCCTTCATACCAGCTTGATGCATACCATCTATGTACGCTGTTGCCAGACTGATAACCGAATCCGGGTCTGTGCTAAATGCACGATCACCAATGACACGACTATGGATATTCTGCAAATCCAATACTGGCGCAAAGCTCATGTCAATTCCATAATGCAGGATTTCCGCAGCCATTGCCCAGGCACAGTGCCGTGCCGTTTCCAAACCTTGAGCTTCATCTGCAGCATGACAATCACCGATGCGTTTTAATGCAGGAAGCTCAAGAAAGCCTTGCCGGAATCTTTGTACTCTACCTCCCTCCTGATCAACAGCGATAAGGATGTCATTACGCAATTCCCGGATGGCCGCAACGAGTTCTTGCAGCTGCGTTGGAGATTGATAATTTCGACTGAACAGGATTAAACCACCAACACTTTCACGCTGGAGAAGATCACTATCGGCTTCGGTAAGTTCGGTCCCCTCGATATCTAACATTAATAAACCGAGAGAAATTGGATGATTATTCATCGACTTCTTGCTTATGGCGAAAACAGAATTATCACAGATGTTTCGCCGAAGAAAAATAGTTTTATATTTGCTTCAAAGGGTTAGCAATGAGTGTTAATTCTTATACTAAGCTTGTCACAATTTTTCTGAGAAATTGCTTTCTTTTTGCAAAGAAATCTATCTATAGTAAGTGCAAAGCTGTAATCCAAAAACACATCAGGAGATAAGAAGAAGCTGTAGATTTCCTTACACTCGGGGTCATGGCCATGAATAATCTCATGCCTGAAGTCTCCGCTTGGTACCAGGACGTAGTTAGCGGAAGTTTATTTGAAGTAGTCGCAATTGATGAAACTAGCGGCACCATTGAATACCAGATGGTAGATGGTGAAGTTGGTGAATATGACACAAACAGCTGGCAGCTGCTCTTTCTCTCTCCCGCCCAACCGCCAGAAGACTGGCGCAACCCATACGAGCTCAATTCTGAAGATCAGGCCTATGCCGACCAGACCCTGGTGCCGGAAAACTGGTCCGGCGCTCTATCAGATATCGAACCTGACCTGATGGATCTGGGTGACGATTTCCAGATTTTATAGATCCACCTAAAGCAAAGCCCCTGCCTGGCTGTCCTGAAAACCACATTTAATGAACAGGGCAGCCTAAAGTTTTCTTGAGATAACCAGATAACTGTATATAATTACAGTTGCCTGCATACTGAGGACTTCATCATGCACAAGTTAACTTCCCGTCAGGAAGAGATACTCGGCTATATCAAAGACTATTTGCACGATACGGGATTCCCGCCGACCCGCTCGGAAATCGCCCAGGAAATGGGCTTTAAATCCCCCAATGCCGCCGAAGAACATCTGCGGGCGTTGGCACGCAAGGGTGCAATCGAGATGTTACCCGGCACATCCAGGGGTCTTCGCTTACCCATGAATGAACAATTGGGCTTGCCAATCATTGGCCAGGTAGCCGCCGGCAGCCCAATACTGGCTGAAGAATCTATTGCTGACTACTGTGATATACCACCTGAGCTGTTCTCTCCCAAAGCGGATTACCTGCTAACCGTTAAAGGCACCAGTATGGTGGATGTAGGCATCTATGAAGATGATTTGCTGGCTGTGCATAAGACTGACCATGCTAACAGTGGTGATATCGTCGTCGCTCGCATAGATGACGAAGTAACCGTAAAACGTCTGGAAACAAGCCGAAGCAAATACAAGCTAAATCTTATTGCAGAAAATCCGGACTATGATCCCATTGAAGTCGATTTACGCAGTAGCAATTTTGCTATTGAGGGGATTAGTGTTGGCGTAATTCGACGTAGCGTATAAGTAGATCACGCATGTAACGGCAAATTTTACTTTTTCCTGGCCTTTTTCTTTGCTGCTTTCTTTTTCGCGGGTTTGGTAATTTCCCATCTACCATCGCGATAAAAAGCTTTCCAGCCGGTTGCTTTCTTGTCTACTTCCGTCTGCACATATTGTTCTTTTGTCTTTCGGCTATAACGCAACAACGATTTATTGCCTTTGTCATCTTCTGTGGGCGCATCAAAAAGATAAGAATATTTTGGATCTATTTCATCCTTATGAGGTAATAATTCTTCTACATAAGGAGCCCGGGTTTCCCTGTTTCGGGGAAACTTGCTCGCTGCCAAAAACAGCCCAGACGCACCATCACGCAATACGTAATTATCCTCTACGGTCTCACAGGCCAATTCCGGCATATCAACCGGATCCATTTTCGGTGGAGCTGGCTCGCCATTTCGCAATAATTTGCGGGTATTTTTGCACTCCTCACTACTGCAGCCAAAATACTTACCGAAGCGTCCTGTCTTCAATTGCATATCGGCCCCACATTTATCGCATTCTATAACCGGGCCATCATAACCACGAATCTTGAATTCTCCATGCTCGACTTCAAACCCAACACAATCAGGATTGTTGCCACACACATGCAGCTTACGTTTTTCATCAATTAGATAGGCATCCATAGCAGTATTACAGATCTTGCAGCGATGCTTGCTGCGAAGCTGGATATTTTCCTGTTCTTCCGCCTCTTCCGCTGTATCGGTGCGTATTGCTTCTTCACCAGGAGTCAAATTCAAAGTGCTTTTGCAGCGCTCTTTGGGAGGCAAGGAATAACCTGAACAGCCAAGAAAAACACCGGTTGATGCTGTGCGAATTTGCATATTGCGCCCGCACTGAGGACAGGGGATATCCGTATCAGTTGGATCATTAGTACGCATACCGCCGTCTTTCGCTTCTGCCGCGGCTAACTGACTGGTAAATCCGTCATAAAAATCGTTGAGCAGATTCTTCCAATCCCTGTCACCCGAGGCAACCTCATCCAGAGAATCCTCCATCTTAGCTGTGAAGTCATAATCCATCAGATCACTGAAACTTTCTTGTAATCGCTCTGCCACGATGTCTCCCATCTTCAGCGCGTAGAACCGCTTGTTCTCCACTTTCACGTAACCGCGATCCTGAATTGTGGAAATAATGGAAGCATAAGTGGAAGGACGACCTATATCCTTTTTCTCCAACTCCTTTACCAGGCTGGCCTCAGTAAAACGGGCTGGCGGTTTCGTAAAGTTCTGAAACGGTTCCAGCTGCTTCAGACTCAATACCTGTCCATCCGCCAAATCAGGAAGTACGACATCTTCTTCTTTAGATTGCATAACCTTGAGATAACCATCGAACTGCATAATGCGACCCTTGGTGCGCAATTCATACCTATCTGCAGCGACAGTTATACTACTGCTTAAATACTTTGCTGGAGGCATTTGACAGGCCACGAAAAACTGCCAGATCAAGGTATAAAGCCTCACCGCATCCGGCTCCATACCCATTAGCTTATCAGCCTCTACTTTTACATCTGAAGGCCGAATGGCCTCGTGAGCTTCCTGAGCGCCTTCCTTTGAGCTGTAATAGCGGGGTTTCTCCGGCAGATATTTATCACCGAAGTTATTCTTAATATAGTCACGGCACATTGAAATCGCATCATCGCTCAGGTGAGTGGAGTCTGTGCGCATATAGGTTATATAACCAGCTTCATACAGTCGTTGAGCCATTAGCATGGTTTTCTTAACACCGAATCCCAGCCTTGTGCTGGCCGCCTGTTGCAAAGTCGAGGTAATAAGTGGTGGCCTCGACTTCGAAGAAGTTGGCCGATCCTCCCTTTTCAATACCGTGAATTGCGATGCTTCGAGTATGCCCAGTGCCGTATCAGTATCCGCTTTATTATTAGGGCGAAAATTCTTTCCTTCTTCTTTTATAACCTGGCAACGAAGTTTTTCGTTGTCAGCTGTTTCCAGATTGGCAAATACCTCCCAGTATTCTTCAGGTATAAACGCACGAATTTCCCTTTCACGCTCCACTACCAGGCGCACTGCAACGGATTGAACCCTCCCCGCCGAGAGACCACGGGCCACTTTAGCCCACAGCAATGGAGATACCATGAATCCTACTACGCGATCGAGAAACCTCCTGGCCTGTTGCGCTTCAACGTAGCGCATGTCCACTTCGCCTGGCTCAGAAAACGCATCTTCAATAGCCCGCTTGGTGATTTCATTAAATACAACGCGCTTGTAGCGATCGGGATCGCCGCCAATGGATTCTTTCAGGTGCCAGGCGATAGCCTCACCTTCCCTGTCCAAATCCGTAGCGAGGTAAATGTTTTCCGCATTTTTTGCCAGTTTCTTCAGCTCGGCAACGACTTTTTCCTTACCCGGGAGAATCTGGTAATTGGCTTTCCAGTCCTTATCAGGATCTACGCCCATTCGGCTTACAAGTTGTTGTTTTTTCTTCTTTTCCTTGTAAACAATTTTTTCCTCGGGCTTCATCTTGCGGGTAATAGCGGCAGCAGCAGCGCGGGCTTTGGTATCAATGGTCTTGCCATTTCCACTGGTTGGCAGATCACGAATATGGCCTACGCTGGATTTAACTACGAACTCAGGTCCCAAGTACTTATTAATAGTCTTGGCTTTCGCGGGTGACTCTACAATTACTAACGATTTAGACATTTAGCTTAGTTAATCCGATTTCTATGCCCAAAATATGATCAAAACCAAATTCTGCTACTGCGAGCAGCGCACATATATAAGGGCAAGATTCCAATCGGTCAAGTTTTCTCTTAAAAAAAGTGTAGGACAAATATGAAAGACCATCATGCAAATTGTCACCCATTCAATTTTTTCATGCCTGATTTTAAAGTGACGATTAGCTACTTCTGATTTGGATAATTAGTCTTAAACTGCGGTTGGTAAAAAGCAAAAATGACTAGATTCTATGCGCTAAGCAGCAATGGTAGCTTAGTGTGCTACCCGGCACTTTTAGAGTCAAATTAAAGGTGTTAGCAGTTCGGTGAGGCAGTCTGTTTACTAGATATCAACTTCATGCAACCAGCCAAATTCATCAGCTAGCTCGCCTTTTTGAATTCCAACAAGAAGGTCATAGAGCTCTTGCATTATTGGTCCCACGGTTTGTCCATCCTGAAAAATCTTATGCCACTCATCATCAAACCAAATCTTTCCAACCGGAGAAAGAACAGCTGCTGTACCGCAGGCACCCATCTCATCAAAGTCATCGAACTCCGCGCGCAGATCGATAGGTCGCTCTTCAGTCACCATATCCAAGTGCTTACTCGCTAAATCCATAATCGATCGCCGCGTTATACTTGGGAGAATCGCATTGGATGACGGCGTTATAAACTTACCACTTTTTGTGGCTATGACGATATTGGCGGATCCCGCTTCATCAATATAACGATGCTCCGCCGCATCGAGATATAGCGCTTCGTTAGCCCCCAATTCTTTCGCCTTGCGTGTAGCCAATAAACCTCCAGCATAATTGGCACCAGCCTTAAAGCTACCGGTACCGTTGGGAGCAGCTCTATCGATCTCGGAAACCGCCAGGCTAATTACGGCAAGTCCTGCTTCTTTATAATAGGGGCCGACCGGTGATACAAAAACTCTAAACTCATACTGCTGTGCCGGATTCAAACCAAGGTTTTCTCCAACACCAATTAGCATTGGCCGTATGTATAAAGACGCACCGGAACCAAACGGTGGAATCCAGGCATAGTTGGCGCGCACAGTTTCCTCGATGGCTTGCATGAACAATTCCTCGGGGATCTCAGGCATTAGTAAACGTGGCGCCGTACGCCTCATTCGTTCGCAATTCAATTCGGGCCTGAAAAGTAATATTCTGCCATCCTCAGCAGTTTGAGCTTTCATGCCTTCGAAGCACTGTTGGGCATAATGCAAAGACGGAGCGCCTTCGTGAATAGAGATAACTTCATCTGCAAGCAGCTGCCCTTTGCCCCATTCTCCATTTTCATGAGTGGCAGCAAACCGATAATCCGTCTTAATGTATTGAAATCCCAGTTCAGCCCAATTGAGCGCTTTCTTATTCACTTTAGCGTCCAAAATTAAATCCTGCGCGATCATGCATATGCATTCATATTATCCGGCATTCGTAAGTCAATAGCTAGGCACCCCGCTTGCATATAGCGCCAGGCAATACCATGCGATAGACTCATTGGCTTTCCTGGGAATACCAGTATTTTTCAAAATGCAGCTTATTGATATCGGCGCAAACCTTACCCATCAATCTTTTGAGAATGATTTCGAGCAGGTTATCGCCAATGCTAAAAAAGCCAATCTTGGCCATATCATTCTAACTGGAACCGATTTAGCCACCAGCAAAGCAGCGCAGCTAATGGCAAAGGAACGTCCGCAGTTTTTCAGTGCCACAGTCGGCTTTCACCCTCACATAGCAGCAAATGTGACTATCGAGCTGTTACAGGAAGCAGAAGTATTAACTAACAAGGATCAAGTGGTGGCAATCGGGGAAACAGGCTTGGATTTTAATCGAAATTACTCCCCCCGAGCAGACCAGCTTCGAGTATTCGAACACCACTTAATGCTCGCTACGAAAATAAACAAACCACTATTTTTACATCAGCGCGATGCTCATGCCGATTTTCTGGCGCTGTTAAGGCAATACAGATCTGAGGTTATTGGCGGTGTTGTGCACTGTTTTACCGACACAGTCGATGCTCTGCGGGACTATCTGGATTTAGATATGCATATTGGAATTACAGGATGGATTTGTGATGAGCGGCGTGGTCAAGATTTACAACAAGCGGTTAAGTATATTCCACTGGAAAGATTATTAATCGAAACTGATGCTCCCTACCTCCTCCCACGCAGCCTGAAACCCAAACCCAAATCGCGTCGCAACGAGCCTGCACACTTAATCGAAGTCGCCAGAACTATAGCTTCCCACACCGATAACCCATTGGAAAAAATAATTGAGCAGACCAGTACTAACGCAAAATTACTATTCCGCCTGCCAGAGGGCCTATAACGGACAATATCGGGCTTTTTATAACTAACTTTATTCGATGTATTAAACATTTTTGAGCTTTTTGATATATTTTATGGCCCTTGAGTGTTTCGCTGAACCTTGCGGCAGGACAGGCATTGAATAAGAGAGCATTTCTGGAAGGATTTTTTACCGCCAGCGCCGTTGCGTTTGGCGGTCATTTCATGTGGAAGCGAGTAAATCAGCGCGATTTGCTGATTACTCCAAGCGCCATAACCGCAGCCGTCCCAGAATTGCCAGTTAGGCCAGCGCCCGATTCCTTCATACTTACCCCTATTGAACTCGAATCAACTCAACCCGCCAGGGGGATTCCAACACCAGCACCGGTAATAGAAGTTACCAATAACGAAAAGATCATTATTGAGGACTTGAGCGATCAGCAAGTTGAAAGCTATTTGCGAAAAACTCGCAACGTTGATGCAGTTTTTGCCAGTGATATTTACCTGGATCTTCGCTATGAATCGCTTTTGCTAAAAACAGCGGCTCGACTGGGAAGAGTAGAAAGCTATATCGGGCATGGAAATTTTAACCTGATGAGTTTTGATGAGATGTTACAAAGTGGTCGTGACTTTTCATACATAGGCGCTTTCGAAACCGATGAATTAAACTTTCTTGAAGAAATATTTTTTGCCAATCCGAATCGTTATGGCTTCTTTGGAAAAAAAATTAGCAAGAAAATTACTGAATCGATTTCTCGTAATGATGTAGCCAAGATTGATGATACGGGTCATTATCTGTTAAAAGGCGAATCACTTAATCTGTATGAACAAATAAAGCGAGATGTAGGCGCTGAGGTAATACTCACCTCAGGTGTAAGATCAATCGTTAAGCAAATGCATTTGTTTCTAGCGAAGACAATTGAAGCCAATGGCAATCTATCCAGGGCATCTCGCTCACTAGCACCACCAGGTCATTCTTATCACGGTATCGGTGATTTTGACATTGGGAAAATTGGCCTTGGTGAAAGAAACTTTACTGCGGATTTTTCTACTACAGAAGAGTACAAGAAGATTGCCGGCCTGGGTTATGTCGACATTCGTTATCCAACGGACAATCTGTTTGGCGTCAGATTTGAACCCTGGCACATTAAAATAGGCTAAGCAACTCGTCGGGCTGAAACGGCCAGCCCAACTCTTCATTAGTTTCTTTATTTTTTACCACTGGAATTCTTATTCCATACAAATCAACTAGTGCCTCATCGGTGCTAATATCGATGGATTCCAGAAAAAAGTCTTTGTTTTTCTGAATTTCAGCCAACATCTGCTCTGCGAATTCGCAGAGATGACATCCATCTGTGGTGTATAGGATTAGAGTGCTCATTACTTTGATATTAGTATTCTCGATAGCACGTTCCAAGCCAATCAAATCCTATTGACTATCGGAATTCAATTTAAAATTACCAGACACCCACTCGATAATCACAATTTTCCCCATTGCAGGCCTCTAGAATTCAACATTGAGTCAGCACGTTGTCGATGCGCAAAGAATTCCGAGCCGACCACCATGGAAACCTGTATAGTGCTTTATAGCAATGATTGTTTCTACTCTGAGTTTGACCATCGAAGTTTCAACACTATTTATTATGTGCGGTAGACTGAGCGAGGTTTAGCAATTCACGGAGGGCTACAGAAAACATGGAATAGTCGGGCCGAGATTCTGCCTGTAACTGCGCAAGCATAGAACTGGTTCTCATTATTACTTCCTGGTTATTTGCGACCCAGTTATTGACCATAGCCTTCGCATTCGATGACCCCTGCTTCGAACTGACAACATTGCACGTTAGTGCTCGTTGCTGCCATGCCAGATCATCCAGATAAGTTTCTCGAGCCAAAGCCTGCCAATAATTGGCTACTGATAATTGATTAATAATCTTGCCTAGCCAATTTAATTGCAGTTGTTCACCCAGGGAATAATAGATATCGACAACAGTCGATAGTCGTTCTCCACTGTCTTTACTGATTTCGATAAAGCTAGTCGCAGAAAACAGGAAATCACAGCGACATATTTCGGTAGCGAGCCCCAATGAAACATTATGCTCTACCAAGTATTTCATCTTCTCTTCAAACATCTGCCTGAAGTCAGGTGGTAATTTACCAGGCAACATTCGTCGCATTTGACTCATCTTCTGGATAAAAAATGTTACTTCTGTTTCGAAACATAACTCCGATCTTCTATTGCGCAGCAACCAACGGGTTACACGGCGCACCAATCGAATCAGCCGCGACATCATTTCCGCTTGAATGTCGGCGCCGATCTTATAGTCCAATGACTCTATCTGGCTCCACGTCTTTTCAACCTGAAAAATGTCTTTTGCAATAATAGTCGCTTTGATCACCTCTCCCACAGTACTTGCGGTAGAGTCAACCATTCGATAAATAAAGCTTGGGCCCAGTAGATTTACCACTGAGTTCGATAACTGAGTCGCTATAATTTCGTTACGTAGCGGATGCTCATGAATATCCTTTGCGTATGACTTTACGAGTTTTTCGGGGAATGCGCTGTACAGGTATGGAAGGAGATACGCTTCACCGATGTAATCAATATCAGTGAGTTGCGCTTTCAGAAACATCTTCATATAAGATGTGACCACCGAGATTTCTGGTCGCGTTAGATCTAATTCTTTTGCCGTCCGCTCTTCCAGTTGTTCTTCACTGGGTAGAAACTCCAATGCTCGATCGAGACCAGCATTTTTCTCGAGGTAACTGATTAAATCAGCATATTCTTTATTTCGGATATCCATTTGTGTATAGGCAATGCCTATGGCTTGCACCTGGCTATAATTGTTCGCCAGCACTAATTCGGAAACATCACCAGTCATAGACTCCAATAATTTGTTACGACGAGTGGTGCTTAAGCGTTTATCTGCCTGCAGCTTGTTGAGAAGTATTTTTATATTGACTTCATGATCCGAGCAATCCACTCCTGCTGAGTTATCAATAAAATCTGTAAGGGAGACACCCTTATGTAAACCAAATTCAACACGTGCCGCCTGGGTCAGGCCCAGGTTTCCTCCTTCGCCGATGATCTTGCATCGCAAGTCAGAGCCATTTACTCGTAACATATCATTGGCCTTATCACCAACATCACTGTGATTTTCATTGCTCGCTTTTATATAGGTTCCGATACCACCGTTCCAGATCAAATCAACCGGACTTCGCAGTATCAGGCTAATAAACTCATCCGGCGTTACTGAGTCTTGCCCTATAGCAAACCGCGCCTTAATCTCAGGGCTCAGTGAAATTGACTTTGCGGTACGTGGGAAAACTCCCCCACCTCTTGAAATCAGTTTTGGATTATAGTCAGCCCAACTAGATCTCGGCTTCTTGAATAATCGTAGCCGTTCTCTGTAACTGCGCGCAGAATCCGGATTGGGATCGATAAAAATATGCATATGGTTGAAAGCGGCCGTCAGGCAAATATGCTTCGACAGCAACATGCCATTGCCAAACACATCACCCGACATATCTCCTATGCCTACGACGGTGAAATCCTCTTCCTGCACATTGACTCCGATTTCGCGGAAATGTCGCTGCACTGAAACCCAGGCGCCTCTCGCGGTAATGCCCATGGCCTTATGGTCATAGCCATTACTACCACCAGAAGCAAATCCATCACCCAACCAGAACTCATACTCCCCGGCGATTTCATTAGCTATATCAGAAAAAGTCGTCGTGCCCTTATCTGCAGCAACCACCAGATAGGGATCATCCTCGTCACGTCTTACTACCGCCACAGGAGGTATTAATTTTGAATCAATAATGTTGTCCGTAATGTCCAGCAGGCCACTGATAAAGGTTTTGTAACTGGCAATGCCCAACCGCATAAATGCCTCGCGATCTGGCGCTGACTCTTTAACGTAAAACCCACCCTTCGCCCCAACCGGGACGATTACCGAGTTTTTAACTTGTTGCGCTTTCACCAGACCAAGAACTTCAGTTCGATAGTCTTCACTACGATCTGACCAGCGTAAGCCGCCGCGGGCAACACGCCCACCTCTTAAATGGACGCCCTCTACTCCGCGCGAGAAGACAAATATCTCAAACTTGGGTTTCGGTAGCGGGATTCCTTCAATTTGTTCCGGGGCGAGCTTAAAAGAAAAGTAATCTTTGACGTTACCCTCAGTATCAGGCTGAAAGTAATTAGTGCGCAAAGTTGCGTCGAATAGATTGAGGAAGGCTCGCAGTACACTGTCTTCCGCCAGGTTAGCAACATCGTCGATGGCAGCCGACAGAGTTCTTTTCAGCGTCATTGCCTGCTTTCGCGTCTTGGCTGAAAGATCTGGGTCGAAGAGAGTATAGAAATACTGGATAAGCTGACCGGCTATAGTCTTGTGTTCTGCTAATGTTTCAGCCATAAATTTTGGCGTATAACCAAACTGAATCTGTTTCAAATAGGCGGCATAGGCTCGAAGCAAAGCTGCATCTCGCCAGTTTATTCCTGCCATAACGACAAGGGCGTTGAAGTTGTCGTCATCAATCTTTTTAGACCAAATAGCGTTAAATGCCTCCTCAAAGTTTTGTTTAAGCGCTACCGTTAGATTACCGACGCTGGCATTCTTTCTATAAAGAGAAAAATCATGTAACCACACTTCGTGCTCACATTCAGGCTCCAACTTAAATGCCTTTTCACTAATAATATTTAACCCCAGATTTTCCAGAACTGGGGCCACATCTGACAGAAATAGCTGATGTTGGTAACTAAAAATTTTAAAGCTCAGCTCGGCACCGACCTCCGATGAACAGGTATCCAGATCCAGCGCCAGGCTCTTGTTCGCAACCACACTGTCTATTCGGGCAATATCTTTTACCGCCTCTTCAGCGCTATATACCTCCTTATAAGCCGATGAGTAGCAATCGGCATAAATACGATGCAGTCTTTCCGCTTCCTGATCCAGGTATTGATGCTGCAAGGCTTCAAGAAAATAGTCTTCCCAAGGTTTTGCTACAGCGACCATCTTTTCATTTAGCATGGATAAATCGTATTTAACTTTTTGAATATTTGGGACGCGCAATATGAAATGTATTCTTGCCAAAGTTGATTCAGAAAAATAGGTAGTGAACTCGACCTCTTCACCTTTTAATTCTTTTTCCAGAAACTCCTGAATATTGATTCGTACCCTGGTGTTATAAATATCCCGGGGTATATACGCCAGGCAGGAAAAGAATTTCCCGTAAGAGTCTTTGCGAATGAATAGTTTACTGGCGCGTGTTTCCTGAATCTGTGTAATTTCCAATGCCGTGTTGTACAGCTGATCCTTGCTAATCTGGAATAACTCATCTCGGGGAAACACATTGATGACCTGCAGCAGATCTTTGATGCTGTGACCATTGGGGGCAAATCCCGACTGATCCAATACCGCATTTACCTTCTTTCTCACCAGCGGTATATCCAAGGCGGCACGATAATAAACAGAAGACGTATAGAGTCCGACAAAGCGGTGCTCCACAATTACGCTCCCTTTATCATCAAACTCTTTAATGATGACGTAGTCGTAGAATGCAGGACGATGCACTTTGGAGCGATTTGTCGATTTAGCAAAACTGCAAATAGTTTTCTTTAGAATCAGATCGCCAATTCCCTTCGGCAAACTTCTTAACGAAACTCTTTCTTTTAGATCTTTTTTATATCGCGAGATCCCCAACATGGACTTCTTTTGTAATTCAATGAGCGCTCCACGCTTGGGTCGCTTTATTCTATATTCTTCATAACCGAGAAATGTAAAATGGTTATCCACCAACCAGGACAGGAATTCACTGGATTCTTTCATTTCCTCGTCAGTTACCGGGATCAACTTCCTGTTTGCTAGCAGAGCTTCCCGTATCTCGATAGCCTTACTGCACATCGGTTGGAAATCTTTAACCGCCACGGCCACGTGTCTAAGCGTGTCACGAATCTCTTTCTCTATTACGCGACATTGAATATCAGTGATAAAAGCACAATTGATGCAACTCAAGGCTTCGCCCTTGTAGCCTGCATTTGTGTGAGTTGTAATGTTTTTTAACTTTCCAGCTGTGTTTTTTCCTTTTGCGATACGATTAACCTGAAACACAGCATTGTTTGCATTGCGGATAATTACCCCGTTTCGATTAAGGCACTGCCGGATGGAATCCACCAAAAAAGGCATATCGTCTACAAGAATGTAGATACTGGTTCCTGTTTGTCGATTTTCATGCTTGTCGAGTTTGCGCTGGAAGAATTTTACTGATGGCGAGCCCAGCTTTCTTTCCTGCACAAACTGCCAGGCATCCATTACCGATTCCAGTAGCTCCTGCTCGGTAAATTTTGCCAATTCGGACCGGGAGGAACTGGCAAACAATTGACTGGCAAAAAGCACTACCGAATCCGCTTTCGCTTTGGAAAACTTCTTCTTGATTTCTTGATAGATCGGGACAAATAGTAAATTGTCCACGTTCGGTTGCGTGCTCATGGGAAAAACCCCCTCCTAACGATGGCGAAGTGACTCTTAGTGCGGAAAATTGATGACAGCTATGTGGTGAAAAAGCCTTAAGCAATCGAGCTACATCCCTGATGTATCGCTACATTCCGCTACAATGTTCGCCTAGACATCCTTCATAAAACCCTTAAAATCCCTGACTTCGCGCTAAGTGCTCCATTTACAAACAGAGAATTCTTACATATGAGCCATCATGGAATAATAACAGAACTCAAAAACTGGTTATCTCGACAAATTATAGGACAGGAGCGCTTACTTGATCGTTTGTTAATTGCATTATTGGCTGATGGACACCTCTTGGTGGAAGGCGCTCCCGGTCTGGCCAAGACCAAAGCCATCAAAGATTTATCGAGAGCAATAGAAGGTGATTTTCATCGGATTCAGTTCACCCCAGACTTACTACCAAGCGATATAACCGGAACCGAAGTATTCAGACCTGAAGACGGAAGCTTTCGATTCCAGCAAGGGCCCATCTTTCACAACCTGGTATTGGCAGATGAGATCAACCGAGCACCAGCCAAAGTACAATCGGCGTTGCTGGAAGCCATGGCTGAGCATCAGGTATCAGTGGGTAGGGAATCCTTTACCCTGCCTCCTCTTTTCCTTGTAATGGCTACCCAGAACCCGATTGAACAGGAAGGAACCTATCCTCTGCCTGAAGCGCAACTGGATAGATTCCTGATGCACGTAACTATCGACTATCCAGTTATCGAGGCGGAACGGGACATTCTTCACCTGGTGAGGGATGAGGCTGCTAATAAGTTATCTGAGCCGCCAAAGCAGATTGCCCAGCAAGATTTATTTGCAGCAAGGCAGGAAATCCTCGCGATGCATATGGCGCCGGAAGTTGAGGAATATATTATTCAACTCATAATGGCTTCCCGCCAGCCAGAGCTCTATGGCGAAGACCTTGCATCCTGGTTGGAATATGGTGCCAGTCCGCGGGGTACCATCTCTCTTGACCGCTGCGCCCGCGCCCATTCCTGGATCCAGGGAAGGGATTTTGTTAGCCCTGATGATGTGCAGGAAATCATGTTTGATGTTCTCCGCCACCGCATTCTCCTGAGCTTCGAAGCGGAGGCCAGTGGCGTTACTCCTGACAAGGTTCTAGAGACCATTCGCGAACGCGTACCCTCCGCCTGATCTCGCCAGGACGCGCTAAATGTCGGCGAAACTGCAAATTGACCCCCACCATGCTCGATATCAGAGCAAAGGGGCCGTTATCAGCCTGCAACAGTTGCTGATCCAGCGTTATGCCGCTAAAACCCTCGAATATATTGCGCACACCCGCTCCATCGCCGGCATCTCAGGTCTGCATTTATCCAAGATGAGAGGCCGTGGAATCGATTTTGAGGAGTTTCGGCCCTATCAACCGGGGGATGACATCAGATTAATCGATTGGCGAGTCACCGCCCGCACAAGCCGTCCCTTTACCAAAGTTTTCCGTGAAGAACGGGAACGTCCCGTCATAATAGCGGTTGATCAAACCCATAACATGTATTTTGGCAGCCAGATTGCCTTCAAATCAGTAATTGCAGCTCAAGCCGCCGCAGTTTTTTGTTGGCTGGCAATCGACAATGGGGATCGGGTCGGCGGCCTGGTATTTTCCGATGTGGAAGCCAATCTGGTCAGGCCAAAACGCAGTCGGCGCTCCGCCCTGCATTTGTTGAATCAGGTCTTCGAATACAACCAGCGTTTACCGGAGGTGAAAGATCCGGAAAATCAGCTGCCTCATGATCCAGCATTTAAGCCGGGTTTGGCTCACGCACTGGGGCAAATTCGCCGTATTACCAAGCCCGGCAGCACACTCTATGTAATCTCTGATTTCGTGACTCTGGATGACAAGGCGCTGCAGTATCTGAATCAGTTATCTCGCCATAACAATGTGATTTGTGTGATGGTTTACGACACCCTGGAAGAATCCTTGCCTGTACCCGGTATATACAGCATAACCGATGGCAGCCGTAAGGGAGCCTTGAATACCCATAACAGCAAAGCGAGAATTCGTTATCGCGAACAGTTTCATGAACGTATGGATCGACTAACAACGGAATTCGATAAGTTACAGATCCAGCTGATTAAAATGCGAACGAACCAACTCGTGGTGGAGCAAATCCGACAATGGATAGCGAAGAGCTATTAGCCCAACTCGCAGACATTCATCTGCCTGGTGAAATCAGTTACTGGCCGCCGGCGCCGGGATGGTGGGTTCTTGCCGCACTTCTCTTGCTGGGCGGATACTTTCTGATTCGCAAAATTGTTCAGCAACGTAATCTGCAAAAAGTATGTCAACATGCCTTGGCAGAATTGGAAAATTGTTACCTGCGCTTTGCCAGTGCTGAAGAGGAAGACATGGGCGGCCTGCGTTTACGGTATGTTAATGAATTTAATTCTGTCATGCGCCGCGTTGCCCTCGTCCATTTCCCCCAGGCTAATGTAGCCAGTCTCGGGGGCGATGCCTGGGTTGATTTTATCCGGCAAAAAGGTGACTCTTCCGGGTTAAATGATGAAATCGCTGCAGCCCTCAGTTTTGGGCGCTTTCAAACTCAATGCGACGTCGATGTGGATGCCATGAACAGTCTCGGGCAAGCATGGATCACCAGTCTTTATTTAAACAGCAAGAAATTTTCCCAGCGAGAGGACGGTGTGACTGATGCTTGAATTCACCTGGCCCTGGGTTTTCCTTGCACTCCCGCTGCCTTTCATTATCTATAAGTTGATTTCCCGCGCACCTCGACAGGATGCTGCGCTCTACGTGCCGTTTTTTAGTGTGCTGTCTCGTTTGCAATCGGATAACGAGAATCTCACCAGTGGGCGCTTACTAAATCTAATCTTCTGCACCCTGATTTGGCTCCTAATCGTGCTGGCGGCAAGCCGGCCACAATGGCTGGGAGAGCCAGTACAACTTCCCTCTACCGGCCGCGATCTCATGTTATCTGTCGATATCTCCGGCAGCATGGAAGCCCAGGACATGGTGGTTGGAAATCGTCAGGCCTCTCGCATCGATGTGGTCAAGGCAGTAGTTGGCGATTTCGTCGAACGTCGTGAAGGTGACCGGCTGGGCCTCATACTCTTTGCTGCCCATGCCTACATTCAGGCTCCACTCACTTTCGACCGGGAAACAGTGGGCACATTATTAGATGAGGCGGAAATTGGCATCATCGAAGAATCCGCCACAGCGATTGGAGATGCTATTGGTCTGGCAGTTATTCACCTGCGCACACGACCTGAAAATAGTCGGGTTTTAGTCCTATTAACTGATGGTGTGAATAACGCAGGCGCCGTGTCACCCGAACAGGCAGGTCAACTGGCACAACAAGAAAACATTAAAATCTACACGATCGGAATTGGCGCCGACCAGGTCGTGCAACGTACCTTCTTCGGAGCCAGAGCGATCAACCCTTCAGCAGAACTGGACGAGGCGGTACTGACAAGAATTGCTGAGTCTACCGGTGGTCGGTATTTCCGCGCCAGGGACGTTAACGACCTGGTGGATATATATGAGGAATTAGACCGCCTCGAAACAATTGAACAAGACGAGCAAACCTACCGGCCTACCCGGGTCTTGTTCTACTGGCCATTAGGAGCCGCGCTTATCATCAGCTTTATCCTCGCCCTGGTTTCGATTCCATGGTTATCTTTAACTGGCAAGGCACGTATCGAAGAATACGAAGAGGATGAAGCGGAACTGGCCGCTAGCGGAGGCAACGCCTGATGGATATTCTGATCCCCGCTAATATGATTCAGGATTTCCATTTTTTGCGACCGCTATGGTTACTGGCATTAATTCCTGCTTTCACTTTCTTTCTCGCCATGTGGCGCATAAATACCGTTGTCACTGCCTGGGATAAGGCAATTGATAAGAGCCTGCTGCCCTACTTACTCGATAGGAGCAAGAACGCTGCCCAGCGGACGCCGCTATTGCTCTTATTCGTTGCCTGGGTTTTATCTACTGTGGCCATGGCAGGACCGGTTTGGGAGCAACTACCCCAGCCTGTCCAAAAAAGAGAGGATGCCCTGGTTATTGTCATGGACTTATCGCTTTCCATGTTTGCGCCGGATCATAATCCAACTCGGCTGGATCTGGCGAAACGGAAACTCCGGGATATTCTGGCATTAAGAGAAGAGGGACAAACCGCTCTGGTGGTGTATGCCGGTGACTCACATGTAGTGACCCCGCTTACGGATGACGTTGTCACCATTGATGCCCTGGTACCGTCACTCAGTCCAAATATCATGCCTCTGTTTGGTAGCAATCCCATGGCCGCCATAGATATGGCAATAAACCTACTCGATGACGTGGAATCTACCGACGGTCGCATTCTGCTGATGACTGACGGTATCTCCGGCTTTGATCAGGAGCTACTCATCACCGAACAATTTGAGGAAACCGACTACGAATTATTAGTAATGGGCATTGGTACTGAACAGGGTGCACCGATTCGCACCAGTGATGGTAGTTTTCTCACAGACGAAAATGGGGCCATGGTTGTTCCGACCCTGAACAAGAATGTTTTGCAGTCTTTAACTAATCGAGTCAATGGCCGCTATCACGATATACAGTTATCGGATGCAGACCTGGCGTTTCTCTTGGTTGAAAATCAATTACTCGATGACGATGAACTAACCGAAGTCGAAGAAGAGTTCGATGTCTGGTATGAAGCCGGCCCCTTCCTGCTTCTGTTAGTGCTACCTTTAACAGCTCTTACCTTTCGCCGGGGCTGGCTATTCAGCCTGGTATTACTCACTGGGACTGGTTTACTGTTTCCGGGTCAGTCGGCCCAGGCCTTCGAATGGCGTGACCTGTGGCAGACCAAAGATCAGCAGGCTGCTGAAGCCTTTGCCGCCGAGGATCATCAGCTGGCGGCAGCGCTTTTTGAATCTTCTGACTGGCGCGGTGCAGCAAGCTACAGGGCCCAGGACTATGAATCCGCTATCGCCGCATTCAGCGGCAGCGATACCCCTGATGGCCATTATAACCGTGGCAACGCCCTCGCTCTGGCGGGTAATTATGTCGAAGCGATCGCTGCCTATGACGTGGCTATCGGTCTGGAAGCAGATCATGCGGATGCGCTTCACAATAAAGAAATAGTAGAACAACTTCTGGAAGAGCAAGAATCGGAACAAGGAGAGAATCAGGACGGCGAAAACCAGGAGAATCAATCCGAGCAAAACTCTGAACAACAATCTGAGGAACAAAACGAAAACTCAGAAAATCAGGACCAGGAAAGCCAGGAAGGTAACGAAGACCAGCAACAACAAGAGCAGCAAAACGAAGCGCCGGAAGAACAGGAAAGTTCTGAGTCCAACAGTGAACAGAATACTCCCAGTCAGTCCTCCAATGAAGAATTTGAAGATCAGCAATCACTGGAGCAATGGTTACGCCGAATCGAAGACGATCCCGGTGAACTTTTACGGCGAAAATTTCGTTACCAATACCGTCAGCGCCAGTTAAATGGAACTGCGAATTCCGTACAAAGCGGAGGTCAAATCTGGTGACACGGTTAATACCATTATTTTATGGACTGCTGCTCCCAATATTATTGGTCGCTACAACTGCCACAGCGCAAGAGGTAGAAGTCTCAGTTGATCGCGAAGAACTCGCGCGAGGCGAAACTCTGACCTTCACCATTCGCGTCTATGACCAACGCCAGGGGATGCAGTTAGACCTGACCCCTTTGACGGAAGAATTCGATGTCCTCGGAACTCGCACTTCAAGCCAAATCAGAAGCATTAATGGCGCAGTTGAGTCCTGGACCGATTACATCGTCACGTTATTCCCGTTAACTGAAGGCGAACTGACAATTCCGTCGATTGAAGTTAACAATGTAGAAACTGACCCCATTGTAGTTTCTGTGGTTAATGAAGGTCCACGCTCGAACCAGGATAATGATGAGTTATTTCTTGAAATTGAGGTAAATAAGGATACTGTTTATGTGCAGGAACAACTGCTGTTTACAGTTCGGCTTTATTACACCATTAATGGTATACGAAATCCGCAATTTACAGAATTAGAGATGGAAGATACGGTGATTCAGCTCATTGGTTCACCGAATCAATATGAACAAATAATTGAGGAAGAGCGTAACGGCAGCATCGACCAGGTGCGCTATGGTGTGTATGAAAAGCGTTATGTCATTTTCCCTCAGCGTAGTGGCCCACTGGAAATTCCTGACATACTCTTTAGAGGTGAAGTAACAGATGGCTCCAGTAATTTTGTATTCAGGAACTTAAACACTCGCCGTGTTACTGCTTTTATCGATGGCATAACCATTAATGTTGAACCAAGGCCAAACGCCGTAAGGGATAGTTCCTTCTGGCTGCCGGTGAGCAATCTTACGCTGGAAGAAGAGTTCAGCTCTGACATTACAAATTTACGAGTTGGTGACTCCATAGTCCGAACCATCACTATGGTTACCGATGGGCTTGATGGCGCTGTGCTCCCTCCTTTCAGCCCTGAACAAATCGATGGGCTTAATGTGTATCCAGATCCTCCAGATATTCAAAGGACATTTGTAGATGGAAGCATTGTAGGTACCCGGGTTGAAACAACTACCCTGGTTCCGACCAGGGCTGGCGACATCGAAATACCCCAGGTGACGATAGAATGGTGGAATGTAAATACCGACGAACTGGAATCCACTATCATACCCGCTACCAGTATCGAGATAGCAACCATTGAAGGCGACCTTCCATCTGAACAAACAGTGGTTACTTCCGAAAATATCGAGGACTTACTCGCTGCAGCACCTGTGGTTGACCAGGATATGATTGATGCTCAGGCAGAAGCAGAATTTATAGAAGTTGATACGTCCTGGTTAAACTATTTTATCGCTCTGGCATTCCTGATTGTGGCCTACAGCATTTTCAAACTTGTTATTGTTCCGAATAGCGCCGAAATCAATGCCTTCATAAGCAGGAAGCGCGAAAACTTTCAATCCAAATACAGTCCCGAAAATAATGAATGGATTGCTTTCAATCAATTGCGAAGCGCAGGCAATACCGGAGATTTAAACAGTATTCGCGAAAAGCTCATACAGTGGTCGGATCACTTTATTAATTCTCGGACAATATTGACCATGGAAGACATTCTCCAGCAAAGAGAATCCACCGAACTACACCAGTTTGTGGAACAAATCCAGGCTGCGTTATTCAATAACAGCTCAGAGGACACCGGCTGCGAACCTTTTAATCCCGCCGAATTAATCAAGGCCGTGTCGCTATTGCGTCGCAATAAACTTCGCAATGACAAGATTGATGCCAGGCAACAACGCTACGCGTTGCCGCCACTGTATAAAACCTGATTACTATTTCTGAGTGAAACCTGAGAGTGAGTGATACACGTCTCGTCTTTTCGACCGGGAGCAGCAATACCTGCACCCAATGCGGCAAAGTACTGCATAAATGTAAATGCCCCGAGAATCCGGAAAGCGTTAATGGAGAGGAAGTAGTACAAATTTCGCGCCAAACAAAAGGCCGTAAAGGCGCCGGCGTAACCCTGATCAAAGGAATTACCGGAACCGAAAAGGAATTAAAGGAATTAGCCAAACAATTAAAATCACATTGTGGTGTTGGTGGAACTACCAAATCCGGAATTATCGAAATTCAGGGCGATCAACGCCAGATCGCGAAACAGTATCTGGCATCGAAAGGGATTACGGCCAGGCTGGCTGGAGGGTAATCATACTTTGCCGCTGATTTTTGCCAGGGGCGATAACTTAAAGCGTAATTGATTCAGCATGGCTTTCAGTTGCCTGGTTTGATTTCTTTGCAAGTTATCGACAGTTCTCGACCGATAGCTCAGTTGCACATACAGCTCGGTAAGCTCTGACATGATCTCAGCAAGTTCCGGGCGCTCTGCTATAACCCGGTCTCGATAATGCAAAGGGCCTTCGCCACGCTTTCTGGGCAGGTCGATTTTTTCTAACTCCTTGCCAATTGAGACATAGAGATTTACTACTGGATCACGCTGCGCACTTCGATCAACCCTGATAACTGCCACCCCAACACCCAGCATCACCAGTGCGGTAGCAATTAAAAGAAACAACACTGCCTTGCTCTCAGTGACATCTCCAATTAATTCTTCAAGCAACTCGAATTGCACTTCTTCATTGTAGTTTACGACCCGGCGATTCCATTCATACTCCAATGCATCAAAGCGCAGCCGCAAGGTATTAATCCATCCCATGCCACCCAGACGCATGGCCGTAAACAGAAAATCATCGAGAAAAGCAGGATCGTCCCTCAACGCAGCCTCTGCGCCAAGCTCAATGCGAGTTGGTGATACCGCGCCAGTAGGGTCGAATCGAACCCAGCCCTCACCTTCCAGCCACACCTCATTCCAGGCATGGGCATTGTATTGGTACACCATCATGTAATTTTCGAAAGGGTTATATTCAGCTCCCTGATAGCCGACCACAACTCTTGCCGGGATATCGACAGCTCGCATTAAATAGGCAAACGCGCTGGCATAGTGTTCACAGAAACCTTCCATGGTGTTGAACAAAAAGTCATCAATTCTGTTTTCACCCAACAACCCTGGATTCAGGGTATAAAAGTATTGATTGGTTGCGAAATAGTTGAGTACCGCCAGGGCATACTCTCTATCAGTATCTACCGCAGCCCTGAGCTCACGAGCGAACTGTAAACTGCGCTCATTTCCTTGCGCTGGAATTTCTATATTATTTCGCCGAGGACTGCTGGTAAGAAACAGGTCAGTCTGGTTTTCAATATATGAAGCAACATCGTAGCTTAAGCGTTGGGAGATAAGTCCGTTATTGAACATTTCAAAATTTCGGCTAAGAAAGATACCGCTGGATATTGGTTCAGCAAGATGAAGTCCATAAATCCAGGGTTGCTGGGTTGGTTCCATGATGACGTTATAGCGCAAAGGAATACCGTTGGTTTCCATCCGCCCTTCCCAGTTAAAGCGAAAATTGCCAAAGGCCGCAGCATTGCCATAGGCAGATCTGGAACGAGAACGCCGCCAGGTTTCGCCATCGTAATCATCCAGAACCAAACCCCGCCAATACAGTAGTTCATTGGGCAAGCTGACTTCTTCCTCAAATTGTACGCGAAACGCGAGACCCGAAGTGCGGACCAGTTGACTGATATCACCCGGCGACATTTCATCAGACACGCCGGTTCCTGATGCATTGTTTTGGGTGGGAACAGCCCATAGCGGTGCGATGCGAGGGAATAGCATAAACAGCACTATAGTGAGGGGCAGTGCCTGAAAGGTTATTTTCATGGCCAGCTTTACTGTGCTCTCAGCTTCGAGAATTAAACTGGAACGATTACAAGCAATCATTGCGCACAAAATAATTATCACGGTCATCGCAATATAAGCCGAGGTAACAATTCCCTGCGAGTACAGGAAAGACACCATAGACATTACGAAGCATAGCGATAGCACGACATAAATATCGCGCTTGTAGCGCATCTCAATCAGTTTAAAGACAAAGCCAAGGGCCAATAAACTTACCGCACTATCCAGGCCAATCCCGATAGAACGGATTTGGGAAATCGAGAAAATCAGTGTAAACAGCACTACCACTATTCTGATTTTGCGACCCGGATAATTCAGTTTTCCCTGAGAAATGAGTAGGCGCCACAAAATACATATTGCAGCTATAACAGTGACCCAAATCGGCATCCGAATCGTTTGTGGAATCAACACAATGACCACGGACACGAGTACCCAAATCAATGCTGATCTTGGTATTTGATAGTTAATATCCATTACTAGGTTTCTTACCCCCCAAACAGCGCCAGTGTTCTGAGAAGTTTTATTTTGTGATCAGGCCCAGTATCTGGTGCTATCTCTACGCCGGGTAACTTTAATCCAAAGGCATTATTACTTTTAGATAGCTTCAGCACGCAATAGCATAATCGGGATAAGCGCTCTTCAGTACTAAATCCGTAAAACATATCCCAATCCAGCCATATCTTGCTGTCTACATAATCCACAAGTTGTTTTACATGCATGCTCTGTCCACGAGCTAAATTTTTCCATGCCACCTGCCTTAGTGAGTCTCCAGGCACGTATTCTCTTAAACCGTAATAATCTTCGCTTCCATCTTTGATAATGGCTGAGTCATCATTTCCGGAAGACCCTGTGTTAAATTGATTCATGCTGAATACCACCGGCTTCGGGTAGACGAGACAATACATATCCAGATCCACAAACGACCAGGCACGGCACAGACCGAGAGGAAAATATGTTGTGATCCTTAGAAATGGCGCCCTGAATTCCCCTCTGCGGTCCGCTTTTACGAATACATCCACAACAACCCTATCCTGATCAATAAGATCGGCATGGGTGACTAAGCCCTGCTCGAAACTTAACTCGATAGCTTCATGCTTTTTTGCAGGCAGTCGGGACAGCTCGACTTTGAAGGCCGCTTGTTCTTCACAATAGACAGCTGGCGAAAACTTGCCCAGTAGTATTAATTGATTAAGGTTATTAAATGTATGAAGTATTGCCAGGATAAATACACTGACCATTAAGAAGGCGAGACCAAAAGCCAGGCTTACTGCGTAATTAATTGCTGCAACAAATACCAAACCTGCGGCAAACAAATACATCATGCCATTGGCCGTGGGCAGGATATAGATATTGCGACGATGAAGCGTAGATCTATTTTGCGCAGGTATACGGGCTGCTAACCATTGCTTATAGTTTTCTCGCCAACTTGCTCGAATACTGAATGCCATGCTTTGATCCTGGCCTGGCGACCCGGTATGGCCGTTTGTAACGACTACTTTATGACATCAACTTCATTTAGAAGACGCTGCACCAGTGACGCACCAGTATGACCATCTTCGTCAGTAGAAGCTCTTAATCGATGTTCCACTACCGCTGGCAGGATTGTCTGCACATCTTCCGGCACAACGTGATTGCGACCGCACATCAACGCCCAGGTTTTTGCTGCGCGCATAATTGACAGGCTACCACGGGGCGAAAGTCCGAAATGAAACTCATTTTTACCGCGGGTGAAGTTAATCAATCTCTGCACGTAATCAAGCAAAGAGTCACTGGCAATGACTTCGGCAGACTGCCGCCTGAATTCATTCACGTCTTCAGTAGTTAGTCTCTGCTTAATACCCTCTACTCTATCCATCTCGGTATTCATCTCCAACAATTCTCGCTCAGCTCGCTGATCGGGATAACCAAGACGTAAGCGCATAAGAAAACGATCTAATTGGGACTCTGGCAATGGGTAAGTTCCTGCCAATGAAAACGGGTTTTGTGTCGCTATTGCAAAAAATGGCTCTGGCAAGCCACGGGTTTCACCCTCCACAGTCACCTGCCGCTCTTCCATCGCTTCCAGCAACGCACTTTGCGTCTTGGGCGTCGTGCGATTAATCTCATCCGCTAGTACGAGCTGGCTGAATATGGGTCCTGGATGGAAGTTAAATTCATTAGTCTTCTGATCGAAAATTGAAATACCCAAAATATCGGCGGGCAAAAGATCACTGGTAAATTGAATGCGGTTGTATTTTAGATTTAACGCTTTGGCCAGCGCATAGGAGAGAGTCGTCTTGCCCATTCCCGGCAAATCTTCGATCAACAGGTGCCCCCCCGGAAAACAGGCAACATAATGCCAGCCGTATTTGGTGATCTTTTCCCAGTAAAGCCTTGCTTACTTCTGCAACAGTAACCTGCACTTGTTGTGAGAATTTATTCTCCACAACCTGCGCCAATATAGTATTGGTTTCTTTATCGAGATTTACTGAAAACATAACTTAGTTATTCCTGGGTCCTTCCCAGGCTGTCAGCATTAACCCTCTGTATTGAGATCTGCCACTAGATTGGTCTGACGCTTATGTGAGCCCTTTTTCTTGCCTTGTTTGGCGGCATCATTGCGCATATTTTCCAAGCGCTTTAAATACATTTCATCAACATCACCAGTTATGTACTCGCCATTAAATACCGAGCATTCATAGCGGGTAATATTAGGGTTACCCTCTTCAGCAGCCGCTATCAAATCCTCAAGATCCTGATAGATCAACCAGTCAGCGCCTATTTGCTCTTCAACCTCAATGTCTGTTTTTCCTGCAGCGATTAGTTCAGAAGCTGCGGGCATATCTATACCATAGACGTTTGGATAACGAATTGCTGGGGCAGCGGACGCAAAATAAACTTTTTTTGCTCCGGCATCCCGGGCCATCTGGATAATTTGTTTGCAGGTTGTACCGCGAACAATCGAATCATCCACCAACAAGACATTTTTCCCTTTAAATTCCAACTCGATAGCATTGAGCTTCTGCCTCACTGATTTTCTGCGCATACTCTGCCCCGGCATGATAAAGGTTCTACCGATATAGCGGTTTTTAACGAATCCTTCACGAAATTTAATACCGAGGGTATTAGCGAGCTCCAATGCAGAAGTTCGACTGGTATCAGGAATAGGAATAACAACATCGATGTCATGGTCCGGCCGCAATTTCTTCAATTTATCAGCCAGTTTTTCACCCATGCGAAGTCTGGCCTTATAGACTGAAATACCGTCCATCAATGAGTCTGGTCGAGCAAAGTAGACATGCTCGAAAATGCATGGTGTATGTTCGCCAGGCTCTGTACAAAGTTTTGTATACAGATTGTTATTTACATCAATATATACTGCTTCAAATGGTGCAACGTATCTTTCTATGACAAATCACTGAGAGTCTAATGAAACACTCTCCGAGGCAATCTTATATTCCTTACA